>LN890280.1:1200000-1805304 GCA_900065925.1 Nitrosotalea devaniterrae | reverse complement strand
TCTTAACTAGAATTTTCTGTAAAGTCTTTTGTAAAAACCTTCATCGTTGCAAGGTTTACAATAATAGCAATTCCAGGAGTAGGGCTGATTCCAACACTTGCCTGGAATGGGGTCTGGCTTTGCCATGCACCAGAGTTTACAATCAATGTTCCTTTGTACATGTCAAGTTCAACAACATGTATGTGACCAGAATGAAAGATGTCTGGAACTTCATCTATTACCATCATATCCTCCAACTCTGGTGCAATCGGTGTTCTTTTGCCATATATTGGACTTAGATGCCTAGTTTTTAGTAAAACACGCATGGCTTTTGCAGGTTGTGCATAACTTAGTCCTGGAGTGCTACCAACAACATCATCAAGACTTTGGCCGTGGAACATCAGTATCTTTACGCCGTTTAACTCAACCATTGATGGATTACCCAACATGAAAAAATTCTCCCTGTTCCAGAGATGCATGTTGTGCTTTTCGGGAATTGCTGGCTGGGGAAGTGCTCTTCTTCCTGGGTCGTGGTTTCCGGGAATGATGAAAACCTTGATGTGTTTTGGGATCTTGTCTAAAAGTTCAGTAGCCTTTGCCATCTGCTGGTCCACATCTAGCAACAATAGTTCCTTGTCTTGGTTTGGGAAAATACCTATTCCATCAATAATATCCCCTCCCACCAGTACAAACCTGACCTTTCTTGCTATTGGGTCAGGGCTTGAAAGCCATGAAACAAATTCTGCAAACTCTTTTTCCATAAAGAACTTGCTTCCCACGTGCAAATCCGAGATAAAGACGGCATAGGTCTCAGTCTTTGAACGATTCGCTATGTGGTCAGGTATGTCCGGAACAAGGATTTCTTTGACAAAAAATCCTCCATTCTTTCCACTTGCGATTGATATCATGACAAACTGATCAATTTGTAGGGAATTTGCAGTATCCTGTATCTCTTTATTGAAAATTAATAGTTCTATTGAACCAGTAGGGTCATCTATGACAAGTTTTGTGACATCTCTATCTATTCTTCTATCCATCAACAGGCCTGCGATGTAGGTTTCCTCATCTAATTTGCCATTTGTTACATTCGAAATTGGAGTTAGTTTCTTTGATTGTGATCGCTGCATCATAATTTTGAGCAGTTTTGAATATCTATTTTGAAATAATGCGTGAAAACCTTCTATTCCTTCTGCAGATGTAACCTTTTTGGTAGGATCAAACATAATCACATGGTTATTTTCAATCCTATCATCTATTTCAGATTCTACAAACATTTTGAGGTCACTTTGATCAATCAAAAACATATTTTGTTTAGCTTTTTCTCGAACTACCTGTTTGATTATACTCTGTAATTCTTTTACATCAATTTTTTCTAATATTTTAAACGCATCAGGATGAATCTGAAATCCTTTACTTAATGCATAAGTTATGGCTGAGGAAACTTCTTCTTTCAACAAGGTCTCATAATACGACTTTTAATTAAATCTGATCCAACCGCCAACCTCAAATATAGTTCTCCTAAAAATGGATCATTGTTTAGAAAACCAAGAGTTCTAGTATTTGTTATTTTCATTGGAATTTTCTCTTTATCTTATTTAATTGGAACTCAAAGTAAACTATCTGATGAAGAATCACAAACATTTCTCAAAGAATTTCAGAAGGCAGTTGAAGGAATAGATGCTATAGGGATTTTTGAACATAATTCATCAGTTGCACTACCAATGTTTATTCCAGGGTTTGGTCTTGCCTGGGGCACATTTGCAGCTTGGTCAACAGGAGTTGCATTTGGAGCACTAGTATCAACAACACCTGCGCTTGCAAAGGTTCCCCCACTAGCATTACTTTACTTGTCCCCTTTTGGTCTGATGGAGCTTTTTGCATATTCGATTGGAATGTCAAGAAGTCTTTTGTTGATACTAGTAATAATAAGAAAAAAATCTCTAAAACCTGAGCTCCGTCAGACTGCAATAGAGATAGGAATAGTTTTGGCTCTCCTTCTTGCAGGTGGATTCATTGAATATTTCATGATCCAACATTTTGGATCAAATGTAGTTAATCCAAAATCTAGTTTGTAAAGAAAATTAACCGGGAATTGCCAAATTGTGTGATAAATTATACCTAGTAATTAAATATGCAATAAGGGGTTGTGTAATCTAGTGAAATACGTATTCCTGTTTCTAATGGTAATTGCAGGATTTACTGCTACTGCATTGTATTTGCCTAATGCCTATTCTGATTTTTCATCTAATGGAAAATACTTGATAGATGCCTCAGGATATCTTTCAGGAAATAAAACTATCTTTGATTCAAATATTGCTTTACAGATTACGGCAGGAGTTAAGAGTGGAAGCGACATGCAAGCTGCAATTGATAATGGACTTGTCACCATATCGGGTGCACATTATCTTAATTCTGGACCATGGCAGATCTCAATCTTGCGAGACAGCAAGTATTTTGTTATCCAAGGTGATGCACAGGATGAAAATGGAAACATAGTCCATCTTAATTTATTTGGTAGAATTGTAGGCAGCAGCCAAGATGGTTCTGTCTTTAGTGTATCAGGAAAGATAACTGGCTCTGAAACTTTGAAAGTAAGTTATAGTGCTAAAATAATATCTGCCAACACTGTGACCACAATTCCAACTACAACACCAACCACTACACCAACTCAACAACCGTCATCTTCAACCAAAGTGAGTATAAGCATCGTATCTGGCGCATCCAGCATTAATAATCAAGTACACTACTCTCCATCAAACATACAGGTAACTCCTGGAACAACCGTGGTTTGGACTAACAACGACTCGGTTCCACATAGAATAATGAGCGGCATTGCAAAAGCACTTGTAACTGATCAATCAACTGCAGTCTTTACCTCTGATGGTAAAATTGACAGTGGTACTATTGCACCAGGCCAATCATTCCAATTTACAATAACCAGTTTTGATACTACTCAATCATTAGATCCAAAAATTGCAGCACGTTACAACATTCCACAAGATCAGACAGTGGGTGACATTACATTTTTTGATCCTACATACCAATTCATGGTAGGAATTATTGCACCGCTATCGCAACCTACTCAAGCAAAAACAGTTCAGATGAATATCATATCAGGCGCATCTGATCCTAACAATGTACAGTTCCTTGCACCATCATCACTACAAATTACTCCTGGAACAACCGTGGTTTGGACTAACAACGACTCGGTTCCACATAGAATAATGAGCGGTCAATTATTATCTACAACAGATAGTACTGGTGGAAAAGGTTCTACTGGTAAACCGGTGAGTCCTCACTTTGTATCTGATAATAATATTGATAGTGGTGTCATAGCTCCGGGGCAGCATTACCAATTCACATTTATCAACACTGGTACTACACAATTTTTTGATCCTACATATACATGGGTAAACGGAATTATCATTTCATCTTCTGCAACAACAGGACAAATTACTCCAATCAAAATTAGTATAAACTCAGGATCATCTTTACAAAAAGGAAGTGCAACTCAACAAACGTATAATCAATACAACACATACTATACGCCAGATACCATACAGATAGTTCCTGGCACTCCAATTATTTGGACAAACAATGATTCTATAGAACATACAATTCTTAGTGGAACAAGTACTCAGCAATATGCAACAAATCCGTTCAAGCCTGACGGAAAAATCACAAGTGGTACTATTGCACCAGGTCAATCATTCACAGTTATTGTAAATGATACTGGAATTGTCAGATTTTACGATCCACAATACACTTGGATGAATGGCTTGATAATTTCAATGCCGCCAACTCAATCATACACAATTGGCGCATCATCCCATAACTCAGGTCTTCACTAAATTATTTGAAATTAATGTAAGACTCTAGTTTTGTCTGGTCAAAGACCATTACAGAAAGATCAGAGAATACTTTTCCCTCCAAATCTTTTACCTTTCCAATAAAATGTGTCTCTTTCTCGGTAGTTAGAAATTCAAAAACATGCACCTTTATTTTTGAGGTGTTAAAACCATGTTCTCTCAAGTATATTGCTATTTCAGATTGCATAAAGTGTTTAGAAGGCTCTTTTGGCCAAGGTCGTGGTACAAGTATGACGCTAAATCCATCAATGAGTGCTTTTTGAAGTTCAAGTTTTTTCTCTTCTATGCTTGTAGAAATATGCATGGTGATGACCTTGCTTTTATCTGTCGGTACTCTTGCTTTTGATGCGGCTACTTGTGTGGAACTGATTCCAGGAATAATTTGTACATCACCAAATATCTCAATTAATCTATCTACCACTTCTGATTCTGAGAAATTCACATCTCCTGTAAAAGGAACAACACATGTCTTGTTTCCTAAGGTCTTTGAGACTTTTTGGTATGCATCTTCTTGGTCTTTCATGGTGATTTCATGTATCTCTTTATTTTTCAAAAGTGCCTCAATTGTTTTGAGAGTGTATTTGTAGCCAATCACAATATCTGAATTTTGCACTATTTCTTTTACTATTTCAGTTACATACTTTGGCGATCCTGGTCCAACACCTACAGCAAAGACCTTTCCCATAAATGCCGTTTTGTAATGTTCAATATATTTCACTAATGTTATACTTGATTTTATGAGAAATTACCTTTGAAATAAAAAATGCAAGATACAGTTATTCTTTAGTTGTATCTGGTTTTGTTGTACTTGTTTGTGGTTGTATTTTTTGTGAAGGTGTTTTTTTCTTACTTTTCATATAAAATACGATGGCACCAATTGCAGCTGCGATTATTCCTGCAATAATTAGTTCTGTATTGTTCATCGCAGCTAGCGAGTCAGAGTCGTATTAAGTCATTGTATTTCTGATTACTTTGGAAACTATATCTACAATGTATGACTTTGAGACAAAACTATGGTAATTAAAATTTAGAAATACAAAACTGTAAAACTAGTTTATTTTACCAGACATCATCTACTTCATCAAGTTCTTTGAATTCCTCAACTGGCTTCTCACGCATGACCTTCAATCGTGCAATGTCTCTATCAAAGAACATGTCTATTGTCCAATCCAAAAAGATTCTTACTTTTTTATCTAAACGTGGTATCTTTGAGAGATAAATTATTCTCCAAAGTATCCAGGCAAAAATTCCATGTAAATGAATACCAAACATGCTTGCAATCGCACTTCGCTTTCCTATGACTGCCATCTGGCCTTTTGGCTTGTACGCAAATTTCTCTTTCTCTTTATTTGTAATTAGAGCATGAATGTTTTTTGCAACAATTTTTGCTTCTGATTCTGCATTTTGTGCAGTTGGTGGAAGAGATCTGGTTGTCTTTGGATCTACGATGTAAGAACAATCTCCTACTGCAAAAACTTCCGGAAAATCAACAGCTTGTAAAAATTCATCCACAACAATTCCACCTCTATTGGTTTTAAAGACAGATTTTTTTATGATATCTACTGGTGTAACACCTGCAGTCCATACCAAAGTTCTTGTCTGTATTGCATTTACTGAAAATTGATTACTAGGATCTTTCGTAGATGGCTGAGCATCCTCGATTAATACCTCATCGCCTGAAAAGCTAGAAAGTTTTGTACTTACTTTGACTTCAATTCCACGCTCATGAAGTTTTTCTAGTGCAAATTTTGCAAGTTTCTCATTAAAACCTGGGAGTATGGCCGCAAGTGCCTCAAGAACAATAACCCTGATATCTGTTTTTTCAATATTAGGATAATATTTTCTAGCATCATGCAACAAGTCCATTAATTCTCCTGCAGTTTCAATACCTGCAAATCCTCCTCCGACAATTACAAAGGTAAGCAAACTTTTCTTGAGAATTGGATTGGTTTCATTATCTGCTTGTTCAAGCATATCAATGGCTCTATTTCGTAATACTACTGCATCATTGAGAGTCTTCATTGAATAAGCTAATTTTGCTAATTGGTCCATACCAAAGAAATTTGTCTGACTGCCAAGAGCCAGGACAAGATAATCATAATGTAATGAAATTCCACGTTTTTCTTTTGTACCGCTAAGAGTTACTGTTTTTCCATAAGGGTCAATGTTCTTAACCTCGGCCTCATAGAACTTGGTCTTTTTCAATAGGGTTCTGACTGGAATCACAATATGTCTAGTCTCAATTGTTCCAGAAGCTACCTGAGGAAGCATTGGTGTGAACAAGAAAAAATTATCTTCACTTACTAGACTAATCTGTATATCACTTTGATTTAAAAAATATGATTCAAGTTTTCTCACACATTCTACCCCTGCAAATCCTCCTCCCAAAACAAGAATTTTAGTTTCTGGCATTGTACTCACTTAATGTTATCCTTGGGGATAAAAAAGGTAGTAATGATTCTCAATGTACTCAATTGGAACATTTGAGCGAAAGGTAAAATATGCTGATTTATGAAGTTAGGATATGAAGAAAGAGTACATTATTGTTAGAATAGACGCGTCACCAGATGGCGCTCCATATGTGATAGTCTCACTTTCTACATCTAAGGATTTTAGAGAACAAAGCACACCTGCATCACCATTTGGTGCTGGAGGGGTAATGGGATTTACAAATATGGATGATATGGTAAAAAACCTCAACAAAATGCTGTCTGGTGGAGGCATGGGTCAAGCAGGTTCTACAACCTCAATCAAACTGGATATGCACGAGTACAAGGAACTGAATCTTGCAGTGGGCGACAAAGTCTACCTAGAAATGACAAGAGCAGAAACCACTGGAATCTAGAAAATATTCTAACGAGAAATTTCTCTTCTTAGAATTTGATACGCTCTAGCAGCATCTTTTTCATGTAATACTGCTACTATGTGATCCTGTCCGAAAAACGCATTAAAAAGCTCGATTCCATTATCATGTAGAATCTCAGATACGTACGAAACCACGTCAGAACTATGTTCAGATTCAGGAATGTTTATGGTTATCTTTGCCAATCCAGTTTGAAAGAAATTTCTGTGTGACGAAAAAGATTCCAGGATCTTTCTTACACCACTTATGTCTTCAGTCAAGAATCTAAAAGAGTCTGTAGATCTGAAAAACTCGTAATCTGGATCAATTCTCATAAATCTATCCATCAAATCAACAGCATCTTTCATTTCAAAATCATCTGAGAAAAATTTTATGTCTACAATTCCATCAGTCAGAGAAAGTCTTGCATTTTTTAATACTGTATCATTTTGCATATCCTCTTTCTTTTCAAAAGAATCTGCATATCTTTTGATTGCAACCACAATTGTATTTGGATTGACTGGTCCTCCTACCTGGGCCTCGACTTCCTTTTGGAGTTTTATTGCAAGTGATGTATAATTTATCAAGCCCATCTTGATGCAGTCGTAAATGGATCTGTTTTTAGTAATTATTTCCTTGACTGCATCAGGAACCGAGAGATTTGAGGTTCGCATAAGAGTAAATTATACTAGTAATAATATTAATTTATGTAATAAGATATCTCTTTATTCAGTAATATTTATATAATGTCATACCTATTACATATCATGCATAACTATGACATGGATGAATGGAATGAGTTTGAACATCTCTTCCAAAGAATGATGCGACCTTTCAAGGGATTGGACAAAATTTGGAACGACATGACCAGCTCTGAGAATGCACAGACATTTGGTCCTTACTACTATGGGTACTCCTTAACTGTGGGACCTAATGGAAAACCTGTGGTCAAAGAATATGGAAATGTTCAGCCAGGTCTTATCCAAGAAGCTGATACAAGAGAACCATTTGTAGATGTTATAGTAGATAACAAAGAAAGAGTTCTCAAAATTGTGGCAGAAATGCCGGGAGTAGAAAAGAAAGATATCAAGATCGAAGTGGTAGGACGAGCTGTAAATCTTGATGCAGTAAATGGTGATAAAAAATACCATACGAAAATCCCCATAAAACAAAAGGTTGACGAGGATTCTGTCAAGGCTACCTATTCTAATGGGATCTTGGAAGTAAAGTTCAAACTCAACGAAGAGGATCGACCGCAAGGAAGGACGGTAACGGTCGAATAATCTTATTTTTTATGGTGATAAAATTATGAGCGAAATTACATTAAAAATTGCAGAGGCAGCACAAAGACATGTTGGAAAAGGAATAGCGGTAGTAGATCCAAAAATTGTTGAAGACAATGGATGGGAAACTGGCCAAATTCTTGAGCTAATAGGAAATAGAAAAAGTCATGTTAAGCTCTGGTCTGGTTCTACTCCAGATTATGGAACTGGAATAATCAAGATAGATGGAATCACACGTCATAACATAGGAGCAGGTATAGGCGAAAAGATTACAATAAAAACTGTAGATGCAGAAGAGGCTGAGCAGATAACACTCTCACCCATAGAAAAGCTAGGTGAAGAAGGGCTCCAAGAGTATATGCAAGCATACTACATGGGCCATGTGCTAACTGCTGGTGACACATTAATCGTAACTACACAATTGGGTGGAAAAACACAACTTGTTGTTAGTGGTACTAAACCGTCTTCAAAACCGGTTGTTGTATCTGAACAGACCGAATTCAAATTGGGAGCTATGACCAAAGCCATTGATAATTCTATTCCTAGGATAACCTATGATGATCTTGGCGGACTCAGAAATGAGGTTCAGAAGATACGGGAAATGGTAGAACTTCCTATGCGACATCCAGAATTATTTGAAAAACTGGGAGTGGAGGCACCAAAAGGAGTATTGCTTTACGGACCTCCTGGAACTGGCAAGACATTATTGGCAAAAGCAGTTGCAGGAGAAACCAATTCTCATTTTACTTCTATTAGTGGTCCTGAAATCATTGGAAAATTCTATGGAGAAAGTGAAGAACGATTACGAGAGATATTCAAGCAAGCAGAAGAAAATTCACCAAGTATAATATTCATTGATGAAATCGACTCGATTGCTCCAAAGAGGGAAGAAGTAACAGGAGAAGTAGAAAAAAGAATTGTGTCACAACTTCTAACTTTGATGGATGGTATGAAATCAAGAGGTAAGGTAATTGTAATTGCAGCAACAAATAGACCAGATTCAATAGATCCAGCATTACGAAGACCAGGAAGATTTGATCGTGAAATAGAGATTGGAATTCCAGACCAACAGGGAAGAAGAGAGATACTAAATATTCACACAAGAGGAATGCCAATCGAAGAAAAAGTAAACTTGGATCAGATTGCAAGAGTGACTCATGGATTTGTAGGAGCTGACTTGGAAGTACTTGCAAAAGAAGCTGCCATGAGATCTCTTAGAAAAATTCTACCTGATTTAGATCTAGAAGCAGAAAAAATTCCAGCAGAAATTCTTCAAAAAATTATCATCACTGATAATGATTTCAAAGATGCACTAAAAGAGGTAAGACCATCTGCATTACGAGAAGTTCTAGTTCAAGTACCAGATGTAACATGGGAAGATGTTGGAGGTCTAGAATCTCTAAAAGAAGAACTTTATGAAGCTGTAGAATGGCCACTCAAACACAAAGAAGCTTTTGAGTACACTGATGTTGCAACTCCAAAAGGAATCTTACTTTACGGACCACCTGGAACTGGCAAGACATTGATTGCAAAAGCAGTAGCACACACCTCTGAATCTAATTTCATTAGTATCAAAGGTCCTGAATTACTCTCAAAATGGGTAGGCGAATCAGAAAAAGGAGTTCGCGAAGTATTCAGAAAGGCACGTCAGGCTGCTCCATGTATCATATTTTTAGATGAGCTTGATTCATTAGCCCCAAGTAGAGGCTCAGGAAGCTCTGACTCTAATGTCACAGAAAGGGTAGTGTCTCAACTACTAACTGAGATAGATGGGCTTGAAGAATTACATAATGTGTTGATAATTGGTGCTACTAACAGAGTAGATCTTATCGATAGTGCATTACTACGACCAGGTAGATTTGATAGAATTATTGAGGTTCCACTTCCAGACACAAAAGGACGTGAAAACATATTCAAAATACATACAAAAAAGAAACCACTCGCAGATAATATCAATTTTGTAAAACTAGTGCAATTGACTGATAGCTTTAGTGGAGCAGAAATAGAAGGCGTATGTAATCGGGCAGCCATGAGTTCCATACGACGTTACGTGGACAAAAAAGAAAAGGATGTAAAATTAATCAAAATAACTCAGGAAGATCTTGAAAAGGCAATAGAAAAGATGCGACTCGGTAGATCTAGTTCAAAACATGTAACGGCATCATAGCTTATATGATAAATTGAGTGATATTCAATACGACAAAGGAAGCAATTCTATACCAAAAATTACCTAATGACAAGGTCCGATGTACAGCATGTGCTAGATACTGTGAAATTGGAAAAGATCAGATTGGTCTATGTGGAATTAGAGCAAATAACAATGGCAAACTTGATCTTCTTGCATATGGTAAAGTAATTACTGGTCATGTAGATCCTATCGAGAAAAAACCAGTAACTCATTATCGACCTGGTAGTAGCATATTTTCAATTGCAACAACGGGTTGCAATTGGCTTTGCAAATATTGTCAAAACTATGACATTAGTCAACGACGCAAAATAGAAGGAACTGACATGACACCTCAAGAAGTAGTTAGTCTGGCAAAACAATCAGGTTCGGATGGAATTGCGTATACCTACAATCAGCCATCAATATTTATCGAATTTGCTCGTGATTGTGGAGTAGAAGCACGAAAAAATGGATTGTTTAACATCTTTGTTTCAAATGGTTATGATACTCCAGAAACAGTCAACATGATGAATGATTTTCTTGACTGTATTACAGTAGATTTTAAGGGAAATGCAGAACCGCAATTTTCACGAAAATATATTGGAATTCCAGATCCTCAACCAATATTTGATACTCTCAAAGAAATTCACAGCAAAACCAAGATCCACGTAGAGATAACTGACTTGGTAATTCCGCGAGTTGGTGATAATTTGGAATATGCCAAAAAACTATGTAGATTCATTTATGATGAGTTTGGACCTGACATGCCAATACATTTCCTTAGATTCCACCCAGATTACAAGATGATGGAATTTGAGTCAACACCAATACTCACCCTTGAAAAACACTATGAAATTGCCAAAGAAGTTGGGCTCAATTATGCCTATTTAGGAAATGTCCCAGGGCATCATCTTGAAAATACATACTGTCCACAATGCAAAAAAATTGTTGTCAAAAGATATGGTTTTGATATTCAGGGTTGGCATCTTGATGATAATAACAACTGCAATTTTTGTGGTACTAAAATAGCAATAGAAGGTAAACTTTCTAAAAACTATAAACAAAACAGATTTCAATTTGTACTCTAAAGAGACTTTCAAGATCACAAAACTATTTTTGAATTCTAATCAAAGGTTAAATATCGTATAACTCGAATTAAAACATGCCAACTACTTACATCCTGATTAACTCCGATTTAGGTTCCGATGTTGAGATAATTCAAAAGATAAAACAGATACTTGATAGTGAAAATAGCATCAAGTACGAGGTTCAAGGTGTGTATGGCGTTTACGATATAATAGTCAAGATAACTGCAGATTCCATGGATCTTCTAAGGAGTATAATCACAAATAAGATTAGAAAAATAGACAAGGTTTACTCTACTTTGACTATGATGGTCATTGAAGAGCAAGAAAAATCCTAGCCTCTTTTTATTGCATCAACTATTGTATGAATTTCTGACTCTGTATTGAAGAAATGCGGAGAAACTCTCACAATCTTTTTAGAAAAAATATCCCTCACTGCAAGTATTATGTTCTCTTTTTCAAGTCTAGCAACCAAAGTCTTTGAATCCTGGCCTTGAATTGAAAAAGAAACTATGCTTGTACGTTTTTCTTCCTCTTCTGGTCCATACAAGATTGCCCCATTAATTTTTGAAATTTCTTGACGTAACAGATTTGCAAGTTTGATGTTTCTCTCTCTTATGGATGAGATACCTATCTTTTTTAGATAAATTATCGATGCTTCAAGACCTGCAGCGCCTGACCAGTTGCGAAATCCTGCCTGAAACCTAGCAGGAATTTCTTTGTGGACTATCTTGTCGTCATGAAATATAGCAGACTCTCCACCCACTTGAATTGGTTCAATAAGATCACTTGAATCTCTTCTGCAAAAGAAAATGCCCATACCCATTGGACCGCATAACCACTTTGAACCGTTAAAGGACATGAAATTACAATTAATTTTGTTTACATCAACATCTTCAATGCAACCAATAGTTTGTGCAGCATCAACAAAATATGGTATATTTTTCTCTGAAAGTATCTTACCAATCTTTTCAACTGGAATTATTACACCTGTGTTGAACAGTGCATGACTAAGTGCAACTAGTCCTGTTTTTTCATCAATTGCATTAACAAAAGATTCTGGTTCAAAATAGCCTGTTTCGTTTATTTCTAAACTTCTCAATTCTACTCTTTGACCGGCTCTTACCCATGGATAATGATTGGCGGGATGTTCATGGGTTGATCCACGTATTACGATATTAGAATTTGGATTAAGCTTTAATCCATTTGCTACAAAGTTTATTCCGTCAGTTACACTCTGGGTGAGCACTACCTCTTCTGGCCTACATTTGATTAATCCAGAAATTTCTTTTCGCAAGTTACCAAGCCTTTCTCTTACATAGTTATCCGAAGCTTCAGAGTCAGGACCAAACTCATTATATTTTACAAGAAAATCGCTCATTGCTGTTATGCTTGATCTTGGCATTCTCGAAGTAGAGGCATTGTTTAGATAGATTCTCTCTTTGTATGGAAAATCTTGGGAATAATCCAAATTCATTATTATATTACAATCTGATAGTCTTTGTATTGTTTAAAAATCCTAGTGATGGTTCTCAATCCCAGTTAAATTTGCAAACAATGCTGGAACAAGATCTTATTAATTCTGTTTTCTACTCTGATCCATTTTTGAAGGCAGGGTTTGTCTCAAAACTAGTCCAAGATACAGAGCTTGAAGTTCTATATTTGGATCTTGACTTGTTATATAGCGGATATGTGGTTTCAGGAATAATTTCTACTGAGAAAAATCTAACTCTATTTCAACCCACTACTGAAACTTTGTATAAAATGATCAAGGAAATACTAGTCAAGGCAAGCTTATCTCAGACTATAGTTGTTGTAGATTCACTTAACGGTCTCTTCAATATACTAAATCGAAAAAAGAACATTGGCAAGACGGTAATGTCTATCATAATGTTGCTTGCAAGTATGACAAAGATGACCAAATCATATCTTGTTGTCACAAGTATGGTTCGTTACAAAAAAGAAGAAGGCTGGATCCTATCTCCTACAGGAAAACGCCTAATTGAAACAAAAAATAGCAAGAAAATTCTTCTTGAATATGGAAAAGAAGGCATTGTATTGAGCATACCCAGTGATTCGTGTAAACTTGTTATTCCTGCAAATTTGATTCCACTAGTCTAGTCTTTTTATTATGTGATAGCCAAACTGGGTTTTTACAATTTCAGAAACCTGTCCTTTCTGTAATGCAAAAGCTGCTTTTTCAAATTCTGATACCATGGCTCCTCTTGAAAAAAACCCCAGGTCTCCACCCCTTTTTTTTGAAACATCTAGTGAGTATTCTTTGGCAAGATTTGCAAAGCTTTCACCTTTTGAAATTCTTGTCTTAAGATCTTGTGCAACACTTAGCTTTTCAACTAAAATATGTGCACAATGAATTTTGCTTCCCATGATTCTTTGATCAAAGATAAATTATAAAAAAACGTCGGTTCAAACATTTGTCATTCTAAAGATTTGGAATAAGCTGATCTGAAAATTAACGGTGTTATAAAATTCCCAAACGCCGTTATAACATGTCATTTTTCAGCAAGTTATATTAAGATCTTTTCTAGAAGTACTCACATGCCAGTTGGAATTATTCCAGATATAGGCGAACAAATGTGCATAGGATGTGCACTCTGCGTAGAGATTTGTACATCACTAGGCCCAGACGTATTAAGAGTAAAACCAGTAGAAGGCTGGAAGAGAGGTAAAGCATTTGTATTTTATCCAGAAAGATGCATTTCAGATGGTGCATGCATAGGTGTATGCCCAACAAAGGCAATCTTCTGGATGAGACCAATGGACTTTACTCCAGGTCAACCAGTACCACTCTATAGAAACTCTGTGTTCGTAAAAGGTTGGACTGAACTAATAGATTAAGTCCGGCATCAATTTCTCTTTTTCTTATTTTTATTTCTAAACTTCGTTTTCTACATATATGGTACGCATTCCATAATATCCTGTGAGTAAACCTGGAAATCTTTGGAGAAAAGTGCATGGTAAAATTGCAAAGAAACCCACAAACTTTAGCTGGTTAATCAATGACAAGCTAGCTGGTAGTGGAATGCCAACCTCAATTTCTGAGATAGATTGGATACTAAAACAAGGAGTAAAGTCCATTGTTACTATGACTGAAAACTCACTTCCAGAATTATGGGTTAAGGATGTAAAATATCTACATGTTCCAACCCCAGACTTTTCTGCACCTGATATGGAACAAATTGATGAAGCAGTTGAGTTTATCAAAATTAGAATTGAAAACAATGAACCTGTAATGGTTCATTGCGCTGCAGGCCTTGGAAGAGCTGGTACGATTCTTGCTTGTTATCTTATCAAATATCAAAAACTCCAGGCAAAAGATGCTATACAAAAAGTACGAAAAGAAAGACCTGGTTCTATCCAGTCTGAATCACAAGAAATAGCAATTGGTCTATACTACAAATTCCTAAACAAGTAAGTTTACTCTGGTATGGATGTAGTTACCATCTTGCCGTTTTCAAGTTTGATAAACAAAAATCTGTTATCCTTGAAGATCAAAGTTACTTCATCATTTTTTTCTTCTACTTCAAGCAGTTCTTGTCCTCTGAGTCCATCGAATTTTGCCATATTGACCCACCAATAATTCCATTTATATCCTATTTGGTAACTTCGATCTCAATTTCCTTAGAGTGTGTGGTTTCATCAAATGGTTCTGTGTAATCATGTTTGAACCAAGAGACATAAACTTCGGCTCCTATCTTGTGTTTACCAACTCCAAGCTCTGATGCGTTAAATTGTAGTTTTTCATCAAAGTCAAGAAATAGCTGTTGGGCTTCGGATTGGCTATTTGGAATGGATGGTTCAAAGTTCTTGGATATTTGTATCCAGACCTTTTTCTCTCCCATTTGAGTGAGTTTCGGGTTTCGTGTCCAAAAAAGGGCAGCTTTCTTGTACGTATCTAGGGGCTTGCCAATCTCCTTTTTCCTTAGTCCGCTTGTATGGAGCTTTACTCCGTATCTTAGCTTGAAGGTGTTGTCGTGATTATTGTAAGCTTTTTCCCAATTTTTCTCAGTGAAAGCTTCTCTGAGTGCACCTGTTACAGAAAATTTTACGTTTACTGTAATGATGTCTTCTACTTTTGGCTTATCAGAGGATTTCTCTAGAGAAACTCCGCTTATTGCATTTTTATCGCTAGTCAACTATTGGGGATGGTTTATATCCTCAATAAGTATTTTTTTGACTTACATGGATGTTCAACTGAGAAAATCTTCTCCAAAGGAGGTTCAATTGGACATAAGGAAATCAGACATCAGTACTCTCTATATAGTCCAATATGAGATGCTCAAGGATCCTACTGTAGAGTTTGCAGGTGTAGTCTTGAAACACCCACTTACCAAACAACTTGCAATGCGAGTAAATACCTCAAAAGGCAATCCAGTAAAGGAAATTGAAAAAGCAACAAAGACTGCCATGGAATATACAGACGAATTAAAAAAAGCAATTTTTTCTAAAATTAAAGGTGTTTAAATGAAATTCTGTCCCAAGTGTCAGGCGCGATTAAAGATAGATAGCTCTGACTCTGAATTTGTATGTCCCAAGTGTGGATATAGTGAAAAAGGAAACAAGGTAACAAAAGAAGTAAAAAATGAAACTGCTCCCTCCATCATTTCTTTGGATGAAAAAGAAATGAAAGAGGCATTACCAACAATTAAGATCGAATGTGAAAAATGCGGAAACAACGAAGCTGTTTGGTGGATGCTCCAAACCAGAAGTGCAGATGAACCCACTACTCAGTTTTATCGGTGCGTCAAGTGTAGCTATACTTGGCGAAACTACGCATAAGGTTTAACTTGAACATTCTGGAGATGTGAGTAAGTTTGGTATTTTCTGCAAAGACTGGGGGTTCTGAAGAATGGAAAGCAGTCATATCTGCCATATCGACTTTAGTTGAAGAAGCTACATTCGAAGCTACAGGCGAAGGAATTGCTTTCCGAGGGATGGATCCATCACATGTAGCATTAATTGATATTGCTTGGCCTAATTCTGCATTTGAAAAATATGTTTGTGATGCAGATGTCAAGTTTGGAGTAAGAATAGATGAATTTTCAAAGTTGATCAAACGATCTGATAAAAAAGACAATATAGAAATCAGTATTTCTGAAGACAAGCTTTTGCTTGTTACAATAGGTAAAAATAAAAAATACAAAATGAGATTAATTGAAAGCTCAGCAACTGATACACCACTTCCAAAAATTACTTACAATGCCAAAGTGGGTGTAACATCTGCAGAATTTGACAAAATACTTGGTGATATACAAGTAGTCTCAGAATATCTCTCAATTAATGCAAATCCCACAAAAGCAGAATTTTCAGGGCGTGGTGATTCAGGTGAGGCAATTATAACACTAGAAAAAGGAATGCCAGAGATGCCAGAACTCGAGATAAAAGAAGACAGCAATGCAACCTATAGCCTAGAATATCTCAATAGTATAGTAAAAGCAGTAGGTACTGTTGCAGGAACAGTAGTTTGTGAATATTCAAGTAAAATGCCACTTAGACTAGAATTTAAGGTAGCAAACATAGGAAGAATTCACTTTTACCTTGCTCCTAGAGTAGAGAGTTAAAAGATTTTAAGGATAATAGGGCGAGGTTATACTGATTTGAAACTTGTTCTAAAATTTGGCGGAACTTCTGTTTCCTCTTCACAAAATATACAAAATGTTGCGACCTTGATAAAAAAACTATCAAAGGAACACAAAATCATTCCAGTATTTTCTGCTATAAGCGGAGTAACTGATGATTTAATCAGAATAACAAATTTGATCCAGAATAGAAACAAGGAAGCTGCAAGTTCACTTGCAAAGAAAATCATCAAGATGCATACTGATATTGCAGAGCAATGTGTAAAGAACCCAAAAATAAAAAAAGACCTACTTAATAAGATGAAATCAGATCTTGATGAATTCCAAGATCTGTTGCATGGAATGCTTTTACTTGGAGAAGTTACACCACGATCTTCTGATTACATGATCTCTTTTGGTGAGAGATTATCTATCAACTTGGTAGCTTTTGCATTAAATGAAATGGGTGTAAAAGCAGTACCGCTCACAGGAAAAGATGTAGGAATAGTTACAGATTCTAATTTTGGAGGAGCAAAACCTCTCATGGATACTACACGATTGCATGTATCTCATACAGTAGAAAATCTATTGCAAAAGAAGATCATGGCAGTAATTGGGGGATTTGCGGGTGCAGACCAACATGGTAACATAACCACATTTGGCAGGGGAGGATCTGATTATACTGCAACCATCATTGCATCAAGTATCAAGGCAGATGAAGTCTGGTTAATGAGTGATGTGGACGGTTTAATGACAACTGATCCAAAAATTGTAAAAGATGCTAAACTGATCAAAGAAGTATCATACATCGAAGCAATGGAGATGGCATTATTTGGTGCAAAATATATTCATCCCAGAGCACTTGAGCCGCTTGTTGCAAAAAAAATTCCTTTACGCATAAGAAATACGTTTAACGTAGATAATCCTGGTACACTAGTTACTGCAACTCCTCAAGCTGATACTCAAAAAATGGTAAAATGCGTAAGCACAATCCGACATACTGGACTAATCGATGTTCGAGGAGGAAGCATGGTTGGTGCTCCTGGTACTGCTGCTACAATATTTTCAATTCTTGCAAAAGAAGGAATAAACATAATGATGATATCTCAAAGTCCTTCAGAGTCATCCATTTCAATTATAGTCAAGAAAAATGATTTGGATAAAGCAGTGAATTCACTTGAAATGAACTTGCTTGGAAAAGTAATCAAAAAAGTAGATGTTACAGTAGATGTCTCCATAATAGCTCTCATCGGTTCTGGAATGAGAGGAATAGCCGGAGTTGCTTCCAAAGTGTTTACTGCTGTGGCAAAAAAAGGTGTAAATGTAATAATGATAGCACAAGGATCTTCTGAGCTTAATCTTGCATTTGTAGTCAAAGATTCTGATTGTAATTCTGCAGTTCAGGCACTACATGATGAGTTCAAGCTTGGCAAGTAACTGAAATTCTTTTTAAAAGCATATTTATGCAAATTAGATATTCATAGCACATGAACCGGCTCTTACTTTTAGCAATCGTTGTAATAGTTGGAGGCCTAATAGCTTCGCTTTCATTATTTAATGATCAACTTGCTAATGCTGGATCAACAAAGAAGATCCAGTTTACTCAAACAATTACATCTACACCAGATCCTGGGATCGGTCACAGCAATGAACAGATGGCAATAGTTTTACCACCAAACAGTGGTTCTATTTATCACGGTTCAATAACATATAGTTCGAGCCAACCAGTTCAGGTTGTTGTTTTGCATCAAATTGATAAAAGTGATGCAAAGGGCCAACCAACTTGGACAGTAGACGGCAATACACTTTATGCCCAAACAATAATTGATCCAAATTCAACTGGTGGTAGTTTGGATTTTACAGGATCTGCAATTGGCCTTCATTCAATAAACTCTAGTCAATTTACTGCTACTGTAAGTGTAGATGGATGGATACGAGTTACAACTCCAGAGATCATTCAATCTACTGTTACTACACCACCTGCTGAAAATTATACAATCAAATTTGCAAAAAGTACAATTCCAGTACAGATACCGATGCATGAAGGAACAGTTGATGGAAAAACTGTTTACTATATCATAACTGATTCAAGCAATAATCTTGTAGCTAATACCATCTCAAGCAACCAAAACTGGAAAGTCCAATTATCACCGGTATTGGCTCATGTTCCATCCATCTCATATGGTAACATTTTCATCTTTACTAATGGAATTACTGGAAATGGAACACGGGGATATCAAGATGATGTGTTGTCGTTTACACCTTCTGACAAACAATATAGTCCATTAAACAAAGTAATTGAAGTATCATGGGATGTAGGACGAGGACCATTCATTCTCAATTCTACCAAAGCAATTCTTGATGCAAACATGACAGGAAAAATAAAACTGACTGTTACTGATACGATTCTGAATACACCCGAAGTAATTTGGGATGGCGGCGCATTAAATGTGAGAACCAACAAAATATTGTTAGATACAACATCATATCAAAATGGACAAGTACTTGATGTCAATGTGGATAACATGACTGCTACATTTGTAGGACACAGGGGATGGGGTCCTGATGGAAAAACGATATACTATATCATTACTTCAGGAACTCCTGAAGGCCCAGCACAGACGATGAAAGTCCAGAATGTTCCCTTGCTTTCAATTCTTGGTTCATCAGCAAGAGATGTCTATCAATTTGCTAACGGCTTGCAGGGCGCCGGACCATTTGGTTACCAAGAAGGAATTTCTGGTGCACAACCGGGAGATTCTACTTACAGTCCCATCTGCAAAATTTCAATAATAACTTGGAATGATCCGCAAAATGTAAAAGTTCTAGAAAACAAAAATGATATTGACTCTGAAAAATCAACAGGTAACATCACTGTACAAGAAGCGACAACACTTGACAAGAACTACATTCTTGATTGTCCAATTGTAAATCCATAAAATCATCAAAAGGGATAAATTTACTTTGAAAATCTCCTAGTGTGAATGGCCGGCAAATTGTTTATTGTAGGTGTAGGACCGGGTCATCACGATCATATGACTTTTCGAGCAAAACAGGCAATTGAAGAAAGCAACACAATTGTTGGATATGAGACATATGTCAACTTGGTTGCAGATCTAATAGAAGGAAAAGAAGTTCATAGATATGCAATGACACAAGAAGTAGAAAGGGCACACCAATGTATTGACCTTGCAAAATCTGGAAAAATAGTTTCACTTGTATCAAGTGGAGATCCTGGAATTTACGGAATGGCTGGTTTGATCTATGAAATTTTGGCAGAGGAGGGATGGGATAGAAAGGCTGGTCTTATTGTTGAAATAGTTCCAGGCGTTTCATCGCTTAATTCTTGCGCTGCACTAGTTGGCTCTCCACTTATGACAGATTTTGCTGTAGTAAGCATGAGTGACCTGCTTGTTCCTTGGGAAATTATAACAAAAAGAGTAGAAGCTGCAGCTCAAGGTGATTTTGTTATTGTAATATACAACCCTGCAAGCAAAAAAAGAATTCATCAATTACAAGATACCAGAAAACTTCTTTTAAAATATAGAGCACCCAACACACCAGTAGCAATTGTAAAGGGTGCATTTAGAGAATCAGAAGAGATTGTTATGACTGACTTGGAAAACATGGAGGAACACAATGACAAGCTTGGCATGATTACTACTGTGATAATTGGTAACTCTTCGACTTTTATGTACAAGGACTTGATGATAAACCCACGTGGTTATACATCCAAATATAATATTGTAGAGCCGCAACAAACAAGAAAATAGTATGACACCAGTCCAGATAGGACTAACCTTGCCTCAAGGATGGCTAGATGAATTTCCTACTGATAATCCACATGATCAATTCCTGTTTTCAAAAAATGTCGCAGTAACTGCAGAAAAACTTGGATTTGATGCAGGATATGTTTATGATCATTTCATTCCACATCCTGTGGATAATCGTACTGAGACTTTTTTTGAGGCGTATACGCTTCTTTCTGCTGTTTCCTCTATAACTTCAAAACTTCGAATAGGACAGGTAGTTACATGTAATTCTTACAGGCAACCATCACTTCTAGCAAAAATGACATCTACACTTGATGCAATTAGCAATGGAAGGCTAGAGTTTGGTATAGGAGCAGGTTGGTTTGACTATGAATACAATTCATACGGATACAAATTCGAAGATCTATTGACACGAATTGAGCAACTTGATGAATCTATTACTATAATTAAAAAGATGTGGCAAAATAAAAAATCAAGCTTTAAAGGAAAACATTATTCCATCAAAAATGCTATCTGTAATCCAAAGCCTGTACAGAAACCTCATCCGCCAATAATGGTGGGTGGAGCAGGAAAGAGACTCATGAAGGTTGCAGCAAGACATGCTACTAGGTATAATCATCCATTTGGAACACCTGAAATTCTAGATGAAAAAATAAAACTCCTAAAAGAGAATTGCAAATTAATCAAAAGAGATCATAACGAAATAGAAAACTCTGTATTGCTGCGAGTTTTGGTTGGCAAAGACAGTGATGATGTAAAAGATATTGTATCAAAACTTAAAAAGAAAAATGAATCTATTGCAGAGTTTATCATACGTTCAAAGGATAGTATTGCATTGGGTACACCTGATGAAGTAAGCAATTATCTACAACAATACCAAAAGATTGGAATAAACTACTTTATTGTAAATTTTATAGGCTTGTCAAAATCACTTGAGATGTTATCATTGTTTTCACGAAAAGTACGACCAAATCTCAAGTAGTTTTCTTTATTGCTTCTGAGAGTTCTTCTGTTAGAACAATTTTCTCTCTTATTGGTCTGATTATGTCTGTAACATATTTTGAGACTGTAGCCTTTAGATCAGATGGGTGCAATTTTTTCTGGGCAAAATCTGCCTCTAGATCCTGATAGCTTGTATAGGTAACATTGCCACCAAACTTAGCCGGGCGCTCTACTACAAATTCATTGAATTCATGAAAAACAATATGTTTTGAGATCTCAAGTACTGGATTTTTGTCTACAATTCCCTCAGGACACCACGCTTTTTTGAATTTTGAATTAATCTCTTCGTCTGTATCATGGACAAATATTCCTGATGACGATTTTGATTTGCTCATCTTACTTGAAACAAAATCTGAATCAGAATCTGAAGTGGGCTCTGGTTCACCAAGCCCTGCAAGAATGTGATGATGAACTGCAACTGGTACCTTCCATTTCATTTTTGGAAAGATCTCTCTTACAAGCATGTGGATCTTTCTCTGATCCATTCCAGCATGCACAATATCCAAATCCATTGTGTGAATATCTACAGCTTGCATTGGAGGATAGAAAAGTTGACCAAGATCAATTTTGTCCTTCTCCGTACTTCTTCCCATTATTGTAAGCGAACGCATGGTGCGTTCAAGTGACATATTCTTTGCAAACTTGACAAGATCCAACCAATAACCTCTCCTTAATTCGTAAAGTTGTGAGCCTTCTACAATCTCGACTCCTGGACAGAACATCTTGAATGCATCAGCATAGTATTTTGAGACCATGTGTATTTTGTCCCAGTCTCCTCCGAGTTTGTTGTTTAGGTAAGTGTGCCAGTCTGCTAAAAATACTGTGCATTTTACTCCAGCTTTGATAAAATCATTTATTTTAAATCCAGTAAGTATCAAACTGCCTAGATGCATGAAGCCTGATATCTCAAGGCCAATGTAGTGTTTGGGTTGTGAATTTGTGTTAAAGAGATTCAATAGCTCTTCCTGAGTTACTACCTCTTCTGTGGGTTCTCTAGTTACAAGTCTAATTTTTTCTGTAACATCCATTTCAGTCAGATTCCAACATGTATTCCTATAAATTTAAGCATCAAGTTCTTGAATTGACTTTCTTGGACGAGTACTGAGATAAAATGCATGTGCGCTTATCAGAAATGCGGCAAGAAACATCTTTGTTGCAAAGATGAGATTCCATGGCCTATTTGGATCTGGATATGCTACCGTGAGAGAATCAATGTCTGGAGTCACACCATTAATCATTCCTGCAGTAATTTGAGAACTAAGAAGAATAAAGTTGTAAATTGTTTCATAGAGCGTAATTATTGCTAATCCCAAAAGCATTAGCTGAACCATTGTAAGCTTCCATTTTGAAACAGTAACTGTCCTTTTCCAACCTAATCGAGAAACACAGTACCAACTAACAATTGATGTGAAAAATAACCATGTTAGCAATTTGGCAAAATGAGGAGTTGGAAATTCTGTCTTAACAAGCACTTCTCCCATCACATATGTGCCCTTGGTGGACCACTCCTGTATCATAGCATAGAATCCAAATATGGTAATTGAACACATTATGAATGCGCTAGCATAGAAAACATACAAGAATATCCTGTAACTGGGATCATTTTCTTGCAAGTGTACTTTCATTTGATCTCGATGTATGTCTCTAAAATATAAGAATTGGTTTTAATTTAGGAAGTTTAATTATGGTGAAAATTTTCTATTGTATTATTGAAAATTCCGATAAATATACCAATTATCGAAAAAGACGAAATAAATGAAGTACGTTCTGTATTAACAGAGAAATCTCTCACAACTGCTGCAAATGCTGGTGGAAAGAGAGTACAAGATTTTGAACAACTTTTAGCCTCTTATACCAAATCAAAATATGCAGTAGCAGTAAATTCCGGAACCGCCGCACTGCAAGCTGCACTTTATGCCCTTGACATAAAGCAAGGTGATGAGGTTTTGGTACCATCTTTTACATTTGTAGCAACTGCCAACTCTATTTTGTCAGTTGGAGCAAAGCCTGTGTTTGTTGACATACGCCCAGAAAATTATACCATGGATCCAAGTGATCTCAAAAAGAAGATTACAAAAAAATCCAAAGCAATAATGCCAGTTCACCTATATGGTAACTTTTCATACATGGATGAAATTTCTGAGATTGCTCACAAGCATAATCTTGAGATAATTGAAGATGCATGTCAATCACTAGGAACTACATACAAGAAAAAACAATCTGGAACATTCTCAAAAATGGGCTGTTTTAGTATGTATGCTGCCAAAGTTGTGACTGCTGGAGAAGGTGGAGCTATAGTTACAGATGACAAAAATCTTTTTGATAAATTGCGCAAGATCCGAAATCATGGAATGCTTCATGGTTATGACACAAGAATACTTGGACTGAATCTAAGGCTGCCGGAAATTTGTGCTGCCATAGCAAAGATCCAAATGAAAAAACTTCCAAAATTCCTAGAAAAGAGAAAAAAGAATGCTACAGTTCTCAATGAACTCTTGTCTGATCTCAATGTTATATTGCCTGAAGAAAGAAAAGGCGTCAATGTAAACTGGTATCTGTATACAATTGCTACTAAAAATCGCAATAAACTGATGAAACAGCTAAACTTGCAAGGGATAGGTGCAACTGCATACTATTCTATTCCAGTGCACAAGACTCCATTTTACAAAAAAGATCTCAAACTTCCTCTTACTGATTGGGCGGCAGATTCTGTTCTCAGTCTTCCTGTGAATCCTTTGGTCACAGAAAATGACTTGCATCATATCTCAAAAACATTACATAAACTGATTGCATGAATAACCTGATTGAAGATATTGCAGGAGAATTGTGTAGGATTATTCTTCCAATCAAGGAAGAAGTATTCTTTGGAGATCCAAAATCAAACATTGTAGTTTGCACATTATCAAGTATGAATCTACTAAGAGACATCTCCAAATCATCTATTATCAAAGAGGTAGCAATTGTAGGCAGGCTATTATCTGAAAACAAGGGCATTGATTCCCTTATAAGATCTGTAATATCAAATGAAAAAATTGATACAATCATACTTTGTGGAAAGGATACCCTCGGACACAAATCTGGTGAGACTCTACTCTATCTGTACAAAAATGGAATGGATGTAAATCGCATGATCATTGGTTCATCAAGTCCACATCCTGTCTTGACAGTTACAAAAAGCGAAGTGTCAAAATTTCAGAGACAAGTAAAAATCATAAATAAAATAGGTGAAACTAGTATCTCACAACTAAAAAACATAATTGATACTCTAAGGCAAACTCAGTAACCATCTATCTGTCTTTGTCTGTTTATCTGGTTCTTTTTTTGGTATTCTTTTAGAATGTCATCTGGAGTCATATTGAGCTCAAGTGATGCTTGAATAACAAAATGCCATATGTCGATTAGCTCTTCACGAGCTGCTGCTTCATCAAATGGTGTAGGTTTTTTCCACCATTTCCAATCCGTGGTTCTCTGAAGTTCAACTGCTTCATGAATTATTGCTGTACAAAGTGCAGAAATTTTTCCTTGAGTATCTTTCGGATAGCGTTCAAGATTCATCATTTTTTCAAGATTTTTTTGGAGGCTGAAAATTGTATTTAGCTTGTCATCCATGTTTTATTTTTTAATTTGATGTCTATAACCTTTGTTAGAAATGGACCATCTTTTTGTATCTGCCAAATCTCTTCTTGATATCTGGTCTTTTCAATCCAGTTATCCCATATACTCCGTATTTTTCTACTGCAAATGAACCCATAATGTTTCCATATACTGCAGCTTCTCTGATAGTTGAGATCTTTGTGCTGTTTTTACTTGAGAGATAGCCTATCATTCCACCTGCAAAAGAATCGCCAGCACCTGTTGGATCTACAATATCCTCCATTGAAAAAGCAGGTGATGGGAATATGGTGTCCTCATAAAACAACAAAGAACCGTGTTCACCTTTTTTTATTATGACATACTTTGTTCCCCACTCCATGATCTTTTTTGCGGCCTTGATCAGATTGTGGGTCTTTGTAAGTAATTTAGCTTCCTCATCGTTGATTACAACCGAATCAACAGAACCCATCATCTTGATAACATCATTTCTCTTGCTTGATATCCAAAAATCTATGGTATCACACATTGAAAATTTAACATTATCAAATTCTTTTATAATTCTAGTATTTTGTACAGGATCATTATTTGCAAGATATACAAATTCTGACTTGCGGTACTCTTCTGGTACAACCGGTTTGAAATCTCCTAGTACATTTAGTTCCGTTTTGTTAGTTGTACGTAGGCTCAAAGTAGAATCATAACTACCATCATATCTGAATGTCTTGCCTTTTGCGTGAACTACTCCACGCGTGTCAACAAATCTATCGAGTATATTCTGATAACTTTTTGGAAAATCTTGACCTACAACTCCTATCAAGCCTGGTTTTACAAAGAAACTTGCAGAGATTGCAGCATATGTTGCTGCTCCACCTAATGCATTTCTAACAACTTTTGTGGGAGTCCTTATTGTATCATATGCTATTGATCCAAATACAGTCAGCATAGTTTGCTGGTTTTAGGAACCGTGTATAAATTCTCTGGCTTCTTGTTCTGTTGGATAATATGTAAATGGTACATTTACCGATATTATCGAGATTCCATATTTGCTTGTTCCAGTCAACTTGACGTTTGGAACATTATTGCTCTTGTCATATTTATGGAGAATTGTATTGTCTGCAGTAAATGGGGCTTGAGATGAAATTTTTCCTATAGGTGGTATGACAAGTGCTTGTAATGTACCTGTCCCAAGATTTTCACCATTAATGGATATAACAAAATCTGTCTGTCCTACATTAATGGGAAGTAATGAAGGATTCTGGAATTGTAGTGTCATATTGTATAATGAATTGTTATCATTTCTCTGTATTATCTTGCTTTCAAGTATTGAGATGCTAAGATGAGTGGCAGACGTATACTGAGAGTAGGCAAATATCCCTATTGCCGCAATAACGCATACTACTATGATTATTACCTTTGAGCGTCTTTCCACGATAGCAAATTGGAATATTCCCTTTTAGTCCCATGAAGAAAAAAAATCCAAATAAGTTGTGTAAATATTTTGATCAGTTTTCTAAGCTACTTAGAGCTAATAAAATAAATCAAATCAATCGGAACTGAAGTTACAAAATGGCTAGAATTAAGATAAAATACGGTCAAAATGAAATTGAAATAGAGTCAAAGGACTTCTATATAGACAATGAAAGCGCAGAGCAGGTCATATGTAATCTAGCATCATTTGTCAAGGATTCTACTAGTAACAATGCTCAGTTCGAGTATTCCTATGATCAACACCCTGTACAAACAACTGATTTACTACATACACTTGAAGATGCTGAAGTTCATGAGCCTGAATTTACCACGCCCACGTTTATCGACAAAGAACAGATCAAAAGTAAAATGCAGACATTAATTGATGATGCTTTCTTTGACCAGGCAAGAACAGTCTCAGAAGTAGTAGGACAATTAAGAGAATATGGCTGGTCTGCAGTTCCACTGGATGTATCAAAAGTACTTACAAACATGGCCTTTACTCATGAACTTCAAAGGGATCTGAAAGAAAAACGCAGCTATTACTCCAAAGTAAAGTTGCTTCAGGTCAATTAGATATTAAATCCACATTTTTCACACGAATCAAAAATATCACCCTCTAGGTGATCAAAGTGTGCTTTGCATTTGAGACAAGTATGATGCATATCATAATATCCGTCTTTCTCAGTCTCTCCTACTTGCTTGGATGACAATTCCATACTGCCGCATTTTATACAATGACATCCACATTGCATACGCTCATTGATCTTTTGCTATTAATAATCTAAGTTGAAATTCTTGGTTCCTAAACGTTTTAGGGCTTGGGTACTGGTTTTGATCTTGTTTTCTTGACAATTATGATTCCAGCTACTCCTGCTGCAATAATGCCTCCAATTACTAGGTAAATTGATGTATTGTCAGATGGAACGTTTAGACCGCTTCCGCTTACTCCTGAATTGTCTGATGATGGTGGATTACTGCCTACTGTAGCACTATCTGATGAACCAGGTGGTGTAGTTTGTCCTTGGCCTACTGCTCCTCCTGTTATCTGAACAGTTCCACTTTTGACTGGATCAAGTCCAATCCATGCATGTGTTGCATTATAGTGAAATTCCTGATGAAGTGTTGCATTGCCATTTATTGTTACAACATATGGACCTGACAAAAGATCCTGTGGTATTATTACAGTAATTGGTATGTTTGCCTTGTCTACATTAAACGAGTATGCTTTCAGTGATTGATCAAATGCATAACTTCCAACTCCTGCAACAGTTCTTACTCCTACTGCAAAGTTCTTGCCTGCGAGTTGTACAGTCTGAATGTTTACTGGTTCATTTATGACGTATTGTAGTGTGAATCCGTTTCCATGTTGGCCGAGGCCTAGATTTCCAAGATATACTGGTCTACCGTTTGCCCAAACCATGTCAACTCCTTTAGGAAAATGAAATGCAGTAAAGTCAGTATCTTGTGGTTCATAATAATTCCATTTCCATACTCCATCAGTGTTTGTTACAACATTGGCCAAGTCATACTTGATCAAAGTCATGTTTCGTTGAGAGGCATTGATGATTACAGATAATGGTGTTTTTTGGATCTTGGCATATTCTACAGGATTACCGTTACTGTCTGTAACAGCAAGATTGGACATGTCTCCATTTATCGTATCGACTTGAATTGGTTTGAGGTTTGCAGCTGTAGAATTGATTTCATGTGTCACGTGTGCAGTACTAGTTTCATCAATTGTAACTTTTATGACTTCATGTGGTGCATCACCCATAGATACCTGTTGACCAAATGCTTGGTAGCCAGAAAGAAGCAGTATTGGTATGATGAGAAGGCCAAAGAGAATTTTCAATTCAATTTCCTATTCTGATATGCTTATTCGAATAATCTTTGCTTCCTGTTGTGGGCAGTCATTTTTGTCTTTTGGAAGTTTGACAATCTTGTCTGCTACATCCATTCCTTGCAAAACTTGTCCAAAGACAGTGTATTGCTTGTCCAGAAAGGTACTATCTGTTGTTACTATGAAGAATTGAGAGCCTGCACTATCCGGGTCCATGGCTCTTGCCATGGATACTATGCCTCTAAGATGAGATCTAGAGCTAAACTCTGCCTTTATTGTGTATCCTGGTCCTCCCATACCCCAATTACTCTTGTCTGACTTCTTTGTATTTGGATCTCCTCCCTGAATCATAAAACCAGGAATCACTCGATGGAATAGTGTTCCATCATAAAAGTTACTTTTTGCCAATTTGGTAAAATTTCTTACAGTTTCTGGAGCTATATTTGGAAATAATTCAAAGACTATGTTGCCAAAATTTGTTTCAATGGTTGCTTTGGACACCTCTTGACAACTGATTTTTAATCATAAGAACTTTTCTCCACTTACTTCTACAGTGGGGCAGACAAAATTACTAATTCTGCATGGTCATAACAAATTCGTAAAATAAAAACATTTTAGATAACAAATTTTTATTTGTAAAAATTCTTCAAAAACTATAATCTTGTGATACAAACACATAATCTTGTTTTTGTGTCAAAGTCAAACTTTCAAGTATCAAAAAATATTACCAAAAACATAGTAACAGTCTTATATAGAACATCTTGAAATTAAAATTCGTGAATCGTACTACTCAAAGCACAAGCATCAAACAAGCAATCAATGAATTGCTTGACAAAGGCTTTACAGATAAACAAGATATCTACTCTAAAGTAGTAGAAGAACTTGGGGTTCCAAGACCAACCGTAAGACGAGTAGCTAGAGATCTTAGAAATGAACTTCTACAAAAAATTAAGATCTTGCAATCTGAAGTTCCAGAAATGGAGATTGCACAAGGAAAGACTACTCAAAGCGCTGACTAGCATATTACCCCTTTTCATTTTTACAAAGTCCTTTTTTATTCTGAAAATCTGCATTACTATTTATATTCAAGCGTCGGAGAGGTAAATTCATGGGACGCCAATATGACATACCGACAATCATGACAACCTGTCTTGGAATAGCCCTAACTATCTTGTACTTTGTACTTCCTGCAGCACTTCACTTCACTATGATGGTTTTCGTAGCAATTTCTTGGTTCCTAGTAGCCATATGCTGGCTGGCTCTGAAAAGTACTCAATACATGCACAGGTATGAAGGCCACGAACACGAAGAAGGAAAAAAAAAGCTAACTAGCCACAGCAGCAGCCAAACTCTACAAATGACATCAAATCAGATTAGTCAAGCAAAATCTGAATTAAACGCAGAACTTGATTCACTTCGAAGTTCATTGAAGAACAAAGACGAGGAAATTGAAAGTCTAAAATCTGAGATATCTAGTCTTAATACACTTGTTGAAATTGAGAAACTAAAAGTAGATCTTGCCAATCTGAAGACTTTGGCAGCAAAGGAAAATAGTAAAAAGAAAAAATAACTACTTGCAGTGTGCACAAGAATGTTTACCGTGATTCTCTTTACATGACGGACAGCTTATTGCTCCTCCATAATGGCAATCACATTTGCATCCATCGTTTAGTTTCTCTTCTGATATCAATTGGTGTGAATAATAGATGCGTCAACTTAATATTTAACAATAAGGAATTTCTTGCATGAAGCTACTATTAGGCGCAATTTTTGGATTCTTCATACTCTTAGTTCCAAGTATTACACTGCCAGCATCACAAGGAGCAGAATGGGATCAAAAGCTAGTACCTGAAGAAAATGTTGCCTTGCAAAAAAGTATTGTTTCTATGCATATTCCAGGAGATAGCAAATTACCATTTGGTTGCGTTTGGGGAACGGTACAAAATGCTGCACCAGGTTATCCTGTTGTAATTCAGATATACCAAAATGGAAATGACAAACCAGTTTATGTTGCACAAACCAACGTAAAAAGTGACGGTTCCTATGAACAATATTTCAGAGTAACATCTGTTGTAAACGACAAAGTAATTCACATCTTTGAGGGTGATTATACAGTAAACATCTACAAAGCTGTAGTAAAAAGTCCAGCACCTGGAACAACTTCAACCTAGATTTTAATTCAAAATAAGACGGGCTCGGAGGGCTTCGATCCCTCGACCTGTAACTTAGGAGGCTACCGCGCTATCCAAGCTTCGCGTCAATATATGACTCTGCGCCACGAGCCCGAAAAAAATCATACTTGGTAAGCATTTAAGCGTAATCAAGATTTGAGATGATCATCTCACGAATTTGTTGCCAATTAGGATCACTATTCTTATTCCACTTTTCATAGAACACAACATCCTTGAGACCAAGACGTGGCAACCAACCAGCACTTTCCAAATCTGGTTTGTCTGCAAAGCTTGACACATGTCCAAGACAAAGATATGCAACAGGTACTACATGCTCTGGAATTTCAAGAATTTGTTTAAGATCATCATTTGAAAGTATACTGACCCATCCTACCCCAATCCCTTCTGCTCTTGCAGCAAGCCAAAGATTTTGTATTGCACAACAAACACTATAGATTCCGGTTTCTGGAATGCTTGATCTTCCTATGACAAAAGGACCAAACTTTGTGGGATCATATGTAATGCAAATGTTTACAGCACAATCCAAAATTCCTTGGAGTCTTAATGCCAAGTACTTTGATCTTTTTGGATCCTCAACAAGAGTAGAAGAACGAATTCGTTCCCTATCAAATGAATCTCTGACCTGTTGCCTAGTATCTTTGTTTTTAACCAGAATAAAGTTCCAGGGTTGAGAAAATCCTACAGATGGTGCATGATGTGCGGCATTTAGTATCCGTGTAAGTACTTGTTCATCAATTGGCTCTGCAGTAAAATGAGATCTAACATCACGTCTGGAAAATACTGCTTTGTAAAAGCCATCCTTTTCCTCTGGTGAAAAATCACCAATCATATGATAGTCACTTGATGCATTGCATATTATTCTTGTTTCTTAAACGTTAATAACGTCTAAAGTAAGGTCGAATTCTATTGGGCCGGTAGTCTAGTCTGGTTAGGATACCTCCCTGACACGGAGGTGGTCGAGAGTTCAAATCTCTCTCGGCCCATTTCTTTTTATTCAATGTAATAAATTACATTTTGTGATAAAATTTACAATAAAGGAATCAGATTTTCTAAAGGAAAATGAGGGATGTCGAATATCTACATGTACAAGTGATGTACCGCATATTGCTCCTGTTACATATTACTTTGAAGATGGCTTTTTTTACTTTGCAACAGATTATGATACAAAAAAATATGCAAATCTAAAGAAGAACAACAGAATTGCAATCTCTGTTGACATTTACTCACCTAGCCAACACAAAGCTGTTGTTGTCCAAGGCTCAACTACTTTTATCGAAAAAGGTCCACAATTCAAGCGATTATACGAAATATTTTACAAAAAGTTTACTTGGGTCAGGGAAAATCCTTGGAAAGAAAAAGAAGCACCATTTGTAAAAATTACTCCAAAAACTAAAATAAGTTGGGGCCTGGGTTAACCAAAAGACAAATCAAAGTCTTTGATAATTGCAGTCAAAAATGATTCTATAGTTACTTGGCCCTTTACTTCGTATTTTACTGGTTGACCAGTTGTTATATCAGAATATTCCTTTGCAATCTGGTCACTGTTTACAAGATCAAATGTTGTCGGTAAGGTAAGATTGCTATTGGCAAATAGTGCAGGTCTTCCAGCCTCTGGAATATCTTCTGTTGTAAAATGTCCTTCTCCAATATTATTTCCATTTGCATATACCTGATAGTTTATTGTAGAAACAGTCAATACAATTGAAGTAGGATTTTGAAGATTAAATCTCACATCAAGATGTGCACGCTTGTCTATCTTGTTTTCATCGAGAACCTTGATGCTGTCAACACTTACTATAACTTTGTCAAGATCACCCTGAAAAGAATTTGCATAAAGATAGAAAAATAACATCATTGCGCCTAGACCGGCAAAACATGCTAGTATGACTACTCTTCCCTTACTTATCAAATCTAGAAGCTACGAGGCCTGTTCAATTAAAAAACCTTCTTCAGATGATAATAGATATTATTCGTTGACTTTGCAATAGTGTAATGTCACTTGTTGATGCACTCATTATGTGGGCACATCTTGTTGCAGCATCAATTTGGGTTGGTGGTTCGATATTCATCGGAATAGTTCTTGCTCCACTTCTTAAGACAATTTCTGATTCTGTAGAAGGAAGATTATCAATAATGATACGAGTAGGACGAAAATTCAACACAATTGGAGTCCCATCTCTTATCATACTAATCATAACTGGAATCTACAACTCTGTTGGGTTTATTGTAAAGCCGTCACTGATACTTTCCACAAACTATGGAATTGTACTTCTCGTCAAGGTAATACTTGTAATCATGTTGATAGTCATATTTGCAATACATGTGAGGCTAATCCGATCTGAAGTGGAAAGAAAAATAGAGTCAAAAAATCTTTCTGGAGATCACCTACAAAAACTCCGTTCAAAAATTATTATGCTTGGAAGGTTAACAGTAATACTCTCTCTTCTCATACTTCTAATGGCTGCATTACTTCATTCAGGTGTCTGAGACTCCAGAAATTCTTACTTCAAAACCGTCATCAAGTTTTCCTATACCATATCTACAGCCAGTCATTTTTGCTGCAACGAAAAGATTTGTCTCCAAATGTTTTGTAATCTGTTTCACTCGATATATCGAAGTCTCTTTTACAAGAGAAAGCGGAACTACCAACATGTCAGAAAGGTAAAGGTCAACACCAAGGTTTGATTCAATAAATTTTCTTGCAACTGATTCTCCAAGACCATTCAAGCTTTTTTGGTATATGTCATCTGAACCTATTATTGAATTTGCATCCTGTGAAGATACCAAGATTGAGCATCCCTTGTCAAGTGCACTTTCTTCTTTTATTGTAATTTCACAATCAAATCCATTTTTGATAAGAATATTTTTTGCATCATGTACCTCTTTTTCTACAGTTTCCTTTGGTATGTGTGAATATGTACACAATAGTCTTGCAGATGTTGTACTCCTCTCAAGAAGTGATATTGGATTCAAACTCTCGCAAGGTTGTATCTGTGTCTCAACAAGCCCACCGCCTCTTGGATAATATCCACGTCTTTTGGTTTCCAAAGTAAAATTGATTCCAATTCTAGAAAATGCTTCAGCAAAGACATGTCTTGTGTAATCAACTGTAGGACTCCAAGTAACATCTGTTCCTCCAATAATTGATAATTTCAAACTATTTTTCATAATTGAGACAGCAGGAATCAATACTTGTAAAATAAGTGGAATACTTCCTGCAGTACCAATGTCTTCTTGCAGATCCAAATTCAATCCTTGAGAAGGAAAAAACTTTAGCGAAGTTGAGTTAACATATAGTCCTTCCACTTTAGCTTGACACATCTTTGACAATATTTTTACTCCAAGCAAATGCTGCGGTCTAAGACCTGGGACTTTTCTATTCTTTCGAATATTTTCTATTTCAACTGGCTTGCCTGTGATTGCAGATAAGGTAACGGCACTTCGAATTATCTGTCCTCCTCCCTCGCCCCGTCCACCGTCTATCTTTATTGGCTCCATGACTAGCTCGTTTAATTTTAGAATCTAATTAATGATGGTTTTTTAAACATGTACAACAAGATCTCGACAATGGATGGTCTTCTAATTGGTAGATTCCAACCGTTTCACAAGGGACACCTAGAAGCTGTACATATTGGATTGTCAAAGGTTGACAATTTGTGGATTGGAATTGGAAGCTCAAACAAAAGTCATGAAAAAAGAAATCCATTCACAGCAGATGAACGAAAAGAAATGATTCTCTCATCGCTTGATTCTAAAACATTAGAACGTGTCAAGATATTTTTTGTACCAGATACTGGCGATCATGATATGTGGACATATCACGTTGATTCCATTGTACCTCCATACGATATGGTTTTTTCAAATGACGAATTTACTATTACATTATACAAAAAAAGAGGAAAAACTGTCTTTGAAGTTCCTCTTTTCAAAAGAGATATGATTTCTGGAACAAATATTCGAGAGTTGATCGCAAATGGCAAAAACTGGTCAGATCTTGTTCCTGAAGGAACCAAACAAGTTCTCTTAAAAATAGACGCAAAAAGCAGACTTGCCAAAATTCTTTAATTATCAAGATTGTTGATAATCGGTGTATTTTAGGTACTTTTTGCTACCTAATGCATGACTTTGACAGAATCAATACCGAATGACAGAAATGAATTTGCAAAGATAGAATCAGTTTACAGATATCTAAAGAAAGCAAGAAGCCCAGCTACTCTTAACAACTGGAAATATTCTCTTTACGATTTCTTTGAATTTGTCAAAATTCATCCTGATCAATTCATAAAACTAGACAACTCTACAAAAGAAGATATCATAGAAACCTATGTTGATTATCTCAAAAGTAGAGTCAATCAGAACGAAGTTAACCCAAATAGCATAATTACACTAGTAAATCCGCTCAAGAAGTTTCTGATCTTCAATAGAGTAGAAAACATGTCTGATGCTTGGATACGAATAAAGGCAAATTTTCCAGACAGGAAACGTTCTACTGATGAAAAGTATGATGAGCTTGAACTACAAAAAATGTATAACATTGCAAGTTTTCGGGAAAAAGCAATACTAGGACTGTTATTGTCTGGGATGCGAAAGGGAGCGATAAAAGACCTCAAATTCAAAGATATCACAACTATAGAAGATTGGGCAGCCATACGGGTTTATGCAGGTACCAACGAAGAGTATCATTCCTTTGTCACTCCGCAGGGACTACAATCCATAAGGGATTATCATGAATATAGAAAACGAAACGGGGAAAAGGTAACAGAAGATTCTCCTCTTATACGAAATGAATTCAGACCGGAGCATGCTGGAGAATGGACTGACATATACAACAAGAAACATTTTCCAGAAGCCATTCATTCAGACAGCGGTATATCCGAGATTATCATCAATTTGGTAAGAAAAGCGGGAGTTGCTACTAACTCTCATAATTTCAAAACTAGGCATAAAACCATGACATGCCACGGTTTTCGTAAGTACTTTAACACAATATGCAAAACCTCTGGAATGGACTCTGAAAGGGTTGAAATGCTAATGGGACACGCAAATTCCTCGCTTTCTGGGCATTATTGGAGGCTACCCACAAATGAAGCAGGAATGTCACCTCAGGAACAAAAGATGTTCCAGACCATCAAAAATGAGTTTCGAAGATGTATTCCGGAATTGACTATAGGGGAATCGGAGGTATTGAGAATAAAGAATCAGCAACTTGAGGAAACTGTGAATGAGAGCCTGAGAGAAAAGGAACTTGAGATTAATAATCTACAAAGGCAGCTTTCCAAGATGCGGGCAAATCCCTTCATAGATATGGCACCTCAAGAAATGGAACAATTTTTTGAGATGCTCAAGGATTGGAAAGAGCTTCGAAATCAAATCCCCGAGGCAAATCAAACTTAGGTTTTGTTTGATATTTCATATCCATTTTTAAGAACAATTTCTTTAGCTTCTTTTTCTATTGATTCTAAATATTCTCTATAGGGTTTTTCAGCATTTTTCTTGATAGTTCTATATTGTTGTCTTTCTTTCAAGGATTTCTCACTTGTATCCCAAATCAAGTAATGATGCCACAAATGAATAAATTTACGACCAGTTTGATCTTTTTCAAGAATATTTGGATTGACTTGTTTTCCTAGTGATATCTTAATGGTACAAAAATTTAAAATAAAAAATAATCTCAGATATTCCTTTTTTATGTAATTGTAATCTTCTGTTGCAACATTATTTTTTTTTAAAAATATTGGATTAACTATAATTTCTGATATTATTGTATCCTCGTCTTTCAAGTTATCCCAATACCACTGAACAAATTTGAATCTAGTCCAGTCTAATCCCTGTAAATAATTATAATTCATGACCAATGCTATTTCATATTTTATAAAATCAAGAGACCACTTTACCAATTTAATTTTCTTTATTTTCCTCTGTAGAGATTTTCTGTAAGTTTGTATTAGATGAATATCTTCAAAGTGGGTTACAGCTAAAACTGCGAGTAAGCCTTTCATTGTTAAATCATATTTTTTTCTTTTATTGATTACAATGATACGTACATACTCTTGATCAATCAGACTAAAAATCCGCTTTGAACCATACAGATGTCTCTTTACACTCCATCTACGGAATTCGTTGATTTCAGAAAGACTCTGTGCACCATTTTTCGCTAACCATTTTAGAATATTGTATTCTTCATCCTTTAAACCACTAAACAAACGCCTGCTGTAATCCCCTAGAATCTGATCTATATTTTCCAAACTAAAATGGTGCGGTTTCTTAGGCATAAATTGTTTTTCAGCCTTATATCTTATACCTAGAAGCGTGCGTCTGAACTGTAACATGGCGTATTTTTTCATAGATATTTCATGCTTGAAAAAATAAACTCTTGCTGTGACAAGAAAAAGATACTCGAAATTCGAGTAACATCACCAGAAGGGGAACAGCTTTTCCATGTCTGTGAGAAACACGGCAAACTAGAGTATTTCAAAAAATATGCAATTTCCGCAAGGGAGATAAAATGAGTAGGTCTTGCAAGGGAATCTGTGATAGATTTCATGGGCTTGCTCCTAACTACAAAGATGGAAAGAAATGCTGTAGACATTGCGAGGTCTTTATGGTATGTAATGACATACTATGTCCCTGTTGCAAAAATCCTTTAGCAGTAAAGCCAAGAGCCAACAGAACTCAGCTTTTGAGGAGGGCTAGAAATGCATTGCTAGCAAGAGTTGCACAACAAGCAATTGAATCAGGAGGTGTTATGTAAGTGAGCGAACAACCACAGAATCCTTCTGAATTACAGGTTAGCAGGAATAAAGAGCCAATCTTTAGGAAATTTGTCTATGACAAACTGAATAAGGTAGGATATGCAGTATTAGAGGAACTAGTATACTCTGGTGCAGAACTAGCAGAGATTTCTCCTGTAACTGCAAAAAGATATCTTGACAAAATGTGTTCAAGTATGGGTAAGTGTGTGAGTCGTACGAATGAGTTTGGAATCACTCTGATAAAATACAAGTAACAAGATTCCCCAGTATCTACTACAGATATCATATCCTAGATATCATACACTCACACACATTATTTTTTTTATATACGAAATATTATAGATGATAGCAATACTAGAATACGATCTGAACAGTGTGTGAAAAGTTACTAACTTTTTTGAAAAATTAGTAAGTTAGTAACTAATACAACATTTTATTTTCAAGTTTTAGTATTCTAATCATTTCTCACACTCACACTCTCTAGAATAGGCATGGATATCTAAACCGAATCGTTAATTGGCAGAGTTTTAAAATTCCGATCCTCATTTTCTTCGTGTTTTATCCACCCTCATACGCATGGTTTAGGATTGGAAAGTTCTCAGTATTGGCGTTTATAAAGAGAATTCATATATAAAGAAACTTGTTCCTTAATTGGTTAAACTAAAACAATCTCGTTCCTCATTTTTACATGGTTTATCTAGCTTCCTAAGTATGGTTGACGACTGGAAAGTTTCAGTATCAGACGTATATAATGAAAAATTCTAAAATAAACAATAATGATAGTAAATCATTCAGTAATGTCTGCTTCTACCTTAATGTCAGTAAGTCCTTCTGCTATGCCTTTGCCTATGATTTTACTACAATCGCCTTCATTTTTGACTTGCCAATGTGGCGCAGGAACCATTCGTACAGTCACTTCCGATCTACTATAGATATACTTTTTGATAAAATTTACTACTTCATTGTTATATTTTTATGATACAATTTTGGATATCAGGTACATTACCAAGACTATTCCTACGATGATCCCTAATAGTATGAGGTATACCTTATTCCAACGAGACATCAAATCAGTATCATGGAATAAGAGAGCCCGGAAAGCCACAATCATAGCAATCAAACCAGCCAATAATCTTGCATTGAAATCAAATGTTGATTTATCATGAACAAAGCCTGCTATTGCAAAAGCGATAACTGATAATGCTATTGCAAAGCCAGCCCAAGCCCATCTCCTGACAAGATTAGGAATACCAATAGACCATTTGATAGTAAATATGTGTGGGCAATTTCTCTTAATTCTAAAGACGGATCGCGTCTTATCACTAAGAACTTTTACGTATTCTTTACCATCTGTGATATTTACTGGTTTTTTGTCTACATCAACAGCAGTTATTTCCGGTGTTTTGCGTAACTCATACTTTTTGTTATCCATTGTTATGTCGATATATTCACTATCAGTAGTTGTAGATTCTATGATATGCTGGCGGTTTACATGTTGACTAATGCAGTGATTTGAGTTCTCTTTACTTTCAATCTGCTCTATCCACTGTAATGTGATTTCTTCAAAATGATCAAAGTCCACTGGTGGTAATATTACTCCAACATAATGAACTGCTTTACCATTTGGATTATCTACTGGAGCTTTGGATTTTTTACCTGCTTCTGTCTGACTCATCAATTTACGAAGACTTTCTTGCGTAACTCGCTCCTTTGCTATTATTCCCATCTCCTGTTCAGTCTCACCTTTCAATAAATGATTTAGTTCGTCGGGGCTCAGTACTGGCAGACTAACTCCATCGCTATTTTTTACATCTAAACTTGGCAGGTAACCCGGTAATCCGTAGACCCAAAGTTCAGTTTTTGCCTTTATCCACATGTAATATCGCGCAGTAATTTCCATTACTCTGGCATTTACTAGGCGATAAGTTCTGTACTGACGGTATATTCGTATTTGAGTATCTATCATAGGCCAACTCCCCGATTTGATCGGATCAAATACAACCACTTAAGAATTATGATAGAAATTACAAACAATTTGCTAACAATTTACTAACATACAGTCAAAAGATCGTACATCACAGGTTAACCATCAACTATAGATCATTGTTAAATTATTGTACTGTACATACCAAACATGACAAAATGGGCTGATTATCTCATTTCGCATGTGAGATACAATGTAAATCATCCTCACATAGACCAAGTATGGCAACGAGAAGATATTAATGATAAAATTACAAACGGTAATTCAGCACTCCGATCAACTGTTGTTTCAAATATTAAAGCAGGTTTGAAGTATGCAACTATTACAAAGAATAGTAATGGTAACTGGGATTTCGGACAATATATCATAATTGATAGGGTTAACGGTATAGACTATATCAAAACTAAAGCAGATAATACAACTTCTGACAATTTAGGAAATTTGCCAACATTTTAGTGAATTTTATGAGTTATCCTGAATCTTGTGATTACTTTAGAAAGAAATGTTCTGAATGGAGTTTGACACATCCTCATTATGATATGAGAAAATATGTTAATCATCAGGGTAAAACTGGGCTTGTTGCAGAATTTAGAAATGATCCATTATTCAGTAGGATTGTTTGTCCTTTCCTAAAGCAATATGCACAGGGACAGGAAAAAGATATGACTTCATCAATAATCAAAGAGGCTACATCTTTACTGGAAGGTGACTTCTTTACTGCTGAAATTGATATTATTGTAATAGCTGTCCTGGAGGCATGTGGTTATGAAGGAACGGCAATGAAACTAGCCAAGGGTCTTCTTACAGCTATAATAATTGCAGGTGCAATAGCTGTAGTTGCCTCTGCTCTTAAGAAGAAATAATTGTATCTTGAATATCCTCAATAAGGTTCATCATTTATCCCAGCTTTCATAAGTTCGTCAGCTACATCTTCAAAATGCTTACCTATCTTTGGACTTTTTTTCTGTTTTTCTTTTATGTCATCTTTCATAACCTTCCACCAAATAACCAACCCACCTCCATATACAGTACGAAAGTTTTCTTTGTTTAAAAGATCTAAAAGATATAATGCTGATACTTCATTGTAAGCTTCTTCTATTTTGTCAGCGCAGTTTTTAATACCATCTTCATTGAAAATTAGAGATTTTTTATGTTCCATCCGATCCCTGCGTTCTTGACCTATGATTTCTTTACAACTACGAATGTCTGAATTACTCAGTATGTTGAAGCAAGTAAGCATAGCTTGAGAAAAGAATTGTTGACGCTGTGAATCGTGTTGATTTTTAAGAATATCAATTTGCTTTCGTTGAGTTTCTTCTATTTTTCTGGAATTATCATATGACAAGTATACTCCGATTGCAGTTACTACTCCTATCATGGCTGTAAAAAATATGTTCTGTCTTTGTATGTTTAATGCATCTTGTTGTAATCCGTCAGCCAATGATATGGTTTCTATATTTACAGGAATATCGTTTGTTGTTACTATTTTGTTAGTTGTTTTATTTATTACTTGAAACTGGAGATCTACCGTATTTGATCCTACCATGTCAATTATGAGAGGCGTTGAGATGGTAATAGTTGAACCATCATTTTTCAGTTCGTAAATACCCGCTATTGGATATTGTTCATTAGTCTTTCCATTAATTACGAAAAGATTTTGATTAATTTGTAGCGTACTTGAATGACTCTGATATCTTACGCTATATCCAAACTGATCATGTTCTGCTATGTAATTACGATGAGAATAATCGTATATCTCTACATGAGCTGTAAAGTAAATATGCCCTAAATCATTTGTACCTATTAAAACAGGTTGACTGTATGTTGAGTTCTGAATAATCAGATACAAGTCAACACCCGTAAGTATTACTATAATGCTTATCATAATAATTTTATAAATTCGTTTTCGATTAACTTGCAATGTTTAGTATAAATTTATGAAATAGATTAACTTATACAAAAATTTACTAAACATAGTTATGCAGTAATACTGTTAAACTGTTTTAAGAAAGAAGAAACTTGTATAATTGAGATAATGAAATTATCATGTACTCCTTGGAGTCCAATACAACAAATCATTATTATTTTTATTTTGAGTACAATAGGGATCATAAGCACAATTATCTATTTTAGTATGAACACTAGTTTCTCTTTTTTGGTTAAAACTACTGATGAACATTATGATATTTCAGGATGGGCTACGTTGGTAGTTTCAACTGGAATAGGAATAGCAATAGCAATAGCAATTTTGATTTATACTGATACTCAACAGTCTCGAATTAATGATATAATATTAGAACAAAACGAGAGCAAAAAGAACCGAGGAAAATTTGTAATCAAAAAAATGCATTTAGACTTGCAATTACTAAAACGAAAATTAATAGATATAGGCACAATCTATGCTGTTGAAAATACGATTCCTGCGACAGCCAAGGATAGTTACGAACAAGAAGTGAAACTTTTGGAAATGAGTCTAAGTGTGTTAATAAATGACATGCAGAAATTTGCATATGAATTCGGCGATGTCATACCGCATGATATTCTTGAAGATGCATTAAAAATCTATGAGCCACTGAGAAAATATTACATTTTTGCTGAAAAAGGAAAAATTGCCCGTCTTGAGACAAAAGGATTTGTTGACGCAACAGAAAACTTGTTAGTAAAACTTGATAAAATGATATGAATTTCTAGGAAACTTGATCTGATTACGAATTATCCACACCGTGTCATTTGAATCTTATAAGGTGATACTGCTAATACAAAAAACTTGAATTTTTGAATATATCCAGTACAGAATCATAATAAATTTAAACTAATTTGCTTAGTTAGATCTACTTATTACTTCTTTCATGTTTCTACCAAAATTGTGAATAAAGAAAAAATCAAAAAAATTCTCAAATCCAAGATCACGTGGTTTGCAGTAGGCATATCAATTCCAACTGCAATTGCTCAAGGTAATCAATCACTATGGTTTTTGGGGATACCTTTTGCTATGACTATGCTTGCTTTGATTCCAGCTGCCATATCAATTGAGTGTTCTCCGGGTTTTACTCAAAGATTTGCTACATTACACAAATGGCGACACCAGGATCACGGTTCATACACGTATGCAACAATTGAAGCAAAAACTCCATCAGTATTGAAATTCTCTATTAGAACTACTCTATACTCATTTGCCATAATCTGCAATATTCTTACTTGGACTGGAATGTTAGACGCGTTATCTGAGAATGCAAATAGAGTAGTAATCATTATGATGTTAACCTCTGTGCCATCATTATTTGCGGCTTCGATCATTAATGTGGCTACATACCTCTTAACAAAATCCGGTCTTATGTTTGAAAATAAAGAAGATAGTAGTAGAATAAATTTAGGCAGAGAAATGTCATCAAATCTTGAATGGGCAATTTCACCATTCATATTCACATCATTAATCTATCCACTTGTTACAAAACCACAGATCATGTTATACATTTTATTAGCAATGTTGATCCTTTTTGCATTTTGTTTCTACACTGCAATCATAAGCTATTATCTATTAAAAAAATTCCAGTTGGATCGATTAATGGTGAATGTCAAGCGTAGATTAAGTGGAAAATTTCCAATATTGGACTCTTAATTAATTTGAGGTTTTTTAAAATTATTCCTAATATCACGCATCTTTTTGAATAATTCTATTGCAGCTTGTTCACATTCAATGACCTTTATCTCTTCACCAAGCCAATTAAACCAAGTCCCATCGCGACCCCATGTTCCAACCTGAAGATCTCCCCTAGAGATATTCTTTAGACGTCCATTATCCATAGAATAAGAATCAAAATGTTCTCCTATGTCACGTAGGTTTTTTAAAAACGGCATAGAATTACGAAATTCCTGTCTAGCTTTTTGTACATCATTTGAAATACTTTTAACATTAAGTGCTATACCTGTAGCTTTGTAAAGTCTATCAAGAGATAAAATTAGAAATCGTAGATCTGCCCATTTTCTAAATATGAATTCTGAATCTTCCGGTTCCGTAGTTTGAAGGCGTCTGACTTGAAGAGATATTGTATGCATTGTTTCGTTACAAAAAATATATGATCTTTCTAAAATTGCTCCATCATTAATCTGACTGGAATTGTTGTTATCCATTATTTCTAATAGTAAATACGTTTGATGATAAACTTTCTAAAGTTGAATTCTTCCCAACAAATCATGACATTTTGTATTATGTAGTTAGCTCTAGTTTCATCCATGGGGATAGGCTTTGGTTTTTTATCCTGTCAACTACCCTTCTGAAATAATCTAAATTTAGAACGATTTCTCCACACGGCGTCAGTTGAATATAATGATGTGATACATCTCATACAAAAAACTCAAATTTTTGAATATATCCAGTACAAAAGATGGTCTTTATAATATGGCATGACGCAGGTAGCTAGTGTCAATTGATTTTGATATTTTCTTTGGATGTCCATTTTGTACAAAAAGAGTTGATACAACTTTTCAACAAATTCAGAATCATAAATTATTAAAATGTACTTCTTGTAATAGAGAATTCACTATACATGATGCTTATGATTACTATTACAAGAATATTCCATTAGTAAGAGGATCAATAGACTTACTTACCAAATATGCCGGAAATTATGCAATAAAACCTACTGATGATAAGTCTCATTTACAGATTGAACAATTTTTAAAAAATTCTAATTTTGATGTCTTGTTAAAAGATGCATTCCAACACATGTTCTTGTATGGAGATGCCTTCATCTTGTTAAAAAAAGATGAATCAGGCAAGATAACAAGTTTACAATTACTGCATCCAAAGAATGTCTCAATAGAACTTGGAGGTAATATTCAACGTGGACAAGCGTATACTGGTGAAAGAGAAATCAAAGGAATCAAGGTAAAGGAAGGTGAAAACATTAAGAATTATACAAAAGAAGACGTAGTCCATTTGAAAGGACATGACATTTGGTCATATGATACGTATGGGGATTCTATTTTGAGAATAGTACTGACACCGCTATATAATTTAAGATTCGCAATACAAACTGGTAATTCTCAGTTAATCCAATTTCTTGAGAATCAAGTGATACCTGGACTAGGCGTTCCAAAATCTATGGTTGAAAGACAATTGTCTAAAATACCCATAGCTACAATCTTGGTTTCATTATTCACCATGCACATAGGGGCAGAACAAAGTCATGTAAGAGGCGAACTTCAAGAAATGATAGAAAAAATTGCATCATCTATGAATTTGAAAACTATTCCAAGTATTGAGTTAAAGAAACCTAATGATAGAGTGGTACTAGCCTATTGTGGATATGATATGACTAAAGAGATTGAAGCACTTAACAAATTGCGTGATACTGGTATATTTACTCCATCAGAATTTGAAAATATAAAGAAACAATTGATTGATGGCGAAACCTAAAATTTTAGAATATACCAAGTGCCGAATCTAAACATATTTTACTTTTGATTCAAGCTACGGAATTGCTGTATTTGTGAATCTATTGCTCCATAACATCTATCATGGAAGGCTTGATCATATTGTCCTGACTGGAGCCATGCAGCTGCTCCATTAGCATCACAGGTATTTTCCATAGCCTTTATTTTTGATCTTTGTGTATCCGTCAATCCCCAATATTTTGAGTCTGTATGTACCAGACTTGTAATGATTATCACTGCACAAATTGCAATGACTATACCTGAAATCTTGGCAGATTTACCTGTCTTCTTTTTCGTGGGCACTTTTGATTCGATAATATTTTGAGCCTTATCCTTTGGGGTATCAACAGCAACACCCTCAATGAATTTTTCATGTGCGTCAGTTACCTTGTCACTTTTTACATTCTCTATGGCATCAAATACGGCAGTTCTTATGATTCTGTGTAGTTCATCTCCTTGGTAGAGACTTACTATTTTGTCTAATAATTCAGAAGGAGTAATGTCTATGATATCAGTAGATTCACGATTTTTAATTTCTTCATACATGTTTTCTACTATCCAATCGGTCAATAGCTTCACGGCTCCGTCCGGTGTGTGTATGTCTACCATTTTTTCATCTACCATATTCAGACATCTCTAAATATCCTACCTAGTAGGATTTTATCTCACTCCTAGATAAATTGCTGTATCCTACTTAGTCATACTATTGGTCAAGGTTAAACTCAGCATTACAGTTGATGAAGATCTAATAAAATGGCTTGATTTGCAAATTAAGAAAAAGAAATACGCAAATCGTTCGCATGGTTTTGAATATTCACTCACGCAATTAAAGAATAATCAATAATATCTTACATGAAATTATGGATCAATATTACTGTAAATCCTATTAAAAGAGAAATGAAATCATTCATGCTACAAGAATAAACCGTTCAGGCATTGGATCCGATTCAAGATTACTACTCTTTTCAATGATTGAATCTATTCTAGTGCTAATCCTCTACGTTCATTCATGTCTTGGGGTTTTTTCATGCTCTCTAACTCTACTCTTGTAGCTTGTCTGTCCGTAGCACCATGTCTTACAAAACACCCGCCAGTTTTTAGAAAGTATGGCTTGTTTACACCTTTTGGAACATCAACCACTATGACATTAAGATCAGTAGAATGTGTTGGTTTGACATCTACTCGCGGGTCACAATATTGTGCAATCCACTCAAATACTTTCTTCGTGATGGCATCAGGTTCATCGATACCGATGATCTCTCCATAATCGTTAACTCCAATGAAAATTCGCCCACCTCCTGTATTTGAAAATGATACTACTGAAGTGATAAATGGTTCTGGGTTATCGAGTTTGGATTTAAATTCAATATGTTTTCCTTCTCCATTTGAAATCATCTCCATGAGACTATATGATGGAATTTCTACTATCACACTAGAATCCTGAGAAGGATATGCTGTTGAGATCTCTTTTTTATCAAGCAACTCACCAGATTTTGTCATCAATAAAACTAGATAGTGATCAGAGTCCTTTGGTATGGAAATAGTAGATATACCATTTTTAATTTCAACCTTGGATTCTGATACTGCCTGATTGTTTCCTCCAAGATAAAACTGGTAGAACAACTCCTTTTCAGATATGTATCTAGCATCAATATCCGTCAGTATTTTGTTATTGGAAATTCGTACAGTCTTAATTCTTGCTCTATAATCTGGAATTGATATTACAAAATATCGTTCCTGATTCCATCCAACTCTTATTCCAAAGATATGTGCTATTGCTTTACTAGCATTTGGATATGGAGGTGTATCTTTAGCAGCTAGTATTTCCTGCGGTATGATGCCACTAGTTTGTTGATCAAATCTAGATTGAAAATAAAGTGTAGGAAATTCAGGTTGTATGTATCCCCATGATTGATTGCTTGATATGTAAAATCTATCCCACTGTTCCGTTTTTACAATATTATCTTGTATTGGTCTAATTCCAAATTTAGTTTGATCTTCAATATGATATAACATATCAATAAATTCAGAATATGAAATAGTCTTTCTAATTATGATGAAATCACCATAATCATATGTTAATTCATCAGGTAATGGTTCATCTTTTGCTAAGAAATCTATCTTGATAAAGGATGGTTTAGGGGTGTCTTTTTTGTCTATTGCCAGATGTAGAATAATTTTTTCATTAAAGTGAGTTCTATCTACAGATTCAATTTCGTTAATTGTTTTTCTAATATCATACATGTTTGTAAACCGAAATCTGTTCAATCTGTGATTTATTTTTCACACGTTTCAGTTAAACTCTCCTTTCATATACTAAAATCCTCTTGGGAGTGAGAAATGAAGATGCTTAACAATAGTTGGGAAATGACCTGATTAGGTGGTTCTTTAAAATACAATTGGAGTTTTTTAACTATTTCAAAGATTAATTATTAGATGTGCTAATTGGTAATATGACACACAAATCGGGAATAAAAAAACTTAGAGAATACATTCAGGGCGAAACAAAATCCTGTGAAATCAATGATACTGATGATAATTTTAGAATGGCAGTGAAAAACCAACAGCGTGTTAACGTAATGATTCTAGAAGATATTTTACGTGAGTTAGAAAGCAACAGTTTAAAATTAGATATAGCTTTTTCTGCACCAAAAGCTAATGAACTCCCTCATCTAGCTGGCGAATCATTTGAAGAAAAAGGAATTACTATACAAGGCAATGGAGGAATTTACCAAGCATCTGTTGAATCAATGCAAAGTGAATTTGTTATTTTTTGGGTTAGTAATATAATCAGTATAGCAGCGGGTTCTATCAGTATAGCAGAGTTTATTCATAGAAAGTTACAAAATTATAAAAACGCCAAAATTCGTGTAGGAACACAGAGATTATCTCCGCCATATTCTATTGAAGATATCAAAAAAATAGTAAAAGAGGAATTAGAACGTTTGAAAGAAGAGGAAGATAAAAAACAAGATAGTACTGATCCATAGAATACTTTGACATAATTTATTCAGATGATCTGTGTTTTTTAATTGTGTGTGATGCTAAACCAATTTGAACTATAGTCAATCCTACAACAATTATGGAAAGACCAATACCAATATTATTTGATGATACTTGTAATGATGTTTCTGGTGGTGAGACATTCATAACTCTACCTAGAGGTATGCTTTGTTCTGGATGATTAAGTGCAATAACTATCAGATAAGCTGTATAATCACCAGCTAGAGGAAAAATCACTTTGTCATTACCATTTATTTGCAGCATCGGTTTTTGTTTATAATCAGATGGAGAAATAAAAGCACCAGTATAATTCAATTCAGTGTGAGGATAAGTTGAATCTGAATTTCTTGCGCTAATGATCATCAAATTATACGAACCAATTCTATAATCATTAGACAATGGATGCGGAAATGGTTTAATCGTACCGTTTTCATAAATCACAGATTTTTCTACAACTTGCATATTAACATCCATGGATTTTTGTGCTACAAACGCATCTGTAGTAGTGAAATTTAAAATGACAAATATTGTTCCATTCTCAAGATTAATGGGATTACTCACATAAAGAAAATTAACATCATGATGAACCCAAGATCCAAAATTAAGTACAAAAGATAAACCTGTACTCATTATCAAACCTCCAACAATAAGAACTGCCCATGTTTTTCTATCCATTTTTACTATTCACAATGATATGAAAGATACAAAGACGGGATAAGCTTTTAGACATGAATATTTCAAAATAACCCGAATAATTTATTCTAGTATTTCTATTATCAATTAATGACTTCAAAAAAAGCAGTCCAAATAGTGGAAATGCTTCTTGAAATAAAAACTAGACACAAGCAAAATCTAGAGAAACCGGAAAACGACTGGGGTATAGATGTAGTTGGCAGATTGGTACAGCGAGAAATAACATCATTATCAAACGAAATTAGCTGGCTGGGTGCCCTCAAAAAAGAGATAGCGCCACCGTGCAAACATCCCAAGAAAATGCAAGACATGTGTGAAGGTCAAAAATACTGCATGAATTGTAATTTGGATCTATAAATTAAGATAGTAAATCAAGCGTTATCTACAAATCCTAAAGTTAATCAGTCTGAAGCCTCGTTACAAGTCTTGGATTCTTGTACACTATATCTTGATGCCTCTGGAGATACTGGATGGGTTCATCCATTCGGAAAAAGTAAAACGGAATGGTATGTACTTGCAGGACTAGTACTAACGCCAGAAGCTGATCTTAAGGCACATAGGGAGACCTCTAAAATCCTCGCAAAATATGTTCCTGAAGAGGTCAGAGCAAAATTTCCCGACAAAATGTATGAATTACATTATCTTGACATTATTAGAGGTCAAAGATTATTTTCACATTTAAAACAAGAGGAGTTAAAAGCTCTTGCTGATGAAGTCTTCAATCTTCTTTTAGAACTTAAGCCTGTTTTGTTTGCAACTGCAATAAATAAAATACAGTTGAAAAGAGTCTACGGACATAATGCCCACATACCAAATCGACTAGCAATGCGTGCTACTATTGGTAGATTCTCAATTTATTTGCAAAGAGAAAATCTTATTGGAAGTGTTACTTATGACGCTGAAGAATATCGAAAGGATAAAAATTTGCAAGAAATGATACTTGGATTCAGAAGATTTGGAATAGTGCTAACCGGTGAAAATTACAGACCTAGAATGGATGACAATCTAGGTAATCTATTAAATACAATTAACATGGCTTCTTCAGAAACTTCACCCGGCATTCAACTTGCTGATTTCTGTAGTAGAGCAGTTTGGCAACATTTTGAACATTGTAAAAGCAACAGATTCAATCAAATCTCTGCTCTTGGAGATCGAGGATATGAGCCATCAATAGTCCCGGCAAAAACTCGATGGATAAAATAACGCTAGGAAAGGTGGAATGACCCGAAGGTCATCCCAGCGAGTTATCGCAACTCTCCTTTGCCTATCAAATATTACGTAGATCAGATCTTAATAGTTTGTGGTGAATTTGGAACCACTCGTTAGCTAGTGTAAATAACAAAACTCCTATAAAATTGGCAAAATTATATCTAGACGCATTAAAAGTAACTCATACGAATGAAAGAACCAACTTTCCTAGTAACAATAGCAGAAATCTGGTAAAAACAGGTTTGATTCAGAGCCTAAAATACGGTCAATATTTGCGAACTTTAATTATAAATAGCGGTGAACTTTCTTGCAAATTGGAGAATTTATTTGGAATATCTAGTCATGTTACCTGGACCAACAAATGTTCCAGAAAGAGTAACACGTTCAATGTTTACTCACATGATAAATCACAGAAGCAAAGATTTTGTCAAGTTATACGTAGATACTATTGAAAAGAGTCAGAAAATTTTTGATACTACAAGCGATGTAGTAGCTCTTAGTGCATCTGGAACAGGTGCAGTAGAAGCCTCTGTTGTAAACATGGTAAAGAAAGGCGACAAGGTAATAATTCCAGTCAACGGTGAATTTAGCAACAGACTCTCAACAATGCTAGAGTGGGCTGGTGCAAATGTAGTACGTCTCACAACACCATTTGGACAAAATGCAACTTTTGATCAAGTAAAAGAGGCATTTGATAACAATAAAGATGTAAAAGCATTCTATGTAGTTTGGAATGAAACCTCTACTGGTACAATGGTAAAGTATCTTGATAAAATAAAAGATCTTACTGCAAGAAACGATTCTTTCTTTGTAGTAGATGCAGTTTCAATACTTGGCGGAGAAGAATTCCATATGGACAAGTGGGGAGTAGACGTATGTGTAACAGGCGCACAAAAGGCACTCGCTGCACCTCCAGGAATATCACCAATTGCTGTGAGTCAAAAAGCAAAGAAGCACATGATTGCAAATCCTCCTCCGACATTCTACTTTAACATGGCAAGATACTTCAAGTATTATGATGATAGCAAAGAAACACCATTTACTCCTGCTATTCCATTGCTTTATGCATACAGAGAAGCACTTGATATTATCCTAGAAGAGGGAATTGACAACAGAATTAAAAGACATAGAGTTTGTTCTGATGCTCTTTACAGTGGACTAAGTGCATTAGGATTATCACCGTTTGCTAAAGAAGATGCACGTTCTACAGTTGTAATTGCATTAAACTATCTTGAAGGTCTTGATGACAAGACATTCAGAGGAACACTTTCTGAAAAATTCCGAGTCTTAGTTGCAGGTGGATTTGGCGAACTAAAAGGTAAAGTATTTCGAGTTGGATGTATGGGAGAAGTCAACAAGTATCATGTAATGAGAACAATTTCTGCAATAGGATCTACACTTGATATGATGGGATACAAGACAAATCCAGAAGCACTCAAAGTTGCTGAAGAAAAACTAAAGGCTCTATAATTTCGTGTTAACTTAATATAAGGAAGTTGAAGGATCGATCACGTTGGCTTTCCAAAAAGGAACTTTAATTCTGGTAGATTATACTGCTAAGGTTAAAGATTCAAACGAGGTCTTTGAGACAACACGCGAAGCCGATGCTAAATCAAGTTCAATTCATGATGCAAATGTAAAGTATCAACCAAGACTCATTTCCGTAGGAGAGTCATGGGTTCTAAAGGGTCTTGATGATGCACTAGCAAATACAAAAGCTGGTGACAAACTTTCAATCGAAGTTCCTCCAGAGAAAGGATTCGGAGTAAGAGATACAGGCAAGGTTCGTATGATTCCACTTCGAAAACTTGGAGAAGATGCAGAAAAAGTTACAGTTGGAGATAGTATAGAAATTGATGAAAGAACAGGAATTGTAAGATTCATTGGTTCAGGTAGAGTCCAAGTTGATTTCAATCACAGATTTGCAGGAAAAACAATTGTTTATGATCTTAATGTTATCAAATCACTAGATACAGACCAAGACAAAGTCTTGGGATTGCTCAAGCGAAGATTCCCAATTGAAGAGTCAAAGATCAAGTTTGAGATCAAGGGAACAGAACTTGATGTTAACATCCCAGAGGAAGCAATGATGATGGAAGGTCTTCAAATAGTAAAACGTGCAATTGCAAATGAAATTTTCAAGTTTGTAACAAAACTAGAGAAAGTTAACTTTGTTGATACATACAGCAAACCAAAACAGGACAAACCAGTAGAACAAAAACCAGCTGAAGAAAAACCTGCCCAGCAAAAAACAGCCTAGAATTATAGTACGCCAGTATCTTTTGCAAGATCTATAGCTTTTTCTTTATTCATCTTTATCCTGCTGAGTATAGTATATCTCTCAGGTCTTAATGACTGTGCAATTGTAAGTGCTTTTGCAAGAATCTCAGGCTCTAATCCAATCTCTTTTGCTTTTGTTGGTGCACCTACATTTTTTAGCATCTGAATTATTTTTTTCCAGTCTTGGCCTTGAAGTTTTGCAATCAATATTGCACCAATACCGCACTTTTCTCCATGCAGACCTACACCTGGCTTGATGTGATCAATTGCATGAGAAAACAAATGTTCTGCACCAGAACATGGCCTGCTGCTTCCAGCAATGCAGGCAGCTACCCCTGAACTTATCAATGCCTCAACAATCATTCTAACATCTGGATTTTTTCTAAAATCTTTTGAATTATCTATGACTATCTTTGCACTCATTGATGCAAGATTTGCCGCATATGTACCAAAATATTCTCCAGTGTTATCTCTTGCAAGTTCCCAGTCTCGCACTGCAGTAACTTTTGCCATAAGATCACCACAACCACTAGCTAAAAGCCTCCTTGGAGCCTTTTTCAGAATTGCTATATCAACAAAGACCCCTAGTGGTGCAGTTGCTATGATGGAATACGGCTTGTCACCACGTAATGAAACAAAGGGACTAGCTATGCCGTCATGTGAAGCAGATGTTGGTATACTGACAAATGATTTCTTTAGTGTAAATGCAATCATCTTTGCAATGTCAACAGATCTGCCACCGCCAATTCCAATTATCAAATCGCTCTTGTCTTTTTTTATTTCATCAAGTGTTTTTTTTGCAGCCTCTACATCATTGCTTGTGCTACGATGCCAAACATACTTGATCTTTGAATCCAAAAGTGAAGCGGAAATTTTTTTATCAGTTATCTTTCGTACCTGATCTCCTGAAACTAGAGAAACCTTCTTTGGATTTGACAGGCCTACCAGAAAATTTCCTATATCAGAAATATTGTTCTCACCTATGAGTATCTTTCTTGGTAGCTCCATTATGTGAGAAGCCATGATTTTCACTTGGAATTTGGTTATTTATCGATATCCTAGTAATCCAAAGTTATTTAAGCGGGTATTATGCAAACCAAAACATCTCAAGTTAGGAGCAAGTTATTTGTCAGACTATATCGAACAACACACATACCATGGAACAACTACAGTAGGAATAAGCTGTACTGACGGTGTAGTTCTTTGCGCAGATATGAGAGCAAGCGCAGGATATTTCATAGCAAATAACAATACAATGAAGATCCAAAAGATCGATAATCACGCAGGAATGACAATTGCAGGTGGTGTTGCAGATGCACAAAATGTTACAGACATGTTGCGATATCATTCAAACATACACCGAATTGACAAACAAGAGTATCTACCAATAAAATCAATTGCAAGACTTGCATCATTGATATTTTTCCAAAATAGATACTATCCATTCATTGCCGATATTCTCGTTGGAGGATACGACAAGCAAGGTCCATCACTTTACAACATAGACATGTTCGGATCACTTGACAAAAAAACATACGTAACAACAGGAAGTGGTTCGCCAGTAGCATACGGTCTATTGGAAAGTGAGTACCGTGACGGCCTAACAGTAGAAGAGGGAAAAATAATTGCCCTAAGAGCGGTAAAAGCTGCAATCACCAGAAACATTGGAACTGGTGACGGAATCAACGTCGCAATAATCGACAAGCAGGGATATCGACTCTTAACAAAAGAACAGAAAAAGGCAATAATTACGCTTTAGTGATTTAATGCAAAGAAAACAAGCACAACGTGAACTATCTCCAGCCCAAAACATAATGGCAACAATACTGCAAAGTATCCCAAAAGAAGCTGACGTTACCAAGATAGATTACGAAGGACCAAGGATTGCAATCTATACAAAGAATCCAAAGTATCTGATGGAGCATAACGAAGTGATCTCCAACATGGTAAATGTCATCAAAAAAAGAATTGTAGTAAGAACTGAAGAGTCGATTAGAAAGAATGAGGAAGAGTCAAGACAGATACTAACTCAAATGCTTCCAAAAGAGGCAGAACTTGGAGGAACTTTCTTTGATACTGCAACAGGCGAGATGACAGTAGATGTCAAGCGCCCATGGCTTCTTAACAATACTGATGCCTTTAACATGCCAGAACTTGTATCAAAAACTGGCTGGAGGATACGAATCAGAAAGGCAACTGCAAGCCAGTCGTCTACCATTCAAACTATCAACTATAACCTAAAAATTTCCTCAACTGAAAGAAGCAAGCACCTAAGACAAGTCGGTGAGCAAATATTCAGACCAAAGCTATCAGAAGATGCTGAAGTCTCACTGATGACACTTGGAGGCTTTAGCCAGGTAGGAAGATCCTGTATGTTGCTTACCACTCATGAAAGCAAGATCCTAATTGATTGTGGTATAAACCCGGGTGCAAAAAACCCAATAGAGGCATATCCTCGACTTGATTGGCCAAACATAACACTAGACGAGCTTGACGCTGTAGTAATCAGCCATGCGCACCTTGACCACACAGGATTTCTGCCTGTATTGTTCAAGTATGGCTACAAGGGCCCAATCTACTGTACCGAGCCAACCTTACCTATGATGAACCTAATCCAGCTTGATGCAATCAAGGTTGCAGCGGCTCAAGGCAGAGTTCCGCTATACTCTGAGCGTGATGTCAAGCAAGTCATGAAGCAGACAATTCCACTATCATATGGAACAGTTACCGATATTTCACCTGACATTAAACTAGTATTTTCAAATGCAGGCCACATCTTGGGCTCTGCAAGCTGCCACTTTCATATTGGAAACGGCAATCACAACTTTGTCTATACGGGCGATCTAAAGTATGGAAAATCCATGCTCTTTGAGAGCGCATCTTGGAATTTCCCAAGAGTTGAGACCTTATTGATTGAGAGTACCTATGGTGCAAAAGAAGACATTCAATCATCAAGAGAAGAAGTCGAGTCCATGTTTATCAAATCCGTAAACGAGACACTACGAAACGGCGGAAAGGTGCTTATACCAATTCCAGCAGTGGGTCGTGCACAAGAACTCATGATGGTAATCGATCAATACATGAAACAAGGACAACTCATGGAAGCGCCTGTGTTTACAGAGGGAATGATCTCAGAGGCAACTGCTATTCACGAATCCTATCCAGAATATCTTGCACGAGAACTCAGACAAAAGATCCTTGAGACAGATGACAACCCATTTGACTCTGAATATTTCACAAATGTCGAACACTCTGATGCAAGAGAAGAACCATTACGCGAAGGCCCATCAATTATCATGGCAACATCTGGTATGTTAGAGGGTGGACCAGTTCTTGAATACTTTAAAAATATTGCACCAGTCCAGAAAAACAAGATCTTGTTTGTGTCATATCAGGTAAACGGCACACTAGGAAGAAGAGTTCTTGATGGTTCAAGACAAGTCTCTGTTGTAGGAAAGGATGGAAAAATTGAGGTCATTAACATAAACTGTTCAACTGAAAAACTTGATGGGTTCAGTGGTCACAGTGATTACAACCAATTGATGTCATACATCCACAGACTCCGACCAAAACTTCGAAGAGTAATTGTAAATCACGGTGAGCGACGCAAGTGTGAAAACTTGGCAAGCTCAGTACACAGGATGTTTAGAATTGCAACAACCTGTCCACAAGTACAAGAAGGAATTAGATTACTTTAGATCGTACTCGGCTCGCCAGATCTTTACTCCAGATGGAGTAACAATGATTCTTTCTTCACCGAGTCTTGCAATGTCAGCATCTGCATTTTTTGCAATGTTGTAAATTTCTTCAACTGCCTTTCTGAGCTCATCCACATTTTTTTGTGCAAGTGGGGTTACCCTGAGAACTAGAATCATTCCCTTTTTGATATCCTCCTTTACACTATGTACGTCACTATAGTCCCTCAAAGTTATTGCCTTGAGGTAAGTGGGAGCCTTTTGCTGCTGCATACTCTGTAAGCGATCAACTCCCTCAAAAAGTCTTTGCAGTCAAATGCAATTCACAGATTAGGTTGTATGACTAAATCCTATACTGGAGGTATTCTGATTCTGCAATAGAGCCAGTGATAATCTCTGACTTTGTATCGTTCTTTTCTGTCAGGACTATGACTTGCTTGTCCTTTGGTGCATCAGAATATCGTACTGCGATAGCTGCAGCTAATTTCATGTTTTTCTCAGAATCTTCTCCGCGCAATAATGAAATTGGACCGACATGATCTTTTGCATCAAACAAAACATCACCAGGTAATGCAAGTGCCTTTAACATTTCATTTTCATCTTTGTGTCTTCCAACAATGAATTTTGTTTTCTCGTCAAATCTAAAATGTCTTCCAATTTTTAGAAGATCAATATCATTTGTGTTTGGTGTCTCTGTGTGAGAGAAAAGATCTTTTGCCCTGATAGAAAATGCAGGATCAGTAAGCAAGCAACCACCGCCAGCATTTGGTGGGTTGTCAAAACCAAACTCTTGTGCCATCTTTAGCTGTTCTTTTCTAGAACGTCCTCGAATCATTCCAAGATTTTCTCTTTTGATAATTCCATCCATTTCTGGTTTTGTTGGTGGTAATAATGCAGCAGAAAGTGGTCTTACAATAATTCCTTCTAGTCCAGATTCTTTTTCTATTGTTTTTAGTGCTGGAGCAAACTGACTCATTGGTCTTTGGCCAAGAACCTCACCTGATATGATAAATTCTGCACCAATGTCATCCATCACTTTCTTTCCAGCTTTGAACATCATTGCTCTGCAGTCAATGCACGGATTCATTCCAGAACCAAAACCGTGCTTTGGATGTTTTAGCATCTCGATATAATCATCACCGAGGTAAACTGTTTTCAAATCAACACCTAGCGAGTCTGCAGTCTCTCTTATTTCAAATCCACAACCTCTACCACAATCAAAATCACAAAACGGAGTCTTGATTGCAACAGCAGTTACATCAAACCCTTGGTTTTGCATCATCTTTACAGCTAGTCTGCTATCAAGACCGCCTGACAATAATGCTACAACTTTCTTTTTCTCTTCCACAAAACCAGAGGGTCATTTTCCAATATCTAAACCTTCCAGCAAATATAAAATAGCAAAGGGTTAGAATTGTTGTATTGAACCAGCGCAGAAAGAATCTTCTAAAATATTGTAATGATATCGGATGTGATGCACTTGTTGCCTTTGAGCCTGAAAACCTATTTTACATGACTGGATTTTGGGGTGAGGCAATCACCATATTGGATAAAAATGGCTGTACAATTGTCTCTCCAGAACTTGAGATGGGTCGTGCAAAAGACGAATCTACTGGTTGTGATGTGGTCAAATCCGAGCGTGGAAAGGGTTCTCTTGCTACTGTTGTCAAGATGTTAAAGGGAAAAAAAGTGTGCACAGACAGTGATAGTTACAATATTGTATCAAGTCTGAACAGGTCTCTTCCAGAAGTCAAGTCTTCTACTGATCCGTTTTATCGTGCTAGAGAAGTAAAAGATGCTCAAGAAATTGTTACACTGAGAAAAGCGTCTTCGATACTAGATGAAATGTATGAAATGTGTGTAGATGAAATGATGATAGGTCAAACTGAGGCTCAGCTTCAAACTATTTTGATGCAGTATGCAATGGAACGGGGCATGTTTGCAACTGGATACAAGTCTACACTAAATCCATTGATAATTGCAGGTGGTCCAAATGGTTCACTTCCACATGCACAGGTAACTGACAGAAAATTCAAAAATGGAGACATGGTTGTAGTTGATCTTACTTTACGATACAAAGGATATGTTTCTGATGCAACCAGGACATTTGGTCTTGGTTCAGTATCCGCAGAAGCAAAAAAAGTCTATGAAATTGTACGGCAATCACAAGAAGCTGGACTCAAAGCTGTCAAGCCTAATGTATCTTGCAAATCTGTAGATGATGCTTGCAGAAAAGTAATTGAAAAGAAACAATATGGAAAATATTTCATCCATTCAACAGGTCATGGAATTGGACTTGAAGTTCATGAATTGCCAAACCTAGGTCCATCAAGCAAGGCAATCTTATCCAAAAATATGGCAGCAACAGTAGAGCCTGGAATATACATTCCAAAAAAGTTTGGCGTAAGAATTGAAGACTCTGTAATTGTTGGAAACAAAGTTGAAGTCATGCACAAGTTTACAAAAGAACTTGTTATAGTATAACTAGACCAAACTAGGCCAATGTTCAAACAGTACCTCATGTATCTGTAATATCATGGCGGTACATGTTATTTACAGAACAATTGTTAGGGCAATAAAGTCAGCCAAGTTAATGGAACCTTTCTCTTTGAATGATCTCATCAAAGCATGCCCATATCTGGATAAATACACCTGTATGGTGTTTTTGTCAAAGCATAAACAAGTTAATCCAAGTGAAACCTCAGAATTATTTGAAATGGACTCAGAAGGAAAGTACAAACTGATACGACCTTTCAAGCATGATCTTTAGTGTGAAAATTGTCTTTCTATCTCATTTCTGATGAATTTGACAATTTTTGATTTGTTCTTCCATCCTGACTCAATAGAGGTTTTTGAATTAACAACTATCACATTATTGTAACCAGGGTTTTGCTTGTATCTCTTGGTACCAATGTCATTTGCAATGACAAGATCACAGCCTGCTTGTACAATCTTCTCTCTTGCTTTTACTATCAAATCTCTCTTGGATACATTGGCTTCTGCCTTGAATCCAACAAGAAATGTATCCCTCTGTAGTTTTTTTACATCATTAATCATCTTGGGCACTCTTTTGAGCTTTAAAGAAATTCTAAGAAGGTCGCTGTCAAGTTTGGTCCTGCTTGGTTTTTCTGGAGTATAGTCTGATGCAGCTGCTGCAAGGATTACAATGTCAAACTTTTGTTTCATTTCTTTTCGTAATGCGTTACTCATCTCTTCACTAGTCTCCACTGATATCACCTTGGAGCCTTTTGGAGGAACTTCTGTACCAGGACCATAAATCAAGGTGACTTTGGCACCAGCTGAGACAAACTCTGATGCAAGTAAAACACCAGTCTTGCCTGTACTCTGATTTGTAATCACCCTCACAGGGTCGATGTATTCTATCGTAGGACCTGCAGTGATGAGAACTTTTTTGCCCTTGAGAGCAGATGAAGAGCCAAACTTTCTTAATGTATAATCAAGTATCTCTTCAGGTTCTGCAGCCTTTGCCTTTCCCTCAACAAAGCTTGGAGAAATAAAATCAACCTTATTTTTCAAAAATTCAATATTTTTTACAACTGCAGGATTTTCATACATTGCCTGATGCATTGCAAGAGCAATTACAATTGGAATCTTAGAACCCAGTCCAACGCTTAGTACAGTAGAAATTGGTGTATCATCAATTCCGTTTGCCAGCTTGCCAAGCGTATTTGCAGTACACGGATACACCACAATACAATCTGATTGTTTATAGTCTGCAACCTTGATGTGCTCAAGATCACCAGTTAGTTTTGTAATAACTTGATTTCCTGTTGCCCACTTGAAGTAGCTTGGCTGGATTAAATCGGTTGCAGCCTTGCTTGCAACACAGGTAACATCTCCACCATGTCGCATAAACAGCCTTGCAAGCTCAATTGCCTTGTATGCAGCAACACTTCCTGATATGCATAAAATAATTTTCTTTCCTGCAAGCTCGGTACCATCAGAGCCAACTATATCTAAAGAAGGATGCTTTTCAACCAATTTCTTTTCTTAACCTTTCAAGTTCTGTTTTGTCAATTGAAAAAGAGTGTTCTGCACCAGGAAACTTGCCTGATGTTACATCATTTTTGTAAGACTCGATAGCGTGTACAATATCAGAAGACAATTCAAGATATCTTTTTGCAAACTTGGGTTTTATTTTTTCATACAAACCCAAAACATCATGGACCACAAGCACCTGTCCATCACAGTCAGGACCAGAGCCAATGCCAATTGTTGGCACACTGATAGAACGTGAAATAATCTCTGAGACCTCACTTGTAACCATCTCAAGTGCAATGCTGAACACGCCTGCCTTCTCGAGTGACTTGGCAGAATCAATTAATTTCATTGCAGCCTCTTTTGTCTTTGCTTGGACCTTGTAGCCTTCTTGTAGTGTAGTAGTCTGGGGCTGGAACCCAATATGTCCCATCACAGGTATTCCAATTTCTACAATAGCATGTATGGTATCTTTTATCTCAACTCCACCTTCAAGTTTTACAGCATCAGCACCTGCCTTTATCAATCTCCCAGCATTTTCAATTGCTTGTGATTTGCTAGATTGGTATGACATGAATGGCATGTCTGCAACAACCAATGCATTTTGTCGCCCTCTTGCAACTGCCTCCGTAAAAAGACACATCTGTTCCATTGTAACTGGTATTGTATTGTCATATCCTAACATCACCATCCCAGCACTATCTCCAACTAATACCATGTCAACTCCGGCCTTGTCGCAAAGCTGTGATGTGGTATAATCATATGCTGTAATTACGGTAATTTTTTTGGAATTTTTCATTGATAAAATGTCTCTGACAGACTTAGGCATTTGCCATCCTCCTCAAATTTTTCCTTATGATTAGAGTAGATTTTTTCAAGTTCTTTTTGTTGTCAAACTTTGATTTTTTTTCTAGATCTTTTTTTGATAATTTTTTACAGACATCAATTAGTATCTTCATTCCACGAGTTACATTATCTACAATTGTGATATCTGCAGTCTGTGCAGTGCGTGACATGGGGTTCAAATCAAACGTAATCACATCTTTTCCAAATTTCTTGAGCGCAATAGTTCTATCTCCATCTTCAAGTGGTACCAATATAACATCTGCAGAAAATATTCCACGCTTGTCTACAACTCTTCTTGCACTATCCAGTTTAGGAATTTTCTTTGCAAACTTGGATTCAATTCCTAATACTTCTTTTGCACCGTTTTTCTTTAGAATTTGAGCAATGGCTTTTTTTCGTTTCTCGCTTGCATAAAACAAGTTTACCTCAATTTTTGCACCAGTAATTTTTGACAGCTCTACAATCTCTTTTGCACAAAGGGCAGCAAAGTTGCCATTTACAGATATTACAGGTAATTTAGCCACAAGAAGAGCCCTTGCAGCAGCCTTTATTGCCTTCTGAGAAGTCTTGGTGGTCTTTTCCCCTATGAGATAGTCAAACATCTCACCTCTTCCATGGGCTAGAAGTCCTTCTTCTACCACCAGACCCTCCCTGAATCCGTGGACAAGTTTTTCACGGATGTAAAGAGAAGTGGCTCTTGGATGTGTCTTTGGGATCAACACTAGGAGACCCTAGCTCCACTCTTGTCTATCTCAGTTTTAATTATCATTCCATCATATTTTTTTAAAATTTGTATTACTTCTAATTCCTTTGTCTTTGGTACAAGTGTAAATACAGTCTCTCCAAACATTGCAACACCTGACTTGAATCCATTTTGGGATAGGTCATCAATTACTTGCTGCATCTGTTTTGTAATGACATGGACATATTTTGCAAACTCAAGTGACATGTCCAAAAATTCCATCTGGTCCCTTGACTTTAATAATTTTATAACCATCTTTCCGCCAAGGCCATTTATCTTTGAGAGTTCAGTCTTGATGAATTGTTTTGTTGATATTGGAGAAAAACAAATTACGATTGCGGTATAATCCGTGTGGATCTTTTGCAGGCTACCAATTCCTGGAGCGCCATGCTTTGTCCTTATCTCAAATCCACCATGATATGATGATAAAACTGTCCCAAGTCCTGTCTTGCAGTGGATCTCTGCATTGTGTGCAATCTGTCCTATTTTGGTACGAGATAGATTTGTCCCAAGTGCCTTGTTTAATGCAAATGCCAAGCTCAGTGCAACAGCTCCACTGGAACCAAGACCATAACCAACTGGTATTGTAGTATCATGTTCAATGTCTAGAAAATAATTTTCCTTGACAATTTTGAAAAATTCCTTTACAACAAATTCTGAAACTTGGGTATTATCAGACTTGAAACCAGTGACTGTAATCTTGAATCCAGACTTGTCAGAGCTTGTCACCTTGACCTTTGTTGTCACTCCTTCCTTGATGCAAAATCCTGCACCAATTGACCCCTTTTGCTCTGACTCTTTTGGTTCTACTTCTGCTTTGAAAAACCCAGTAATGTGGCCTGGCGCAAAGGCTACTGCCTGCATAACTAGCTTAAATTTATGAGAAAATATAAAAATGATCATTAAATTATATAAATTAGTATAAATTGACTAAATTCATTCGACGCCTACAAAGGATAGGAAGCAGTATCCTAGTTTCTCTGCCAATAGAGTGGGTTCAGGCAAACAAGCTTGAAAAAAGTGACGAAGTTGAAATTGAAACAGGCTCTAACAGTATTTCCATTACACCAACTGGTGGAAGCAAGCCACCAAATGAAGTTGTGATACAATACCCGGTATCAAAACAAGAAAACATTAGCGCCTATGTAACAGGTGCATACCTGCTTGGGTATGATATCATAAAAATCAAGGGAAAATCAACCATATCAGTAGAGGACCGAGAAAAAATTCGTGGTCTGATGCGAAGGCTTGTCGGTATGGAAATTGTTGAAGAGGATGCATCAAATGTTAATGTCCAGTTTTTGCTTGATGCAACTACACTTAGTCCTGATAAGATACTAAAAAGAATGAGCTCAATTGTACTTGGAATGTTTCGTGATACAATATCATGTCTTACATCAGATGACAAGTCTGTACTACAGACAATGCCAAGCAGAGATGATGAAATTGACAGGCAATATTTCTTGCTGGTAAGATTGATTCGAAGTGCAATGGTTGACAAGAAGCTTGCAACTGCACTAAACTTGGGAAACATTGACATTTTAGATTATCGAGTTGCAGCAAACTTGCTAGAGACTGCAGGGGATACAATAATAGATCTTGCACATTCAATTTCAGAATTACCCATATCAAAATCTGACACAAAAAAACTGTATGATACAGCACAAGAGATAGAAAACGTGCATGAAAAATCAATTACCTCATTTATTGAAAACAATAGAAAACTTGCAATTGAGGCAATCACACTTCACCGAAACTATCAAAAAAAGATCTCAAGTGTGGGCTCTTCACTTGATCCAAAAAAACAAGGATCAATTCAACTACTAAACCTAGTATTTACATTTGAAAAACTATCAAGGTGTTGGGCAGATGTTGCTGATTTGGTAAAACCAGTCTATACGTGATATTTCTTGTTTACAGCATAAGTCAAGACAGCACAAATTGTTTTAGAATCTGTAATCTTGCCTGATGTTATCATCTTGAGAACCTTTTTGAAATCAATTTTTACAACAGACATGATTTCATCTTGGTCAAGCTGCAAGTCTCCTGCTTTTTTTATTCCAGATGCAACATAGCAATGGATGATTTCAGTATTGTATCCTATTGAAGGATAGTACTTGATTAGAGGAGTCATCTTTTTTGCAGTGTATCCAGTCTCTTCGCGCAGTTCCCTGTGAGCACATTTGAGCGGCTTTTCTCCCTTTTCTAGTGTTCCAGCAGGAATTTCAAGCACATATCCATGCGGAAACCTATGTTGTCGTACCAGCAATATTTTTCCATCTTCTATTGCAAGTATGGCAGCAGCACCTGGGTGCTCTATTACTTCGCGTGTAACTTTTCGCTTGTTAATAGATAAAGTGTAAAGACTAAGTGAGAGAACTCTTCCCTTGAAGACATTTTTTCTCATTTTGAACAATTACACCACAATTATGTTATGAATGTATCTCAGACATGAGATGAAGCCTCTTTGATTTCTTGGCTTGTATTATTGCATCTCTTACCCACTTGTTCAAAAATGTAATTTTTTTTGGCATGAATAAATCCACAGAATGTATGCCTTCAATATCATGTACTTTACCGGATAAATCATCCATCTTGTAGATGTTATCTGTATACATGAAAAGAACAATCTGGTTCATGTGTACAAATGGATTTTGCAAAAATGATCCTGAAAACACCTTGGCCAATTTTGCAAGTGTCTTTTTTACATCTGTTACCCCAACTAGGATTGCAAATGGAATAAACTCTCCCATATTTTTTGGATTATATATCAAAGTAAATTGGATGGCTTCATCATTTTGTAATTTTTCAAGTGAGCGAGCAATAGTCTTTGTTGAAAAGCCAGACTCTTTTGCAATCTCTTCGATCTTTAATCGCGGATCTTTTAATAAAATATCAATAATTTCAATGTCAGTCTTTGTCAGATCAGATCGTATCTCAGGATTTTTTGCCTCAAAGACACTGAGGACTCTGACATCACGAAGCAAGTTCTTTGCCAAGTCCATCTTTTTTGCAGGATCTTCTTTTACCACTATGCTGCATACTGTAATGCCACCAACACATGGTACAACAAAGAACGGCTCTCCTACCAATCTAATTTTTTGTATGATATCATCAATCTCTTTTCCATTTACTACAAAATACAAAACACTATACCCTAATACTGGCGGTTCAATTTTTAGAGCAAATTCTTCAATTATTTTATTTTCAATCATTTTCTGAATTCTTGATTTTACAGCAACCCCTGAAATACCAATCTCTTGTCCTATCTGCCTGTCTGACTTTCTGCAGTTATTGAGCAGGTGTGATAGGATTTGTATGTCTAATTTGTCCATTTGTCTTAGTATTACCCCATTAATCATATCAAATTGAACATGTATTATATATTATTGTCTACTATGATAACTATACACCTCTAAAACATTAAATATCAGACTAATTCTTGATCGTCTATTGGACTATCGAGCACAGATTGGTATTAGATTCATCACAAGGCGTAGGGGCAGTCTCATTGCAGCAAGTCTTGCAGTGGCAATTGCCATACTTGTAGTCCAGGTAAATTCAGTAATCTTCCAGGGCTTGTATGATGCAATTGTCAGAGACCAAATCAATTACAGATTTGGCCATGTGTACATTACAAGACAAGAAGACTTTATCACAAAATCTGATTTCATGCTTGTAAACTGGCTTGAAAGAATTCCATATGTTCAAGCAGCAGCTCCTAGAATTGATTCGGCCGCTTCAATTAATGCAACAATAGGTGGAAAAATAATTCGAGATTATTCTGTACCTGTTATAGGAGTTGATCCAGTTCTTGACAGGGAAGCGTCAACCATGTACCAAACAGTAGCCCCTGGTGGCCAGTATGTTTCCTACAGAGATTCAGTTGTGGTTGGAGCAATTGTTGACAGAGATCTTGGTTATCCTCAAGTGGGTGATACTATCAAATTAAAATTCAAGGATCAGTTCGGCCAAGACATTTTACGAAGATTAACTATAGTTGGAATCACTGCAACTGCAGGTTCAGTAGGTCTTGACAATAGTGTTATAATGAATATAGATACGTTACGTGAAATTTTAGACAGGCCACACCAGACACAATCAATTCTTGTCAAGCTAAGCGATCCAACAAAGGATACAGATGTCAAAGATCTATTTCTTGCTGCATTTCCATCAAACGCTGACAAATTCAAGGCACAGACAATCGAAGAGTCAGCAGAGCAGACACTGAGCGGTTTTAGATCAGGAATTGCATTGATTAACCTAGTTGGATATTTCGGAATGATGTCGTCAGCGTTTGCTGTAGTTACCATACAAATGATGCAGGTAACAAGCAAAACAAGAGACATTGGTGTGATGAGGGCAATTGGTGCAAAAAGAAAAGATGTATTGCTAGTTTTCATATTTCAAGGAATGGTAATTGGCGCAATAGGTGCAGGACTTGGAACTGTCATGGGTGTAACATATACAGCATATGCAAAAGAGACCCACATGACTTTTCAAGGAAGTTTGCCACTTGAGGTCAAGTATAACTGGACAAGCATAATGCAGACAGATATCATGGCATTTGTGCTTGCAGTTATTGCATCAATCTATCCCGCATACAAGGCTACAAGGCTAGAGCCAGTGGAGGCAATGAGAGTTGGCTGATTACGTTTTAGAAGTAAAAAACGTCGACAAGGTGTATGGCCAGGGAGATACTGAGGTCTATGCATTACGAAACCTGTCATTTAGCGTCAAGCGAGGAGAGTTTATGCTAATAGTTGGAAGCTCAGGCTCTGGCAAGTCTACATTGCTTAACATGATTGGACTACTTGACAGGCCAACAAGGGGCAAGGTCATAATTGATGGAATTGATACATCAGAGCTAAACGACAATGAACTTTCCACATTTAGAAACTCTAAACTTGGTTTCATATTTCAATTCTCAAATCTCTTGTCAGATCTTACAGTTCTTGAAAATGTTACACTGCCAAGAAAAATCCAAGGTACAATACAAAATTCTGCAGATGAGGCAAAAACATTGCTAAAAACGGTGGGACTAGAAAACCAGATGCACAAATTTGGAAACCAAATATCAGGTGGACAGGCCCAACGAGTTGCCATTACAAGGGCACTGATTGCAAAGCCAGCTATAGTTCTAGCAGACGAGCCTACCGGAAACCTGGATTCAGTTTCTGCAGAAACTACGGTACAACTATTAAAATCACTTAACCGAAAACTCTACCAGACATTTATCATAGTTACACATGACAGACACCAATTTGGTGAAGTGGACAAAGTAGTAACAATAAAAGACGGTAGAATTCTCAAAGAAGAGATGGAGGCAAATCTGGTATGATCTACAAGGGTATAGCAGTACTAGTACTGTTGCTTGCAGGACAGATTGTATTACCAAGCTATGCAACATCAGGTGAAATACTAACACCAGCAGTGTCTCCATTTGAGCATGGATTCAATGACATCAAATTACTTGATGCATATTTTGGTCCTGCCGGACAAAAAATTGAGGCAGAGCCAGGTGACAAGAATGTTCCATTGACAATTGTTTTATCAAATGTTGGAACAGAAGATATCTCAGGAATCAGCGGCCTTCTCAGCTTGCCAACAGGATTCTCAGGGGCAATTACAAGCAATGGATTAATCGAGGCTGACAACACCCAGACAGCAACTGCAGGCCAATCCTTTACACTTACATTCTTTGTCAACATGGACAAGACAATCAATATTCACGATTATTCAGGAACGATCAAGGTTACCTATTCTAGAGTAAGAGAAAATGGTGACCGAACAGCATTTCTTGATTTTAATTTCAAGGTTACCGGAAAAAGTGTGATAAACTTGAAGGCAGAAAACCCATTTTTGGATCCAGCATCAAATAATGATGTAACAATCCAGATCTCAGACGCCGGTACTGCACCACTAAATGATGTTGATGTTGTAATACAAAGAGACCAAAACACAGGTACAACAACTGATACAAACAACTTGCAGGGAATCGTACTTGACCAAAATCACTGGAAGGTAGGAACTGTCCAGCCAGGATCATCGAACACATTTTCAATCCAGGCATTTATCCCACAAAATGTGGCAGGACAAACAATCCATGCGCCATTTACAATAACATATTTTGACGGACAAGGAAACCAAATCACAACAACTAGGACTGTGGACTTTATCGTAGGACCAACAAGTTCTGTATCTATTATCAAGTTATCATCTCCGCCATACCTCTTTACTGCAGTAATGCAAAACCTTACACTAGGAATTGAAAATTTATCCCCATCAAAAATATCTGACATTTCAATCTCAATTACACCAAACTCTAACAACTTGAAGATTCTCCAAGACAACAAGTGGTTCATACAAGAAATAGGTCCTCTTGAAAAGACCAATCTAGTAATTCCAGTATTTGCAGACAAGAGCCTAGAGGGACAAGCAGTAAACTATGAAGTTGATACCCAGTATACAAAAGATGGTGCAACAGTAATTGAAAAACAAAACTTTGCAACATACATCAGGGGAGTAATTGATATCTCACTTCACGATATAGGGGTGACAGACATTGCAGGCAAGAAGATGATAATAGGAGATGTACTCAACCAAGGAAACGTAAAGGCAGTCTTTGGTCAGGTGACTGTAATGCCTCTTGATAATTCAATTATTAAAAAATCAACCCAATATATCGGAGACATTGACATTGATGCACCAGTACCGTTTAACATTCCAGTAAACTCTGACACTGTACCAACAGGCGATCAAAAAGTCCAGGTGACACTAACTTGGAAGGATACTTTATTGCAGCAGCACACAATAACTGAAATTGATACAGTATCATTTGGAACACCTCAAGTACAGTCGGGCAACGGTTCAAACTTTAACCAATTACAGATTATCATACTTGTAGCAATTGCTGCAGGAATAGGTGGTATAGTATTCAAGGTACGAAAGAAAAAGGCTATTGTACTTGAAAAGAAAATCGAAGAATCAAGCTAAGGGTATATTTACAGCAAAGGCATTTTTTTAGACATGATATGGGATGAAATTGAGATCCCAAAAGAAGTTCGTCATTTTATGCTTGAAGGGGCAGAAGAGACAGTACTGGGTCAAAAAAATGGCGCAAAAAAACAGTATCGTTATGGTAATCTACACATTAGAGAATACGATGACAAGTATCTAGTCCACATGGATAAAGTTGATCCAAGAATAGATCCACTTGGTCATCTTGTACAAGACGCACCAGAAATTCTAGTTGGAGTTGCAAGTGGACTAGTTGCTGGAAATAAAGTTTCATCAAGTGTTTACAAATTACAAAAAAACATGCCTTTTGCAAAAGGTGCATCTATCTTTGCAGGACTTGTTGCATCAGTAATTGCAGGCTATGCAGGCTATACTATATCAAAAAAACTAAAAGAGTTCTAGGAGGGAAAAGCAAATTTCACGTCTTAGAACAATTCAAACCTTCATCAAGCTAGTACCTCTTGTAATTGCACTACGAAAGGACAGAAGAGAGTGGGTAAAAAAACAAGGAAAAAATGTAGACCTCAAAAGGTATCAAAAAAATGCACGTAAGGCACTCAAAACATTTCTCTCACTTGGCCCTGTCTACATAAAACTTGGTCAATGGCTTTCATCAAGGGCAGACATTTTGCCACAACCATATCTTGAGGAACTGGCAAAGCTCCAAGATGAAGTTCCTGCAGAATCATTTGATAAAGTAAGACCAATCATAGAAAATGATCTTGGACCAATGGACAAGAGTTTTGATTTTGTGGATACAAATGTGATATCAGGTGCATCACTTGGACAGGTCTACAAGGCAAAGTTACGAGGACAAGATGTCATAATCAAAGTCAAAAGACCAGGGATTGAAAAAATTGTTGAAGAAGATATCCATGTTCTAAAAAAAATAATTCCATTTGCAATGAGATTTGTTGACCCAAATCTTCGATATTCTGCAGAGGCCATGCTTTCACAGTTTATTGAGACAATCCACGAAGAGATGGACTATAGAATAGAATCCCAGAACCTAAAGGCAATCAAGAAAAACATGCAGAGCTATCCAAAACTGATAATTCCATCTGTAATAGACGATAGGTCAAGCAAAAACATACTCACCATGGAGTATCTTCCTGGAATCAAAATAACAAATGTCAAGGCACTTGACGAGGCAGGAATTGACAGAGAACAGATTGTTGTGCGTGCACATAGGATATTTTTTACAATGTTGCTAAGACATGACCTGTTTCATGCCGACCCTCACCCTGGAAATATTGCAGTGGCAAATGACGGTTCACTGATACTGTATGATTTTGGAATGGTCGGAAGGCTTGACAATAAAACAAGACTGAAGCTAATCAGGCTATATTTATCCCTCATAGAGCGAGACCCGACAAGAACAGTATCTGCAATGGATGATCTTGGGATGCTAATGCCAGGATACGACCGAAGTATAATAGAAAAGGGATTGGCACTTTCAATCCAGGCCTTTCATGGAACCAAAGTGGACAGAATGGAAGTAAAGGCATTGATGGAGCTTGCAAACAAGACAATGAGCAAGTTTCCATTCAAGCTGCCAAAACATCTTGCATTATACATGAGGATGGCATCAATACTTGAGGGAGTCTACCTTACACATAAAGTAAATTTCAGATTCATAAATGTTTTACAAAATATACTAGAAGAGGAAAACATTGTACGGGATGCATATGTTGAAGAGATTAAGATCTCGTTTGGAAGATTTGTAAAGTCAGTAGACTCTGCAATTGCACTTGTTCCAGAGATAAGACAATTCATAGAACAAAATAAAAACATGCAGCAAAACAAACCAAAATCAAGGACAGTTTTGCTTTCTGGAACAATTCTTACAGCTGCTATATTTGTTGGCTCTACAATATTGTATTCAACAAACAGTACAATAGGAGAAATTGGAATGATTGGCTCTGCTGTTATAATGACTCTCTCTGTATTACTGAGAGATCATTAGAATGTAAGCAGGATTTTACACTTTTGTACTTTAAGCTTACTATGTAGTCATACTGATGAATTCTGCCTGATAGTTATATCTAAAAAATTTCAAATCTGTATAGTGAAGACATTGGGACTATCTCTTGTTTGGCTTCTCCTTTTTAGTGCGCTAGTCACACAAGGTGGAATATTGTCCGCATCTGCTATTGAACAGATTCCATCTTTGCCAAGAAATCTTAATGCATCTTCAGTGTCTAATACCCAGATCTTTTTGATCTGGGATACTCCAGTTAATGCAACCGGAATTACGGGATATCAGATAGAATACAAGACAGGTTCTAATTCGTATTCAGTTTTGAGTCTAACAGGTAATCTAACAACATATCTTAATACTGGACTTGTAGCAAACACAACTTACACTTATCGCGTTTCTGCAATTAGTTCTGCTGGAATTGGTAACTCATCAAACGAGGCCACTGCAACAACACTCTCTACTCCATCTGCACCTAGAAATTTATCTGCCACTGTAATTTCTTCATCACAAATTGATCTTATTTGGAATGCACCAAGCAATAATGGCGGAACTCCTATCACAGGTTATAAAATTCTACGAGATAATTCATGTACCGGAACATTTGTTACTGTATCCGATACAACTAATTCAAGTACAAAATATTCTGATACTGGACTTGTAGCAAATACATGCTATAGATATAACATTGAAGCAATCAATGCAATAGGACTGGGTAGTATAATGACAAATAATGTAACTGCAACTACTCTTTCAATACCAGTTCAAACACATGTACCAAATTCTCCTACGGGACTAGATGTAAAAACAACATCTAACACATCACTAAATCTTACTTGGATTGCACCATCTGATAACGGTGGATCTACAATAATTGGTTATCTCATACAGAGAAACGGCACAACTATTGTAGTCAATACATTATCAAACAAAACAAGCTATACTGATGCATACCTCTTACCATCTCACGTGCAAACATATCGAGTTGCTGCCTGGAATAATATTGGATTAGGCACATTTTCAAGTGAGGTTTCTGGAATTACAAATTCAACTATAATCTTACCCTCAGGTAATGGAACAAACCAGACTTCTAATTTGGGTAAATTAATCTCCGATTTGGAACATCAGCGCAACGAACTGTTAAAACAACAAAGGCAAGAAACTCTAGTTCTAATTCATGACTGTCGTGTTCAAATCAAGAATGCATCTTCAGAGAATAAAACACAAGTTGCTCAGGATTGTAAAATAAAGATAAAAGAATCCAGAACAAAATACACTGATCTAAAAAACCAACTAAACACAGAATTGGCAACGCTCAAGGCTCAACTAAAATCACAATCACATCAAGACAAAAATGAAAAACACTCTGATAATGAAACAGAACATTCTGAAAGCAAAACGACACATTCTGAAAATGAAACAGAACACTCTGAGAATAAAATCAGTCAACTAGGAAACATGACAGGGCACTTTGAGCTGAAATTGCCTAATTTACAAAACAACATGACACAACATCTCAAGATAAACTCAGAAAAACAAGGTGGTAAAGATAATCATAACCGGGGAAAGCACAACCAGCAAGGCAATAACAAAAACGACGACTAGACATAATTTCTAGTAAAAATCACTTCTGATGACTGTTTCAGATCTTATTCTATTGTAATATTTTTTCCAGTCTTTGTTGGTATGGTTAGTGTAAGTACACCATCACGATATTTTGCAGATGCTCCTGGATTTTCATCATCTTTTACCTCTATTGGCAGTCTAATTTTTTTGTCAATAAAACGGGGTCTTTGCTTCCAGACTATGGTACCTTCAACCTCATCCTCTCTTGTTGCGCTAATTGAGAGTATGTTACCGTTTAGTCTTAGCTTGATCTCTTTTTTGTCAAATCCTGGCATGTCTATTGATACAACTAGGCTGTCATTTTGTAGTATCATGTCTACTGGAGGTAAAACAAACTCGTAGAATTCACGTGACTTGTTACCTATCTCTCTCATGACTTCTTTTACCATGTAATGACCTATGCCCATGATAGTATCATTTATCATTTTTTGATTATTAAACCTTAGTCAAATTAGCTCTGTAATAGAGCCGTTAGATTCACAATTTATCTACTGCCCAATTTAATAGGACTTTGATGATTATTGTTATAGAAGGCTTTGATCAGGCAGGAAAAAAAACCCAGTCAAAATTATTGTCAGATTTCTTGAAAACACAAAACAAAAAATCTACCATATTTAGTTTCCCTGACTATACAACTCCAGTAGGAAAAGAAATCAAAAACTTTCTTGGAGGCAAGCGCAAGTTTGCACCACAGGTTATTCATTGTCTTCTTGCAGCAAATAGATGGGAAAAGTCACAAGACATCAAAAATGCACTTGCAAAAAACCATGTGGTAATAATGAATCGATATTACCAATCTAATCTAGTATATGGTACCGTAAATGGTCTTGACTTGAAATGGCTTGAAAATCTTGACCGAGGCCTCCCAAAAGAAAACATGGTAATATTGCTTGATGTCAAAGTATCGGATTCATTTTCAAGAAAGATAAAAAAACGAGACAGATTTGAAAAAGATAAAACATTTGCGCTCAAGATTGCAAACACATACAGAAAACTTGCAAAAAAATATCACTGGCATATAGTAAACGCATCACAGCAAAAAGATCAAGTTCACAAACAAGTAAGAGATATTGTGTCAAAGCATATCAGATAAAGACATGGCCAAAAAATATCTCCAAATTGTAGACCCGATTCATGACTTCATTACTGTATATCCACATGAATTACAATTGATAGACTCGCCTGTATTTCAACGTCTAAGAAGGATACGACAACTAGCAGGTGCACATCTTGTCTATCCTGGTGCCCAGCATTCTAGATTTGAACACTCTCTTGGAACGATGCATATTGCAGGCCAGGCAGCAAATGTACTCAAAGACAAGGGGTATCTTGATGCAAACGATTCTGAAAACATACGCATGGCTGCTCTCTTGCATGATATTGGCCACGGGCCATTTTCACATCTATTCGAAGAAGTATTACAAAAAAAGAAAAAAAATTCTCATGAGGACATTGGAAAAAAACTCATACTAGAATCTGAAATTGGAGATATCATAAAAAAATCAGGATTTGACAAGGTATTTCTTGGTAATCTAGCATTTGGAAATTCCAAGTATCAATTCATGAATGAAATCATCTCTGGCGGATTAAGTGCTGATATGATGGACTATCTTTTGCGTGATGGCTATTTCACAGGTGCAGAGCATGCAAAAGTGGATTTTATGAGAATAATCCACTCACTTGATGTTCATGACAAGAAACTTTCCCTTGACAAGTCAGCACTTCTTTCTTTTGAATCAATGATGATCTCAAGATACCAAATGTTCAAGGCGGTATATTTCCACAAGACAGTACGCTCTGCAGAGGTGATGTTGATACAATCAATGGTACTTGCAGACAGCGAACTTGACCTTACTACAGATGATATCAAAAAATATGTCCAGATGACAGACGAGTTTGTAATATCAAAACTTGTATCACTAGAGCCCAAAAATGAGGAACTCAGAAGAGCAAGACAGCTTGCAGTAGAATACCAAGAGCGAAAACTACTCAAATGTGTCTATGAAAAGATCTTTACTCGTCCAAGAATGGGCAAGGTAAACGTAAAAGATCTCCAAGACGAGATTGCAAAAAGATCCAAAATAGACAAGTGTGAGGTTTTCATTGACATATCAAAAACACCATCCATTCCACTTGCCCCCTCAAAAAAAGAATCCCAGTCTATAATTCTTACAACAAAAAAAGGGGAAGGACCAAAAGAGTCTTACGAGTTGCCAATATCTGAGATTCCACTAGTTTCTGCAATTTCAGGCTTTATGGATATACTTCGAGTCTATACGCGACAGCAATTTAGAAAAAAGGTTGAAATTGCAGCAAACGTCATCCTTGGTGAAAACAGTCAATGAAAAAAAGAATCGTAATAAAACTATCAGGAAGCTTGTTTGGCCTTGAAGACATGAAGACATTAAAGCAGTATGCCGAGTTTTTTGTAAAAATAAGTAAGGTCTGCCAGCCAATTATAATTGCAGGTGGTGGAAAGATTGCAAGACACTATATCTCTCATGCAAGATCTTCAGGTGCAGACGAATCAACACTAGATGAGCTTGGAATTGAAGTATCAAGGCTTAATGCAAAACTTTTGATCTATGCATTACAACAAAAAGCATACCCACACCCTCCAATCAATCTAAAAGAAGTTGCAAACGCAGCAGATACTGGACTAATTGTAGTAACAGGAGGACTTCATCCCGGACAGAGTACAAATGCCACCGCAGCATTGATTGCAGAAAAAGTCCGAGCAAGCACATTTCTTAATGCCACAGATGTTGATGGTGTGTATGATTCTGATCCAAACAAGAATAAAAATGCAAGAAAATTCAAAAAGATACCAATAAAAAAACTGCGTTCAATGCTTGTCCACCAGGATTCAGTGGCAGGTGGCTATGACCTGATGGATATAGTTGCACTAAAGGTGATAGAGCGCTCCAAGCTAAAGACTAGGATACTAAAATCAGACACAAAGGTACTTGAAAAAGCAATCAAAGGAAGCCCCGAGGGCACTGAAATTACACTAGCCTGACTTGCCCAGTATACTCTACAATACCTGCAGTCATGGCTTTATTCAAAATTTCTCTAGCATCATTTTCTACTAGAACCTTTGACTGAGATTTTGCATATCCTTCTTCGTCAACTATCACAACAAGCCATCCTTCTCCAGGTTTTTCAACAACTGCAACAAACTCTTTTTCTCCAACTGGCACAAACACTCCCTGAGATTTTTTCACAGTAAGTGTGAGCATGGCAAAACCTGCATGTGAGAATAGGGTCATCTGTGACTTTCTTGATCTCTCTTGTCCTATTCTGATTGCTTGGTGATATTGCACAATTTGTATTTTCAAACTTTTACTATAAGCGTTTTCAACTCAACATTTAAGAATTGAACAAATGGTAGAAACATCCTTGGATAAGAAAATTTTTGTCTTTGTTGCAGTAGGAGTAATAATTGCAGTACTTGGCATGGTTGTAATTCTTCCTAGTTCTGGAATTATAAAAAACATGTTTACTCCAAATGCAAATACACCGACTGCACTTACATCTGTAATGACTGAGGTAAAGCCTCTTGATATACAATTCAACGGCTCTTCTGTACTCTCAGTTGGAGACAGGGATGGAACAATAGAAACAAAATTCAATCTTACAAATCCAAATGACAATACTTTGATAATTGAAATGGTAACTTATGATATCTATGCAAATAATGTAGTAATTGGACATGGGCAATATGGACAGCGATACGATGGAACTTGGGAGAGCTCTTCGTATCTACCACTGACACAACACAACTCTGAAGTCATCACAGTTGACACAAAGATTCTCAATGATGGAAATAATCCACAGGTCTGGTCCGCATTACAATCTCATGCTACTATCAAGTTTAGATTTAATGGAACTGCCTATTATTCAACACATTCAGCTTTTGCAGGCCAGGCTTATACAAAAGACTTTGATTTCTGGCAATAAATCCTAGCGTTTGCCAGGATTATACCTTGAGCGTATGAATTTTACTAGATAGACAAACCCAAGTATTACCCATGTAATTATCATGGCACCCCATGCAAGAACTACAATTTTTGGTATACTCAGATTGAATTGGTATACATAGTTGAGATATTCTGCAGGTATTACTTTGTCTAATTGGTATAGCGGCAAAAGATATGGATTGAGATCATGTATGTTGATTACAGATTTTTTGTCAAGCAACGTGATAACTGCATGCCATCCAAAGAAAAATGTCACAAAGAAAAATCCGGCCTTTCTGCCTACAGGTTTTTTGTATCCACGTTTTTCAAATTTTTCCAGTCTTTCCTTGACTCTTGCAAGTTCTATCTTTAATTCCTCAACCGACTTTTGATCTCCTGATTTTTTCTTTGAGGGACTAAGGTATGTAGAAATCAATGAGTCTAGATATTTTTTATCAGAATTGTAAAGTGTCTTGCCATCTTGTAGAGTGTCTAGAATATAGCCGAGTCTTCCAACATCTCCCTTTTTACCATCTATGAGATGTATTACATATTCAATTAGTTCGTCTGTCATCTAACCACTGTTCCAATATGACATGACTTGGAAAAAGCGGCTTTAGATGACATTATCAATATTATCAAGCTCTTTTGGAAAGGGATTTTAATTATTATTGAGTGCCTAGCCTAGCTTCTTGAGAAAGCTCATGATCGGCTCTCTGTCAGAATTTGATAGGGACGAAAAACCCTCCAATAACTCCCTTTGAACATGTAATGCATCATCAAAGGCCTTTTTGATGTATTCTGAATTGAGCGGGACAAGTTTGTCAATTGTTCCCTCACTGTATGATTCGATATATTTTCTTAGTAACAGCAAAACAAAATTTGGTGCAACATCAAGCAATGTTATGATTGCTTTTTTCAAGTCTTTTTCTCTAGTATTGGTCTCTTTTTCAAAAAAATCACTCATGATCCTAATTCTCTCTTTTCCTGTATCTGATACAGAAGCTGCAACAAGCAGGCCACTGTCAGTCAGTTGATAATATGGAACTCCTTGTTCTTGGAGTGCTTTTGGACCTCGTTTTATCGGTAGTCTTCCAGCTTCCTTGACTAATTCAAGGGGAAGAAGGATCTCATCTAAATCTCTGAAAATTCCAGAATAGATATTCTGCCAAGTGGTGCCATTTTGTTCTGCAAGCTTATGTGCAATAGAAGTACGAGTCTTTCTGGTAGGCAAGGTCTCAGATGCAAGATGTATTATAATTCCACGCTGGCGCATGGCCTCACCGGTAAACTCCTTGTCTTTTGTCTTGAATGTTTGAAAAACTGATAGCCTTGGAATCTGCTTTTTTGTTTTAGTCATCTTACTCACAAAATGATTCTTGTATGGTGAAATGGTTATCTTTTATAGGTTGATAATTTAAAATGTTCATTTTGCGATATTATCATATTTTCCCTATGATATAAGAATTTGTGACTTGAAAAAATTGCAACAAATTATTTTTTCCTCAAATATCAAGTACATAAATTTATGAAAAAATTTCAATAATGCATTACTGGATGTAATTGAAGATATAGTAAAATGGATTTACATTACCCTACAGTCCAGAATTGTAACATGCTGATTTCATGCACTGAACTAATGGAAAAAATTCGAAACCCAAATCTTGTTCTTGTGGACTGTAGATCCTACAAAGATTATTCACAAGGACACATTCCAGGTGCAGTAAATCTTGATTTTTTCTATTATCACTGGTCTGATACATCAAAAGATGGAATAAAGGCATTTGAAAAGCAGATGGAAAATCTTCTATCTTTTTTGGGTGTGACAAAAGACAAGACAGTTGTTTTTTATGATGATGTTTCAGGAATGAGTGCAGCACGGGGAGTCTGGCTCTTGATGTATTTTTCACATAAAGATACATTCATGCTTGATGGTGGATTCAAAAAATGGTCTAGTCTTGGACTTGAGATGGAAACCAAGACAAACGGATTCAAACCAGGAAAATTTTCGGGCAAGGTAAACAAGGAAATAATTGCAGGTTATGAATATATCAACAAAAAGATAGGCAAGGTAAAGCTTCTTGATGCAAGAAGCAAAGACGAATACAATGGAATCATAATACGGGCTGCAAGAAATGGACACATTCCTACTGCTATTAATATGGATTGGACACTAAATATCAATGAGGACGGTACAATGAAATCTCTTGAAGACCTTACCAAGATGTATAATTTTTCAAAAGATGAAGAGATTGTAACATATTGTCAGGGAGGATATCGGGCGGCAAACTCTTTTGTGGCACTCAAAATGCTTGGATTCAAAAATGTCAAGGTCTATCTTGGCTCATGGGGCGAGTGGGGAAACAAATTAGATCTGCCAGTTGATCTAAATCAAAACTGAGATCTGATTATAATAAAATAATGTACGATGATCGCACATTTGTTGATTCTAAAAAATTTGAAAATAAGTTTGTAAAAATTAAGTTAATATAGCCTCGTCGAATGAGCCTCTGATGATGGTGCTTAACAAGCGTTCAAAATTATCGCTTTTGGTTATAGTTGCGGGATTGACAATTGCACTATCAACATTTGTGTCAACGACTCCCGCATTTGCAGCTGATGCTTCTACTACTAGTAGCGGATTAACAAAACCACTTTTGGCAATTGCAGCAGCAATTGCAATTGCTGGTGGTCTTATTGGTACTGGTAATGCACAACAGGGTATTGGTGCTGCCGGTATGGGTATTATTGCCGAAAAGCCAGAGAAGTTTGGTCAGGTACTATTCTTCTTTGTGATTCCAGAAACTCTTTGGATCATTGGATTCGTGTTAGGAATCATATTGCTACTGGGCATACTATAGTGGTTTTCAGTAATGAGCATTGAAACGTTCATTCAAGAGATAGAGACTAGAAAACGAAAAGAGATTGATGGTCTTGAAAAAGATCTTCAAGAGAGCAAGTCTAGACTCCAGGCTGAAATGAATAATACACTAAAAGAGATTCAAGAACGTTTTTCAACTGAAGCCAAAGTCAAGTCCGAAAGAGAACAAGCAAGAATAATCGAAGCTTCAAAACTACAGGCAAAGAAGATCATGTTTGATGCAATAAATTCCAACATGCAATCTGCTTTTACCGTAATTCAACAAGAAATAGAGACTTACACAAAAAGTCCACAGTACAAGAAATCTCTTGAAACTATGGTAAATAATGCAAAAAAGAAACTTGGTCAAAATATTATAGTTCACTGCCGAGAAGAAGACAAATCAATTCTCAAAGAACTTGGAGTAACCACAAGCAAGTCTGTTAAGACACTTGGTGGAATCATTGCAGAAAACAAAGAAGGAACAAGAGAATTGGACCTTACCTTTGAAGAATTACTTAGAACCAATGAAGACCAAGTCAAGAGCTTCCTCTCGGAGAAAATGTAATGCCAACATCACAATACGCGTCGTCATTTGGCAGACTCCAGGCAATCTCACTTAATCTTTTATCAAAAGAAGAAATGCAAAATCTGATGAAGACAAAAGATGAGGCAGAAATGGTAAAGACGCTTGGATCTACCTGGTATAAACCAGAGATTGAAAAGGCAGCATCAGTTTTCAAGGAATCCGAACTATTGGAAGTTGCACTCAACAGACATCTTGTGTATATCAACAAGACTGCATTGGAAGCAACTCCATTTAATGGCAAATCTGCAATAAGGGCATATCTTTCAAAATGGGATATTTACAATATCGAGCTTATTCTTTCTGCAAAGAGTATGGGAAGACCAATTTCAGAGACAGAATCATTTCTTGTCTCAAGCAGAAATGTTCCTGCAGGAATTTCTGCTGGAAACATCACACATGATGAAATGAAGATAATCTTGTCCCAAACAGGAGTTGACGGTGTTGTAAATCAACTGGTAAAATACAATTATGGAACAGTTTTGATGCATCACCTTGAAACATATCAAAAGACTGGCGATCTTGGCCCTATGATGTCTGCACTTCAAAATTTCTATTATCAGAACTTACTAGAATCACTCAAGTTCTTCCAAGGCGATGAAGGATTGATTCGAGATTTCATAAGAGCAGAGATAGACAAGAAAAATGTCCTCAGTCTTCTCAAGGCCAAGGAATCTAACCTTGACAAGGATATAGTGAGCAAACACCTGATCGAGGGCGGAAAAATGACCATAAACGAATTGCTGGATGTTTACAATGCAAAAGATGTTTCAGAAATTGTTGGTAGAATAGAAAATAGATTCATGTTAGTCAATGCATTGGCTCAATACAAGAAATCAAACAGCCTGATTGACTTTGAGGTTGCTTTGGATAAATTCATAAATTCCGAATATGTCAAAAAATTGAAAAATATTGCACTCTCAATTGGTACTATATTCTACTTTATCATTAACACAGAACATGAACGTGAAAACATCAAAAGAATTGCATATGGTAAACGCTATAACCTCTCTACAGATTACATCAATTCATTATTGCTGGTAGAATAAACATGTCACAACAAAAATCCAATACCACCACTGGAAAAATAGCAGTAGTAGGCGAGCGTGAGCTTGCTATAGGGTATAATCTTCTAGGAATAGAAGACACTTTCATTACAAGTGGTGATGATGCAAGTAAAACAATCCAAGATCTCTTTTCATCAGGCACCTATAGCCTCATAATCATCAGTGATGCCGTTAGAACCAGTCTTCCAGCTATATTTAGAAAGAAGATCGAGGCATCAATTGAGCCTCTAGTGATATTTATGCCCGCTTTAGAAGGTAACATTCAAGAAGAATCTATATCTGTTCTAGCAAAGAGAGTGTTAGGAATAAGTATCCCCTCGAGTTGATGATGATAAATGGCTGAAGGAATAATCTCAAGAGTTTCAGGTCCTGTAGTGATCGCAAGTGGCCTAGAAGGCGCACAAATGTTTGATGTAGTTCGTATTGGTGATATGGGACTGGTAGGAGAAATAATTCGTCTTGAAGGAACCAAGGCAACAGTTCAAGTTTATGAAGATACAACTGGTCTTCGTCCAGGAGAGAAGGTAATCAATACAAAAAGACCTCTCTCAATGCAGCTTGGACCAGGCTTACTAAAATCAATTTATGATGGTATCCAAAGACCACTAGATGTTCTAAGAGAACAAAGTGGTGACTTTATCAGCAGAGGAAAAGTCATCCCTGCACTTGACCAAACCACAAAATGGGAATTTGTTCCATTAAAGAAGAAAGGAGATCATGTCTCCCCTGGAGAAATAATTGGTGAAGTTCAGGAAACTCCACTTATCATGCACAAGATAATGGTTCCTCATAATGTCAAGGGTACACTGACTGATATTTCTGAAGGCAAGTATACTGTTAATGATATTGTAGCTTCTGTACAAAATGGAACTAAAGTAGACATTGGTCTTTCAAGCTGGTGGACTGTCAGAACTCCAAGACCAGTTCTTCGCAAACTAGCACCAGAAGAACCATTGCTTACTGGACAAAGAGTACTTGATACTTTCTTCCCAGTTGCAAAAGGTGGTACAGCTGCAATTCCAGGTCCATTTGGAAGTGGAAAAACTGTAACTCAGCAGCAACTTGCAAAATGGGCAGACAGTAATGTGATTGTCTATGTAGGTTGTGGAGAAAGAGGAAATGAAATGACTGAAGTTCTCTCAACATTTCCAAAACTCGAAGATCCAAAATCAAAGAGACCATTGATGGAGCGTACAATTCTTGTTGCTAATACTTCTAACATGCCAGTAGCTGCACGTGAAGCAAGTATCTACACTGGTATCACAATGGGTGAATACTATCGTGATATGGGATATGGTGTTGCATTAATGGCAGACAGCACTTCAAGATGGGCAGAAGCACTCAGAGAAATTTCAGGTAGACTTGAAGAAATGCCTGGTGAAGAAGGATACCCAGCTTATCTTGGTAGAAGACTAGCAGAGTTTTATGAGAGAGGTGGAAAGGCAGTTGTTATTTCACCTGAAGAACGTGTCGGCTCTCTTACACTTGTAGGTGCAGTATCGCCACCAGGTGGTGACTTTTCAGAACCAGTATCACAAAATACACTCAGAGTAACCAGAGTCTTCTGGGCACTTGACGCAAGCTTGGCATCAAGAAGACACTTCCCATCAATTAACTGGCTTACAAGTTATTCATTATATGCAGACGGTATGGGAGACTGGTACAAAAATAATGTATCAGCAACCTGGATTGCATCAAGAAAAGAGGCACTTGAAATTCTACAGAAAGAATCTGAATTACAAGAAATTGTTCAACTTGTAGGTTATGATGCACTTCCAGAACCAGAAAAAGGTGTACTGGATACTGCAAGATCAATTAGAGAAGACTATCTACAACAGAGTGCATATGATGATGTAGATACATACACATCAATCAGAAAACAGTTCTTAATGCTATCAACAATTCTTGAATTTGGTAAGATGGAAGCAGATGCAATCAAGAAAGGAATTACATCAGTAAAGGTAGGACAATTAGAATCAAGAAAGATGATATCAAAAATTAAATGGACAAAGGAAGATCAAGTTGAACAACTAGTAAAAGACACAAAGAGCAAAATGCAACAAGAATTTTCAACACTATCAATGGAGGCTTCAAGATAATGTCTGGAGTATCATTTAAGACCCTCTCAAAGATTGCAGGTCCTCTAATGTTTGTAGAGGGTGTAGAAAATGCTGCATACGGTGAAATGGTAGAAATAAAATTACAAAACGGTGAGAGAAGGCAAGGCCAAGTTCTTGATACAAGACAAGGCCTTGCAATTGTTCAGGTCTTTGGTGCAACATTAGGTCTTAACATTGGTGATACATCCGTAAAATTCCTCGGAGAAACTGCTCAGCTTGCAGTATCTGATGAAATGTTAGGACGTGTATTTGACGGTCTTGGAAATCCAAGAGATAATGGTCCAAAAATCGTTTCTAAAACTAAAGTTGACTTGGTTGGTTCTGGTATTAACCCATATTCAAGAGAAGAGCCATCTGAATTCATCCAGACTGGTATGTCTAACATAGATGGAATGAATACACTAGTCAGAGGTCAAAAACTTCCAATATTTTCAGGTGCAGGTCTTCCACACAACTTGCTTGCAGCACAGATTGCAAGACAAGCAAAAGTTCTTGGTGGTTCAGAAAACTTTTCAGTAGTATTTGCAGCAATGGGAATTACAAGTGAAGAGGCAAACTTTTTCGTAAAACAATTCGAAGAGAGTGGTGCACTTGGAAGAACAGCTCTATTTTTGAACCTTTCATCCGATCCATCAATGGAGCGTTTACTTACGCCAAGACTTGCATTGACCACTGCAGAATATCTAGCATATGAAAGAGACATGCATGTTCTTGTAATCATGACTGATATGACTAACTATTGTGAAGCATTAAGAGAAATTTCTGCTGCAAGAGAAGAGGTTCCAGGAAGAAGAGGTTATCCTGGTTACATGTATACTGACTTGTCATCATTGTATGAAAGAGCAGGAAAGATCAAGGGCAGAAATGGTTCTGTAACACAAATTCCAATTCTTACCATGCCTGCAGATGATATCACTCATCCAATTCCAGATCTTACTGGCTATATCACCGAAGGACAAATTGTCATGAGCAGAGACTTGCATAGAGGTGACATACATCCACCTGTAGATGTCTTGACAAGTCTTTCACGTTTGATGAACCAAGGTATTGGAAAAGGAAGCACAAGAGAAGATCACAGAAGCCTTGCAGATCAACTCTACTCATCTTATGCACAAGGCAAGGATGCAAGATCATTGGCTGCAATTGTAGGTGAAGAAGCACTCAGTGATCTTGATAGAAAGTTTATGAAAGTAGCTAACGACTTTGAAAGAAAGTTTGTAAATCAAGGAATGGACGAGAACCGCTCAATTGAACAGACTTTGGATATTGGTTGGGAATTACTAAGCGAACTATCAGACTCTGAACTTAATCGTATCAAACCAGAATTCATCGAAAAGTACAGAAAGAAATCTGGTGCAGGTGCATAAAATTGCCATCAGTAATTAACATTAGACCAACACGCCTTGAATACATCCGTACAAAGAGAAGGATCATTGTTGCAAAAAAAGGTCTAAAACTACTAAAGCTAAAAAGACAAGCGCTAATTCTTGAATTCTTTAACGCAAGCAAAACTGTAGCAGCACTCAGAAGTGGTCTTCAAGCGGAATTGGTAAAAGGATACCAAGCAATTCGAATGGCAGAAATGCTTGCAGGTGCAATGAGGCTAGAAAATGAAGCAATGAAGATTCCACAATTAAATAAATTACAAATTACTCCAAAAAACGTCATGGGCGTTAGAATTCCAAAGATTGAAGGTGGAAAAAATAACCAAGCTCTTACAGAACATTTGCTAGAACTTCCTCCGTCTATCAACGAAGCAATCAAAGCATTTCATAATGTACACAAGATGGTTCTTGATGTTGCAGAAAAAGAAACTACGCTTCGCAAACTATTGCTTGAAATTGAAAAGACAAAAAGAAAATCTAATGCCATTGAAAATGTGTTCATTCCAAGATTACAAGCTGCAATCAAATTCATTATATTCAGACTAGATGAGATGGAACGAGATACTTTCATGATGCTAAAGACAGTAAAAAGAAAGATGGGAGAACGAGAACAAGAGGCTTTACTAAAAAAGGAGAGAGAATTAATTGCCTAATTTTGTAAATCAACAACAGCGAAAATTCTTTCTGATAATTAGAGCATTTAAGCTAGGTAATATTCTTGGTACTGTAGCCTTGGCACTATATGCAGGCAAGCACTTTTTTGGAGTTTAAAATGTCTACATCAGAAAAATACGTCCACTCACTCAAGCAAATAAAAGAAGCAGAAGACAGATCTCAAAAAGAAATTGATGAACAAAAGAAAAAAGTAAAAGAAGAACTGCAGAATTTCGAAACTCATGCTATACAATCAATCACATCAGCAAAAGCTGATGGAGAAAAACTAGTTGAATCATCCATAGATCAAGCAAGAAAGAAAGCAAATGCAGAAACAGAAAAGATCATAGAGGATGCAAAAACCAAGGCAAAATCTGTTTCTTCAAAAATTGATTCTAAAACAGTCAAAGAGATAATCGATATTTTACTAAAAGAGGTATAGATTTTGGTTCTAAAACCAATACCAATGGGAAGAATTGCAGTCCTTGGGTTGCGAAATGAAAGACAAACTGTAATTTCTATTTTACATGATCTTAATGTTGTCCAACTAGAACCATTATCAAAAGATGTTGCTACACTCGTGCGAAATGAACGTGACAATGAAATGTTCAGACAAGTTTCAGACCAACTTTTGAGAATGAAGGCACTAAAGACAGTGCTGCCTCCAATTGAGGCCACTCAATGCCAACGATTCACTTCTATGGATCAAATAATGCAGGCTGCTAAATCCATTAACATTGATGACAAGGTAGCAACCCTAGAAAAAGAAAAAGAGCATCTCTTAACACAGCTCAAAGAGACTGAAAACAACATAAAACTAGTTGATGAGTTCTCATTTTTCCCAGAAGATTTTAACGTTCTTCAATTAAAGATGGTTCATTCATACTTTGGAAGGGTAGATTCCAAAAACTATGCTGCATTCAAAAAGGCACTTGATGTCAATAGCCAAGATGTCTTTATCTATCCAAAAGAAGGAAAAGACACTACAAATCTAGTCCTTGTTACATTTCCAAACTTTCCACCACATGCACTTGCTACAGTAGTTCAAGAGTATGATGTAAAAATGGAGGCAGTTCCAAAACTAGAAGGAAAGGCAGACCAATTAACACAAAACCTAAAATCAAAACAGACTGATATTTCTAATAAACTAAAAGAAGTCGAAAGACAACTAGATGAAATCTCAAAGGCTCATTATGTCAATATCGTATGTATAGAAGAACAACTTGAGATTGAAAACAAAAAACTTGAAGTCATTGATAACTTGGGAGTAACATCTGATTCTTTTGCCCTAGAAGGATGGATTCCAAAATCAAAGATAGAACAACTAAGGAATATTTTTGAAAAAAATACTAAAGGTACCATGTTATTTGAGCTTGAAACAGACGAGCATCCACCAACACAATTTGACAATCCAAAAAGGTTCAAACTGTTTGAGGCATTTATCAGATTCTATTCTTTACCAGAAGGCAAAGAATTCGATCCCACACTAATCTTTGGTATATTCTTCCCCATATTCTACGGTATGATGGTTGGAGATGCAGGATATGGACTGTTTATACTTCTAGTGTGTCGATGGGTTATTCGAAGAATTGAGGGTGGAAAGAGAGACATTAACATCATGCCCAGTATGTTGAGTAAATTTGCATTGAATATACTAAAGAGGCGACAGATGGTAAAACTTGCAAAAGCAATGACACCAGGTGCTATCATTGCAATAGGATTGGGGTTTGTGTTTAACTTGTACTTTGGATTTCATCTGAACGGTTACCTCTTTGGTTTCCTTAATTCTTCACTTGGCTTGCATCTACCTGCAGACGGAACAATATTCAGTCCAATTACTAGCCTAAGAAAACTATTGCTAATCGCTGGATACATTGGTCTTGGAATGGTAACATTTGGTCTAATCCTTGGTATCTTGAATAGCATGCGTGAAGGTCTCAAAAAACATGCTATTGGCAAAATGGGTTGGTTACTCTTTGGTTGGGGTGTAGTACTCTTTGGACTTGCACTAATGCACCATCAACACGTCAACCCGGTTCATAGCACAATGGGTGCTGCTTACATAGGATTGATGATTGGTGGAATTGGCTTGATGTTTGTAGGAGAAGGCCCAAGGGCAATCATGGAGTTACCCTCTATTGTTAGCCACATATTATCATACACCAGACTTATTGGAATTCTTTTGGCATCCGTTATCTTGGCTGATGTAATTGACTTTATCTTTTTCAAAACATTACATCATGGAATTCCTTTCATTGTTCTTGGAACGATGATACTCTTCATAGGTCACATATTCAATATCATAATTGGAGTCTTTGAGCCAGGAATTCAGGGTGCCAGATTGATCTATGTTGAATTCTTCTCAAAGTTCTATCATGGTAATGGAAGAGCATTTAGGCCATTTGGAACTGCAAGGAAATTTACATATGACCAGTATGAACTGCAAGCCGAAAAGAAATAGAAATTTTAATAATATTTTAGTTCGTTGACATCCAAAGTTCTTGTACAATATCTACATCTTAGAACAAGTCCTGTTTTATCAACAACATCCATGATAGGTTGTATTTCCTCATCACTATTTGTTATGCAATCTGGATTTGAGCATCGAAAAATTCTTTCAATCTGATTTGGTAAGGCAACACGTCTTTTCTCAACCAATTTGTAATCTTGGATTATGTTTACTGTTGCCTTTGGTGCGATGAGTGCAAGCTTGTTAGTATCTGTATCCTGCAAAAATTTATTCTCCACTTTTATGATATCTTTTTTTGCAACCTTAGAGCTTGGAACATTGAGCGCAATTGTAATTACATTTCCATCTCTACCATCGATTCCTAATGCATTTAGAACCTTCAAACCTTTTCCGGATTCTATGTGATCAATCACAGTTCCATTTTTGATCCTTCTTACGATAAGATCCGACTCTGACATTGGAATAGTTTGTATACTACTCATATATAATAGTGAATTGCTAATGAGCAATTCTTTTTTCCAAAAAGATATTGTCTCAGTGAGAGATTTTGATAAACAAAAGTTTGAAACTGTTTTCCAAGCAACTGATAAAATAATTGGAATGAACCAAAATGAAAGAAGGGAAATTGTACGTGGAAAGACCCTTGGCTATCTATTCTTTGAACCTAGTACAAGAACCAGGTTAAGTTTTGAGGCTGCAATGGCTTCCATAGGCGGTACATCACTTGGAATAGCTGATGCCTCATCTTCCTCTGCAAAAAAGGGCGAAAGCCTTGCAGATACTGTGAAAATCATGTCTTTGTATTCGGATGTCTTGGTTCTTAGGCACCAACTTGATGGTTCTAGCAGATTTGCAGCAGAAATATCAGAAAAACCTCTGATTAATGCAGGAAGTGGTACTGAAGAGCATCCTACTCAAGCAATACTTGATCTCTATACTATAAGAAAAGAAAAAAAGAAAATTGACGGTCTTAAGGTTGGAATTGTTGGTGACCTAAAATATGGTAGAACTGTATACTCGCTTTTGTATGCTCTAAGCAATTACAACGTTGATGTCAAACTAATATCTCCACCGTCACTTAAAATCCGCGCTGATTCAACTTATGAAATAAGAAAAAAATTACAATACACTGAAACTAGTGATTTAGAAGAAAACCTTGATGACCTAGATGTGATATACGTAACAAGAATTCAAAAAGAGAGATTTGCTGACATTGAAGAGTATGTAAAAGTTAGGGGAAGTTATAAAATTGGTCCAGAGCTAGTAAATAAAATAAAAGATGATGCTATCATTATGCATCCATTACCACGTCTTGATGAAATATCTCCTGAAATTGATTCTACAAAACAAGCCAAGTACTTTAAACAGGCACAATATGGAAAAGATACACGTGCCGCACTTCTTGCATTGATTCTAAATGAAAATGGAATTTAGTTTTAAAAAATAAATTTCTACATTGTAACTAGTTTAACATTATCCATTTTCTTATTTGTCTGAAAGTCTCGTGTCATGACACTAATCTTTTCCGCATCTCCATGTAGTAAGAAAAGTTCCATGCATTTGTTACCATCTACTTTGCTATGGAGATGAGTGCCAATCAAATCTTCATGATTATGTTTTATTCCTGTTACAATTTGTTCTGATTCTTCATCATGTACAATCATGAGAATAGCATGGATTAGTCCAGATAGTGTACTATGTTGTTTTTCTTCAGCTACTAGATTTCTGATGCCTGCTCGAATTATTTCAGACCTACCGGAAAATCCCATCGTTTTTTGTATTCTGTCCAGTTCAGACAGGATCTCATCGTTTAGAGATATTGATACTATAGGCACAGGTGTAATTATTATTAAGTATCTTATAAGTTTAGCAGTAATAATTATTAATATTTTATAAAGTTATTAATAACTAATGAGCAAAATTTGTGTTGAATAAACTCAAAGCAGGAATAATTGGAGGCATGATTATTGCTGTGATAACAATTTCAATTGCACTATCAAATGAAAATCTCTTTGAACAATCAAAACAAAACTCGATACAACATCTATCTGATACTAAGCTCAAAGTAGCTGCATCATTTTTTCCATTGTATGAGTTTGCAAGAAATGTCGGTGGCAATAAAACTGAAGTTTACAGCTTTCTCCCAATTGGAAATGAACCACATTCATGGGAACCCAGCATTCAACAGATTGAGGAACTAAAAGGAACTCAACTTTTTGTCTATAATGGAGCTGGTATGGAAGCATATCTTTCAAAATTTATGGAATCTGGAGAATTTCCAAATATGACATTTGTCAAGGCCACTGATGGTATTACTCTATTAAAAGCAGATTCTGCCGAAGATGACAAGGAAATTCTAGCACAAGGAGGAATGGATCCACATGTGTGGAATGATCCAATACTTGCAGAACAAGAAGTACTTAACATCAAGAATGCAATGAAAAGAGCAGATCCTGTAAATGCTCAATACTATGAAGATAATGCAAATGAATACATTGCAAAACTAGCTTTATTAGATAACAACATAAAGACTGGACTGTCACACTGTAAAAAAGATACTTTTGTATCATTTCATAATGCCTTCAATTATTTTTCAAATAGATATGGTGTACATGATATTTGGATAACAGGAATTGCACCAGAAGCAGATGTACCACCACAGGATATCCAAAAAGTAATACAAATTGCAAAGGATAAGGATATCAAGGTAATTTTTGCTGAGGACTTGGTGGATCCAAGACTTGCAAATACACTCGCTAGTGAAGTAGGTGCACAAGTTCTCATATTAAGTCCACTTGAGGGAATAAATGAAACCGAACAGCAAAAGGGAAAGACATACCTAGATAAGTGGTATGAAAATCTACATAATCTTAGGACAGCTTTAGAATGCCAGTAAATGCACTAGATGTAGAAAATGTTTCAGTAAGCCATAACGGAGTTTTGGCAGTAAACAAAATTAGTTTTAATGTTCAAGAAGGAGATCTTTTGGGAATTGTTGGACCAAATGGAGCTGGTAAAACTAGCTTATTCAGGGCTATTCTTGGATTACAAAATTATCATGGAAAGATCAAGTTATTTGGATATGAGGGAAATCAGTACACTACCCTACTTTCTATGGTGGGCTATGTACCACAAAAAGTAAATTTTGAACCAAATTTTCCTGCAACTGTCTATGATGTAGTTGCAATGGGAATCTTATCCAAAAAGAAATTGGTCAAAGGCGCTGCATTGATACAAGATTGTGGGTGTTGTTGGAATAGAATATTTGCTACATCTAGCAAAGATAGTGAAAAAATTGAAGAGGCACTCAAAATTGTTGGATTGGAATCATTCAAGGATAGAAGAATCAGTGAATTATCTGGAGGAGAACAACAACGTGCCTTCATTGCAAAGTCTCTTGTCAAAGAACCACTATTGATGATACTAGATGAACCTGTAACTGGAGTAGATATGGATGTGCAAAACAAATTCTATTCAGTACTGAGAAAAATAAACAAAGAAAACAAGATAACTATAGTGTGGTCTTCACATGATCTTACTGCAATTTCAGATCTTGCAACAAGGGTAGCATGTATGAATAGAGAATTATTTTTCCATGGTGAAAAGGAAGAATTTTTTGCAAACAAGGATATGCTAAAAACATATTCAGAATCTGCAATGCAGATGCACATGCATAAACATGATTTGTGACTTCTATGAATCTTGAGATTTTGTCTTATGGTTTTATGCAAAGGGGTTTACTTACTGGTATAGTAGTCTCAATTACTTGCTCAATGATAGGCTTATTCTTGGTTTTGAAAAGATATTCTCTTTTTGGTGATGCTCTTTCGCATGTTGCATTTGGCGGTATAGCTTTAGGATTTTTTCTTAACATATATCCAATCTGGACTGCATTTGCTGTTTCTGTTTCCACTGCTCTAGGTATTACAAAACTACGAAAAAGCACCAAAATATCTGGAGATGCTGCCATAGCTGTATTATTGTCATCAGGTTTTGCAATGGGAGTACTACTCATTAGTGCATCTCATGGTTTTACCATAGATCTCTTTAGTTTTCTCTTTGGAAGTATCTTGTTAACTAATATGCAAGATACATTACTGATTGTAGCAGTCAGTTGTGGTGTTATTGTAACACTAATTACAATTAGAAAACCTCTGATACATTTCACATTTGACGAAGAACAAGCAAAAGTTCATGGAATACCGGTTGAAAAACTAAATTATCTCTTTGTAGCCTTGGCGGCAGTTACTGTAATTGCAACAATGAGGCTAGTTGGAATTTTATTGATATCTGCATTGATAGTATTGCCAAACATAACCAGCATAATGATGGGTAGGGGATTCAAAAAAACAATGCTCATTTCTATCTCACTATCGGTCTCTGCAGTAATTGCAGGCATTACTATATCATATTACTTCAATCTTGCTCCTTCTGGAACTATAGTCATGTTGATGGTTGCAATGTTTGTTGTTACATTGATAGCAAAACATGCTGGCATGTTTTCTAAGACAATAAATGAACATAATCTATCCGCCACCAATTAATCTCTTTATTGTAGAAAATAATGTCTCATTACAAAATAATCTAAATCATGTTTTTATACAATGGAAACAATCTTACGGCAATGAAGTCAAAACCATTTGGCGCACTATTTGGTCTTTTGGCTCTAGTTGCTATCTTAGGTGTAGCACCAGCATTTGGACAAACAGCAAATGAAATTGATATTGCAACAGGTGCAGGCGGCAGCGCAAACGCAGCCTGTGTTGCAGCAAACAATTGCTTTGCTCCAAACCCATTGACTGTTGCACCCGGAACAACAGTAACTTGGAAGAACACTGATACAGCAATGCACGTAGTATGTAGCGGTAAGCCTACTGATGACGAATGCGGTAAAGTGTTTGAAGAAGACAGTCTAAAACCAGGAAAGACATTCCAATTTACTTTTGCAGATGCAGGCACATATGATTACTTTTGCTCTGTTCATCCATGGATGACAGGTCAAGTGATTGTAGCAGCAGGATCTACTGGAACACCTGGTGGAGATATGGGTGGAATGACCATGTTAACTAGCAAAGCTTCTGACGGTACAACCGTAACTGTAAGCACTAGTGGTCCAGTTAATGGACAATCATTGTCATTGGCAATATCATTTACAGATGCTAGTGGAAATAAAATACACCATCAAAACTATGCAATCACTGTAATGCAAGACGGTAATAATGTCCTATCAAATTCAGCTGGACATACACACACTGGTGATGATACTCAAATCAGTAGTACAAATCTCTCGTCTGCTGATCCAGTAGACATTCAAATAACACTCAATGGTATTGGATTACCTACTGTAGATCCAACCACATGGACAGGTGTTAAAGGTGAGACACTCAGCTTTACACACATTGTACCAGAATTTGGTCCAGTAGCATCAATAGTTCTTGCAATTGCTGTTATGAGCATGGTAGTATTTGCTGCAAAAACTAGAGGAATTCCAAAATTCTAAACTTAACACTAACTTTCTTTTTTATTTAATTCTGTTAAATTATACATGTACAGATGAATTTAGTTAATTTTCTGATGTCACGGCAAATATTGAAAACATGTTTTAGAGAACCATCTGAGAGATTTTTATAGTAGCTCTATATCACACAAAACAATGAAGTCAAAACCATTTGGCGCACTATTTGGTCTTTTGGCTCTAGTTGCTATCTTAGGTGTAGCACCAGCATTTGGACAAACAGCAAATGAAATTGATATTGCAACAGGTGCAGGCGGCAGCGCAAACGCAGCCTGTGTTGCAGCAAACAATTGCTTTGCTCCAAACCCATTGACTGTTGCACCCGGAACAACAGTAACTTGGAAGAACACTGATACAGCAATGCACGTAGTATGTAGCGGTAAGCCTACTGATGACGAATGCGGTAAAGTGTTTGAAGAAGACAGTCTAAAACCAGGAAAGACATTCCAATTTACTTTTGCAGATGCAGGCACATATGATTACTTTTGCTCTGTTCATCCATGGATGACAGGTCAAGTGATTGTAGCAGCAGGTGCAACAACAAGTACAACTCCAATGCAAAATATGACAACAACAGACAATGCAGCTGTACCAGAATTTGGTCCAGTAGCATCAATAGTTCTTGCAATTGCTGTTATGAGCATGGTAGTATTTGCTGCAAAGACTAGAGGAATTCCAAAATTCTAAACTTAACCCTAACTTCCTTTTTATTATTTTTAAGAACCTAATTGTGGCTTTACTGTAGATAATGATATGGCATGATCATCAATTAAGACTCCCACTCCAACTGATACATCTTTTATCCTGATCACAATTTTTGTCAAGTCATCATCTGAAAGACTATACTGCTTTGCAAGTGCATCTTTTACTTTCTTTTCAGTATCTGATATCTGATTCAGGCCTGATGGTACCGAAATATCCAAAGTTTTTTGCATCATATTGGAGGGGATTTTTCCACTTCCATCTTGTATTATGTAAAATGAAATTTTATCCACAATTACTTCATGGGGAAGAGTATCCAAAGCATTTGCAGTATAAAATACCTGAACATCTAGTACATTAACGTCACTTGTAGAGCTTGCCATAGTTGTTTCTCCATTAAACGTCGAATCCAGTGGAACGTTGATGATAGTAAATCCCTCTATGAAATTTTCATTATTGTTTCCAAGTGTAGTTCTGATATCCTGACAGGTTATACTCTTTGATGTTTCTGAATTCATCTTCAATAAAATGGCATTTGAGCTAGGGCCATTATTGAGCACAGAATTCCAAAGAACTTGGGTCTGGAATTTTTGCTTATTGAATAAACTAATGTCTGTATCATAATGCCCAGGTCGTAGTGGTCCCTCTCCTGCGTATATTGAACCACACTCAAACTTGGTTGTATATGTAATACTTCTTGCAGAGGTTGAAGATATTGCAACATTATTGGTAGGTAAATCAGTAAAAGTAGTAACACCAGATGAATTATTTACTTGAACTGCTTTCTGGATTTGATCAACACTGTATCCTGGTGTAGTACTTGTTTGAATTATGTTATAATTTCCATTTTTTATTCCTGATAAAGTAATTACACCATCTTTGTCTTTTTCAGTGTCATCAGCAGAGTTGTCTGTAATTGTATAATTTCCTGTACCAGTAAATGGGTTTGGTGATATTACAAATTGGCCACCACCAATGAGCTTGTTATCACTTGAAAGTGAAATTATTGTAAGTGATGAACTTTGTGCAAATACTGTATTTTCTGTATGATAAATTCCTGAATTTGATATGATATACAACACTGATATGATAATCAATACTGCAAAAATAGATGATATTTTTGACCATCTTTTCATTTCATAATTTTATCTTATCTTGTTAATAATTTTATGTTAAAACATGATTGATGCTCAAGAATTAAATAGGTTGCAGACTTTTTTTAATTAATGCAACTTTATGTCAAGAGCATATTATCACTGGTTCTTGGCTTGATAGTTATATCATCTGCAGTTCCATTTATTCCACAAAAAGCATATGGTGACGGTTTTACTCAAGAAAATGTTCAGGCAAGCATTGGAAATAGAGTAATTACAGCTTTCATTAAACTTAATCCTCCAATTATAACATCAGATACATCAGTAGACAAGACTCTATCGTTTAGATTTTTTGATGCAAATACTAATACTACAATAAACAATGTTTCATTTTTTATTAATGCAACAAAGGGAGACAAAATCTTGATGCATGAATTATTTTATACCCACACTGGATACCTCACAATAAAATTCCAACCTGGTGGTGAAGATGGAAAATATACTGTGTATGGTGATCCTGATCCAGTATTAGGTGGATTAGGATCCCAAACTGATCAGGTAACAGTTGCAGGACCAATACTCCAAGAGGGTGGTCTATATCATTTTCATATGGAGCTTTTAGCTATAGATTATGCCAATACGTTAATTGATCAATCAAATCCGCCAAAATTTGATTCCTATCTCAGTGTTGGAGATGTATCTACACAAGATGTCACTTATCAAAATAACTCATACAATACTACACTAATTTCGTACTATGATAAGACATCTAACTTTAACTTTGATGAATCAACAAAACAATTTTCTTGGAATATGCCATTTGATTGGGATGTAAGTAGATTCCAAGACAGGCCAATATTTATCCATGAAGAGTTGAGAGTACCAAAATCACTTACTGCCTTTTCAGATACTCCAACATATGCAGCAAGTGCTCAAGGATATGGTCTAACTGGAAGTAGAATAATTGTTGATCCATATACAAATGCAGATTATATGATAGTCCACCTGTTTCTTAACAAATTTGACTTGCTGAACATGTCAAAGACTGTTCCAAGTGGAACTAGTGATATTGAATTCAAAGTAGCACCAGAAAAACCAAATGTACAAACATCTGCTTCATTGCTTACAGACTTTGGAGGATGGCATGTGAAGCTTGGCTGGAATCCAAAAAACTTGGAAGCAGGTTCACAAAATAATTTGAACATTAGCTTCTTTGACTCATTCACAGAGCAACAGGTAACTGGAGACGTAAATTATGATATTCAAATACTTGACAAAGATCAAAGCGTACTTTGGTCAAAAACTGATACTGTTGCACGAAATGGTGTAGATGCACAAGCAGTAAATCTACCAATAAATGGAATCTATAGCGTCGTTATTAAAGTAAAATCAATCACTATGAATGGTGTACCTGATACAACTAGAACTGGTATGGCAAGAGGAAATGTTGTCATTCCTTCTACTGTAACAGAAGATGATTCATTGACTCAATCAAACTCATCAAATCCACCCACACAAAATCAGACTGGACAAACAGTTGTAATTCCACAATGGGTGAAAAATAATGCCAAATGGTGGCAGCAGGGACAAATTGATGACTCTACTTTTGCATCAGGAATTCAATATCTCATAAAACAAGGAGTAATTCAACTTCCACCTACTGCATCAAGCCAACCAAGTTCTGGTGTCACCATACCATCATGGGTAAAGACTAATGCTGGATTGTGGGCGGATGGTCAAATTGATGACTCTACTTTTGCATCAGGAATTCAATATCTGATCAAAATTGGAATAATTTCAGTCTAGCTCACAAAATGCTATTATAGAAATTATAGAGTAAATTTACTATTACATGTTACCTCTTCGAGATGAAAATCCAAAACCTGTGGGATATAGACCTTACATTACTTATTCTATAATTGCAATCAACGTCTTAGTTTTCTTTTGGGAGATAGCTGTAACTCACCAAGTCTGGGAATTCACAAACCAACGAGCAGAAAATATGTTGTTGAATTATGGTACAATTCCAAATAATATTGTAAATGGACTGGCAAGTCACAATTATGGTGTACTTACTTCTGTTTTTAGTTCCATGTTTCTTCATGCAGGTGTAATGCATATTGGAGGTAACATGTTATTTCTTTGGATATTTGGAGACAATATTGAATACAAATTTGGCAGAGGCAAATTTTTAGCACTATATCTTTTCTGGGGTGTCGTGGCTGACTTTTTCCACATCTTATCAGATCCCTCTAGTCAACTACCTGCATTAGGAGCCTCTGGCGCTATTTCTGGTGTGCTTGGTGCTTACCTTATCATATTTCCAAATGCAAAGGTAGTGACACTAATGTTTCTTGGATTTTTCACCAGGCTCATTAGAATCTCAGCCAAGTGGTATTTACCGTTCTGGTTCATTTTCCAAAATGTCTTACCAGCATTCATAGGATCAACTGGTTCAGGTATTGCCTTTTTTGCACACATTGGAGGATTTCTAGTGGGATTATTTGCTGGGTATATTTACAAAAAGACTCACAGTTCGGAATTCATGTATGGTACAAGGTATGGATGGAAAGGTGGTGGTACCAATTGGGGAACATGAATCTAAAAAAAAATAATTGTGTACATCTGCATAAATTCAACAAGATCGGAAATTACCAAAGAATAAATCTTGTATAATCATGGCCGAAGCATGCCTCTCATAACAGTCTCAATGTATCCAGGCAGAACTGAAAAACAAAAAGAGGAATATGCAAAAGCGATTACCAAATCCGCAGTTGAAATTCTCAAGACAAAAGAAAGCCATGTAATTGTGGTTTTCGAAGAGAATCCAAAAGAAAATTGGTACATGGCAGGAAATCCTCTCTAAACACATTTTTATTTTATAATAATTCAATAAACTTGTGACAAAGATTGCTGTAGTTCAGATGCGAGCTGAAACAGACAAGAAAAATAATTTAAAAAAAATCCTAAGATACGTATCGCAAGCAGCACATAGGGGTGCAAAACTATGTACTTTTCCAGAATTCATGATGTACTACACACCATCATCTCAATCTTCTTCAGATCTTGCAAATGTTGCTGAAACAATAGATGGAGAATTTGTTTCATCAATATCCGAAGAAGCAAAAAGAAATTCAATACAAGTTATTGGTACCTTGTATGAAAAAAGTCCAAAACCCAACAGAGTATATGATACATCTTTTCTCATAGGAAAAACTGGTAAAGTTATTACAACATATAGAAAAATTCATCTCTATGATGCACTTGGCTTCAAAGAATCTATGAAACTTTATCCTGGTTCATCAATTGCAAAACCGGTAAAAACTAGTGTAGGAAAAATGGGAATGATGATTTGTTATGATCTTAGATTTCCTGAGATGTCTAGAATGCTGGCCTCATCAGGCTCTGAAATTCTTGTTGTACCATCTGCATGGGTTAAAGGAAAAATGAAGGAGGAACACTGGATTACTATAAACAAAACAAGAGCTATTGAGAATGGTTGTTATGTAATATCTCCAGATCAAGTGGGAAATATCTACTGTGGAAGAAGTATAGTAATTGATCCTTATGGAAAAATACTTCTTGACATGAAGAAAAAAGAAGGAATTGGAATTGTTGATATCTCTCTAGATGAGGTAAAACAAGTAAGGCAAAAACTTCCTCTTTTACAAAACAGACGCACTGATATCTACACAGATCTCAGGATTTAACCCTGCTTGGACACCGCATGTTGGAACATTGTCTTGCCCACTTTTGTTTTCTAGAATATCTTTGTAAAATGATTGGCCAAAAGCAAATCTTGCAAGAGATTTTTGTTGCACAAATCATACCTCTTTGTATTAATGGAGATGATGCTCTACAACCATTATAGTAATTTGAACATCCTATGAACCGCTTTTTTGTTTGACGAGATCTGATTATGAGAAGTTTGCCTATGCGACAATCAGGACATTCTACAAGACCATTAACAGGCGTATTTGTCCCTAGGATGACATATTTTCTCTTCTTCTCTGACCATGAAAGATATCCATTTTTGTCATAGTATTGTCTTACCTCACTTTGGATCTTACCGATGTCTTTCTTTGTTATTTTGATAGAATTCCTAGAATCAAGTCGTTTTTTAACAACCGCTATCTGGGTAACTTGGTCTTTCAACAATATCATTTGTTTAATCGAATTAAAGAAACTACTGAAGAATTTTTATATGGAATCTAGTCAGCGAGATTTGTGGAAAAAGTCTGTCTTATTGGTGCTGGTAGCACAAAATATGGCAAATTAGAAGACAGTATTACTGATATCGCACTTCAAGCATCAGTTGATGCTATAGAAAGTGCAGGAATAGGACCAAAAGAGATCCAAGCAGGATACATTTCCAATGTATTTGGTATTGCTGACAAACAAGTTCACTTGGGTCCTGTTATAATGAGTAATCTCGGTATTCCAGAAGTTCCATCACTTTCAATTGAATCTGCATGTGGAAGTGGTTCAGTTTCATTTAGAGAAGCATATGCAAATGTTGCTGCAGGATTTTATGATGTTGTATTGGCAACAGGAGTAGAAAAAGTCACACATACAGGTACCGAATGGACTACAACATATTTCTCATATTGTTCTGATTTCTTTTATGAGGGAGGAGCTGGCGCTTCATTTCCTGGTTTATTTGCATCTATGGCAAGAGCATATCTCTCTGAATTCAAAGCAACAGAAGAGGATCTTGCAATGGTTGCAGTAAAAAATCATGATAATGGACTTCTTAATCCAAAAGCACATCTCAGAAAAAAAATTACAATAGATGATGTAATGAAATCCGCAGTAGTTGCCAGTCCACTAAAGTTGTATGATTGTTGTCCATTTTCTGATGGAGCAAGTGCTGTTATACTGTGTAGTGAAAAATTTGCAAAGGCACACACAAAAAATTATGTTGAGGTTATTGGATCAGGTAGGGGTGGGTCACCTGCCGCACTCCAAGGACGAGATCATATAACTACAATACCAAGCACAAGAATTGCAGCACAAGCTGCATACAAGATGGCTGGTATATCACCCAAAGATGTTGATTTTGCAGAAGTTCATGATTGTTTTACAATTGCAGAACTGGTTGATACTGAAGACTTGGGATTCTTTGAAAAAGGAAAAGCTGTTGAAGCTGTTCGAGAAGGAAGAACAAAACTTAATGGCGATATTTCTATCAACCCGTCAGGAGGCCTAAAGTCAAAAGGTCATCCAATAGGTGCAACTGGAATAGGTCAGGTAGCAGAAGTTTTTGATCAATTAACAGGAAAAGCAGGAGATAGAACAGTCAAAGATGCCCAAATCGGATTAACACATAACTTTGGTGCAACTGGCGCCAGCTGTGCCGTACATATATTCAAAAGTGTGTAAATTGCTAACAAAAGAAGAATTCTCCAACAATGCCAAGTTAGGTAAGGTTCTCACTAGAAAATGTACAAAATGTGGACATCATCATCTTGTTACTACCTATTTCTGTCAAAACTGTGGAAATAAGGGATTTGAGAATACCATAGTTGATGGTAAAGGCTTCATTGTTACTTATACCATAATCACGGTACCTCCAGATGGATACGAAGAATATGTTCCATATGCATGGGTAGTTATGCAATTAGACGATTCTGAGTTGAGAATCTCTGGTTTTATGGCCAACATAAAGTCTCCAACAGATCTTCCTCTTGGAACAAGAGCAAGAATTACAGGTTATGATCAACGTGGAATCATAATCGAAAAGCAGTAAATCAAATTTATTAAACTGATTAAAAAAAATCAAAAAATCTCTTTTATAATATTTACAATGACATTAGGTTGTAATGTCTGTTGATGTTGTTTGTGGAAGATGCGGAGCTAAAATTGCAAATATGCGTATGTTAAAATCAATAAAAGACGTAATGCGTCCATATAACAGCAAATGTCCATCTTGTGGACAAACATTATCTCCATCCGAATTTAGTGTGGATGTACAGAAAAACTGATCTAAAAAGCTTCCGTAAGATCAAATTAGTCAAAAATCTTAATTACTGATGCCCTCTAGACAATTCCATGGAACTGAGCGAGGACTTTGGCGATCCAAAACGTGGCGGAATATTACAATCAGCATCAAAACGTGTAAGAATGATTTTCTCTGTTATGGCAAGTCCAAACAGAATTGATATTCTACGTATCCTAAACTCAAAAGGTCCTCTTACTTATTCTGAATTAAAATCTCTTGCCGGTTTCAAATCAAAAAAAGAAAGTGGCAAGTTTGCATATCACTTGAGAAAATTACTAAGACAGTCTCTTGTGGCCCTAAACAAGTCTGAAAGAAGATATACTATTACTAACTTGGGAAAACTAGTACTAAGTCTTGCAAGACAGATCGAAGAGCGATCTATTATTGAAAGTGGCAAGATGTATGTCCGAACTTCACATGAATCAATAGAAGAATTCAATTCTCATAAGATCATTCAATCATTGGTTCGAGAAGGTAGCCTTCCACTTGAGCTTGCTCAAAAAATAACTGAAGAAGTAGAGAATAGAATATACAAATTTCAGACATCTTATCTTACATCTTCACTTATACGTGAAATGGTCAATTCTGTTCTCTTAGAACAAGGCCATGAAGATTATAGGCATAAACTAGCAAGATTTGGATTGCCTGGCTATGATATTCATGAGATGCTAACCAATGTGGATGGTATCCATAATGGAGTTGAGGGTTTACTATTTAAAACAGGACAGAATGTATTTGGAGAATATCTCGTCTTAAACACTTTACCTAAAGATGTAGCTGATTCTCATCTCTCAGGAGATCTTCATATAACAAATGCTGGATTATGGTCACTTCTACCCGATACGATATTTGTAAACATTAAGGAACTTATCGAAGAAGGCGTTGACTTGAGAGGAAAATTCTTGGGCGTAACAAGGACATCATCACCAAGTTCACTAGACGATCTTTTTACTTCCTTGTCTCTACTAGCATGTCTTCTCATAAAAGAGGCATCGCAAGAAGTAGTTATGGATGGATTAGTTACTGTATTACAAAAATATTCTAAGAATTTACCTGAGATTGAAGAAAAACTTGCAAGTTGTTTTGCAAAAATATCCACAGGACCCAAGTATGGAAAGAATGGAACACTTGCTTCGTTTAGAATCTCTATTGGAATGGAACCAAAACTAGTTGGAATTATTCTTCAAGCCTACAAGAAATATGTAAAATCAACACCACTTCCTTCCATAGGATTGGTAATTGACTATGAAAAAGCCAAGATAAGTGACTATTCAGAAATTTTAGCCGATGTAATTGCATTAGGTGGACACGTTATGTTTGCTAAAGGATTAGTATCCAACAAAGGGTTGGCACGGGGAGATGCCAAGAATGTTGGAACAACTTCGATCAATTTAGAATCTTTGTCGATCAATATGCCAAGACTTGCTTTTGAATCAAACAAAGATGAAACTTATTTCAGGGCAAGATTGGCACTATTAATGAAGCCATCACTAGCAGCTATGTCTCTTAGAAAGAAGGAGATATCTGATCTAACAAGGCGCGGTCTTAATCCAATTCTTGCAAACAATACACAGTATATGCAAAAGGGATCTGTGACTCTAGTTGTTAATCTGATCGGACTTAAGGAAGCGGTTTATGGTATTCTAGGATATGAAAATAACAAGGCTGGACACGAAATTCTGGCTAAAGTGATAAACACTGCCATGGAGGTAGCCACAAAGAAAGGAAAGGAAATGGGAGATAATGTCATCGTGACCATGACTGAAAGTGATGCTGCAAGTCGCTTCTCATCTCTTGATGGTGAAAAATATGGTAAAATGTCAATTAATAACCATGCCATGGGAGAGTCATATTCAGAAGGCATTATTCTTGATGCCTCTGAGATAATAGAAATGAATCCTAAGAATGAAAGAATCGTCGAATCAAACTATTTCTCAAAAATACTCAATGGTGGGTTATTAGTTCAGTTAAAGATCCCAGACACAATGGATTCTTCAGGAATAAAGAAGGCAATAGAGAAAGCAGGCGATCTATTAGGATCCTTCAGACCCATCAAAAAGGTGCCTATATGTAGCAACTGTGGACTCAAAGAGGAAAAGATCGCTGAAAAGTGCTCAGTGTGCAAGTCACCTTACATACTGGCATAAGTTTCGTTCTATGAACTACTAATGGTTTAGTGAATAAAAATTCTGAATTAACCTGGAATTTATATTAAATTTTTGATGAATTACTGAAAATTTATTTTGCCTTGAGATGATCTAATACTATGGAAATTGTACCGGTGTCAACAAAATTGATCCAAAGTTTAGCTTTAGAAAATTATTTTTTGCCGCAGTGTTTATTTAACTCCCATTTGCTAGGGTTGAGGGGAGTAAGTTGACAGATTTTTCACAAATAGAAAATTCGATCTTGCAAGTAAAGAAGCGCGATGGTCGAGTATCAGATTTCCAAAGAGATAAAATTTCAAACGCAATCTACAAAGCACTTGTTGCTTGCGGAAGATCAGATCATGGATTAGCAGACAAGCTAGCTAACCATGTTCTTACAAAACTCGTGAATCGGGGATTTTCTGGCTCAGAAGCACCAAGCGTAGAGGATGTTCAAGATATGGTAGAGTCTACTCTAATTGAGGAAGGACTAGGTGAGATCGCAAAGGCGTACATTTTGTACAGACACGAACGACGAAGAGTTCGAGAAGAAAAAATGAAAGTTTTAGAATCTAAGTCTCTTGATAGTGTGGCAAAGAAGTTTGATCTTAATTGCTTGAGAGTCTTGGCATCAAGATATCTGCTTAGAAACAACAAAGGTCAGATAACTGAAAGTCCAGGCGAAATGTTTGAAAGAGTAGCTATTTTGGTAGGTATTGCTGATGTAATCAGAGATCCTTCAATATTTCAAATTGAAGGTGGCAACACCCAGAATGTAGAGGAAGCAGTAAGGTATCTAGACAAACTTGATGACTTTGACTATAAATTCAAGATAGGAAAATACTATCTTAACAAATATCACTTTAGATCACTGATAAATCACTACGTAGATTTGGCAAAACATGGCCAGATGAAAGTCAACTTTAGAGAATTGTTGACTATGTTGGCTGCAAACAAGTTTGAACAATATACTGAACGCATCAAAGAAGCTGCAGATTTGATGGTTGCTCAAGACTTTTTGCCAAATTCTCCAACTATGATGAATGCTGGTGCACGTCTAGGTCAACTTTCAGCATGTTTTGTTCTTGCAATGGAAGATGACATGGAAAAAATAATGAAGTCATCATCTGATGCTGCATTGATATTCAAATCTGGAGGTGGAGTGGGTATCAACTATTCTGATTTAAGACAAGAGGGAGATATGGTAGCCTCAACATCTGGAGTAGCTTCAGGTCCTGTCTCTTTTATGAACATCATCAACACTGTTACTGAAGTAGTCAAACAAGGTGGAAAACGAAGAGGTGCAAATATGGGCATCATAGAAGCATGGCATCCAGATATTGAAAAGTTTATCACTGCAAAGACAAAACCAGGTGTTCTTGAAAACTTTAACGTAAGTGTGGGAGTTTGGGAAGACTTTTGGGAAGCCCTTGTTAATTCAGCAGATGGAAAATTCACTCTTAGAGCTCCAAAAGATAAAACAGCTATAAGAGAAATAAACGCACATCATCTAATTGATCTGATTGCACTTTCTGCATGGAAGAGTGGTGAACCAGGATTAATTTTCTTTGATATCATAAACAAATACAATGTTTTTGCAAAAGCAAGAGGCCAACCAATACGCGCAACAAATCCATGTGGAGAACAAAGTCTCTATCCATACGAATCATGCAACCTTGGTTCGATCAATCTATCTAATTATGTCAAAAGAAAAGCAGATGGACAATACGAATTTGACTGGCAAAGATATGAAGAAACCATAAGAAAGACAACAAGATTCCTTGACAACATAATAGATGTCAATACATATCCAATTCCAGAAATTGACAAGGCATCAAAAGACTCTAGAAGAATAGGACTTGGAGTGATGGGCGTTGCAGATCTATTGTTCAAATTACGAATCCCATACAACTCACAAGAAGGATATGAATTCCAAGAGAAACTTGCTGAAGCACTGACATACTATTCTATGGAAGAAAGCATTGCACTTGCAAAGACACGAGGACCATTCCCACTATGTTCAAAAACAGAATACCCAGAAGGTAAAATTCCTGTTGCTGGATTCTATGAGAAACCAAAAAGCGCTCGTACTTATGACTGGGATGCATTGATTGCCAAAATCCAGAAACATGGTATCAGAAATGTTCTAACAACAACAGTTGCTCCTACTGGTACACTATCAATGATATCTGATTGTTCAAACGGGATGGAGCCAATGTTTGCTCTAGTCTTTGAAAAGAGAGTAACTGTGGGTAGATTCTTCTATACAAATAAAATCTTTGAAGCAGTACTCAAAGAACATGGTCTATACAATGATCAAATTCTAGAAAAGATTGCAAATAACTATGGTTCTGTAAAGGGAATAGCCGAAATTCCAGAATGGATGCAGAAAATATTTGTTACAGCAATGGATATTCACTGGGCTGATCATTTAATGGCTCAAGGAGTATGGCAGCGCTGGATAGGTAATGCAATTGCCAAGACAATCAACATGCCAAATGATGTATCATCAGATGATGTAAAGGCTGCATATCTATTAGCACATGATCTTGGTCTGAAAGGAATAACTGTATTCAGAGATGGTTCAAGACATGAGCAAGTATTGCATATGACAGGAAATAATGTTCAAAAGAACTTCCAAGTAACCCCAAGTGGTTATGTAACAGACTACATCTCAAAGAATGTCACAAATGCATATCTAAAAACTGAGATAGAAAGAGCACTTCAGATAAAAATTCCAGATAGTGTGGTATCTTCTCCAGCACCGGCACTTACACAAGAACAAATGGAAGAAAGACTGTGTCCTACATGTAAAAACAACTTGGTATTTGCAGAAGGATGTAGTGTGTGTATAGAATGCGGATATAGCGGCTGTACATCTGGATAAAATTTTCTCCAAAATCAAAACTCTTTTAGTATCTTCAATTCTTGAAAGTATTGTTGAATAAGAAAATCATTGGTGCTGCTATTGGTGCAGGAATTGCAATAGCCATTGCGGTGACTTTCTTTGTATTATTACCACAATTACAAACTACACCAACTGGACCTTCATCTGTTGTTCCACCAGAAAATTCTCTACATAATCCAAAACTTGGACTTGTTATTATGCCTCCTACTCAGAAACCAACTCTCCAAGAAATCAAAGATGCATATGCCCAGGCAGCATCAACAGGAATAGGGCGAAGTAATGTCTATCTTTCTTGGCCAATTATGGAACCAAAGCAAGGGACATACAACTGGGGTTATTCAGATATTCTAATGGGACTAAACCGTGAACAGGGTCTCAACGTAACACTTTACTTTTCAGTGATTAACAATCAGATCTTGGGACCATTCCCAGATTGGATGGGAAAACCGCAACTTGATCAAAAACTTCAAGATCAAACAGTGACCACTCTTGATGCTATACTTTCAAGGTATTACATAGTGGATTATGTTGTCATTGGAGGTAGTATTGACAATTACTTTAGAGATCATCCAAGTGAAATTCCACAATATGTAGATTTCTTCAATGGTGTATATGAAAAATTAAAAGTAAAACATCCAAGTGTTAAATTTGGAAACTGGTTCTCACTAAACGATATCTCAAACCACGATCAAGGTGATATTGTAGGAAAACTAAACCAAGGTGACTTTGTAGCATATTCCTACGCACCAGTAGATTTGTTATATTTTCAAAGTAATAGTACAGAGAAGGAAGGTAACAATTTGCAAAAGATGATTGACTTTGCAAAGGGTAAGAAAATTGCACTGATGGAGGTTGGTTGGAGTACTGACAAGTCTATCAATGGGACAAAGGAAGATCAACAAAAATTTGTCCAAATTGTGTATGACTTTTATAAAAAGAATCAATCCCATTTTGAGTTTCTAACCTGGTATAGGCAATATGATAGACCTGTTGATACATGCTATAACTCACTAAACCAAGATAGTAACTCCATATTTGGTAACAATGAGGTCTTGAACAATACTGCAGCATACCTGTGTGGTAGTGGCTTGTTTGATGTAAACAAAAATCCAAAACCTGCTTGGAATGAATTAACACATCAAATACAATCTATTCCCAACTCTTAATTACTAAATTACAAGTTTTTCACTATTGAAGTATGCAAGAGCTTTTAGTATATTATTAATCATAAACATAATTCCCGTATATGCAGTATACGAACCTCCTACAAATGAAGAGCAAAACATATTTGATAAATTGCTTACTCAATTTGAGATAGTTGATGCACCAAAAAAAGATGTATCTGATGTAATTGAAACATTTCAAAAACCTATGATTAATACTTTTTCTTGCAATCTTCATGATACCAATAATCAAATTATAATAATAGTCAAAACTAAATTAGCAAAATTTGATGAAAATATGGTTCATCAGGATCTAGTTACCGGAGGTTCCTATACGTGGCATTGTTCTGAAACAATGCGAAGTGGAAAAATTTCTTTAGATTGTAATAATGAACTTCGACTTAATCCCAAAGTCATATCTAATGATACCCAAATAGATCCGCAATTGCGTAACATTGAAAATTTAGTTATATTGTATCACGAATTACTTCATGGTCAACTTATGATTGATGCAATGAAGAATTCTTCTCTATGGCAACAGGAAACCTGTAATCTACAATCTGGGGATGATATTGATTATTCTTTTGCTGACCCTGATCATAAAATAATAAACTATCTTCAAACACAATTTGCATCTGAACTTGTTGACACAGCAGGAGGAAAAATGATTACAAAAGAAATTTCCCCTGATGAAACAAATAATGGATCATTTACTATCAAGGTACTAAGCTTCATAGACTATCCATTATTTGAAAATGGTACAAAAATTACTTTTAGAACCAATAATATATCTGAAAACTCATTTTTTCAAATAAAAAATGATGTATTTCTAAGTGGATACCTTAAGGATAATACAAAATCTGGCATTGCATGGTTCTATCTTTTTCATAATGAAAAAACACAGAATATGACATCCGAGTCTATTCCTGCCTGGATAAAGCAAGCTGTGGGTTTATGGTCAGATGAGAATACGCCTGATGAAAATTTTTATTCTGTAGTTGATTATCTGATGGAACATAACATAATCATGTCAAATAATGAGAAAAACACAGTTTCTACAATACCTCACTGGTTCCAGAAAAATGCTCACTTGTGGGTCACAAATGAAATTGATGATAATACATTTGTTGGTTCTATCCAATATTTGATCTCAGCAGGAATAATTTCATGACAAAATATTAGAATGCGGTCGCCGGGATTTGAACCCGGGTAACGGGCTTGGAAGGCCAGTGTACTAACCAAACTATACTACGACCGCTCACTGTGCCAATCTTGGACCTACATAATAATTCTTTTTTCGTATTCATAGAGTATCCGTGAAATTATGATATGAGCTTCAAGTGGATTTTTGTCTACCGATACTGTCTTGTCAAAATATTCTTTATTCTTATCAGAAAACTGACCTTTTGAAAATCCTCCTATTACAAGACAAGTATTGTCTTTTATCTCCTCAGATAATTTTTGATAAGAGCTACTAATGCCCTTACTTGAAAGCGCAATGGTTTGTTCTGGATTGATTTTTTGAATCAGTTCTCCAAAACTCATATCCTTCAATGTAAGAAGTATATTGTTGTTTTCTTTGATTTCTTTAGTGGCATACAGTTTTTCAACAAGCCCCATGAATCGATGATATGATTTTGGTAGTCTTACATTTTGGCCTATGAAAATAACTTTATCATCAATTGTATGAACAAACACATTCAATCTATTTTCAAAATAGAGAGGAATGCTACAAGCCTCAAGTAGGGAGAAATGAACCAGATCTGGTCTTCCTCTTTTTATCTCATTTTTGATTCCCTTCATTGCAGCAAAATGCCATGATATGTCAAGCAAAATCTCAGATGGTCTTTTGTTAGATCTTCTAGCAAATGCTGTAACCGAGTTATGTCTCTGTAGCTCTATAGGTACTAGTTCTAATGCCGATTCTGCGATTACAAGAGAGAGCAAGATTGTATTTTAAGGGTGGGAATTATTAAACAACATGAAACCTGCAATTAAGGATCTCATAATAGAAAGAATGAAAATCCTAATTAAAAATGCCATATCAAATGCACGATCTAACCCTGAATTGGCAGAAAGGCAAGCGGTGCTGGCCAAAAGGCTCTGCACGAAATATCGTATTCGAATGCCATATGAATTAAGGTCAAATTATTGCAAAAAATGTAAAAAGTTTATTGTGCCAGGATTTACTGCAAGAATAAGGATAGGCAGAAGTAATATCAAATCAATACGTATTACCTGTGCTTTCTGTAATCACACATATAGAAAGATAATTAAAAAACAAATTCCAATAGGTCAATGATTTATAAGACGAACTTTGAATTTTGGTTTTTATGGCAAAGGCATATGATGTACCAGCGGATTTACTAATTGGTAAATTATCTGAGACTCTAAAGAACGAAGATATTATACAACCAAGCTGGATTCCATTTGTTAAGACTGGTGCTCATGCAGTAAAGCCTCCACAACAAAGTGATTGGTATTATACTCGATGTGCATCTCTTCTAAGAAAAATCTACTTGCACGGACCTATCGGCATAAATGATCTGAGATCAATGTATGGAGGTACAAAACCTGTTGGTTACGGAGGAGCTCATCACAGAGATGCAGGCGGTGCAATAATCAGAACAGCTGTACATAGTTTAGAAAAATTGGGTTATCTAGATAAGGTTGAAGGAAAAGGTAGAACAATATCTCATGAAGGTATGAAAAAACTTGATAGACTATCAACTGAAATCTTGAATGAATTAATTGTAAAGAATCCAAATCTCAAGAAATATTCCTAGTAGCATCATGAGCTCTCATAATCCAAATGATGATAGAAATCCAAGCGATGCCGAAGTTTCTGCTTTAAAGGACAATGCGCTAAAAACTCTTCTCACAGCTGAAGCGAGATTAAGACTGAATAACGTTAGATTGGTTAAACCTGATCTTGCAGCAATGGTTGAAAATTATCTCTTGGGATTGGCATCTCAAGGAAGGTTAAATTCACAAATTTCGGATGACCAGTTAAAGCAAATTCTATTGTCTACGCAACAGCCCAAACGAGATTTTAAGATTAACCGTAAGTAATTTCCTAGGGAAAATATATTAGGGGTAAATTGAACGATTACAAATATGAAAGCAGTTGTTTATGACAAATATGCTCCAAATGATGATTACAAATCAATCCTAAGCGTAAAAGAAATATCTGATCCAAAACCAAAGCCAAACGAAGTTGTTTTTAGTGTAAAGGCAGCAGCCTTAAACTATAATGATATCTGGGGAATGCGAGGACAACCAGTTGCAGTGCCATTACCGCACGTCTCAGGTTCTGATGCTGCAGGCGAAGTTATTGCAATAGGTGAAGATGTTACAAATTTCAAAGTTGGTGATAGAGTTGTTTCACATTCAAACATGTCATGTAGAGTATGTGATGCATGTACTGACGGACGTGAATATGATTGTACAAAACGAACTATCTGGGGATTTCAAACAGGACCTACTTGGGGTGCATTCTCAGAGATTACACACTTACCTGAGGTCAATGTTGCAAAAATTCCAGACGGAGTAAGCTTTGATGAAGCTGCAGCAGCTTCTATGACATTACTTACCTCATGGCACATGCTTGTAGGAAGAGCAAGAATCCGTCCTGGACAAACCGTCCTTATCATGGGAGGAGGTTCGGGTGTAGGAAGCTTTGGAATTCAAATTGCAAAACTATACAACTGTAATGTAATTGCTACAGGAAGTCCAGACAAATTAGATAAGCTAAAAGAAATCGGAGCAGATTTTGCAGTTGATCACAGAAAAGCAGATTGGGCAAAAGAAGTAAGACAAATTGCAAAACCACTAGGTGGTATTGATATATCATTTGATCACATAGGTCAAACACACTGGAATGATCAACTTACCTTGTTAAAATATGGCGGAACATTGGTAACCTGTGGAGCAACTACCGGATATGATGCAAAAACTGATTTGAGACACATCTTCTTTAAAGGAACTAATATTTTGGGTTCTACACAAGGAACAAAGGCAGAACTAGAACAAGGATTATACTGGATGGGTAAAAAGAAAATTAAATCTACAATAGATTCAGTGTATAGTTTTGAAAATGCTGCAGAAGCACATACAAAGATGCTTACTGGTAAAGGACTAGTCGGCAAAATCTTGCTTAAGCCATAAACTCTTTCTATTTATGGCAAGACTCTTACGCAGTCTTCTGTTTGTTCCTGGAAATAATAGTCGTTTCCTCGAAAAAGCAAAATCTCTTCAGGCAGACATTGTATGTTTTGATCTGGAAGATTCTGTTCCACTGGGAGAAAAAAAATCTGCAAGAAATTTAATAAAAAATGCACTAAAAAATAGATCTAAATATAATTCTGAAATTTATGTGCGAACTAATTCTCCTGTATCTGGAATAATACCTGATGATCTATTCGAAATTATTCAAAAAGGTGTTGATGGCATAGTAATCCCAAAAGTAAGCACCGCAAACGAAATAAAAAAAATTGAAAAAACCATGGTAGGATTAGAAAAAAAACGTAAACTAAAGCCAATAGAAATCATAGCATCAATAGAATCTGCTCAAGGCGTTGTAAATGCATATTCTATTGCATCATGTAGTAAAAGAGTCTCAGCTTTAGTCTTTGGTGTATTTGATCTGTTAAATGATCTTGGCGTAGAATATACAAAAAAACCCGAGGGTTCTACATATTCTAGAGCAAAAATTCCAGTGGATGCAAGAGCAGCAGGAAAATATGCAATTGATGCAATATGGCAAGATCTTGATGATATACATGGATTAAAACAAGATTCTCTTACTGCAAAAAATCTCGGATATGTAGGCAAAAGCATTATTCATCCAAATCAAGTAGATGTTGTTCATAGCGTATTCTATCCTACGCCTGTAGAGATAGAGTGGGCAAAAAAAGTTATGAATGCCTATGATGTGGCCAAAAAAAATAAAAAAGGGGCCACCACAGTTGATGGAAAAATGATTGATGAGGTGCACTACAAACGAGCTATTGATTTATTGAATTCAATAAAATGACGACTAAATTGTATAATGTTATCTATTATTTGATAAACATAAATCATCTTAGTACAAATAGAAATTGTTAATCATGTTTACTGGTATAATCGAAGGTCTTGGTAAGATTACAGCATTTAACAAAAAAACGAATAACCGTAGTGCTGCAAAAATGAAAATCAATCTTGGTAAAATTGTAAAAGGTCTCAAAGTAGGAGATAGTGTAGCAATAAATGGTGTATGTCTTACTGCAGTAAATATTTCAAAAGAAATAACAGAATTTGAGATGGTTGGTGAAACAATAAAGAAAACTAATTTAGGATTTCTGAAACTTGGTGATAAAGTCAATATTGAACGAAGCCTCAAAGTTGGTGAGCGACTTGAAGGTCACTTTGTACTAGGACACGTTGATGGCATAGGCATTATTTCTAAGATCGAAAAACAATCCAATCAGATACAAATCTGGGTAAAACCTCCAACGGAATTATCAAAATACATCATTAAGAAAGGTTCTGTAACAGTTGATGGTATCAGTCTGACAGTTGTTGATGTGCTAAAAGATCAATTTTCAATTTCAATAATACCACATACTATGAAAATAACTAATTTGAGTTACAAAAAAGTTAGCGACAAAGTTAATATTGAAACTGACATTCTTGGAAAATATATTTTATCTGAAGATTAGTTGATTACCACTATTTTGGTAGTTACCAATTTTCTAGTAAGATTTATAACAATAATGAAAAGCTGATCAGTATATGTCCTTAGATGAAGCACTCTCATCTCTTAGACGAGGTGACTTTATTCTACTTCATGATGAGGGTAAACGTGAAAATGAGGTAGATATGGTGATTGCAGCAGAATTTGTAACTCCAAAACATATAGCACGTATGCGTATGGATGCTGGAGGGCTGATTTGCATGTCAATCAATCATGCACTTGCATCAAGTTTGGGATTAGACTATATGCATGAAATTCTTTCTAACTCTCAAAATTTTGATGTAGATTTAAAAAAGATGATAATTGGTACTGCACCTTATGGAGATCGACCATCATTTTCAATCTCAATTAATCATAAAAATACATTCACTGGAATAACAGATAAAGAAAGAGCATTTACGATTTCTGAAATGGCTAAATTATATAAAAATGAGAATAGTGACAAAAAAATTCTTTTCAATTCTAATTTTAAAACGCCTGGTCATGTTCCATTACTTATTGCCTCAGAAGGATTATTGTCAAATAGACTTGGTCACACTGAAATGTCTATCTATCTGATGAAGCTTGCAGGGCTTTCGCCAGTTACTGCAATATGTGAAATGTTAGATTCTCAAACATTTGCTGCACTATCTACTGACAAGGCAAAAAAATATGCTAGTGATAATGCAATACCCTATTTTGATGGTGCTGAGCTTGTTAAAATTTCCAAGGAGCATTAATTTTGAATATAGCAATTGTTGTTGCCGAGTTTAATAGTGAAATAACCTCTAAAATGCTTGATCTTGCAATAGAAAAAGCAAGCGTATTGAAACTGAATGTAAAGTATACCGCTAAGGTACCAGGCGTATTTGATATGCCTCTCATAATTGACACTCTGTTACAAAGAAAGGACATTGATGCTGTGGTAACTCTTGGAGCCGTAATCCAAGGGCAAACAAAACACGATGAACTAATTTCACATGTTACTGCAAAAGCAATAGCAGATCTTTCAATAAAGCATCAAAAACCAGTTACACTGGGAATAACAGGACCTGGAATGAGTGACAGACAAGCACATCAAAGAATACGTCCTGTAGCTGAGAGAGCTGTTGAGGCTGTAAAGAAATTATCTGAAGAACTGGAAAAAATTAGAAAATGATTCAATTAACTATAATCAAGATTACTGGCTATGGACCTTGGACTCTGACCTTGGGCAGTGATCGAGAACATAAGCTTCAGATGCTTCAAGCATCGTTATACCGAGAAATACAAAATTTATTCTCACAAAAAAATTGTCTTGCATTTCCTAATCGATTTGATGAAATTTTTGTAATAAGTAATGGTCTTTCCGCTGACGATCATGTAGAAATTCAGAAACAACTAGTAAAATCTTTTGAATTGAGTTTATCCATGTCTATCGGACAAGGAAATACTCCGTTTGAAGCAAGTTCAAATGCTGATAAGGCAAGAAGATCTAACACAAATCTAAGCAAGGATCATAATGTCTTTGGATTACAGTTGAAGAAAGAGACAGATTTAGTTCAGATTATTCATATGGATGTGGATGGTTCTACTTCAGTTTCTGCCAAAAAATCACCTTATGAAGTATCTTCTCTTATTATAAAATTATATTCTGAAATGTCAGAATTTTTCCTTCAGAGAAACTCACTTGCATTTTTCATGGGTGGAGATAACTTTATGATAATAAGCTCTAATTTTAACAAGGATGAAATAACAAAGTTTCTTGAAATTGTAAAACAAAAATATGATATTTCCTTTAACTGTGGAATTGGAACAGCAAAAACAGGAAGAGATGCTGCAAAATTGGCCACCCTGTCACTAGATAAGATTCGTGAACTTAGAGACTCTGGAAAAAAAGATACACGAATACTTGAGACAACATGCTGATAAAAAATATCAGCCTTTTTCATGGACCAGAGCTAGATTATGTTCAGAATACAAGTGTAAGGATTTCTGGAAAGCATATTGGACAAATAGGGACAAAACTTTTGCCTCTCAAAGGTGAAACAGTGCTTGATGGCGAGGGGTTATTGATGATGCCTGGACTGATTAATTCACATACACACATTGGGGATTCTATTGCAAAAGACATAGGAATAGATTCCAATGTTGAGGAAAAGATACACCCAGTTAGTGGATTTAAACAAAAGATTCTCAAAAATTCTGATAAATCACATCTAACAAGCTTTATCAGAAATTCATGTATTTCTATGATTAAAAAAGGAATAACATCATTCATTGATTTCCGAGAAGGGGGCATTGAAGGAATTAATCTGTTAAAAAACGCTACATTGGGTATTTCAATAAGGCCAGTTATTTTGGGAAGAATTGAATATTATCAAAACTCTAGTTCTATCAAAAATAACATATCTATTCCGCAATCCCACAAATTAGATCTTCAAAATCTTCTGGTGCATTGTGACGGAGTTGGTATCAGCGGTCCCAATGAATTTAGTGATTTGGCATTACAATACTTTGCAAAGACAAAAAATATTCGTGCTATACATTCGGCCGAAACTGAAGAAAGTAACAAGATATCCAAAAAAATATCTGGAAAAACAGAAACTCAGCGAGCTCTGATTGCAAAACCGAATTTCTTGGTTCATATGACTTATGCTTCACAAAAAGATCTTGTGATGGCAACCAAAAATAAAACAAGTATTGTTGTTTGTCCAAGAGCAAATGGATCTCTTGCAGAAGGTGTCCCTGATGTAGATCTCATGCTTGACGCTGGTTGTAATGTGGCAATTGGAACTGATAATGTGATGATAAACTCTCCTGATATGTTCAGGGAAATGGACTATCTTTGGAAAGTTTCTATGGGTATTAAGAAAAAAAGACTATTGCCAAAAGACATACTCAAAATGGCTACCACCAATGCCTCTAATCTTCTGGGTGGTAAAGTAGGAATTGTTCAAAATGACAAAATCGCAGATTGTATATTCATTGAAAAGCACTCAATTGATCTAGAGCCCATGCACAATCCACATGCTTCAGTAGTACAACGAGCTTCAGAAAATACAATAAAAGCAGTAATGTACGAAGGAAAACTAGTACATGGAAAAATCTAGACCATACGTAATACTTAGTGCTGCCATTAGCATTGATGGAAAAATAGCCACTCGTACAGGAAAATCTAATCTATCATCTAGGAAAGATCTGGTAAGAGTTCATAACCTTAGAAAAAGTGTTGATGCTGTACTAGTAGGAAAAAATACTGTAAATGTTGACGATCCATTACTCACTGTTCGTTATGTCAAAGGAAAAAATCCCATTCGTATTATTCTTGATTCAAAGGGTAGTTTATCTATAAAATCAAATGTGGTCAAAACTGCAAAAAAAATTCCTACAATGTTAGTTGTATCTGAAAACTCTTCTAAAAACGTTAAAAAATTTACTACAAAAGGAGTCCAAGTAATTAGATGTGGAAAGAAAAAAATCGATATAAAGAAATTATTGAAAATCCTTGGAAAAAAAGGAATTAAAAAAATTGCTGTTGAAGGTGGAGGCACAACTAACTGGTATTTCTTCAAGGAAAAACTAGTAGATGAAATTGTAGTTACTATTACGCCATATGTCTTGGGGGGAAGTACTGCAATTTCTCTGGTTGAAGGTGTTGGTTTTGGAAAAATATCTAACTCATTTAAATTGAAAAAGATTGAGAAAATACAAAATGAAATAGTTTTACACTATATGTCTTAATGTTTGAGATCATCACGTAGCTGATCTATTTTTCCCTGTAAAGCCTTTTTCAGCTTTTCATTTTTTGAAAGATTTACCAACTTTCCACAAGTAGGACATTTGAAGGATAAATCAAGGGCTTTTTCAAAGGTTAATTTTTGACAGTCTTCATTTCCACAATGATAAAAGTCTGCAGAATTCTCATAATCTACTCTCTGTTGCAATCTTTCTACAATCTTCTTTTTTTGGTTTTCAATAAAGTTGTCTACTTCATCCTTTCTTGCTCTCCATCTGTAGACAAACCATCCTTTCTTTTCGTCCTTTACTCTTATTCCTGTTATCAGCGCTTTACCAAAAAGATCGTACAGTACTTTTCTAACTATGTTGATTCTAAGTCCAGTTGAGCTTGCTATTTCCTCATCTGTAGCATCCTCTGTGTTAAGAAGGGAGCGAGCAACTTTCAGATACTCATCTCCACCTATCAAGGCAGCAATTTTTACAAAAGGATCTTCATGTTCAACTGACATCGTACATTTTCCCTCTCAATCTCTATATTTAATCAATGGTTTTAAACCTGTTTTTATGTAATTACTTCAATTATCTGTTTTATCTATCACGTTTTTTCCCTTTTTTGTAGGAATTATTTCCCGCTCTCCGCCCGAATATTTTTTCTGGAGGTGCTGTCCTTGCAAAATTCTATCCATCAGTATGGCAAGTGCAGAGATCTCTGAATGAGGCTGGTTTCCAATTGCTATGTTGTAATCAGCCATGTCGTATGCTTCTCTTGGAACTTTTTCTGCACCGACAACAATTAAAATTTTTTCTTCACCTCTTACTTGATCCTGAACATCGTTAATATTTTCACCATACATTGTCAAGTGAACTATTTTGAACAAATCTTTCTTTTTTGATTTTATGACATCCTTCCAATTCTCAATAATTTCTACTTTGAAATCACTGCCCCACATCTTGTTTACTTTCTCAATAGTCTCTTTGATCTCTGGATTTGCATCATACATGTATATTTTTGATGCTCCGAATGCTCTTGATACTAGGGTTACATGTGTTGTTACTCTGTCATCTCTGACAAGGCGTGTACCTATACGTAAAACTTCAATCTTCATCTTTGGAGTTTTCTCTGCTTTTTTGGTTTTGATATTTCAGTTTTTCTTCCTGTTACAGGTATTGCATCTATTGCCTCAAATACTAGCATCTTTAATTGATTAATGTTGTATCTAGTTGTAGAAGATACTGATAACCATTTTTTATAATTATCCATACCTAATTCTTTAGCTCTCACTACAACTTCTTCTTTTGAAATCAAGTCCGACTTATTTAGAACAAAAATCATTTTATCTTTACCTACTCCAATTTCATCTAAAGTAGAAATACAACTCTTGAATTTTTTTCTTAGTTCTAAAATGTCGTCACTAATATCGATTACAACTATTACAACATCTGTATACACAAGTTCCTCAAGAGTTGATTTGAATGCTGCTACCATGTATGATGGAAGCTTGCTTATGAAACCTACAGTATCTGAAATTAAAACTTCAGAGTTTTTGAGAGTGATCTTTCGTGTAGTTGTAGATAGAGTAGTGAAAAGTTTTGGGCTTTCTTCTTTTTCTTCTCCTGTTAATATGTTAAAAAGTGTAGTTTTTCCTGCTGATGTATATCCTGCAAGAGAAATAGTTTTGAATCCAAATCTTTCTCTTGCTTGTCTATGAAGAGCACGTTGAGTTGATGCCTTTGTTAATTTTGTTTTTACACCGTTCATTCTATTTTTGATGTCATTAAAGTAGACATCCACTTCGAACTTTCCTATTCCCATGAATCCTGGCTGTTCTCCCATCTTTGCCAGTCTAACTTTTTCTCTAGCTCTTGACATCTCATATCTTAACTGCGCCATTTTTACTTGTAATGTTGATTCTGAACTCTTTGCTCTACGTTCAAAGATCTGAAGAATTAGAGCTTCCCTATCCAGAATGTTCATTTTGAGAGTAGAGGCTAAATTATAATTTTGACTTGGTTTGAGAATTTCATCAAAGATTATCACATCAGGTTTTATTGTACTCAACATTTCCTTGAGTTCCTCCACCTTTCCTTCTCCAAGACCATACTTTGACTTGTTTAGAAATCTATGCTGTATGACCTTGCGAACCTCATATCCTGCAGCATCACAAAGACCTAGTGCTTCTTTTAGTGAATCTTCTCTATCGTATGTTATGAGAATTGCAGAATCTTTCAATGTTTTACTGTCATCCTTCACTATCTTATTGCTTTCGCAGAGTTTTTTCTATAGTGACATCCAATACTATCTCAGCTATGTCACTTGCATATTCTGATATTCTTCGTATGTTTTCACTCATTCTTCTTACTCTATAGATTTCTTCCGTATCCTTCAATGTCTTCATACTGTCTTGTACCTTCCTTTCATACTTTGAAATTTCAGATGCTTTTTGTACGGTTCTTTCTGCTTGATTAGAATCCTTTTTGAATAGAGATAAGCATGCCTCATCTAATACTGCCAAAGTAAATGTATTCATTTCATGTATTGGCTCAAGTACCAATTTCTTGATAGGCTTCTTGTATTCAAGCAAGTCTTTAGCTATCTCTGTTGCATGATCTCCAAGACGCTCAATATTCTTCACTATTAACCTGTAACCTAAACAGTGGTAAGGGCTTTCTATTCCCATTTCATTTAACATATGTTCATTTTGTATGGCAATCTTGAGTTGTCTCATTATGTAGAAACTGAATCTATCAACTTCATCATCGCTGTTTACAACTTCTTTTGCTAACTCAAAATTTGCTTCTTCCTGAGCAAGCAAAGCATCGTTTTGCATTGATTTTGCAATTATTAGCATTCTTTTTAGTGCTCCATCAACTGAAAGCTCAAACAGATTGATGAGTACTTGAATAGTTATTCCTTCGATAGAATCTGCAGTAATCTCAGTTCCCATCAAAATACTCTTTACCGCATCTTTGATGGAATTTCTCTGAGATGGCTTTAATCTTCCAACTTTTGATTTTACGTTGATAATAGTAAACCCAAGAAGATAAAGTGAGATCAGTTTTCTAACAATTGTAGAATCCTCCTCTTCCGGTTTGATTTCAATTGTCGCCTCCTCTGTACCTACAGGTTTGTTGTGATGTTTTAGTGGTACAATTTGTAAATTGGAAACTCCTTGTCGTACTACTGCTACTTGATCTCCTTGTTTGAGACCCATATCTGTTATCCATTGTTTTGGCAGTGAAACAATGTATGAAGACTTGCCTGTGAACTGTATCTTTCGCATTTCTTCATTTGTTCCCATGTTATACAGGTGGTGAATTATTCTATATAGTTGTTAGGGATTACTATATAGGTCACTTCTATTGCAAAAATAATTAACACGGATAAACTAACATAATTCAATGGACTCGGTTCTTAAAATCAAACATACATTGGACGCACTTTTTGGTCATGGCGTATCAAAATATCTCCCAAAGGACGTAAAAATTACCTATTCAAAGAATACTGGACGAATAAAACATGTATACCAAAATGATAACCTACTTTGTACTCTGAGAACAGATGGTGGACTTGCCATTACTCCTTTTTTCGCACAAATCCTGTTGAAAAGTAAAAAATTCAGGGAAAACTGCCTCGAAATTAATGATGAATCTAAAGCATTTGTTCAAGAAGGCAGCTCGGTCTTTTGTAAACATGTAACTTGGTGTGGAAAGAACATACTGATAGGTGGAGATGTATCAGTTCTGTATAATGACAAAGTAATCGCAGTTGGCAAAGCAGTGCTATCTACAAGAATGATAAAGTCATTTAAAAAAGGTGTAGCAGTAAAGATCAGAGATAGTTTAAAAAGTACAAACAGCGGAGTATGAATATACCATGATGCGTGGCGGAAACCGCGAAATGCGAAGAATGTTGGACAAAATGGGTCTTGAGATGAAAGATGTACAAAATGTACAAGAGGTCATAATTAAGACTGATACAAAAGAAATCATAATTACAAAACCATCTGTTACAGAAATGAAGGCAAAGGACAATTCTATTTTCCAAATCATTGCTGAGAGTTATGAAGAAAGAGAGCTAGAAGTGCCCGTCTTTAAGGAAGAGGATATACTACTTGTGGCACAACAGGCTAATGTATCTCCAGAAAAGGCAACACAAGCATTGATTGAAGCAAAAGGAGATCTTGCAATGGCAATATTGCAATTGACAACTAAATGAAATTTATTGATTAAAAACAATACATAAACAATCTTTAAATTTTCTGACACGTATTATTAGTCATATCATATCCACCACAAAATAATATAGCAGTGGCAACGATATCAGGCAGATCATATTTTAAATTCATAAATATTCTAAAACGACTTAAATTAAATTATGATTCTGTATTGCCAGAAGAAATAACAAGTTCAGATCGAAGATTAATTCTTACCACCATGTCTGAATCTTCTAGAATGCCTACTAGATTGGTTCTTTTAGATAATGAATTCAATTATCATCCTACTGTTATACGTGCAAAAATAGTTGAAAAACTACAATCTGGAATTAATAACAATTCACTAGTGATAGGAATTGATCCTGGTAATAGAATAGGTTTATCAGTTTTTTACTATGAAAAAGAAATTGAAAGTTCAATCTACACAGCAACTGATGACCTGATATCGCATATCGTTCAAATTTTGGTAGGGATAAATGCTCAAAGAAAAATTGTAAAAGTAGGGAATGGTAACATGAAAATTGCTTTACATATAGTAAATTCTCTAAATCTTCGATTCTGTTCACACTTTGAACTAGAATTTGTGGATGAGCGTAAAACATCGTTGAAAATAAAAAATCACAACAAGAGAGGAGAGCGTGATAAAATATCTGCCAGATATATAACACAAAGGGAGGGTTATAGACATCTTATTCTACCTCTGTCAAGAATTGGATGAAAACATAAAATCGATCACAAAATCTTGGGAAGTATCATTTAAGGATGATCTTTTGGGCTACATGTGAAAGGACGATAGATATTTATAGTGTTTTTCATTTTTTTCTTGAAAACTGTTCAACTAGCGATATGGATCTAAAATAATTATTTCATAAAAAACCCTTTAAAATTATAGAATTTTTTGATCCATGCTTAAATAATTACTATTACTATAAGATAAACAGGTAACAAGATATGACATGTAAAGGAATATGCACAAGATACAAAGCACAAAAGCCAGTAGGAACTGGTCGTTACGCATCAGGACAAAAAAGATGCCAGATTTGTGAAATTTTCATAAAATGGGAAGGTCTTTGGTGTCCTTGCTGTGGATACAGACTAAGAACTAAGCCACGAAACCTCAAGTACAAAGCAAAACTACGAGCTAGAGTCGAAGCTGATCAACTAGAAGCTGTTGCTGTCAAAGCTGCAGAAGTAGAAGAGATTGAGCTAGAGCCAATAGCAGTAAAGAAGTCTGTAAAAAAGGCTAAAACTGCAAAAGCAAAAACGACAAAAGCTAAGACAGTAAAGGCTACCATAAAAAAAGTAGCAGTTACGCCGGTAGCAATATAGGTCTAGTAAGCTGAAGTAAGCTGTTGATATCACGAGTCGGTTATACGAAAAAAACCGTCAAGGTGAATCATAGGGACTTCTTGGTACAGATTGTTCCATACGATAATGGAAATTTTATTTCTATTTCTGAGGGAAAAGAAAGAATAGGAACACTTGTTGTTTCTATTAGTTCTGGTGGTCGTGTAAGTACAGCTGCTGTTATACCATCAAAATCAGATACACTTTTTCTCAAGATGGTCTCAGAACGTGTAGCTTCAACAATAAATGGAATTTGTATTTTTTCATTAAATGTTGAAAAAGATTTAGATCTTGACAGTATGAAAATATTAATGAACGAATTAATGGAGATTGTAAAACAATGACTTCCGACATGCGAAGCTACTTGGATCTTGTTTCTAAAAAGGGCGAATTGATCATAATAAAAAAGAAAGTTTCTACAAAATTTGAGATTGCTGCAATAACTTCCAAAATGGATGGCTCTAAAGCCCTCTTGTTTGAAAATATCAAAGATAGTAAGTTCCGAGTAGTCTCTAATCTGGTTGGTACACGAAAAAGATTTGCTTATGCAGTTGGTGCAACTGAAGACAAGATACATGAAAAAGTAATTTCTGCTATAAAGCATGCATCAAAACCAAAAATAACTACAAAAGCTAAATTCATGGAAAATCAATCAAGAGATCTTTTTACTTTGCCAATAGTTACTCATTTTGCTAAGGAACCAGGACCTTTCATTACTTCCTCAATCATATACACTAAAAATCAAGAAATGGGTACACAAAATTCATCATTTAATAGATTATTGAGACTTGATGAGAAACATTTCTCAATTAGAATGGTGGAGGGTAGACATCTTCATAGAACTTTTGTTTATGCAAAAGAACATGGTGAAGACCTTAAAGTTGCTATTTCAGTAGGTGTCCATCCAGCTGTTTCAATTGCTGGAGCATACCAAGCAGATTGGGGAAAAGATGAACTCGAGATTGCAAATGAGCTACTAAACAAAAAACTTACTCTTTCCACATCACCTTATTCCAAGATGCTTGTTCCTTCAGAATCAGAAATAATTATCGAAGGAAGGATTCTCAAGGACAAAACACACAAAGAATGGATGGTAGAAATGCTTCGTACATACGATTTCAAAAGATCTCAACCTGTTTTTGAGCTTGATAGAATATACTTTAGAAATAATCCTATTTTCCATGATGTGTTAGCTGGCTTTGGAGAACACCAATTGCTTATGGGAATGCCTATTGAAGCTAAGATAAGCAAAGATCTAAAACAAGTTTTACCACAAACCAAGAATGTCGTATTGACTGAAGGTGGATGTAAATGGTTACATGCAGTGATTCAGATTTCAAAAAAACAAGATTCTGATCCAAAAAAGGCAATTGAAGCAGCCTTTTCTGCTCATAGATCTCTTAAGAATGTGGTAATAGTGGATGATGATATTGATCCATCCGATCCTGTTGCGGTTGAATATGCTATGGCTACTAGATTTCAAGCTGACAAGGATCTTGTGATAATATCTAAAGTAAGAGGTTCCAGCCTAGATCCATCTAGTGATCAAAAAAATCTTCTTACTGCTAAAATGGGAGTGGATGCAACCAAATCCTTTTCAAAAAGAGCAGATGGATTTGAAATTGCTAAAATTCCTGGTGCTGAAAAGATATCACTAAAAAAATATTTTAAATAAATTTAATGTACAGAATCAATCATTAGCGCAATGAACAGTATTGCAAGATATGGACTTGAAAACTTGAATAACGTCCATGATGCTTTCTCAGATGGTTTTACAAGTAGCCATACACTTAGTGCAATCATTATTGCACCTGATACAATTGCTGTATAGAGGTATATTTCATGAAATAGATGCTTTCCAGATGTATCTGTCATGAAAAATGGAAGGACACTAAAAAGAACCATCATGAGAGTGGTCCCTGCAATTACACGAACTGATGTCTTTTCGGATTCAACAGCAGTTAACATTGGAACATTAACTTTGTTATAATCTTCTTTGACATGAAGTGTAAGGCTCCATATGTGCATTGGAATCCAAACAAAGACTAATCCTGCCATGACCAATCCTAAATCCCATAGGCCTGTACTTGTAACTGCGACATAACCAATCATTGCAGGTGCTCCTCCTGAAAAACCTCCTAAAACAATGTTTGTTCTACTTCTTCTTTTGAGTAATTTACTATATATGAGAATATTATCGGCAAGACCAAAAGCCATGAAAATGCCTGCCCACATGTTTATGGCAAAAGCGCTGACTAGAGATATTGCAGCAAGAATTAATCCAAAGTATAATGCTTTTTCAGCTGGAAAAATTCTTCTGCTTGGAATAGGTCTGTCCTTTGTGCGTTCCATTATTGCGTCTATGTCTCTGTCATTATAGTTTGTCAATGTATTTGCAGACGCAGAACCTGCTATTACGCCGCCTATAACAAGACACCATGTTAATGGGGATATTGGAATATGATACAAATTCGATGCCGTGAAGGCTGCTCCTATTGCAGTAAATACCAGAAGATACCATATCTTCGGCTTGGTAACCTCATAGTATACCTTAATTCTTGAACTTGCTTTTGTTGTTAGCACACTCTTACTCCCATTTGGATCTTATTACTTATTTATAGGTTGAAAAGGCCTCAATTATTTTGCCGGCTTGTAAGGCATAGGCTTTGTTGTCCTTTTCATTTCAATAAAACTCTCAGAACGCTGAACTCCTTGAATTCTTCCAAGCCTTTCTGATATTAATCGATGCATCTCGTCAAGGTTCTTAGCATACATGGTAACTATGATGTCAAACCTTCCAGTTACCTCTGAAATCTCTCTTACCTCTGGAATCTTCATTAATTCTTCAATTACATTATCTCTCATCTTAGAGTCCATGTTTATTCCTGTAAGTGCTTTTACTGTATAGCCTAATTCTCTGTCATTTACAACTATGGTAAAACGTTCAATGAGCTTTCTTTTGATTAATCTCTTGATTCTGCTGTATACCACAGATGAATTTACATTAATCTTCTTTGAAATTCGTGGAACTGATATGTTTGCATCTTGTGATAATTCTGATAAAATTATCATATCTAAATCATCAACTTTTGTCATCAAAATACAGATTATTGTGAATAAATGGATCTTATTAAAGTTGTTAGTATAAAATTTCTATAATTTTATAATTTGCTAAATGTAGCCTTTCTTGTACAGCATTTCTGCTAACAATACTGCCCCTTTTGCAGAACCCATTTTTTCATTGTGTGAGAACAATACGTACTTTATACCATTGTCAAACACAGTGTCTTCTCTTAGTCTACCTACCACTGTAGTCATTCCTTCATTGATCTCTCTGTCTAGTCTTGGCTGTGGCCTTGTGGGATCTTCATTAACCATTAGGTATTCTTTTGGAGCTGAGGGTAATCCGGTGACACTCACATGATCTGAGAACTCCTGCATTGCCTTTTTGACAGTTTCTGGATCAACATGGGTAGCAGTTTCAACAAAAACAGTTTCAGTATGTCCATCTAATACTGGAACTCTTGTACATGTACAACTAACTTTCATTTTTGCAGGATCGATTTTTCCATCTACAAACTTACCAAGTATTTTTCCTGTCTCTAATCTTACCTTATCTTCTTCTTTTGGTATGAATGGAATGATGTTATCAGTGATATCTAATGCGGAAACACCCGGTGATCTACCTGCACCCGACATTGCCTGCATGGATGTCATGATTATCTTCTGAGCACCAAATTTGTCTAAAAGTGGTCTCATTGTTATTGCAAGTCCTGTTGTAGTGCAATTTGGTAATGGTGCTACAAATCCTTTCCAACCTCGATTCTTTCTTTGAATGTCTAGTAATCCTATGTGATCATCATTTATTCCAGGAATCAAAATTGGAACATCTGCTTCATATCTGTATGCTGCTGAAGTGCTGATTACTGGAACATGTTTTGCAAACTTTGTTTCTATGTCTCTTGCAGCTTCACTTTCTACAGAGCTAAAAATTAAATCAAAATTTTCTGGGTGAATGTCGTCTACGGCATCTATTGTCATATTCTTTACATATTCTGGAATAGGTTCTCGTAAGTGCCATTTCAAAATGCCACTGTTTGGATCTCTTATTGCATCTACAAACTTTTTATTGGCTGAACGCTCAGATGCGGCTATTTGTTTTACCTCAAACCATGGATGTTTGTTTAAAGCAAGAACAAATTCCTGCCCTACTGCACCAGTTACTCCTATGATGGCTACACGTTTCATGAAGAAAATAGCCTTTGAACAATTAATATTCTTTTAGAAGTACAAGCAAAACACAACTAAATACCGATATGGGTATTTGAAAAATATGCGAATTAGAGTAGAAAAGACAATAGAAAATCATAAAGCTGCTACTCACGGAGGTATATTTTCAGATATCACTCTCAAACATAACTTGAAACTGCTTGATTTTAGTTCAAATGTTAATCCTCTTGGTTTTCCAACTAAAGTAAAAGATGCTTTCAAAAACATCTCACAAGTTTCTATTTATCCAGATCCTAATTCAAATGAATTAAGAACACATCTTCAAAAATATACTGGATTTCTAAAAAATCAGATTATAGTGGGAAATGGAGCTACCGAAATAATTTATAATTATTGTGCTACATTTTTAAGAAAACAAAAAGTGTTAATTCCAATTCCAACATTTAGTGAATATGAATCTGCTGCAAAATTAAACGGAGCAACACTATATTTTTTTAAAACAATGGATCTAAACCAAAATCTATCCGAATTTCAAGATATGATAGAAAAGAAATACTGTGTCTTTCTATGTAATCCAAACAATCCTACGGGAGTTCTTATAAATAGAAAAAACATGGTAAAAATCCTAGAATCTGCGTATGACAAATCTGCAATGGTTTTTCTTGATGAATGTTTTATTGAGTTAGTTCCAGATGGTAATCAGAGTGCTGTCTCATATTTGAAAGAATTTGATAACCTCTTCATTCTTAGATCTTTGACAAAGTCATTTGGACTAGCAGGACTAAGAATTGGATATGGACTTGGAAATAAAAAAATGATTGAAATTCTACAAAAAATAAAAATTCCATGGAATGTTAGTGGAATTGCACAACAATCCTCAATCAAAGCATTATCTGACAAATCACATCTTCCCAAAACACTGAATATTATAAAAAAAGAATCAAAATTTCTTATAGACTCTATATCTCAAATAAAGGGCTTTACTTGCTATGATTCTGCCACAAATTTTATTTTGATAAAATCAAAAATGAAATCACACCAAATTCAAAATAAGTTGTTAAAACGAAATATCCTCATAAGAGATTGTAGTACATTCCATGGATTGAATAATAATTTCATAAGAATTGCAGTTCGAACTCGTAAAGAAAATCTCAAACTAATTGAGGCATTAAGAGAATTATGACTGCAAAAACTTTGATGATACAAGGCACCTCTTCAGGTGCTGGTAAAACAACCCTGGTTACTGCTCTTTGTCGAATCCTATCTGATGATGGATACAAGGTAGCACCATTCAAGTCACAAAACATGTCATCTTATTCCTACATTGGTAAAGACTTTGAGATCTCAAGGGCTCAGGCTATTCAGGCAATTGCTGCAAGAACAAAAATAATTCCAATAATGAATCCAATTTTGTTAAAACCTCTTGGAAATTACAAGAGTGAAATTTTTGTAAATGGTGTATCATATCGTAAAATGCATGCTAGAGATTATTACAAAAAATTTGCACTCTCAACTGGACTTGAACAATCAAAGAATGCGCTTGATCAACTGTTAAAGGTAAATGATATTGTAATACTTGAAGGAGCTGGATCTCCAGCAGAGATCAACATACAACGGTATGATATTGCTAACATGAGAATGGCAGAATATTGTAGATCGCCAGTAATATTAGTGACTGATATAGATAAGGGGGGAAGTTTTGCCAGCATTGTTGGAACATTGGCTCTTCTTGATAAAAAACATCAAAAACTAGTCAAAGGGTTTGTAATAAACAAGTTTAGGGGAGATGTGACTATACTACAGCCAGGTTATTCAGTATTGAAAAAGAAAACCATGAAACCAGTAATTGGAACAATTCCTCTAATTGAATTTGACATACCTGATGAAGATTCTCTACACGCAAATCCAAAACAAGTCTCATGGACAAAAAAATATCTTCTAACACTAGACAGAGAAATTGATCACTTGGCTAATACCGTGAAAAAAAATATTGATATAAAAAAAATACGAGGTATGCTAAATTGATTCTAATACCAATAATTGCAGTCATATTGGCGCTCACTCTTGATTTTCTTTTCGGAGATCCAGCAAATCGATATCATCCAACTGTCTGGATTGGAAAATTAATTGGCAAGTTTGTACCATATACAAAATCGCCAAATTCGATGATTGAAAAAATTAATGGAACTCTTTTTCTTGTTTTGGTTATAGCTATTGTTTCTATTCTAGTCACTTCATTTTCATCTTCTTTGAAATATCTAGAAAATCTTGATTCAAATGGATTTTACAAAATTCTACTGATAGGTACAAATGTAATTTTAGTCGGAATTCTCCTAAAAACTACTGTTGCTATAAAAGGAATGGAAAACCATGCATCAAAAATTATGGATTCTCTGTCTAACAATGACTTGGATAGTGCGAGAACAAAACTTTCCATGATAGTAAAGAGAGATACTAAGAATCTAGATAAACAACATATTATTTCAGCTACACTTGAAAGCATAAGCGAGAATATTGTTGATGGTATTACTGGACCCCTTTTCTACTTCTCAATTTTTGGACTAGTTGGTGCATTTGTTTATCGAACTGTAAATACTGCTGACTCGATGATAGGGTACAAGACAGATATATTTAGAAACATAGGATGGTTTGCTGCCAACTGTGATAAAACACTCAACTTTCTTCCTTCTAGACTTACAAGTCTTGTAATGGTATTTTCATGTATAATGCTTCGAGAAGATTGGAGACATTCAATTCATATCATGAAAAGAGATGGCTCCAAGACTGAAAGCCCTAACGCTGGTTACCCAATGGCAACTCTAGCAGGTGCACTTGGAATAAAATTTGAAAAGATGGAGCATTATGTGCTAGGAGACGGTAACTCTGAGATAACTGAAAGACATTTCAGATCTGCAATTTCTATAATGAAAGTAACTACAATATTATTTGTTTTACTTTTTACAATTCCTGTTATTTTGTTATTGTCATCTCTTGGTTGGTGGTTTAATGTTTAAGGAAATATCGTCAGTAGTATCATTTCTAACTATTATTCCCTCTAAGAATAGTGATCTAGAAATTGTTGCAAAGAACATGTACCTTTTTCCAATTGCGGGAGCTTTGATTGGATTAATTATTGGTGCTGCAGGTTATGGACTATCTTTATTTCTTCAACCTCTGATTACTGGTTTGATCCTAACTGGGGCACTTGCACTAATCACCGGAATTCATCACACTGATGCACTCTGTGATTTTGCAGATGGAATCATGGCAAAGGGTACAAAAGAAAAAAAACTCAAAGCAATGAGAGACCCGGCTGTTGGTTCTGCAGGCGTAATGACAGTTGTATTGTATACTGCAGGTATGATACTGGCAGTTTCTATGATGAAAGGTTTTGAACTGTTTGAGGCAATCCTGCTAAGTGAACTGATGGCTAAACTATCTATGGTAATACAGGCAAATCGTGGTTTCTCAGCTTGGCAAGGACTTAGTTCTCCCTTTACTCAATCTATGAAGGATCCAAAAAAACTTGTAATAGCTGCGGTACTTGCCATAATTCCAACCGTGATTCTGGGGGGAATGACAGGTGTGTTTGTAGTAATATTGTGTATAGGGATGTCTTTTCTATTACTTGCCGTTGCAAAAAGAAGCTTTGGAGGAATTTCAGGTGACGTATTTGGAGCAAGTAATGAATTAGTAAGGTTAGCATCGTTGTTGATTTTTGCATCGGTATGATTGGATTAGTTATGTGTGGAGGCAAGGGCACTAGGATGAAATCCAAAGAAGAAAAACTTCTTCTAAAATATAAAAAACCACTAATAGAACATGTTCTAAATGCTTTTGAAAACTCAGGAATGTTTTCAAGAATAGTGTGCATTACAAGTAATAATGCACCAAAGACCCGTGAGTTTGTTTCTGCATTAGGAATTGATGTATTGGAAACAAAGGGAAATGGGTATGTTGATGACCTGGGAGAATCTCTGCACAAGTTTGAAGAATTGGTTTTTGTAGCTTCTGGTGACATGCCACTTTTAGATTCTGAAGTAATTAGGAAAATTGTAGAATTAGTAAATGAAGGAAATGTATGGACAAGTATACTAGTTCGAAAAGATTTTCTTCAATCTATTGGACTAGAAACAGAATTTTTTGTTGATTATAATGGTGAGCAATGTGCTTATACTGGAATCTCTATAATTGATCCTAACCAAGTAAAAAGTATGCAACCTGTAAACGAATCATGTATAATATTTGATGATAAACGAATAGCTACTAACCTGAATACAAAAAAAGACTATGACTTAATCTGCGCTACCTAAAATTTTTCCATTTGTTTTTGCAATGGAACCTGTTGGTTCTGCTAAAGTATTACCACATGCTTTGCATGTAACTATTGAAGAAACATGTGAGTAAACAACACTCTCTTCCCCGCATTCTTTACATTGTACTCTTTGGAATTTACTTCCGGGCTTTGGTATCCAAATGTGAGCTCTTTTCATTATGCAACTAACTCCAATTTTCTCAATCTTATTCCTGATACATTCCATTTCTTTTTGCATTCTGGACATGTCATAATAGGTGTAATTTTTTTAGTAGTCTTTGCTGGCTTTGCTAATTTTGGGAACTTTTGACCACCATAACCTTTCTTATCCTCGGCGTGTCTTCTTTCACCAATAGCAGAACCTCTTCTTTTTCCTGCCTTGTATATAGAGACCTTATGCAATGTATGCTTTTTACATTTAGGACAATACCTATTGATCTCCTTTGGCATGTTCATAAAAAATGAGCTGCGTTGACCGTAATTTAAACATCGCTTTAATAGTATCAAAGATTACATTATTTCTATGAAGGCCAGCTCACTTGCCTCCATGATCTTATCGCTCAATGCTGTAGCAATGGGTGAAAACAAGGCGGATGTAGTCTTGAAAAATTGCAGGCTGGTTAATGTCTATTCAAGGGAAATCATACCTCAAATTCATGTAGCAATCAAAAAAGATAGAATTGCGTATGTGGGAAAGGATGCATCACATACAGTAGGAGAGAAAACTAGTGTTATTGATTTGCAGGACAAATACATCACACCTGGATTTGTTGATCCTCACATACACATTGATCAATATGTACTTCCATCAGAGTTTGCAAAAAAATCACTCTTGTCAGGCACTACAACTCTGTTTGCAGATCCAATTGATATTGTAAGTGTCTGTGGTTACAAAGGATTCAAAGAATTTGTCAAAATGACACAAAGCCTTCCAATTAGGATCTATCATGTAATCCCGGGAGGACTTCCTGTTGATAGAAAGTTTAGTCATGCAAGAACATTGACCAAAAATGAAGAGAATAAAGGATTGGATATTGAGAGCGTTGTTGGTCTAGGCGAGGTATTTTCTTGGACCAAAGTAACTACAAGAGATCCACACACTATTGCAAGCATATCTAATGTTTTAAAAAATAATGGTATCATAAATGGTCATACAGCTGGAGCAAGCGACAAAAAACTAAATGCCTACATAGCTTCTGGAATTTTCTCATGCCATGAACCAATTGACTATGATCAAGTTTTGGAAAGACTAAGACTTGGAATGTGGGTAATGATGAGGGAAGGTTCCATCAGACGAGATCTTGATAAAATATTACCTAATGTATTATCTCATAAAACGTATCTTGATAGACTAATGTTTTGTACCGATGGCGTTTCTCCAAAAGATATTGTTGAATACGGTCTAATTGATCACTGTATCAGAAAAGCTATCTCTGTTGGCATGGATCCAATAGATGCCATAACTATTGGATCAAAGAATTCCTTTGAATATTATGGAATGAGCAAAGACCTTGGTGCAATTGCACCTGGTAAGTTAGCTGATATTCTAGTTTTTGATGACTTGGAAAAGATCAAGCCAAACAAGGTCTTTGTAGGCGGAAAATTGATGGTAGCGCATAACAGTCTTGTAATGGATATACCAAAGACCGTAATTCCAAAATGGATAAAAAAAACTGTAAGAACAGGAACAAAGTTTGGAGAAAAAGACTTTGTTATACGAAGCAAAGAAACCACTGCGCAAGCATTAGTTATCAGACTTGATACGGAAATAATCACAAAATTGGATCAAGAAGATCTTCAAGTACGAGATGGTAATGTGGTTGCATCACCTGACAAAGATGTGTGGAAAGTAGCCGCTATTGATAGAACGTATGGTACTGGAAAGAAAACTGTGGCATTTCTGAGAAATTTCGGTGCTGATATAGGTGCATTTGGTTGTACACAGAGTTTTCATGAAAATGACATGATAATTATAGGTTCAAATGAAAAAGACATGGCCTTTGTTGCAAACAGTCTGACTAAAATGCAAGGCGGTATGGTAGTAGCTAAAAATGGTAATATTGTAAGTAAATTCTCATTACCACTCGCGGGTTTGATATCTTCACTATCTTTTGAAAAAACACTAGATGAATATTCTAGCATAGATTCTAAACTTGTAGAGTCTGGATGTAAATTCAAAAATCCTCACCTAATACCTATGTTCTTACCGTTTCTTGCATTACCTGAGATCAGAATCTTGTACACTGGCGTTGTAGACGTTAAAAATAGAATATATCTTAAGATTTTGAATCGATAAGGTATTAAAAGGGGCAACTAATTACACGAACTAAGGGATTAATTTTGGCATCTATTCAACAAACACCACAAGGACCTGTATTAGTACTAAAAGAAAGTGCATTACAACAAAAGGGAAGGGATGCACAAAAGAATAACATTGCTGCAGCAAAGCTAGTTGCAGAACTTGTAAGAACAAGTCTTGGCCCACGTGGAATGGACAAAATGCTTGTCGATTCCTTAGGTGATGTTACAATTACAAATGACGGTGCTACTATTCTAAAAGAAATTGATGTCCAACATCCAGCTGCAAAAATGATGGTTGAGATTTCAAAAACCGTTGACAATGAGGTAGGTGACGGTACTACATCATCAGTAGTATTTGGGGGTGCATTATTAGCAAAAGCAGAAGAGCTTTTAGAAAAAGATGTTCATGCTACAGTAATTATTGAAGGATACCAAGCAGCTGCAGAAAAAGCACTTTCACTTCTCACAGAAATGGCAAAACAAGTGAGTCCAAATGAAAGAGAAATTCTATTAAAAATTGCAAAAACAAGCATGCAGTCAAAACTCATATCTGAAGACAGTGATATGTTATCAAAACTTGTAGTTGATTCTATATTGCAAGTTGTAGAAAAGGAAGCAGAAGGACATAGAGTAGATCTTGATAATATTAAGGTGGAAAAGAAGGCAGGTGGCTCAATTAGAGGTACTCAATTTATCAAAGGCATAGTACTTGACAAAGAAGTTGTTCACAGTGGCATGCCTACAAAAATAGAAAAGGCAAAAATTGCATTATTAAATTCAGCATTGGAAATTGAAAAAACCGAGATGAGTGCTGAAATTAGAATTAGCGACCCAACTCAAATGCAGATGTTCCTTGAAGAAGAAAACCGGATGCTCAAATCTATGGTAGACAAGATTTACCAAATTGGCGCAAATGTGTTAATTTGTCAAAAAGGTATCGATGACATTGCACAGCATTATCTAGCTAAACAAGGTATACTTTCAGTTCGAAGAGTAAAAGAAAGTGATATGACAAAGCTTGCAAAAGCAACTGGAGGTAGAATTAGCAGCAATATTGATGATATGACTTCAAAGGATTTGGGTGCAGCAGAACTTGTAGAACAGAGAAAAGTAGAGACAGACAAATGGGTCTTCATTGAAGGCTGTAAAAATCCAAAAGCCATCACATTGTTACTTAGAGGAGGATCTCAAAGAGTTGTGGATGAGGTAGATAGATCAATGCACGATTCACTAATGGTTGTAAAGGATGTAATAGAAAAGCCAGCAGTCGTGGCTGGAGGTGGAGCACCCGAAGAATTCTTGGCTTCACAACTAAAAGAATGGGCAAATAAATTTGAAGGAAGAGAACAACTTGCAATCAAAAAATACGCTGAAGCCCTTGAAATAATCCCACTAACAATTGCTGAAAATGCAGGAATGGATCCAATCAATACTATGGTTACACTCCGTGCAAAACATAGTCAAGGAAAGAAATGGACTGGTATCGATGCAAGAAATACTAGGGTTGCAGACATGTTTTCTATTGATATCATAGAACCGGTTGCAGTAAAAGAACAGATAATAAAATCTGCAACTGAAGCTGCATGCATGATATTACGAATCGATGATGTTATTGCCTCATCCGGTGGCCGAGGTGGCGGAAGAGGCCCGCCAATGGGCTAAGCCTTTTCATGTTAGAAAAGCTACAAAATCTAAAACTAACTAAACCAGTTGTTGTTCTAAATGATTTTTTCCTAGATCGTATTATCAAGATTCAAAATTTAGATAAACTTTACAATCAAATTTTAGAAAAAAGCAAATTAGGTGGAAGTATTCGTGGAATTCCACAAACAGATCTAAAGGGTGGAAATGCAACAAATGTTGCTTATGCTCTTGCAAAACTTGGTTGTCCGGTATCCTTGATTACAATTGCTGACAAGATCGGCTCTCAAATACTACAAGAAACTTTTTCTGGATTTGATAAAGTTTCACTTTCTATAATTGATGGAAAACCTGGAAGAACAACATCACTTGAATTCAACAATAGTGGTAACATTGTAAACATAATGATCTCTGATTTGGGTGATAATGAAAACTTTGGGCCTGAAAAACTTGGAACAGCTGAGCTAAATGTACTAACAAGTGCTGATGCTGTTATTGTGACAAATTGGGCTAGTAATAAAAAAGGAACAGAACTATCACAGTTTGCATTTACAAAGTCTACATCAGCCTTTCATTTTCTAGATCCAGCAGACATTCAAACAAGATCTGAAGAGTTTAAGGAAATACTGCCTAAACTTGCAGATCATCTAGATTCTTTATGCATTAATGAGAATGAATGTAATATTCTTCTGACACAATCTGGATTAGACACAATTTCTGGGGAAAAAGAAACAAAGAAACTAGTGCTTGAATTGGCACAGCTATACTCACTACCTATTGATCTTCATACTGCTACAGGATCATATTGGTCAAATGGACAAGAGGTGGAATTTGCTAAATCTTTCCAAGTAGAACCCAAATTTGTAACAGGAGCTGGAGATGTCTGGGATGCTGCAAATCTACTTGGTTATATTGTAAACCTTGATACTTTTGAAAGACTAAGGTTTGCAAATGGTGCAGCTTCCCTGTATGTCGGTCACCCACTTGGAATTCCACCTACAATGGATGAAGTTTTGTCATTTGTTAGGACCCATAGTCCATGAGCCGATAATTAGTGCATAAAATCGATGAAATTACCATATCAAACAGTGTTTTTAGATCAAAAAACTGATCTTGCTGATACTACAAATTGAGAGAAAGGTTTTTTAATAATCTAAAATTTAGAACTGACAAGTTGAATTACAAATTTTTTGTTGCAATACTAGCTGCGATGATTTTCTCTGCTGTCTTGCCAACAATATCTGCAAATGCCCAAACAAGCTCAAACAGTGGCAGTGCAGAACAATTCCTCCAACAGTGTATTCAACAATTCCAAGGTACCGATCATATTTACTGTGCTAAATTCTATACAACCGATGTTGCAAGATCAGGCACTCTAACACAATACTTCTTACAAGGTTCATTGGCAAATAGTATTGTAGTATATGAAAACACAAAGGTTACACTTTCTGGTCTAAAATCAACAACTCCAGATGTTGGTAAGAAATTATCTTATCAATGGACTCAAGTCTCTGGTGATGCAGTAACATTTACTCCAAGTTCCGCTGCTCCAGTCATATCTTTCATAGCTCCATCTGTTCCTGTAAATGAAGTGAAATCATTGAAGTTATCATTAACCGTAGATGATGGATATGGATTGAAGGATACTACAACTTTTGATGTTGTAGTTTTGCACGTTAATCATCCCCCGGTTGTTACAGTAAATCCTGATCAAGTTGTTGACGAGGGAACTCAAGTCTCTCTAAAAGCTACTGCAACAGACCCAGATAATGATTCCTTAACATTAGCATGGGGTCAATATTCTGGTTCAAGTGTCCAGTTATCATCAACTGATAATACTGCTACATCATTTGTAGCTCCAGCTGTAACACCTGGTAGAACTGCAGTTTTGTTATTCGTATTTACAGCCGATGATGGTCATGGGGGAAAAGCAGCTGCTATGACTAAAGTCACCGTTAAAAGTACTCATCAAGATCCAACTATAACATGTCAAGATGCTTCTGTTAATTCTAATTCTCTAGTTAGATTACCAGTGTCAGTTGCAAATCCAAGTGGTGATACAATATCATACTACTGGAGACAAATATCTGGACAACCAGTAAAATTATCTTCAAGTTCTGATATGAGTCCAACATTTGTAGCACCAACTCCAAATGGTCCAAGTGGTACTCTCCAGTTTACACTAGATGTATCTGATAACATGGTTGACATTCCATCTTGCTCTGTTACTGTCAAGATCAATAATCTCCCAGTAGCAGGACAACCACCAGTTGCTAATGCAGGTCCAGATCAAACAGTCTCACCAAATAGCAGAGTTGTGTTGGATGGAAGTGCTAGTACTGGTGTAGGTATCAAGTACAAGTGGGAACAAATCAGCGGTGACCCCGTAACTCTAATCTTGAGTGGTACTGCTCATCCAGCATTCTACTCACCATCTGTTGACTATGGTCAACAGAAACTAGTAGAGTTCAAACTCACAGTGAGCAACCAATATGGTACTGATTCAAGTACAGTAAAGATTATGGTAGTTCAGGACCAGAACCCACCAACTGCCAGAATAAACGTAGTCCCATAATTCTTTAATTTTAAAAATTTCTTTTAAAAATAAATCCAGTGAATTATAGCAAAGATTCTCTATTTTTATTGTGGTTCTATTGTGGCCGGCGGTTTGCTCGAAATTACATAGCTCACCCAAGCCACATCTTCTACTTCATTTGTAATCCTATTGCTTATTCTTTCAAGTATTTCTGAGGGTAGTCTTGTCCAATCTGCAGTCATTGCATCAATAGAATCCACTATCCTAACTAGAACAACATGCCCATATTTTCTCTCATCGCCTACTACTCCTACAGCTCTATCATCTCCAACTGCCGCATAAGCTTGCCAAACCTTGTCATACCATCCTGATGAAATAAGCTCATTTTCTACAATCTTACTTGCATGTTTTGAGATCTGCAATTTTTCTGGAGTCAATTCACCCATTATTCTTACTGCAAGGCCAGGTCCTGGAAATGGATGACGATTAAGAAGTTTATCTGGCACACCTAAAATTTTACCAACCTTTCTTACTTCATCCTTGTAAAGAAACCTGAGAGGCTCTAAGACTTTCAGATTTAACCATGATGGTAATCCTCCAACATTGTGATGAGTCTTAATTACTGCTGCAGGGCCTTTTGAAACTCCACTTTCTATGACATCTGGATAAAGTGTGCCTTGTGCTAACCACTTGAAGGGGCCGTTCTTCTCAGCAAATTCAGTAAACACCTTAACAAATTCTTCTCCTACAATCATTCGTTTCTGCTCAGGATCTACTATTCCTTTGAGTCTACTAAGAAATCTTTCCTTGGCATTTATTGCTGTAAAATTCATTCCAAAATTATTTTCAAACATTTTTTCTACTTCCACCTCTTCATCCAGTCGTAAAAGACCATTATCGACAAAAACACATTTGAGTCTATTTCCTATTGCCTTTTGAATCAATAATGCGGCTACTGTGGAGTCAATACCTCCACTTATACCACATAATACATCACCTTCAATCTTTGAAATTTCTGATACAGTTGTCTCTACGAAATTTTCCAAGGTCCAATCTTGTTTTGCTTTGCATATGTCTAGAACAAAATTCTTGAGAACTTGTGTTCCATTTTCAGTATGAATTACTTCTGGATGGAATTGAATACCGTATATCATATTCTGTTTATTTGCAATTGCTGCTGCAAACGAATTTTCAGTATGTCCTATAACATTAAACCCCTCAGGTAATCTTTCTGCCGCATCTCCATGACTCATCCAAGCTCTTGTTGATTGACCCATACCTGCAAGCAGATCCGAGCTGTTATCTATGCTAAGTAAAGAAGATCCGTATTCCTTATGAGAGCGTTTAACCTTACCTCCAAATTTATTGACAATTAATTGATGACCATAACATATGCCAAGTACTGGAAGTCCCATCTCAAATATTCCATTTGATGGCTGTGGTGAATCCTTATTGTATACACTTGCAGGTCCACCACTGAATACTATTCCTTTTGGATTCATTTTTTTTAGTTCTTCAAGTGATATGTTGTATGGAACAAGTTCTGAATAGACTGAAAATTCTCTAATTCTTCTACAAATGAGATGACTATACTGCGAACCAAAATCTAGTACAATTATTTTATCCATGATATCACTTTTGAGAGTTTTCAATCATTCTGGAAAATGACCATGTTACTGTATTTATTATCTCGTTTACTCTTTCTTTTTGACGATAATTCTTGATGAGAATTTCTCTGATTCTACTGCCATCTTTATTTATTAAACATGATATTGCAGTATTTTGTGGAATCTTGCCATTTTGAATATCTAGTTTATCTTGATTTTCCATTCCTCCAATTATTCTTCCTAGGAAAAATGATTTGAATGGATGTGTTTCAATGTCTAACACGGTGTCTTCTGATGGAATGATTACTAGCTCATCGGATGTCACATGTGCGTTTGCTAAAATTTTATTGTCTGGTGTTTTAATGGGAATTATAGAAGAAGAGGATTGTTGATTTTGCTGTGTATCCTGTTTGCTAGATACAAGAGATGATGCCTTACTAAAACTAGATTGTTTTACAAGTGAATCAAGAATACGAAGGTTATGTCGAAATTTATCGATCTCTATCTCTTTTTTCTCAATCTCTCCAGAGATCCATTCTCTTAATTCTAAAATATCACGTAAATTTTCTTCTGAATAATCCATGTTTTTTCTATTGTTAAATGGATAATAAATATTAAAACAAGTGCTACTATCTGACCAGCCTTTGAAGATCTGTTAATTTTATATTTTTGAATCCTGATATTGGATGAGACGTTGTGTAAAGATCTACGTCACTCTTTGAAGCAAGCCATTCTAAGAGCGATTTTCCTTTTCTCAACTTTTTTATCTTTATAGATTTGTTATGTACTTTGCCTTTGGAATATTTTCCTATGTTAGTTCCAAAATCCATTCCAATTAGAATGATTTTTGATGCCTTGAAATAATTGGCAAGAAATACGCATCTATCACCATCTGTGAATCCTCCAAAGTTTTTAATTTTTCCAAATGGTTTGTCTTCTGTGGTGCCTATACAATGTCTAAATGAAATTGCAAATGGCAATCTACTGATATTATCTCCATGAGCATGAACAACCATTATTGATTTTAATTCAGACGATCTTTTGAGATATTCCATATTGCCATCAAGATCTGTCACTATGATATCGGGTGTTATGTTATTTTCAAGTAATGCCTGTGTTGCACCATCTGCAACAATTTTTGTAAAACCTTTGAATTTTTTAAGATGTAGTAAAGAGTAATCCAAAGATGGTCCTGCTCCAATAACAAAGACAATTTTATTTTTAATTTTTTTTTTTATTGAATCTAATCGGAATCCACTCTTTAGAAATGAATTGAGGATCTTGGCTGATCTTATCTCTCTTGATCTATTATAATTGAATTCTTTTAAAATTTCTAGATATTTTTGATGCCATCCATCTAACGCCATGTAAGTCTAAATGTATCCTAGGTTAATCATAAACCATATGCATAGACTCGCAAGAGTAAGAGTTGGTGGTTCTAATCCAATACGTGTGATGGGAATAATTAACACAAGTCCAGAATCATTTTATAAAAAATCAGTGATTACTGATAAAAAAGTCATAGGTGAAACTGCCAAGTTGATGGAAGAAGATGGTGCTAATTTTATTGATGTTGGAGGAATGTCCACTGCACCATATCTCAAGACTTTAGTGTCAGAGGATCAAGAGATCAAAAGAATCTCAAACGCCATAAACGCAATTCAAAAAGTCTCAAAATTACCTGTCTCTATTGATACGTGTAGGGCTAAGGTGGCAGAAGTCGCTCTTCAACTAGGTGCAGAAATAGTAAATGATGTTTCAGGCCTAAAATATGACCAAAACATGATGACCGTACTTGAGAAGCACAATCCGTCTGTTATTGTATGTGCATTCAGTGATAAAATAATTAGTGGAAATCAAGTGGTGCAGGCAAAAAAACTAATTGATCAAAGTATCACACTTGCATTAAAGTCTGGAATCTCAAAAAACAAGATCACAGTAGATCCGGCCATTGGTTTCTTTAGAAAAAAAGCACGAGGCATATTGTTTACAAAAATAAATTCTGATTGGCTAAAAAGAGATGTGATAGTATTGAAAAATTTAAACCAAATAAAAGGAAAATATCCAATCCTTATTTCTGTCTCACGAAAGTCATTCATAGGAGAACTATTAGATGAGGTTGATCCTGAAAAGAGACTTTATGGTTCTATTGCAGCAGAAACTTTTGCTGCTCTAAATGGTGCTGATATAATACGAACTCATAATGTAAAGGCTACATGTGATATTGTTGAGATCATAAAAAACTTGTAAAATCTCAAGAAAGGCTTATAACAGATTTTCATTCTAATCAAGAAGGTTTCATTGGAAATAAGGGAAGGACTAACATTTGATGATGTACTCCTTGTTCCCAAACGATCAGGTATAGTTACTAGATCTCAAACAAATTTACAAACAAAACTTTCTAAAAATATTTCACTTAACATACCGGTCATAAGTGCAAACATGGATACTGTCACTGAATCTGCAATGGCAGTAGCAATAGCAAGAGAGGGAGGAATTGGAATCATACATAGATTTCTCACTATTTCAGAACAGGTAAACGAAGTACTAAAAACAAAACGTTCAGGCAGCATAATAATCGAAAATCCCTATACTATCAATCCGGAACAAACAGTGCATGAAGCTATGGAATCTATGCGAGAAAAAGGAGCTTCAGGATTACTTGTAACAGATAATCAAGGTCAGCTTGTTGGAATACTGACAAGACGAGACATTGTAATGTTAGAATCCAAAGATGAAAGTAAAAAGGTCACAGAGGTTATGACAAATGATGTAATCACTGCAAAATTTGGAGTAGATATAGTTGAAGCTAAAGATATACTTCGAAAAAATTGTATTGAGAAGCTACCTCTATTAGATGAAAGAGGACATGTTAAGGGATTGATAACTAGCAAGGATATCATTAATGCCGGTAACTATCCACAAGCTTCAAAGGACAAAAAAGGAAGGCCATTGGTTGGTGCAGCAGTGGGTGTAAAGGGAGATTTTATGGAAAGAACAGAAGCATTACTTGACGCAGGTGCTGATGTTATTGTTGTAGATATTGCGCATGGTCATAGCGAAAATGCAATAAACACAGTCAAATTGATAAAAAAAGCCTTTCCAAACTGTGAGCTAATTGCAGGAAATGTTGCCACCGCTCAAGGTACTGAGGATCTTATCAAAGCTGGTGTAGATGCAGTAAAGGTAGGAGTAGGTTCTGGTTCGATATGCATTACTAGAGTAATTACTGGCTCTGGAGTGCCACAACTTACTGCTGTAGTCGACTGTGCACAAGTTGGTAAAAAATATGATATTCCAATAATATCTGATGGTGGTGTAAGAACATCTGGTGATGCTACAAAGGCACTTGCTGCAGGAGCATCAACTGTAATGGTTGGAAGTTTACTAGGTGGAACTGATGAAAGTCCAGGTTCGTTTATGATGAAAAATGGTAAACGATACAAAATTTACCGCGGAATGGCATCATTTTATGCAGCACTTGGAAGAAAAAATAAAGAAACCAGTAATGCTTCCTTGGTAGAAGATCTCAATGATTATGTTGCAGAAGGTGTTGAAGCAATGGTTCCATACAAGGGAAGTGTAACTGATATCATAAAACAACTAACAGGAGGAATTCGTTCTGGTTTAAGCTATTGTGGCGCAAATAATATTCCACAGATGCAACAAAATGCAGAATTCATAAAAATGTCAACTGCAGGATACGCAGAAAGCCAGCCACATGATGTAGAATTGATGTAATTTACTTTAAATATAATCACGATTAATTTTTCACAATGCTTACAAAAAAATCTGCAGCTGGAATAGGAATAGGCTTAGTTGCTGTTATCTTAGGTACATTTTTCTTATTGCAGACAATAGTAAGCAACGCACATGATGTAAACGATGTAGTGGATATAGGAAAAAATGATGTCTTTCAGTTTGATGCAGAAAAACACTATCATGAGTTTCTTAATGTCACAGGTAGTTCATTTCATATAAAAATGAAGACACCAAGTTCAGGTCTGCAAGTTGATAAAGATTTTCAAAAGGGAGTAAGTTTTGACTGGTATAGTCTTGATAATGGACAACATTTCATAAACATAACAAATACTGGAGGTTCAATACTTCATGTAACTGGAAAACTAGAGGCAGTAACTAATCCAATAATATTTACATCGCATCTCATAGTTATCTCTTCAGGAGTTTTGATAATTGGAATCAGTGCAGTATTTTCTATTCGAAAACCAAAAGGATTCTAGACTAACTCAGCACGTGGATAAGAACCTAATATCTTAAGAAATGTAGTGTTTGTCTTTATTTTCTCAAGAGTATCTTGAATATTGATGTCATCTTGATGACCCTCAAAATCTACGTAGAAATTATACTCCCAAGGAGTGCTTTTTGTAGGACGTGATTCAATTTTTGTCAGATTGATGCTATTGGCATTGAATTTTTCAAGAATATTATACAATGCGCCTGGAATATGTTTTATCGTAAAAATTATTGATGTTTTATCTTTAGATGTTTTTTCTTTTTTCTTGTTTGCCAAGACCAGAAATCTTGTATAATTATTTGGGTTATCTTCTATTCCTTCTTTTATTATTGGTACATTGTAAATCTCAGCAGCTTTTCTACTAGCAATACAAGAAATGTTGTCCTTGTTTAGTTCTAGAATGATCTTTACACTACCTGCAGTGTCATAAGTCGGTATGGGTTTCAAATGATTTTCTTGTATGAATTTTCTACATTGCCCAAGTGCTTGCGGATGTGAATAAACCGTATCAATTTTTTCTAGATTTTGTGAACCAATTAAACAATGTGATATTCTGTGGTATGTTTCGCCTACAACATTGAGCTTGGTGGTAAGTAGTAAATCATAACTTTCAGGTACACTTCCTTCTAATGAGTTTTCTACAGGAAGTATGGTATAGTCTGATCTTCCATTCTCTGTAGAATCTAACGCATCATAGAATGTAGTATATGGAATTGTCTCAATTGATTCTTTGAAAAAACTGACTGCCGCCGCTTGACTATATGCTCCAGACTCTCCTTGGAATGCTACTTTTAACATATTCTTAGTTGGAATTGAATTTTATAAAATCGCTGTTTCCAAATCTAGTTGATAATTTTCTCTCTTCTATGTATCCACAATCGATGCATTTTATGTTGCTACCCATTGCTATGACCTTGGCTCCACACTTGTTGCACTGTGTGAACAAAACTCCAAGTTCAGGTTCACTAATTGTGGCATGTACAACACCATTTAGAAGATTAAGTATTTTTGCAGTTACTATGTCGCCAACTCTCACAAGGATCCTCTTTTTTGCTCCCCTCGCTTGGCAAATGCATTCTAGACCAGAATGTGTAGGTTTACCATTTATGTATAAGATATTTATCGCAAACATGTTATTCATTAACGCTGAAATATTTCCTGTAATAACATCGCCTGATTTGGCAACTGCTGGTCTTCGCATTTCATTGATTTTTGCTATGCGATTAGTCTTATCAAATTCTGGAGTACCTACAACTAATGATCTTATTGACTGTCCGTCATCAAATGTATTGTCACCCATTTCAAATTCTTCAATTATTGCAATTTTATCCCCTGGAAGGGTTGGTTTTTGAGACAATGCCTTGATTTGCAATTTGATGATTATAATTGTTTATTGACCATCTAAACTATGTCTATATGGACTACTTGCATACTATCGGAAATGCAAAAACAACGCAGTCTACTAGTGTTTGAGGAATCGATCCAATCACCAAACACAATGAAGCTGTACATGCAGAATTTTGGCAAATTCATGAAGCATTTTGCTATTCAGGACCATGACAGTCTGCTTGCTATACCTGATGACAAGCTTCAGGTTATGCTGGAAGATTACCTATTTTATCTCAAAAAGCATCTTTCACCTAATACGATACCTGTTGCAATGGCTCCGCTTGAGTTGTTCTTTACAGTAAACGACAGGAATCCAAATTTCAAAAAACTACACAAGATGTATCCTACTCCTGTGAAAAAGACTGGCAACAAAGCTTGGACCACGAAAGATATTCAAGACATGCTGAAGAGCACAACAAAAAAGAGAACTAGAGCCATCCTATTGTTTCTTGCATCTACAGGGGCCCGTATTGGCACCGTTGCAGAAATTAAACTTGGAAACTTGGTTGAGCTGTCTGGAAAATGCAAGGCAGTACAGTTCTACGAAGGCTCTAACGAAGAGTATTGGGGTTTTTTGATTCCTGAAGCAAGCAAAGCACTGGATGAATACCTGGATGAACGACGTAAGGATGGTGAAAGAATAGGCCAGCACTCTCCTGTCTTTAGATCTGGATACAAGCTAGCAAGTTTAGTTGCACGCCCAATTTCAAAGAAAATGGCACAGATGCTCTTGATAAAATGCATCCAAAATTCTAGCATTCTACGAACAAAGTCTGGTAAACGATATGATGTACAGACGGCTCATGGATTTCGAAAGAGATTCAACACAATTCTTAAGCTAAATTCAAGTGTAAACCCAAACATTGCTGAGAAGCTCATGGGTCACAAGAAAGGCCTTGACGGTGTCTATCTCGTCCCAACTAGGGATGAATGCTTTGCAGAATTTCAAAAGGCCATGACCGATCTAACAATAGATGATTCTGAAAGGCTACGCTCTAGAAATGAGAAACTAGAAGCAGAAAAATTAGAACTTGAGAAAAGAGAGAAAGACATTCGATTATTGAAGCAAAACGATGTGATGAAAGATGATGCGATAGCAAATCTCTCGGACCAAGTTATTGTACTTAGCCGTAGAGTAGAAGAACTTTCAAGAAAAAACTAGTATTTTAAGAATTATGCTAACTCTTTTTTATGACCTGATCTCAGGCAGTAAGAATGTCCGAAAATACAACTGATAAAGAAATTGTTCGAACCTGGCTGAGTGGCGCCTGTAGCTGCACACTTGTTATTCCTAAGGAATTTGCAAAGGAATATGGTCTTGACAAGCCTTCTCACGTGATAATTAGGAAAACCTCCCAAGGTTTACTGATAAGTAAATTAGAGTTGAAAGAATGACTTGTACTAATTGCAAAACTCCCAATCCATATGGAATCGTAACGAAAGGTAACAAAATAATTCATAATAAACAAAATAACGAATCAATAACGGATCGTCGTAACGGATCACTAGGTGGTATCGAACAATTTCATAACAGGGCTTTATCTATATGTGAAAAAGAAATGAGACCATTCTCTTTAACTGACTTTCCAAACCTAACATCAGGAAACTTTAGGCAATACATTCGTAAATTAAGAGATAAAATAGATGTTGTAAAAAATGGCAGGCCTAAACTGTACAAAATAAAAGGAATAGAACTTACAGGAGATTCTCACAGGATAACGGATAAGGTAACGGGGGTTAGTCCAGAATTTGATCATCTGTTAGAATCGCTTAGAGATCAACCTCCCATGATTCATGATATTCATCTAAAGTTTGAGTCTGACTTGCATTCGAAACTTGTTTCTATAGGGTTCTCAGTTAATTCATCTAATCATGCTATTGAGAACATAAGATATGCCTCACTAGATAATAATGTCAACACTAAGATTCTCATCTATCCAAAGACTACACAGATTATCATAGGTTGTACTTTCAAACCCATTATCTATGATGTTTCAGGTGTTTATTCACTAATATCACATCTTGCTCAAGTTCAATTCTATCTGTCTCAACTCACAAAATATGAAACCATGATCCCTGAGGTTAAAGCTTGGATTGTAACACGTTATGATTTCAATAAAGATGGTTCAGATTCAGTAAATGCCCAACCCTTTTGGCGTGAGTTTGAAAGTGTTTCAACTGGCCTTATTCGTTTTTATCTAAAGAAGATGCCAAACGGTGAAAGAATTCCAAGGCTTGAACAAGTCAGAACCCCTAACAAACCCATATCACAAATCTTAGAAGAGATCATATCACAATGAGCAAATCAAATCCAAAAGACAGGGAAAATTACAAGACGTATTCACCCGCCCCTTTTTAGTCACATCACCCGCTTTCATGTCTTAGGTCAATCCACATGCAAAGTAAAAAAATGAGTTAATGCCTTCATTTCTGTATTTCATTATGATATTACAAATGCGCTAATAGTAGATGATATTGATAAGCTAATCACTGATTTGAAAAAGAAGATTGTATCTGGTGAAAGCCAAAGCTTGTGCTAACATGAAACTTAGCCTGTATTACATGTCCACACATGAAAGGATAGACCAAAACCCATACAAAGAGGAGAAAATAAAAATAAATGTCTTATTTTATGCCTAATTTGTAAGGTAGTGGAGTATCAATTTACTAATTTTCAAATTGTTTACTTTCATGCCAAATTTATAATTAGAAAATAAATCTAATACATGTACCACCACACATTTTTTAATTACGTCCCCCTTCTATGTCTTAGACCGATCTGCAGACAAAGTGGAAAAATGAATTGACATCTTTATTCCATGGTAAATTAAGGAAATATCCTAATTTTTCATGAATTGTAAGTATGATGTCCACAAGTAGATGAAAAAGAAAATTATTCAGAAAAAATCATGCGAGGAATCAAACATCTGTACTTTTTGTAAGATAGATTTTGTCATTTTCTTCTATGAACATGATCGAGTCACCTTCCTGAAGACGATGTTTCTCTCTTACCTTCTTTGGTATAGTGATTTGGAACTTGTAGCTTATGGTTGTCATTCCAAGTATTTCTTTCTTTGAATCCTTTGTCATTATTACTTTGCCTTAATTGTAATGAATGTAAAGCAAGATTCATTAATTAGACCCAAGAAAGTAAAGAATTCTTGGTAAGTAAAGCAATTTTCATTCCTAAAACTATTTTGGATCAAAAACACCAAATTACAGTAAAAATATTCATAGTAGAACGATAATGTCAAATCTGAATCACTCTAGAATATTAGCAATTATCTCTTTTACATCATTAATAGTTCTAGTTGTACCTTCAGCGTTTGCAACTAATCACCAAGAACAATTCCCAACATTTTACAGAAACATGACTATTTTTAAGGGTGATACTATAACAGTCACAAATCCTACCCAGCCATATGGCACAAACTTTCAGGTAGACGGTGACGGTTTTGGATCAGGTCAAGTAAGCAATGGTAGTTCTGTATCATTTACTTTTAACAAAATAGGAGACTTTGCGATATTTGATGACTTGCATAGAAACTTGACAGGATTCATAAATGTAGTAGATCCAACAGTGACACCAATTATCATTACAGTACCATCACCTATTGTGGTACAATCTACAAGTTCTTCTGGCACTGTTGTAACTTATAGTGTAACTGCAGTAGATGCTGTTGATGGTCCAATAACTCCAGTATGTACACCAACATCTGGTTCCACATTTCCAGTAGGAACTACTACAGTTACATGTACTGCATCAGATGCAGCAGGAAATAGTAAAACTGCAACGTTTGCTGTAACAGTAAATGCTCAACAAATAACTGGACCATTAATTACTACAAGCACTGACAAATCATCATATGCATTTGGTGATACGATAGTAGTATCAGGTGTGATACAATCTGTAGTTCCTGGAACTCCACTAACTATTCAAATTTTTGATCCTAACAACAACCTGGTTTCAGTAACACAAGTTGGTGTATCAAATGATGGAAAATACATTAATTCTATTAGCATCACAGGCACTGCATGGACTACAAGTGGGATGTATACTCTAAAAGCACAATATGGTCCTCCAAATGTGACTGCACAACTCACATTCTATTTTAGTGGACAATCATCAGTAACTATTCCTTCACCTGCATCTAACAATTCATGGTATCCTGGAAAAGGACTCAAACAAGGTGATTATTTTAGCTACAACGTATGCTGGACTGACTGGCATAACTGTGCACCACTACAGATGAATTTCTGGGTTAAAAATGAGACAAGCGATGGAAGCGAATGGAACGTTGTATTTGCAGTAGTTGACGGTTCAAATGTACAAAAAGGAGTAATGACAATAGGAAAAATAACTCCAGACCCCGCATCATTTGATTCTAACATTTCTGATTATACTGCAGTTTATAGAAGTACGGTCTCTTGGCTAGACTCTTTTGCAACAAAGGATAGTCCAAAGACTTTCAATGTCCCAGCATGGGGCAGAACTGGTTCAGTGGGTGGACAGTCTGTTGGTCCTCTAGATCAAGAAGAAATCACGGTGGGATCTGGTACATTCAATGCTTGGGTGATAGGATGGCACTATGGCGTAGACAACAAGGTTTGGGTTGATCCAAATCTTCCATTTCCTGTAAAAGCAATTGTCTATGTAGATGTGACAACTGGAATCCCTCCAATTAATTATAATTTGGAATTACTCCAATATGGTAATAGTCAAACAGAACCTTATTTCATAAGTACGTCATCTTCTCTACCACTAATTCCTACACAGTCTTCATCAGCTATAACTGCAGCAACTGACAAATCTTCCTATAATGCTGGAGATTCAGTGGTTGTTTCTGGCACAGTTAATCCAATCAGTTCCATAAATCCACAGCAACCCGTAACTGTTCAAACTTACAATATGTACAACGTATTAGTTAGGATAGATCAAGCTATACCATCTCCAAATGGTGCATATTCCATTACTATTCCTACACATGGACCTTTGTGGCAAAATACTGGAACTTACACATTAAAAATACAATATGACCAGCCAAGTTCTGCTTCTAAACTAACTTTCCATTTTAATTCTGGAACTATTACTCCTGTACCAACACCTCAAACACAAGCCGAGATTGATATTGCAGCAGGTGCAGGCGGCAGCGCAAACGCAGCCTGTGTTACAGCAAACAATTGCTTTGCTCCAAATCCATTGACTGTTGCACCAGGAACAACAGTAACTTGGAAGAACACTGATACAGCAATGCACGTAGTATGTAGTGGTAAAGCTACTGATGATGCATGTGGTAAAGTGTTTGAAGATGATAGTCTAAAACCAGGAACGACATTCCAATTTACTTTTGCAGATACAGGCACATATGATTACTTCTGCTCTGTTCATCCATGGATGACAGGTCAAGTGATTGTAGGACAAGGTGGACAACCAACTGTCACACCTACCCCTGGTTCAATAATACTACCTCCAATTCTAAAAATAGTAGCAAAAGAATGGTCACAAAATACTATATCTGATTTTGATTTCTTACAGAGTGTTCAATATTTGGTAAATCAAGGAATGCTAGTAGTACCTCATAATGCTTCAGGGTATAATTCCAGTTCTTTATCCACCATACCACAATGGATAAAAAATAATGCTGCACAGTGGACTGATGGTAGTGTAAGCGATGCCACTTTTGCATCTGGCATAGAATATCTGTTCAATTCAAAATATCTTCCAGTATCTGTAAACGGAATCCCTATTCCTGTGTTCAATGCACAAAACCAAACTATACAACCTGTTCCAGTAATCCCTATTCCTACAAGTATCAAAGTATCAACCGACAAATCTTCTTACTTTACTGGTGACACAGTCATTGCAACAATATTGTTCTCTGGTGCAAATGCAGGACAGAACATTGCAATAAGTTTTGCTGATCCTACTGGAAATACAATAATTTCAAGAACTGTAACAACAGATAACACAGGTTCAGCCATATCACAATTTAAGATTCCATCCTATGCAAAGGAAGGAACCTATCAAGCGGTAGTGACAGCATCAGTGAACAGCCACAACTTTAACTCATCCTCACAATTTTCTGTGCAGCAAAAAGCACCATCAGTTTCAATTGTATCGGTCCAGGCAACAGATCAACAAGGAAATCCAGTTTCATCATTTAGTCGAGGCTCTAGTGGATATGTCAAAGTCTTACTATATACTCAATCAAACACTCCGTCACTTGTCACGGTAAATCTTTTTGATTCCCAACTTACAACTCTGGGTATAGGTTCACTCAAGACTACTCTTGCAACTGGACAGTCAGAGATCATTCTATCATTTGCAATTCAAAATGATGCAACAGTTGGAACTGCTAACATTTACGTTGATACTTTTACTGACTGGCCAAGTAGTGGTGGTAAACCGTTGACTCCTGAATCCTCATCTACAGTGGGAATCCAGTAAAATGAAATACAAAATCGTTCTACTAGTTGTATTTGGAATACTCTTATGCGGCATGTCTGAGGCAATGGCTGCAAACGAGATTATCTTTGATGTAAACAAGAGTACCTACAAGCCAGGAGATATTGTAGTAATTAACGGGACTGCAAAGGATTCTCCTAGTCAACTTGTTGCAGTTCAAATCAAGGATCCTAGTGGAAATACCATTGTAATAAGAACAGTCCAAACGGATAACAATGGAAACTTTCAACTAAAATTCAAACTACCTTCTACTGCAAAGGTTGGAAATTACAATATTGTAACAAATGCTGAAGTTAATGGTACTACCGTAACACAAACAAAACAAATTGTTCAAAATACAACACCTGGAACTCCTACACAAACTGTAACACAGACAGCTGCACAAAAAACCAGCGCCCCGTTTGGTGGCAAGTGTCTTATCGCAACTGCTGCATTTGGTTCAGAGACTGCACCACAAGTACAATTCCTGAGGGGAATACGTGATAATCATATACAAACTACGCTGGCAGGATCCAGTTTTATGACTGCCTTCAATGACATCTACTATTCCTTTAGTCCATATGTTGCTGATTCTGAAAGACAAAATCCATATCTGCGTGATACAATCCAGGCAGGCCTCTATCCTCTCTTGGGAATATTACAAGTATCACAGATCTCCGAAGTGGTAAAATCCGAGTTTTCAGTAATTGGTGCAGGTGTTTTGGTGTCTACTTTGATTGGTGCCACTTACATGTGGCCTGTAGGATTGGCTATAAAATCTGTAAGAAAGGGAATTGTGCCAAATCTCAAGATTACCCTAGGAATTGTAGCAGTATCAGTTGTTGCAGTGATTAGCTCGCTTGCATTTTCAAACACATCTGGTTTAATGATATCTACATCAATTCTAGTGCTATCATTTACAGCAGTCTCTGCATTGTTTACATCTTGGAGTATTGTCAAATTGGTGCAAAGTATCAAGAATAGATGGAAATGATTCGCTGTTGTTTTGATTCCAAAACCAAACAGATTCAAAAATTATAATCATCTTTTAGCTGGATTGTAATTGTTTATAGCCAGTGAGGGATTTGCAAGAATCCTTCGATACCTTCTTTTTTTAATATTTTTAATAATGCATTTGCTTGTGGAGTAGACAAAACTGGCTTGTGAAAATGATTATCAGTTGATATTCTTGGGCATGCAACCTGGATGAATGCATCTATTCCTTTGAGATTGCGTAATCTATCGTCTGAAATTTCTGTTATGGCAAATAGTTGAACCTTCTTTCCAATGCTTTCTAACTCCTTTTTGAACTTGAGTGCAGTAACTTTTGAAAATTGACCTTCCTTTAATCCGATGATTATACCAAATGTTTCTGCTTCTGCTGCCTTGTAAATTGTCAATATTGCTTTTTTCTGTAATTTTTTTGCAAATTCTGTAACATCTCTAACCTCATTAAAATATGGATCAAGTACATATGTTGGGATATTAGTGGATAATGCAATCCCGGCAGCATGAAAATTGCTCTGTCCCAAGAATACGTTGGCCTCTACAATATTCTTAGTTTCCGTAACTGGGTAGAATTCACATCCAAATACCTGTCCATCATTTAGCTGACCTTTCCCCTTTCCAATTTTTACTGTAATTCCACTCTCTTCAAGTATTTTCTTTACCTTGTCAATTTCATGTAGATGCTGGCTGTCTGTAACAAGTGAAACTGTCTTTTCCTTAATCTCTGTCGCACATTTTTTTGCAATATTTTCAAATGATATATCATCAAAAGCATCTATGAGAATTATGTTATCTCCAAAACTCATTGAATTAATGGTATGACCTATGTGGAATAGAATTTCTGCTCCAAGTACTTTGGCACCATTTGAGTTAAGATCGCAAGTTCCAAAACAGCTATCTGCTAATACATATGCTGGAATTCCAAATTTTTTCATTACATTTGAGGCTGTTTCCTGAATCTTTGGTATTATTCCATCAGGACCATTTAACGCCACTGAAACTGGTTTTCTTTTTTCGATCTCCTCAAAAATCTTTTTTTCATCTATTACTATCAATCGTTATCCGCAATTGTTTTTTTAATTTAAATCAAACGAACTGCCACAATATTTAATATTGTACATTTTTAAGACCAAATGAATGCCTATTGCCTTTGTTCTGATAAATGCTGAACTGGGAGCAGAAAATGAACTTCTAAACCAGTTAAAAAACATGGCAAGTATAAAATACGTCTATGTCTTGTATGGCGCCTATGATCTGGTAGTAAAGGTAGAAGCACCAGATAATGAGACACTAAAGAGAACCATTTCAAACAACATAAGGCAACTCAAAAATGTACGTTCTACCCTTACTATGACTGTAATCGAATGAAAGAAGTATCTATTCTTCATATTGGCTTTGATGATACCGATTCTAGAAAAGGGATGTGTACTACTTTTCTTGCTTATAAAATAGTAGAATACCTAAAAAAAGAGAAAGTAAAGTTTCTTGATTATCCATATCTGATCAGATTTAATCCCAATGTACCCTGGAAAACTAGGGGGAATGGTGCAGTCGCATTAAAAATTAAGACTGAAAAACCTCAGTTGATCAAAAAAAATATTGTGAAATATATAAAAAAATATTCTGCTGTAAAAGATGGTGCAAATCCTGGATTAGTTTTTTATGAACAAAAAGATATTCCAGAAAACTTTGCTAAATTTGGAAAGATGGCATTACACCGTCTAGTGAGTAGAAATGAGGCAAAAAAATTTGTTCATGATAGCGGGCTTGAAACCTACTATCTTGGCAATGGTCAGGGTTTGATAGGTGCAATAGGTGCAATAGGGTATGACTTTAGGGATCATACTTTTGAATTAATTTCATACCGGGATAAAGCAAATCTAGGAAAAAAACGAGAAATTTTCAAAGATAGTGTAGAAAAAATGCAACAACTCACATTTCCAAAAACATTTAACAGTTTTGATGATTCAAAGAAAAGAATTCTGATTGCACCGCATGGTCCTGATCCAGTATTCTTTGGTGTACGTGGAGAAGATCCAGATGCTGTAATAAAAGGTGCCTCTCTTGTAAAATCTAAAGAGAAATTCTATGGCTATATGGTATTTCGATCAAATCAAGGTACAGGTGATCACCTGCAAAATGAACTTGATGTTACCGATCTAAAACCATTTTCTTCTGGTTATATCACTGGTAAAATATCTGGAAAACCTCAGACAATTTTAGGTGGACATGTATTTTTTTCCATATCTGTAAATGGAATCACAGTGAAATGTGCAGTGTACAAGCCAACTAAACTCAATACTGTTGCAGAAAAACTGATGGAGGGAGATCTGGTAAAAATTGGAGGTGGGATAAGAAAATCATCAAAAAAACACAAACAAGTTCTAAATGTAGAATTTCTTGAGGTGCTTGAGCTTCAAAAACATGTAATCATGGTAAATCCAATTTGTGTAAAATGTAACAAACACATGAAATCAAAGGGCAAAAATCAGGGTTACCAATGTACAAAATGTGGAAATACTGACTTGACTAAAGTTAAGCAAGAAATTCCACGGCAAATTCAAAAACAATTCTATCTACCTATAGCCTCTGCACATCGACATTTGACGCGTCCAATGCAAAGAACTGGTAAAATTAACAGTAAAATAGAATTTAATAATTCAAAACGATGGTTTTCTAAAACGAATTAAAATTGTCTTGAAGATAGCGGGGAGTAGATTTGAACTACTGACTTGCGGGTATCTCATCAGTGTTGATTATGAGCCCGCCGGGATGACTTAGCCCCTTAGTCTGACTTCCCCACCCCGCTAAGTGAAGAAAAGCCTCAAGGGTGATATATACTCTTTAAACGAATTTAGAAATAATTAATAGGATTTCTAAAGTCTCAGTCCTGTGGATAAAAAAACTAGAATATTGGCCATAATCGCCGCAATTGCAGCATCAATTCTGATTATCACATCGCCATCAGGTTCTATTGTAATTCCAAAACCAAATACAAGTTCTGCAGGAACTGATGCAGTACAAATCGTTGCAACACATTTGCAAAAACCTTGGGCTTTAACATTTGGTGATGGAAAAATATTTTTTACTGAAAAAGTTGGAAGGTTACGAGTGATAGATAATGGTATTCTTGTCAATGAGTCTGTTGCCAATTTTCGAGTTGCTGACATTTCAGATGCTGGCCTTCTTGGAATAACAACGCATCCGGATTTTGTAAAGAATCATTTCATTTACATTTACTATACATACAAAGATGGAGACAAACTATGGAATAAAGTACTACGAATTACAGAATCTAGTGATAAGATCGTAGATGCAAAGGTAATATTGGATAAAATTCCAGGTGCAGAATTTGATGATGGTGGTGTAATCAAATTTGGCCCAGATAAAAAACTCTACATAGGTACAGGTGATGCAACAGATGAGAACGCTGCTCAGGATCTAGTCTCACTTGCTGGAAAAATATTACGATTAAATGATGATGGTTCTATTCCAAGTGATAATCCAGATCCAAATTCACCTGTATACTCTCTTGGCCATAGAAATCCTCAAGGTCTAGCATGGGATGATCAAGGAAATCTCTATGAGACTGAAGAAGGACCTACAAAAAATGATGAAATAAACATCATCAAGGAAGACAAAAACTATGGCTGGCCAAATCAAGAATGCTCCGGTTCAAAGGAATACCAGTCTGCTCTTAATTGCTATAATATCAGCATAGAACCTGCAGGAATTGCTTATTATGGATCAGGAAATCTTGATTTCAAAAATAGCCTCATACTTGCTACTCTACGTGGTAATATCTTATACCAACTTCCTATTTCTAATGGTAATGTTACATCACAGAAGATCATATTGGATGGATTGGGCAGAATTCGCGAGGTTGGGGTAGGACCTGATAACTACCTGTACATACTTACGGGAAACACAGATGGGCAAGGATTTCCAGACAAAAATGATGATAAACTATTGAGGGTTGTTAAGTAGATTGAGTGATTCGTCAATTCCAAAATTTCATGAAAAGACTAGGGAAGAAAAACTAAAGGCATTAGAGTCATTCTCAAATCTATCAAGAGATGATATTCAAATTCTAAAAGGTGCAGGAGGTATCAACTTTGAACAAGCAAACAATATGGTTGAAAACGCAATTGGTATTATGTCATATCCACTTGGAATAGCAACAAATTTCAAAATAAATGACAAGGACTATCTAATTCCGATGGTTATAGAAGAACCCTCAGTGATTGCTGCTGCATCAAAGGCAGCCAAGATTGCAAGAAAGCATGGTGGATTTACTATGGAAGCTGATGAATCGTATAGTGTTGGTCAAGTTCAAGTTGTAAATGTCGATATAAAATCTGCTATTTCTAATGTAATGGAAAAATCAAAAGAAATTCTTGTTATAGCAAACTCCAAAAGTAAAACTCTTTCAAAAATGGGAAAAGGAGCAAAGGAAGTTTCATGTAAAGAAATCGTAACAGAATCAGGTTCGATGCTTATTGTTGAGATCTTGATAGATGTAGGTGATGCAATGGGTGCTAATGTAACTAACACCATGTGTGAAGCAATTGCACCATTGATTGAAAAAATAACCGGCGGAAGAGTAATTTTGAAAATATTATCTAATTATTCAACAAAACGATTGGTAAAGGGCAAAGCTGTATTTGGCAAAGAGGAATTAGGTGGAGAGGATATAGTAAATAACATAATTTTGGCCTATCAGTTTGCTGCAAATGATCCTTACAGAGCTGTCACTCACAATAAAGGAATAATGAATGGAATTATTGCAGTTGCAAATTCTACTGGACAAGATACCAGAGCAATAGAAGCAGCAGCACACGCATATGCATCACGATGTGGCAGTTATACTTCACTTACAAAATGGAAAAAGAACAAAGATGGAAATCTAGTTGGAGAAATCGAAGTACCAATGTCAGTAGGAATTGTTGGTGGAATCGTAAATGTTCATCCTATGATAAAAACATGTGTAAAAATTCTAGGTGTTACGTCTGCACGTGAATTAGCTTGTATAATTGGTGCTGCAGGTCTCGCACAAAACCTTAGTGCCATAAGAGCATTGGCTTCAGAAGGAATACAAAAAGGACATATGAAACTTCATGCGCAAAACATAGCCGCAAGTGCTGGTGTTCCGCAAGAAAAGATGGCTCATGTGATAAATCAAATGATTGGGGAGGGAAACATCTCGGTAACTAGGGCAAAGGAAATTCTAGAGAATCTCTAGGCGACTAAATATATATCCAAAGAAGTTTTCTAGGACTACATTGGCTTTAGTAAAATTTGCTGTTCCAAAAGGAAGCATAGAAGAAGCGACTTTTAAGATACTTGAAAGATCATGGACACGAGTAGTTAGGAGAGAAAGAACCTATCGTGTCATGTTAGATGATCCACAGATTTCGGTTAAAATGCTACGACCCCAAGAAATCCCAAATTTGGTATTTGCTGGTCTATATGATGTAGGTATAACCGGAAGGGATTGGGTCAAGGAAACAAATTCTGATGTTGAGATACTTCTTGACTTAGAATATGGTAAGATAAAACTTGTAATTGCAATACCTGATTCTTATAATTTCAAATCATTAGATGATATGATACTGTCTTATGCAAAGAAGAAAAAAATACTAAGAATTTCTTCAGAGTATCTAAACACAACAGCTAAATTCCTCATGCAGTGTAAAAACTATAAGAAACTTTATGGTTCAAAGCAACCAATTATTGTAACTCCTTGGTTAAGTCAAGGTTCTAACAAAAACATCCAGATCTTTCTTTCCTTTGGTGCAACCGAAGCAAAACCTCCAGAGGATGTAGATGCTATTATAGATGTCACAGAGACTGGTACTACACTTACACAAAACCAATTAAAGATAATTGAAACTGTGATGGAATCTTCTGCAGTACTGATTGCAAATAAAGCATCACTTAAAGATAAATCAAAACGAGAAAAAATTTATGACATAGTAACTATGTTGAGAGGTGCAGTTGAAGGGAAAAAATACCTTCACTTATTCCTAAATGTAAAAGAAGAACATCTTGACAAATTATTGCATGACTTACCTTCTCTCAAACGTCCAACAGTGAGTCCGTTGAGCGAAAAAGGATGGTACGGCATCAATACCGTGATTCCAAAATCCGAATTCCACAAAATGATTCCAAAATTACGAAAGATTGCTCAAGGTTTAGTAGTGCATGAACCAAAACAAATACTTGCACTTGAGGAGATAAAACGTGATGAGGAAAGTTGATGCGAATCATAGATGCTCAAGACATGGATTCTATTATAGAATCTGTGCGACCAAAAACAAGCAATGATGTAAGACAAAAAGTGTTATCCATCATATCTGATGTGCAAAAACAAAAAGATGCTGCTCTTAGGAAATATGAAACAAAATTCAGTGGGGTAAAAATTCATTCATTAAAAATCACTCCACAAGAAATCAAGTCAGCATATTCAAAGGTTGGAAAAGAACAAATCGCTGGAATTAAACTTGCAAAAACAAGATTAGAAAAATCTGAAAATGCTGTACGAAAAAAACTACAAAATGTATCAATAACACTGGATGGCGTTGTAATAAAAAAAGCGTTTTTACCAATTGATATTGTAGGCTGTTATATTCCTGGGGGAAAGGCAAGATATCCTAGCACTGTTGTCATGTCTGTTATTCCAGCAAAGGTCGCTGGTGTGAAGAAAATAATAGCAGTGTCTCCTCCTAACGAAAAAGGCAAGATAGATCCACTGACACTTGTAGCTGCAGACATTTGTGGCGTAGATGAGTTCTATAGAATAGGTGGTGCCCAAGCCATTGCAGCCTTGGCATATGGTACTGAATCAATTCCAGCAGTAGACAAGATAGTTGGACCTGGAGGTGCATTTGTAACCCTTGCAAAATTGTTACTAAGTGAAATAGTTTCAATTGATATGGTTGCAGGTCCTACCGAGCTTGCCATAGTTGCAGACTCTACTGCTGATGCGGAACTTGTTGCTCTTGATCTGATTTCTCAGGCAGAACATAGTCCTGATACTATGTGTTGTCTAATTACAAACTCCTCAAAATTAAAAAACATGGTACTTGAGTCATTACAGAAAAAAATCAAAATAATAAAGAGATCTGTTATTGTTGAAGAAAGCTTGCGAAAAAATGGATTCATTGCTATTTGTAATACTGAACAACAAATGATAGACTTTACAAACAGACTTGCACCTGAACACCTTGAAATAATCACAAAAAAACCACAACAACTGGCAAACAAAATAAAATCAGCTGGGTTGGTGTTAATAGGGAAGAATACTCCCTCATCAGCAAGTGATTACCTGTTAGGATCAAATCACATACTTCCAACTAATAGATTTGGAAGAACTCGTGGCTCATTAGGAGTGTTAGATTACATGAAAATACAAACTCAAATAGAATCATCTGAACTTGCCTTGAAAAAAATCTCAAAATACATGCAAGCACTAACAGAAGCAGAGGGTTTACCAAATCACTATGAAGCAGTAAGGGGAAGATTATCATGAAAAAAGACTGGTTTGAAAAAGAATTAGAAAAATATTCTAAACTTTCAGGTTACAAGAAACCTGAAAAATACTCTAATGTAATAAAACTTGACTCAAATGAAAATTATGCCATATCTCAAGAATTTATTGAAAAAGTGATAAACACAGCAAAAGAAAACATGGATGTACGAGAATATCCATTAGGTGGGACAGAAAAATTAGTTCAAAATATATCAAAATACATTGGAATGCCAAAAGAAATGATAGGTGTTGGAAACGGTTCTGATCAAATAATTGATCTTTTTTTGAGTAATTTTACTTCTAAAGATACTAAAATTCTGACATCGGATCCAACCTTTGGGTTCTTTGAAGAACGATGTAAATTGTATTCTATTCCTACAATAAAAATTCCATTTGATAAGAATATGACACTTAATCTGGAAAAATTTTTGTCAAATTCCAAGAAAGCCAATATTCTTTATCTTGATACGCCAAATAACCCAACTGGATTCCAATTTCAGAAAAAAGATCTTGAAAGGCTGATTCGAGAATTCAAGGGTCTTGTAATCATAGATGAAGCGTATGTGGAATTCTCTGATTATTCGATTGTAGAAATGACGAAGAAGGTGAATAATCTGATTGTACTCAGAACCCTATCAAAATCATTTGGATTGGCTGGGCTCCGTATAGGATATTTCATAGCAAACGAAAAAATAATTGATATCTTCACAAGAATAATTCAATATCCTTATCCATTGAATACCTTGGCAATAGAAGCTGGTGTAATAGCCTTACAGCAATCAAAACATTTCACAGATGTTGCAAATCTTGTCAAGACGGAACGTTCACGAATTATTACAAATCTTCAACAAATGAAGATATTTGAGGTATTTGACTCTAAAGCGAATTTTGTTCTCTTTGCTACTGGTGGTTCTGGTCAACGAATTTACAAAGCACTCATTGAACAAGGTATATCGATAAAGAACCTTGGTAAAATTGGCTCACATGAGGGCTGTCTGCGGGTTACAATAGGCTCACAAGAGATGAATTCTAGATTTCTTACTGCTATACGGGATTTATTGAATTGACTTTAAAGGAAATAGAAGAGGGGATCATAATAGATCCAACAAAAATTGAGAAGATAAAAAAACTAGATTCTATAGTGTTTGATTGTGATGGAGTTCTAATAGATGTGTCCAATTCTTATGATCTGACCATAAAAAAAACTGTAGATTTTATTATAAAAGAAATGGCCCAAGTCAATGAATCTGACCTAGTGACAACAAAATTAATAGAAGGTTTCAAGGCTAGTGGAGGTTTTAATGATGAAATTGACGTGACATATGCATTAATACTTGCGGTTGTTGCTGCAAAGAAAAGAAACGAACCTTTCTCCAAGTTTATCATCAAAGTAATTGAAAATGCAGATCAAACTGGAATAAAATCAGTTGAAAAATATTTGAATGCCCTCAAGGTTGATATCTCTGATATTCGAGAAAAACTAGCATACCCAGGTAAAAAATTTCAAAATCTACTCTCTTCAATATTTGATGAAATATTTTATGGTTCTGAATTATATCTGCAACTCTATAAGAAAAAACCACAGTTTTTTGATGGTCTTGGATTGATCGAAAATGATATTGTGCTCTTAAATCGAGATCTTGTAAGAAAACTGCATGATAAATTTGACAAGAAAATTGCTATTGTGACAGGTAGAGGTAATCTGTCTGCAAAATATTCTCTAAAAGATCTATTCAATGAATTTGATCTGAGTAATTCCAAATTTCTCGAAGACGAACCGCGCGAAATGGCAAAACCAAACCCTCACTCTCTTATATCTACGATAAAGGGTATGAATGGAAATAACTCACTATATGTGGGCGACTCTATGGAAGACTATATCATGGCACGCAAGGCAGATGAATCTGGTATATCGACAATATTTTGTGGTGTATATGGCACTAGCAAGGATCCTGAAGCAAAAAAATCTCTATTTGAGAACAACAATGCGGATATTATAGTCAAATCAATAGATCTAATTCCGAAGACATTAAATCTAGTTGAGGCATAAGCCCCTTCTCTACTCGGGGATTTTAATGAAATCTAGAAAAGCACACATCAATAGGAAAACTAAGGAAACCGAGGTGATAGTTGAGGTAAATCTGGATGGAACTGGAAAAATTTCTGTTAAAACAGGTTTGCCATTTCTTGATCACCTCATTACATCCTTGTCTAAACATGCCATGTTAGACCTGAAATTGAATGCAAAATCAATGGACGGAATAGATCATCACCTAATAGAAGATGCAGCTATAGCACTTGGAAATGCAATGGATCAATCTCTGGGTAATCGAGTTGGAATTGTAAGATTTGGTCATGCTTCAGTACCAATGGATGAATCTCTTGCAGAAGCATCACTAGATCTTATCAAAAGACAATACCAGAGAATCGACTTGTCTATCATAAGAAATCAAATAGAAGAAATTTCAAAAGAGGATCTTGAACACTTTTTCCGATCACTGGCTCAGAATCTGAACATCTGTATGCACGTGTCTGTAAAATATGGAGAAAATGATCACCACAAGATTGAGGCAGCGATAAAAGCATTTGCAGTAGCTTGGAGAACCGCGGCAGGTTATGATGGTAAGCAGAAAGGAATCCCAAGTACAAAGGGTGCTATGTAATGGTCAAAGTAGCAATATTTGATTACGGGGCAGGGAACATATTTAGTCTCAAATCATCATTGGAAAAAAATGAGGCAGAAGTAGATATCATAACTGATCTAAAAAAAATAAAAAACTATTCTGGGTTACTTTTGCCTGGAGTGGGAAACTTTGATCCAGCTATAAAGAGTCTTGATACTTCAAAAATTGCGTTCCATGATTTGGTGAAGAATCAAGTTCCTGTATTGGGCATATGTTTGGGAATGGAGATGTTCTTTGAGCGAAGCGAAGAAGGAAAGTTGGGAGGATTAGGAATTTTAGATGGTGAAGTAATTCTTCTACCCAATAAATTCAAGATACCACATATGGGTTGGAATGATCTTCAGATAAAACAATCAAGTGTATTATTAGAGGGAGTAAAGGAAGGTTCATGGGTTTATTTTGTTCATTCCTACCGAGTAAAGCCAAAAAATGATGGTATTATCAAGGCAGATTCTGATTATGGAATCAGTGTACCTGCTGTGATTGAGAATCAAACGTTATTTGGAACACAATTTCATCCTGAAAAGTCTGGCAAAGTTGGCTCCATCATGATTAAAAACTTTTTACGAGTGTGTAAAAAGTGAAAGTAATTCCTGCTATTGATATCATGGACAATAAAGTAGTACGACTAGTAAAAGGAGACCCGAAAAACAAGACCGTATACAGTTCTGATCCTATTGGAATGGCAAAAAAATGGGAAAAAGCAGGTGCTGACATGCTTCATGTGGTAGACTTGGATGCTACACTTGGAATGGGTTCAAATCTTCAAATAATTAAAAAAATTGCTGAATCAGTTTCTATACCTATTGAAGCTGCTGGTGGACTACGCACAAAGGAAATAATAGAAGATACATTACAATTTTCTTCCAAAGTAGTTCTTGGAACTATTGCCTTTAAAAATAAAAAAGTCTTGGAGGAAGTATCACAAAAATTCGGAGAAGAAAGAATTGTGATATCTGCAGATCAAATGAATGGTAAAATTGTGATAAGCGGATGGAAAGAAAGTACGGGCATAGAACTTATCGAGGGAATCGAAAATTTTGTAAGACTTGGATATTCTCAGTTTCTTATAACTACTGTAGAAAGAGATGGAACATTACACGGCCCAGATCTTGATTCCTTACAAAAATCATGTAATATAAAAAATACAAGTGTAATTGCAAGTGGAGGAATATCTAATCTACAAGATATTGTAAATGTAAAAAAATGTGGTGCAGTCGGTGTGATTCTTGGTAAGGCATTATATGATGGAAAAATATCGATAGAGGAGGTTAAGACACTAGCATGACTTTAACCAAAAGAGTGATCCCTTGTCTTGATGTAGATAATGGAAGAGTGGTAAAGGGAATGCATTTTAAATCAATAAAAGATGCAGGAGATCCTGTTTTACTTGCAGAAAAATATAGCCAAGAGGGAGCAGATGAGCTAGTTTTTCTTGATATTACAGCTTCTGAACAACAAAGAGAGACAATCAAAAGTCTTGTACAAAAAGTTGCACAAGTGATTGACATTCCATTTACTGTGGGTGGAGGTGTTAAAACCTTACAAGATGCAAGAGATATTCTTCTTAGTGGTGCTGATAAAGTTGCTATTAATACAGGTGCCGTAAAAAATCCTGAGATAATAACAAAATTGATGGGAATCTTTGGTAAACAATGTGTGGTAATAGCCATGGATGTGAGACGTAATTATGAACTAAAAGAAGACAGACATATCTTTACATCTGATTCAAAAAAGTTTTGGTTTGAAGTTTACATTTATGGTGGAAAAACTCCCACAAATCTTGATGCTATAGAATGGGCAAAAGAAGTTGAAAGACGTGGTGCAGGTGAGATCCTGTTAACAAGTATAGACATGGACGGGACAAAGGAAGGATATGATATTCAACTCATAAAAGAAATAGTAAACGCTGTGAATATACCTGTTGTAGCATCAGGTGGGTGTGGTAAGCCAAAACATATGCTTGATGTATTTTTACAAACTAATGTGGATGCTGCACTGGCTGCATCAATATTTCATTATAAGACTCACTCTGTGGACAGAGTAAAAGAATACCTTAAAGAAAACGGAGTCCCCGTTAGACTATAACAGAAAAATAGGGCTCTTAAGTAAAGGATACCATAATGAATAAAAAGATAGAAGATATTGATTTTGCAAAAAGTGATGGTCTTGTACCTGTAATTGTTCAGGATATCAACTCTAAAGAAGTTCTGACTCTTGCATATGCAAATAAAGAATCTCTTGAACTTACACAAAAAACTGGCAACTCATGGTTTTGGAGCAGATCACGAAATAAACTGTGGATGAAAGGAGAAGAATCAGGTAATGTACAAAAGGTAAAGGAAATCTTGGTAGATTGCGATTCGGATGCAGTTGTGTATCTAGTAGAACCCAGTGGACCTGCGTGTCATACTGGGGAAAGAATGTGTTTTCACAATATACTAGAAAAATAATTCTAGCACGGATCTAATCCTTTAGGCACAGGTGCTAAACCTTCACCATTTTCTTCTCCTGGAATATACTCATTTACTATCTCAAATGGTATTGATTTGTAAGGGACTCCTTTGAATACTATGTTCCAATTACCTACGAGTTGTGTGGCATTGCATAATGCAAGTGTTCTTTCAGTTTGTGGTTTAAAAAATTGTTTAAAATTAGATTTCATGGTCCCATTAAATGGTATTTTACTATACGTATCTCCCTTTGGATCTACGACATCAATTTCTCCGACTTCTGTTGGCTGTAAACCACTTACTATCATGAAAATATTCTCTCCTAGTTTGTACTGATTTTTATTAATTGAAAATGGGCCTGAAACAACCCATTTCCATTGTTGTGCTTCTAATTCTTTTTGATGATAATACGAATAAACTCCAACTGCAACTATGCCTGCTATGATGATTAATGCAATTATTTTTCCAGTATGTTTCTTCTTCTTTGATCTTTCTTTTATTTTCAATTTTCGAGTTTCATTTTGATGCTATCATTAATATTTCTTCTAATTGTAAAAAATTCATAAAATCTCTTAATTTACGAAATTTCCAAGTTGTGACCTCTTTTGTTGATGGATCTTTTTTAAAATTACCACTGAATTTGTATTAATTTTCACTTAATCTTCTTGATTTATAAATTAAGTGTCACTTAAATTAATATTAGGATTTTTTATGTACTATTTTGTAAAGTCAGAATTGTCTTGGGAAAAATAAAATTTCTACAATGTAGAGAGTGTAAGAAAGAATATGCTCCCACATTCAAGTATATTTGTGAAGAATGCTTTGGTCCTCTTGACGTATGTTATGATTTTCCATCTGTAAACAAGAATACTTTCTCAAATAGAGAGCACACCTATTGGAGATATCATGAACTTTTACCAATTGAATCAAAATCTAATATAGTTAGTATAGGCGCTGGAATGACTCCTCTGATTAAAGCAGAAAAATTAGGTAAAGCGCTAGGTCTGAATAATCTATATGTAAAAAATGATTCTGTAAATCCAACATTTTCATTTAAAGATAGACCTGCAGGTGTAGCTGTGTCAAAAGCAAAAGAATTTGGTTTATCTGCTGTAGGATGTGCATCAACAGGAAATCTTGCATCAGCCACTGCCGCTCATGCTGCAAAAGGTGACTTTCCTTGTTACATATTTGCGCCAAGTGACATTGAACATGCAAAGATAACGCAAGCTCTCTCTTATGGTGCTAATTTTATCTCCGTTGATGGAACATATGATGACGCAAATCGAATTGCTGCACAGATAGGTGACAGCAAAGGAATAGGAATAGTAAACATAAACATGCGTTCTTACTATGTTGAAGGATCTAAAACACTAGCTTATGAAGTGGCAGAACAACTTGAATGGAAAGTACCAGACCAACTTATTGTACCAGTTGGAAGTGGAGCTATGTTAAATGCTATTTGTAAAGGATTTGAAGAGTTGGAACATGTCTCACTGATCAATCAAGTCTCTAATATGCACATGATTGCAGCTCAACCTCATGGATGTGCGCCAATTGTTGATGCTTTCAAGAAAAATCTTTCAGAAGTGACTCCTGTGGAAATACCGGATACAATAGCTAAAAGTTTAGCGATAGGTGATCCTGGTGATGGTCAGTATGTATTACGACGCCTAAAACAATACAATGGTTTTGCTGAAGAATCAAACAACAAAGAAATTTTGGATGCTATATTGTTGTTAGCAAAAACTGAGGGTATATTCACAGAGCCAGCAGGTGGTGTCTCTATAGCCGTATTGAAAAAAATGGTAGACGAAGGAAAAATTGACAAAAATGATCTTACTGTATGTTATGTTACTGGTAATGGATTGAAGACAACAGAAGTTATGATGGAAGTACTAAAAAAGCCTCAAGTAATGCAGGCTGATGTTAGTAAAATCTTGGCATTGGTGAAATAAATGGCAAATATCAAATTCACAATTCCTTCTGTATTGAACAAAGGTGGGGGAGAGAAAAAACTAGATTTGATAGCATCTACCCTTTCTGAAGCGTTTGCTAAAATTGCAGAACAGTTAGGTGATGAATTTAAAAGACGAGTTCTTAATCCTGATGGTTCTCCTAGATCACTTATCAACATATACATAAATGGAAAAAATATGAGATTTTCTGGAGGTATGGAAACTGCCCTAAAAGATGGGGATGAGATTTACGTGTTGCCAGCAGTAGCGGGTGGCTCTGAGCTTTCAAGTAGAGATCTTGAAAAATATTCAAGACAAGTAATGTTGGAAGAAATTGGCTATGAAGGTCAACTCAAGCTAAAAAAGTCAAAAGCATGTGTTGTTGGAGTAGGTGGACTGGGTAATCCTATAGTGACACGATTAGTTGCTATGGGAATAGGCACGATACGAATTGTTGATAGGGATGTAATAGAATTGTCAAATCTACATAGACAAACAATGTTTGATGAATCTGATGTTGGCCAAGTCAAAGTTGAAGTCGCTGCAAGAAAACTAAAAAAAATGAACTCTGACGTAATAATTGAGGCATTACCTGTTTCTGTAAATGACTATACCGCATTAGATGTAGTAGAAGGATGTGATGTTGTAATTGATGCACTTGATAGTGTTAATGCTAGATATTCTCTTAACAAGGCTTGTATCAAAAAAAATATTCCATTTGTGACAGGGGCAGCAGTGGGAGTTTCAGGACAAGTGTTTACAATACTTCCACATCAAACCGCATGTTATCATTGCATATTTCCATCACTGGATGAAAATTCAATGCCTACGTGTAGTACAGAAGGAGTTCATCCATCCATACTCTCTATTGTTGGTGGAATTGAGGTTGCAGAGGCAGTAAAGGTCCTAATCGGAAGAACTCCAACACTGGCAAATAAGTTACTCTACATTGATCTTGATAATCTAGATTTCAATACGGCATCTTTCAGCAAGGTAGATGAATGTCCAGAATGTGGTTCAGGCAAACATGAAGAATTGCCAATTCAAGAACTCATTATAGAAGAACTATGTGGACGCAATAGAGGAAAGCGTACATTTTCTATTACTCCTACAACAATGGTTGAGATTGACGTTCCAAAGATAACTAACATGGCATCTGAGAAAGGTTTCAAAGTGCAAAATCAAGGTGAGCTTGGATTATCAATTTCTTCTAATGATGTATATGTTAGTTTTCTAAAACGTGGTTCAGCTGTAATTGTAGGAGAAAAAGATGAAAATTCTGCTATTGCGTTATATAAAAAATTAGTTAATGCATAAACAAATTTTTTCTGAAATCTATATTTTCTTTATAATTTCAGTTAATTTCAGGTAAGGATCTTCCATTGAATTTAGAACCATTCTGACTTTCTTCCCATTTGTTTTGTTCTCATTTAACATTTTTTTGATCAAAACAGAAATTTTCTTTGGATTTGTTTCTCTTTTTACAAGTCCTATACGTACAAGATATTTCTCAATATAGTTTGGTGCTGCATCATATGATATGGTTGGAACTCCCATTAATGCAGATTCTGCAGTCATGGTTCCTCCTGAACCAACAAAAAGATCTGTAATCTTAAGAAGTGATTTTCCATCTACAACTTTATCCATAACAATAACCTTTTTACCAAATTTTTCTTTGAGTCTATTTTTTTGTGAGGCATATCTTGCTAATACTATTACATTGTAAGGTTTGTCCCCTTTACTTATTTCATAAATTATGTTATCACTTTCAGTCTTTCCTAAAATATATGCCGCTTTTGTTTCTTCTGGTCTAATTACAATCGTCTTCTTGCTTCTATCTACATTTATTTTTTCAATTCTCGATTTTTCTTTTACTATTACAGAAGCATCAATAGCTTTGTAATGAGTGATATCATTTTTTGAAATTCCATATTTGACAAACTCATTCTTGGGTATGACCCAAGGAATGAGAAGTTTTTGTACTAATGGGACTGAAAGTCTCATTACTGCTTCTGCATGAGGAGAGTCTGAGAATGCAATATGCTTAATGCCTATTCCATAGGAAATTCGTGCAGCTTCAGGAGAGCAGAAACTAACGGTCATATCTGGAGCAAATTTTACTACCTCATTCAAAAGATGATTCATCCTTTGTATGCTTGAATGAAGTTTCCCATCTTTGGTAGAACCTCCATGTTTTCCAATTAATTTGAGATTTATGTTTTTTATCTTGGATAATTCAACAACTTCACGATAATTTCTTGAAGTACATAGTATTTTGTGATTTTTACTCAATTTGCTTACCATTGGAGCAAAGAAAAGCAGTTGTTTAGGCGTCAAAATGTCAAACCAGATTTTCAAACATTTTTGATATAATTTGAGGGTGGAAAAAGTTTTTCTTAGCCCGTACTCATAGTCCGGATGGTTTGGTTGCAACGAAAATTGTTGTATATGGCTTAAGTACTGAAGGATATTCGATTGCTTGCCAAATGGCAGTAAAAGGAGCTGATGTCTTCATTGTTGATGAATCGGCACATATGGCAATTTCTCTAAAAGCAGAAATTGCCAAGACCTATCCTAACGTGATATCGTTAAAAGAAGATGAACCACTTTTGGGTGTTGAACCAATAGATGTTGCAATATCTCATGCTGAGTATCTTTTTTTTGCTCCACGCATAAGAAAAACAGGTCAGGAAGCTAAAATGGAAATCCATTCAAAATTCAAAGATGCAACGTCGTCAATAAAGAAAGGTGGATCAGTAATTTACAATCTTCCAACTGGCATAGGAGGAAATAATGAAACTATTTCTCTACTTGAACATGTTTCTGGTCTTGAGATGGGTAAAAGCATATCATATTTTTATTATCCTCTTTCAAAAAATAATACTCCAGAAATTATTGGTTCATTTAATGGAAAAGATGATGACAAACTTTCCAAATTGCTTGAATCTGACAAAAAGGGAAAAAAGTTTGTATCTATATCTTCAGCTGAAATTTTGCATGCCATTAAGATTCTAACTCAATTTGCAAGTTTATCTAGTGTTCTAGAAGTTTCCAAGTTTGCACAAGATTCACAGACAAGAAATGATCTAGTTTTGACTGAATATAATGATCTATTTCTTGATGATATGACAAATGGACTCTATGATTTGAGATCACTTGGTACATCTGTGGAAGGGGCAGGTACTATGATGTATCTGGTAAATGGCAGCATAAAGGGAATTGAAGGTTATGTTAAGAGACTAATTGACGAAATTCGTTCCACATTGAAGAAAAATGAACTAAAGGCAAGCAGAACAAAAGTAGTTTTAGTATGGACTCAGGATTCCTATGAAATGAGAGGCGATAAAGTGGATATGTTAAACTCTCTTGTAACAAAACTACGTGATTACATAGGTGATGTTGAGATACATCAAGGACCAGAATTAGATATTTTCCATAGCGACAAAACAACCATCATAGTAGCATGTTCAAAATTTGATTATGATAAGATAACCAAAAATGGAAAAGACTCTGATGTTATTGTAATTAAAACAAATCCTCTTTGTGAGATATTATAATAAGGGTAATGTTTTAAAAATAATATAGAATTGTCTGACATGCATGACGTATCTCAAAATGATTTAAAAGAAGATCAAGAATATCATGATAAAAATGATGATGAAATAAAATCTGAGCAACAACTTGTTGAGACAATAAAAGTTCAACTAGAACAAGAAAAAGATAAAGTCTCATCTTGTGAAAAAAAAATTCAATACTTACTTGCAGATTTTGAAAATCTCAAGAAACGATCAGAAATTGATATTCAGAATCGTGTAAATTCAATCACAGATGGAATTATTCTAAAATTCCTTGGAATATATGATGATTTTATACGTGCAAAAGATGCTTTGTCAAAACAAGATACGAATACAGACGGTTTGGATGCTATTTTAAAAAATATGGATACATTTCTAATAGAATTCGGAGTAAAACCTATTGAATCTGTTGGCGAGATCTTTGACCCTAAATTACATGAAGCAATATCTGTAAAAGAAGATTTAACATTAGATGATAACACAATTACTGCAGAACTTCGTAAAGGATATATTTTGAAGGACAGAGTTATTAGACCAACCTTAGTGGAAATATCTAAGAGAGATATTAAAGAGATGAATACAAATGGCTAAAATTATTGGTATTGATTTGGGAACAAGTAATTCTGCTGCTGCAGTTATGCTGGGCGGAAAACCTACTCTTATTCCTGCATCTGAAGGAACTACCGTCGGAGGAAAAGCGTTTCCTTCTGTTGTTGGACTCACAAAAGATGGTCAACTCATAGTTGGTGAACCGGCCAGGAGACAAGCAGTAACTAATCCTGAAGGTACAGTGGTAGCGGCAAAGAGAAAGATGGGAACAGATCATTTTTTTAAAATTTATGATAAAGAGTACAAGCCTCAACAAATCTCTGCATTTATCTTACAAAAAATAAAGCGAGACGCTGAGGCATTTACTGGAGAGAAGGTCGAGAAAGCAGTAATCACAGTACCTGCGTATTTTAATGATAATCAAAGACAAGCAACCAAAGACGCTGGACAGATTGCCGGTCTTGATGTTGTACGAATAATAAATGAACCTACTGCCGCTGCACTTGCCTTTGGTTTAGACAAATTAAAGCAAGATATGAAAATTATGGTGTTTGACTTGGGTGGAGGAACACTAGATGTAACTATAATGGAAATGGGTGGTGGTGTTTTTGAAGTTATGAGTACTTCTGGCGATACACAGCTTGGTGGTACAGATATGGATAAGGTTTTGATTGATTATGTTGTTGATAGTTTTAGAAAAACATCTGGTGTTGATATCTCTAAAGATAGTGCAGCTATGGTACGAGTAAGAGAAGCTGCTGAAAAAGCAAAAATTGAACTGTCTTCAATATTTGAAACTGATGTCAACCTACCATTCATATCTTATGACCAATCTTCTGGACCGAAAAACCTCGAATTAAAAATAACTCGAGCAAAATTTGAGGAACTCATAAATCCTATAGTGGAAAGATGCAGACCTTCTGTTACAAAATCCATGGAAGATGCAAAGCTTACTCCTGCAGATGTTAGTAAAATCATTCTAGTTGGTGGTCCTACTAGAATTCCTCTAGTCAAGAAATTTGTAGCCAATTTGATGGGAAAAGAACCTGAAGCAGGAATAGATCCAATGGAAGCAGTTGCATTGGGAGCGGCTGTTCAAGCAGGAATCATTGGTGGTGAAGTTACAAGCGATATTGTACTTTTGGATGTAACTCCTCTTACTCTTGGTTTAGAGGTGCTTGGTGGATTACGAGAACCCATAATTGACAGAAATACCACAATTCCTACTTCTAAGAGTAAAGTTTTCACTACTGCTGCAGATAATCAAACTGCTGTAACCATACATGTAGTACAAGGAGAAAGACCAATGGCTGCAGATAATGTGTCACTTGGAAGCTTTAATCTCTCTGGAATTCTTCCTGCACCAAGGGGTATTCCACAAATTGAAGTCAAATTCGATATTGATGCAAACGGTATACTAAATGTGGCAGCAAAAGATCTAGCAACACAAAAAGAAGCAAAAATAACAATTTCTGCAAGTACAAAACTTGCTAAAGAAGACATTGAAAAGATGACAAAAGATGCTGAACTTTTTGCTGAACAAGATAAAAAGAAAAAGGAAGAAGTTTTGATCAAAAATGAAGCGCAACAATCTATCTATGCAGCAGAAACTTTGATCAGTCAACAAAAAGACAAGATATCACAAGAACAAGGTGTTCAAGTAAGTAACGCTATGAAAGAGCTGAAAGATGTTCTTGATAAAGGAATTGAAGAGATAAAACCAAAACTTGATCTGTTAACAAAACTGATAAACGATATTAGCACAGAACTTTACAAAAACGCTACACCTCCACCTGGAGCAACCGGACAAAGTGGACCAGAGACAACCACACAAAATGGACCTAGTGCAACCGGACAAGATGCAAGCAACTCACCAAACTGATCTTTATACAAGGGAATAATCTAATTGAATTATTATGAGTGCTAAACGTGATTATTATGAGGTTCTGGGAGTCTCAAAGGCATCTGCTGCAGATGAAATAAAATCACAATATAGAAAACTTGCTCTGAAATTCCATCCTGATAAAAACAAGTCTCCCGATGCAGCTGAACACTTTAAAGAGATTTCAGAAGCCTACGCGGTATTATCTGATTCTGAAAAACGTAAAATCTACGACACATATGGACACGCTGGCGTAGATGGAAAATATAGTACTGATGATATATTCCAGGGCTCACGAGCCAACTTTGAAGATATTTTTGGCGGCGGCGGTTTTGATTCTATTTTTGAATCTATCTTTGGTAGAGGTGGAGGAGGATTCCGATTTGGAGGATTTGATTTTGGAGGATCAGGGAGAGCAAGGGGCTCTGATCTTATGTATGAAACTACATTGACATTGGAAGAAGCCTTCAAGGGAAAAAAAGAAGAAATTGATTTACCTAGACTGATAAATTGTGATGCTTGTAACGGATCAGGTTGTACTCCTGGTACATCTGTGAGAACATGTTCTGTGTGTAATGGACACGGCCAAGTTAGAACATCACGTAGTAGTGGATTTTCTACATTTGTAACTGTACAACCATGTAATACTTGTAGAGGTCAAGGTAAAATCATAGAAAGACCATGTTCAAATTGCAAAGGAGTTGGAAAACAAAAAGCGACAAAGAAATTTTCATTTGACATTCCGCCTGGAGTAGAAGATGGGGAATATAGAATTCCAGGCGAGGGAGAGTCCATTCAAAATGGTGCAAATGGTGATCTAATCGTTAGAATTAGAGTAAAACCGCATGATAAATTCAAAAGAGACGGTGCTGATATTTTCTATGATACGAACATCTCAATGATTGATGCAACATTGGGAAAAAATATCCTAGTTGAAACACTAGAGGGACAAGAAAAGCTTGAAGTAGAATCTGGAAGTCAACCAAATACAATAATTAAACTAAAAGGAAAAGGACTTCCTCGTCAGAGTGGAAGAGGTAAAGGAGATCAATATGTTCGACTTGTTATTAATATACCAACAAAGGTAGACAAACATCAACGTAAATTACTTGAAGAACTAAAAGATAGTTTTAACGGGAGTTAATAACATTGAAAATAGCGCTTGATGTGGATGGAGTTCTAGCTGATGTCATTGCATCTTGGTTATTGTATAACAACAAAATAAGACCAACGATACTAAAATCTCAAATATCTGAATGGGATTTTTGGAAAAATCATGGAATCGACAAATTTGATTTTTACAATGAGCTTTCAATTTGCTGGAAAACATGGGAAGATATTCCTTTAACTGAAAACAATATTGCATCTGCTACTGCCAAATTGTCAAGTCTTGGCACCGTTGATATTGTTACCGCTAGGGAAGAATCTACTCACAATGATGTAAAAAACTGGCTCAAACTACATAAAATAAATTTCAAAAATTATATTGGTGTATTAGAAGGGATAGAAAAATCACAACTAGATTATGATGTCTTTATTGATGACTCTCCTCTTAATGCAAAAAGCATGCTTGAAGAGGGAAAGTCTGTGATACTTTACTCTCAGCCTTGGAATGAGTCATTTGAAGATAGCAGAGTAACAAGGATTCATGAACTACACAATGCTGTACCTGTAATTGATAAAATGATTAACACAAATAAATAATTTCCAAATGAGATTTTGTGTCTATGAAGAAGACACTTATTGTACGATTCTAATTCTCACGTTGTTGCGGGGGTCGCCTAGCCTGGTCAACGGCGTAAGGCTCAGAACCTTATCTCTTAGGAGTTCGTGGGTTCAAATCCCACCTCCCGCACCTTTTGTTTATTTTTTGTCTATTTTGATCTTGATCTTATTTTCCAATAATTGGTTTAATTTCTGACCATCTACTTTCCCACGTAGTGTCTTCATGGCTAATCCCATGAGAGGTCCCATTGATCTTAGTCCCTGTTCCTCAATGATTTTACGACTAGATTCTACCAACTCATCTAATATCTTATGTAACTCTGTATCTTCTATGGTATTCAGTGCATTTGATCTGATTGCTTCTGAAATAGTTTTTGATTTTCCACTCATAATACTACCAAATATCATTTCAAGTGATTCTTTTGCTATTTTTCCATCAATCACTAAACTAAAAGCTTCTAAAATATCTGATGTCTTTAACAATCCTGAATCCATTCCCTGTCTCTCCAAATTTGTGATTGTACCACAAAGAGTAGAAGCTACAAAATTGGGAGGGATTTTCTTATCTTTACATATTGTCTCAAATAGATCAAGATATTCTGAATCAAATACCTGAGCTGAAAGCTGTTGATTTAATTCATATTGTTTTTGTAATGCTAAAAGATTTTCTTCCCATGATTTAGGAATCTTGCTTTTTGCTTGTTCTATCTCTGTATTACTTACAATAACTGGTGGTATGTCTGTTTCTGGATACATCCTGGATGAACCAGGTCTTGGTCGCAGAAATACTGTCTCACCTGTAATTGTAGCAGCTCTTGTTTCTGCAGGTATACCATTTTTTGCATCCTCAATTCGTTTTATTATGGATTCTATAACTATGTCAAGTTTTTTTTCATTTCCTGCTACTATGATAAAGGCATCATTAGATCCTACATCGAGTATTTTTATTATTTGTTGAATTTCTAGTTCTTCAATACCATAATTTGGTAGTTCGTCTGAATGAAACAGTCCGCCTAACCCAAAGAATCTCACCAATTCGCCTAATTGTTTTCCTAGTCTTATTCCTGGGTATGGCTCCCATCCGAACATTCCTGCAAATCCCTTGATCTTCATTGCCTTTATTGAGGAACCTTCTGCAAGGGATTTTTGAATAATTTTTGATTTACAATTTTTGAAAATATCTATTACATTTTTTACATCTTCATTGACGATTATTTTTTCTGTTTTCAAAGTTCTTAGTTTCTCGGAAATGATTTTGAGTCCGTGTTGTCTTTTTGCTTCATATTCTATGACCTTCTCTAATTGATCCAATTTCTGTACTCCCTTAACTTCTATCACCGCCCCGCCTCCTTCTATTGATACATTCACATCTTGTCTAATTGATCCAATGCCTCTTCCTACTCTTTTTGTTGCACGCAACATACGTCCCAAAGTCAATGCAATATCCTTGATCTCTTGAGGCGTACCAGAAACTGGGTCCAGTGCTATTTCGACTAGTGGTATTCCTAGTCTATCTAAGCTGTATTCTCTTGTATCTTTTGAATCTTGGAGTAGTTTTGCGGCATCTTCTTCAAGACAAATGCTTTGAACCCCTACTTTCTTACCATTCACTTCTATGTTGCCTCCTGTAGATACTAACATGGTTCTCTGAAAGCCTGAGGTATTGGAGCCATCAATTACGAGTTTTCTCATAACATAGATTTCATTGAAAATATTTGATTTTAACGCAGATGCCATTATCAAAACAGTTTCTTTTGCGTTATGATCAAGATCATGTGGTGGTTCATCATCTTGTTCTACTAAACAACTACTCTCTGGATTTCTGGAATACAAAATCGTTTTTTCTTTGCTTTTCTCAAAAATAGCACTAGGATCAAACTCTCCTAATTCACTACTTGTTATTCTTAATTTGCGTGAAAATTTAATTGAATATTCATCTGATTCAATAGGTCTACATCTACAAAACAATTTGGCTCCAGTTGCTAACTGCTGATGAATTTCTAATCCTACAAGAAGGCCTATCTTATCAATTTGTATTTCTGACACTTGTAATTTTATTCCTATACTTGTTTTAAAGCTTAGTCCGAAAATTCAAGAGCTATGCTTTCTTTCATTAGTTTTGTCATTTCGTCAGAATTTTTAGAATTGGCTAATGCCCACATTGTTTTCACAAGAGCTGTCTCAGGTATCATGTTTCCAAGTGGTATGACTCCAAGATTCAAGAGATCTCTTCCACTATCATATACTGTCATTCTAACCATTCCATCAATACACTGAGATGTCATTCCTATGAATACTCCATTTTTCTTTGCTTTTTCAATTGCGGCATACATCGTTTTACCTACATGTCCTAGCCCAGTTCCCTCTATGATTATTCCTCTGTATCCCGAGTCTGTGGCATAATCTATAACCTTGGAGTCAAGCCCAGGATAATATTTTATCAACAGGACACGACTATCAAATTTGATCTTTGGTACATATTCTCTTTTAGGAATATCGAACATCTTGTCTTTTTCAATGCTGTTTGCCTTTACAATGTATGCTGGAGGGCCGCCTATTGTCTTGAATGCATCTCGTCTGCTGGTGTGGTTTTTTCTTACACGTGTTGCCCAGTTGCAAGCAATTTCGTCATCACTTGAATTATTGTGCATTACTACAAAAATTCCTGGAGAATGTATTTCTATCAAAAATCTTGTTGCTGCAATCAAATTCAATGCTGCATCTGATGATGGCCTATCTGATGATCTCTGGGAACCCACTAACGCAACTGGTTTTGGAAATCCTGCTAGGGAAAATGCTAATGCAGATGCAGTATATTGCATAGTATCTGTACCATGAGCTACTATGATTCCATCATACTCTGATGTAGAATATGAATCCAGTTTCTCTGCAATCTTTATCCAGTGTTCTGGAAGTAAATTTTCAGAATATTCTGAAAAAAGTACTTCAGTATCTATGTTGGCAATAATCGAAAGCTCTGGAACACTTGCATTAAGCTCTGCAGCAGTAAGAGCAGGTGTGACTGCTCCAGTTCTATAGTCTATCCTGCTTGCAATTGTTCCGCCTGTTGATAGTAGGAGAATTTTTGGAAGTTTTGGATTTGGTTGGGAACTGCGGCGAATAACTTCTTTTTTTATTGCAGATGTGGTCTCCAGTTCTATCTTTTTTATCTTATCAAGTTCTAATCCTATGTTGTATCCACTTTTTAGCTTTAAAACAATATGGTGATCATCACTGTGTTCATATCTTGGCATTATCACTCCAGAGTAAATTAAATCCGCATGAATTTTTACTTGATTTCCTATCTCTATCTTGTTACTTGTAAGAAATTCTAGTCCTTTGCCCTTGTATCCAAATTGTGACATTTACTAGGAGTAGAAAAGTTATTTTATTAAAATTACCTATAGTATGGAACTGCGACTTTTTCGCCTATCTTTAATTCCTTCTGTGTCTTTACTTTTCTTACCGCCTCTTCAAAATGCCTCATAGTGACCTTTGCCTCTGTAGCCTGTTTTTCAGCTTCTTTTTGATCAGGATACTTGTCAAGAAATTCGTGTATTACAAGTGATACTGCAGTATTTGCTATTGATGCTACGTCTGCACCACTCATTCCATCAGTTGCCTCTGCAATCTTGTCAATGTCTACATAATCTGGATTCTTTATGCTATTTACCATGGATTCTCTTATCACCGGAATCTCCTTTGTATTTATCTCCAAAATCTTCTTTCTTCCTTCTTTGTCTGGTAATGGAACAAGTATTATCTTGTCAAATCTGCCAGGTCTTAGCAAAGCTGTATCTATCATATCAGCTCTGTTTGTTGCAGCTAGTACCACAACTCCATGCAAACTTTCTATTCCATCTAATTCAGTTAAAAGCTGACTTACTACTCTCTCTGTCACTGCAGTCTCTCCCCCCACTCCACGTATTGGAGCAATAGAATCAATCTCATCAAAAAATATTACACACGGTGATGCTTGTCTTGCTCGTCTGAATATTTCTCTTATTCCGCGCTCTGATTCACCTACCCATTTTGATAGCAATTCTGGTCCTCTTACAGAAATAAAATTCGCTTCACTTTCAGTTGCAACGGCTTTTGCCATTAGAGTTTTTCCAGTTCCACTTGGACCGTGTAACAATATTCCTCTTGGCATTCTGTGTCCTAACTTTGAGTATAGAGTAGGATATTTCATTGGCCATTCTACAGCTTCTTGTAGCTCACGCTTGACACTTTCAAGTCCTCCAACTTCATCCCAGCTTACATCTGGATTTTCAATGAATACTTCACGCATTCCTGATGGTGTTACTTCTCTAATTGCATTCTGGAAATCATCTCCATTTACTACTAACTTGTCAAGTGTCTCTGGTGGAAGCTTTTCATCTTCTAGATTCAATTCTGGAAGTAGTCTTCTAAGACATTTCATTGCAGCTTCTTTACATAGGTATTCTAAATCTGCTCCAACATAGCCATGGCTGATTGAGGCAATTTTGTCTGCATTGACATCGTCACTAAGTGGCATGTTTCTTGTATGTATTAGTAAAATATCTTTTCTGCCCTTCTTGTCAGGTACTTTGATCTCGATTTCTCTATCAAATCTACCAGGTCTTCTAAGTGCTGGATCAATTGCGTTTGGTCTATTGGTTGCAGCTATTACAATTACTTTTCCTCTGGCTTCAAGACCGTCCATTAGAGAAAGTAATTGGGAAACTACTCTTCTTTCTACCTCTCCTGTAACCTCTTCTCTTTTTGGAGCTATCGAGTCAATTTCGTCAATAAATATGATGGATGGAGATTTCTCTTTTGCCTCCTTGAAAATTTCTCTTAGTCTAGCTTCACTTTCACCGTAAAATTTGCTCATTATTTCGGGTCCTGATATGCTAATGAAATGTGCGTTACTCTCGTTTGCAACAGCTTTTGCTAACAATGTTTTTCCAGTTCCCGGTGGTCCGTACAATAATACTCCTTTTGGAGCTTCAATTCCAAGTTTTTCAAAAATTTCTGGGTGTCTTAGAGGAAGTTCTATCATTTCACGAACTTTCTTAATCTCATCAGTTAACCCTCCAATGTCTTCATAAGTTACCTGTGGTACACCACGAAGAGTCTCTCCCTTTTCTGCAATGTGAAACACTGTCTTTTGTGTCACAAGTACTGCATCAGCTGCAGGTGTGACTCCTATGACTTGAAAAGTTAGTCTTCCACCAAAATATGGCACCATTACATTGTCTCCTTTTATCAATGGAACACTTTCTAAGGCATCTGCAAGGTATCTCTCATCAATTGGAGGTATTGCTTCTAATGGGGCAACAACCACTTTTTCAGCAGCTACTGCTTTGATCTTTCTGACAGCAACAGTATCACCAATTGCAATACCTGCGTTATTTCGAACTAAACCATCTACTCTGATAATCCCTTTTCCTTCATCAGACGGATAAAGTGGTAAACACTTGGCTACTGTTCTTCTTTTTCCTTTGATTTCAATAACATCTCCTGTAGACGCACCAAGTGAGTCCATGGAATCATAATCAATACGTGCCACTCCTCTTCCCACATCGCGAGTATAAGCCTCAAGTACCTTAAGGGAGAGTGTGTTCTGGCTCACAGTTTTAGCACCCTCAAACTAATTTTTATACCTTTGTCGTCTTTGATCCAGATTTGAGGATCAGAAGATTAAAATTTACAAGATAAACCAAAATCGCTACCTTGGGTAAGCGACCACTAGTAAGAAGACGAGGTAGAGGAGGAATGCAGTTCCGTGCTGCTTCTACTGGAAAGTTACTTCCAGCTAAATACCCTAGATTCCCATTGGCAGAACAACATGAGGCTAAAGTGGTAGATATTGTTCATGAGACTGGAAGAGATGCTCCACTTGCTAAAGTTAGATTTGAAACTGGTTTATTGTCTTTTGTGCCATCTGTTCTAGGTACTAAAATTGGTTCTAAATTTCAATTTGGTCTAAAATCTAATATTTCTCCAGGTAACGTAATCAGTGTTCAAAATATTCCTGATGGTACTATAGTATGTAATGTCGAAAAGCACTTTGGTGATGGAGGAGCAATAGTAAAATCTGCTGGAACATATGCAACAGTATTTTCACATAGTTCTGAAGGTGTAACAATAAAATTGCCATCTGGCAAATTTACCACCCTTAATCCACAAAACCGTGCCATGATAGGAGTTCTTGCTGGAGGCGGTGTTGGTGATAGACCATTTATGCGAGCTGGACCAGCATGGAGAAGAAAGCGATCAAAGGGACACAAGTATCCAATAGTCAGAGGTGTTGCTCAAGCTGTATATGTTCACCCTCATGGTGGTGGAAGACATCAGCATGTTGGAAGAAGCTCTACCGTATCACGTAATGCTCCACCTGGACGTAAAGTTGGAAGTATCGCAGCTAGAAAGACTGGCCGATCCAGAATGAAAGAGCGAGAATAATCTCTCAAGACTAATTAGTTTCAAAAAATAAACATAACCATGAATTCAAAGAGAGCTCATCTTTTGATAAAGGGTAGAGTACAAGGTGTTTACTTTCGTCAGGGGATGATGGAGACAGCTGAAAAAAATAATGTTTTGGGATGGGTTCGAAATCTTCCAGATGATGGTGTAGAATCTATTCTGGAAGGAAATGATTCAAACGTAGATGCAGTAATCGAATGGGCTCGTTTTGGTTCTGCTGGTGCGGTTGTAAAAGAATTAAAGATTACTGAGGAACCTTATGTTGGAGAATTTTCTGATTTTGAGATTCGCTATTAATGTATGCTAGTATATGCATCCAAAAGAAGTTTTTTGATCTCATCAAGATTGTCATTTGATTTTATTTGTATTTCTTTTTCTGGTTCTTTTCTATCTCTTTTGATCTTTATTATGACAAAGTCTCGTTGAGGCTCAATGTCTGCAAAACTTCTAAATGTAATTGACTTTGCAAATACTACTCTATGCATACGGACATCTTCAATCACATTTTTTCCAAGTGTAAAGCAATAACTACGAAGTTCATCAAATAATGTTACTACGCTAGATGGTATGCTTGATCTGAATTCATCATAGGTTCTCTTCTTTCCTGAGATTAATCCTTCCATGCTATCCTGGTCTGATTTAAGAATATTAAGGTAGTAGATCCGCTAGTTCCAGTCTAGACAAGCGGTCTCATCTCAAGTCAAGCAAGATCCGCCACGTAGACGAAGCAGCGTGGATGCTCTACCTTAGGATTGCTCCCTCCCGGACCTCATCCCTTTCGGCAGTTAGAACTTGAGAGTTATCCCTTCGGACAACTTCAGTCCTGTATCCACCCGCTTCGGCGTGATTTCATATCCGCAAGTCAAGCGAGTACCGTCTATCTAGAGATTTATCCAGCAGTTACTGGTCTCTGCATATAGCCGGTTTCAGAGACAGGGCACGGCTAGCGCCCCAACCCTACCTACTACCAAATTTATTGTAATTACAAGTTCTTTATGTGCATTAGGGTTAGTTTAATCGAAAACTAGTCAATGTATTGCATACAGAACATATCTCTCCAGTGCACTCAGTTCCACATTTTGAACAAGTTCTCCATTCTGAATTGTTAGAATCCTTGAGTATGGTGGAGATCTTTAGAATCGACTTGTACATATTATTTTTAATACCACTATGTGTTTTTTCTAACGAATTTAGAAAATTACGAATTTCAGTTCGGATTCCCTCATTCATGTGAGGACATTCTTCTGATTGAAATGGAATCTCATTTGTAAATGCATAGAAAACAATCTCATTTTCATAAATCTCACAAAATGGCTTTATCTTTCGAGTTTTATTTTCAGAAGTATCAGGATCCATCCAACCAATTTTTTTTGTATCTCCTGAAATGAGGTTTATGATAAAAGTCTGTAACATGTCATCCAGGTTATGACCTGTTGCTATTACATCAACTTTGAGATCGATTGCACCAAAATCAATTGCTCTTCTTCTTAATATCCCACATATTGAACAAGATGAAACTTTTTCATTACCTCTAATTTCTAATGTTTGTTCTAAAGTTGTACCGAAAAGAGAACTATATGGATACACTTTGTGTTCTACATCTATTTTTTTACAAAAATCTTCCACAATTTTAAGTGCCTCATCTCTATATCCTGGAATTCCCTCATCAACTGTGATAGCTTTTAGTGTAAAGTTATGCTCCAAAGAAATTTTTTTTAATACTTGTAATAAAGACAACGAATCTTTCCCCCCTGATACTGCAACTCCTACTACATCGCCTGATTTTATCATGTTATACTTTGAAATCGTTCTTGTAGTCTTGTTTACAATTGAACTCGAAAAGCACATGGAACAAAGATTCTCTCCAGAATATTTTCTAGAATAAACAACCATGTTTTTGCAACGATCACATTTCATAGTGTATTCACATCCTGGTGTTATCGTATGATTTCATATTTGCCGCTTTTTTTTGCCTTGTAAATAATATCTGGTTTTGGAAATATCCCTACTTCTATTACACCTGGAATCTCTATTATCTTTGCTGCAAGTTCTTTAGGATTTTGTATCTGACCAAATTCACAATCCAATATGATATTTCCATTCTCAGTTACAAATGGATAACCACGTTCTAGCAGTCTAATGTGTGGTTTCCCACCGTGTTTTCTTATTTGTATATCAGCTGTATTTCTTGCAAATGGATGAACTTCTACAGGAACACTTCGATCAAGTTTCTTGACAAATTTTGACTCATCGGCAATTATTACAACTTTATTTGCAATGCTTATCAGAATTTTTTCTCGTAAGAGAGCTCCCCCTCCACCTTTTATCATATTTCCTTTTGTATCTATTTGATCTGCCCCGTCAAAGACTAGATCAACATGATTGATCTGGTCTGCCTCTATTATTGGAATTCCTCCTTTCTCAGCTTCCATTTTGATCTGCAAGGATGTTGGTATTGCTCTAACAGAAAATTTGTTCTTTTTGATATGTGATGATAATAACTTGACTATGGATGTTGCAGCTCTCCCACTCCCAAGGCCTATGATGAAATTGTTTTTGACCATCTTTAATGCCTGTGGTGATAATGCCTCAATGGCATCATCTACTGTCAATTATTCTACCTCTACTTGTTCTAGTTTTGATAATGCCTTCATTATTTCGCTTTTTATTTTATCCAAATCCTTGTCATCATCTTCTAATTTTTCTTCTTCAGGTATCTTGATTGCTGTAGGAAGCTGAATCTTTCTTTCTGGTTCTTGTACAAGTTCTGGTTTTGGTAATTCTGGTACGATTTCTTTTGTTATGTTTTGCGTGAAATCTTGAGGTACTAGTATTGGTTCTTCAACAATTGGTGGTTCTATGATTTTTGGTTGAATTTGTGGTTCAATGTGAGTGGGTCTGATGAATTCAGCCGGGAACTGCGGGATCTTGTTTGTGATCTCTGTTAGGGTACTTAGCTCCACCGTTCTATGTTTTTCATATGTTGGAATCTCTATCTGAGGTAGCCATTCTGTTTGTTCTGGTTTGACTATTTTCTCCTCTTGGATCTTTTCTCTTTGACTCTCTATCTTTGGTTCTATCTTCTTGACCTGTGGATTTTCTAATATTGTTTCAACCGGTCTTTCTGATTGTTTGGATTGAGTGATTGTGTTTACTGTAATCTTTGAAGAAATCTCATGTAATCTTTGATCTAACTGTGATAACCTATTATCCATTAGTGAAATCAAACTATCTCCAACTGGACCTAGATCTGGATACTTGCTTGCAACCTCAAGTTTTTCAATCTTAGTGATGACTGTTCCAAGTTGATGTTGATAACGAAGCAAGAGCTTGTCTTTTTGGATTCTTGTAACGTCTGACTCTTGTTGATGGAGTCTTGTAATAGTTTTTGATAATACTTCCTTTTCCATTCTTAGTGAATGTAATTGATTTGCGATTGCAGAATTAATGGTTGGAGTTTGTTTATTGCGTTTTATTTTTGGAACTTTGTCTAATGCAACCGCGGTGCATGCGCCTGCAAGAGAGCTAAAAACTAGCGCTATTTCTTCCATTTAGGTATACCATTTGATCCAGGTGTACTTTCTTATTTTTGCCTCAGGAAAACCACAGCTAGCACATCGTTTGTGTCTTATGTGATAAGCATTCTTTCCACATCTTCTACATCTAATGTGTACGTGTTTTCTTGTATAGCCTCCCATTGAGGTGGTACCTTTAGTCATAATACACTCACTTTGGTGGAGGAGATATGATAACTACGTTGTCTCCTCTGACAACTATGGTTCCAAGGCTTTTTGTCTCTCCTTCCGAAGGAATTTCTTCTGAAGATTCAAGTAGCAGGTTCATGTGTTGGTCAAAACCATGAAGGTTACCCCTTATCACTTTGCCGCCTTTCAGCTTGATAAGTACAACCTTGTTTAGGCTTTCATCAAGTACTTTTACTGCCATATCTACTGACATTTATTTCACTTATTACCCACTCTATGGAGGGTATATATTAAAATTTCATTGGTGAAACTTTCAACCTATTCCAGTAAGGCAAGTTTGACTCTCTTTTACCAAATTTGAGATTATTTCATTCAAAATTACCTTGCCGTTCTTCTGTGTAGCTCTAGTTGGATCTCCCCAGACACCGTTCTTTGTTACTGAAATAAACGACTTATTTGCCTTCTTGCTTAATCGAGTCAATTCACTCTTAGACAAACTGTCCGATATCAGTCCTTTTTCAGCCTTGTTCATCTGAACCTTGTCTGATATTGCTAACATGATTGATGTTTCAACAAATCCTGCATGATCAAATTCCCTCTTCATGAAATGCCAATACGAATAGACAAAGATATGTTGTTTGATGCCCTTCTTGGAAACCTTGGCTGGTAGTTCTTTTAGTGCATCTAGATTTCCATGATGTCCATTAAGGATGATAACTCTATCAATATGATTTTTTGATAGTGAAATGCACAACTCAATCAGAATTTTTTCTAAAGTAGCATTTGATATACTTAAATTAAAAAATGGATGATGTTCAAAAGAAATCCCATATTGAAGTGTAGGTAATAATAAAAATCCATTCTTGTCTGAAACCTGTTTTGCTATGTATGAGACTATGTCCGAATCAGTGGATACGGGAAGATGAGGACCGTGTTGTTCAATTGAACCCACTGGAATTAATGCTACTGATCTTCTCTTTGTTAGTTTGAGAATATCTGTATTTACAAGATCTCTTACTATCATCTAAGATCTCTTGGGTTTGACATGTACCTTTCCCCAATACACCTCTAGTCTTCCATCAAGATGCATTTTTACAGCTTCTAATAGTGTACTGGCCTCTAACCTCTGTCCTTTCTTTTTCAAAGATTCTAGAGTCTCATTTTCATCTATGGCAAAAGCATCTTGGAAAATTATGGGACCTTGATCTAGATCCTCAGTTACATAATGTGCAGTACAACCAACAATTTTTGCACCTCGTTCATATGCTTGAACATAAGCAAAAGCGCCAGGAAATGCAGGTAGGAGTGATGGATGTATATTGATAACTCTATTGGGATATCTCCAAACAAAGTTGGGAGAAAGTATGCGCATGTATCTTGCAAGTACTATTAGATCAACATTGAATTTTTTTATGACTGAAATTATTTTTTCTTCTGCTTTTAATTGATCTTTTTCATCTACCAAAACAAATGGAATATTTGCTTTTTTTGCCAAAGATGATAATGTATTTTCTGTGCCTATTAACACTACAATCTCTCCTTTGATCTTACCTTTTTTTCTTGCATCTAGTATTGCTTCAAGACAATGTGGTTCTTTTGTTACAAGTACTGCTACCTTCTTTCTTTTTGATACTTCATAGTGAATATTGACTTCCATCTTGAGATTTTTTGCTAATTTCTCTGCTTCTTTATTGAATTTATTCACATCAAGTTTCTTTGCAAAAGATGCTTCCAAATACATTCCAAAAAGTCCCTTTACGACATTCTGGTTAATTTTCTCTATGTTTCCATTATTTTGAAAAATGAAATTTGTAAAACCTGCCACTACACCTTCATGGTCGTTTCCAACTACAACCAGTTCTACAATTGTCTTATCCATACTAATTGTTAGACATACTGCACTTATTAATACTTAAATAGCCTTTTGGAATATGACGTATTGTAAGAATGCTAGTCCAACTAGATATTGTAATTCTGTAATGTGTTGTTGAATGGGAGATAGAAGTTTTTCAAATTTTAACTTAAATGAGGAAGAATGATGGATAAACAAAAAAGTTCTCACAGATCACATAATAGAGGAAATAGTTATGATCATAACAATCCTGTAAAAATTTGTAAAGTGTGTTCTACTATAGGTGACTGGCATTGCTATGAATGCTCAAATAATTTTTGCAGTATTCATTTTCGTAATCATAAAGAAATGCAGCTTTGTATAGTTCAATAGGTGCGGGAGGTGGGATTTTTACTCTGCATGCAGAGTGGAGATTCATACTTGATTATTGTACTAGTTTAGCCCAACCACGTTCAACAAGTATTTTTGACGTATCTGGTTTTACACATGCAGGTGAATTGTCCTCATTTTTCAATACTAACATAAATCCTTGTTTACATTGGACATCTTTTGGCAAAATATTTGATTTAAATTGTTTCAGTGGAGACAAAATAATATTTGTTTTATCATGGGAGTTAGATGTGGTATTATGGTTATCTGAATTAGATGGTATGAGAGGACAATATGCTGGTGATGTTGTTCCTGCATCTATCACATCCAAAATTGAATTGAGATCGGAGCTTTCTACAAAAACAACATGTTTTGCACCACATGAAGCAGAATTTGATTTTATCATGAAATCGAAAAGAAGATTCACACTACTTAGTGTTACATTGCAACCATTTGTATTCCATTTGTAATAGAGGTAATTAAAAGTAGGATAATAATTAGTTGCATGTGATTTATAGGCATTAGAATTTGTAACTAACAATATTGCCTTAGATTGATTTATTGATGATTCAATATATTTCTCAGTACTATTAATCTCAGAGGAGCAGTTGCTTGACATGTTTTGATCAGTCTGGGCTAGAACCAGAGGCATATTCAACACAAGCAATATGAGTAGTAATACATATTTCATGATGTTTTTACCATTTCAAAAAATAAAAAGAGTGAGGTCTAAGTACCGTCACTTGTAGACCAAGTATGAGTAAATGCGCTACTGCTTATGCTTCCAAGACTAATGTTTGTCCAAGTACCGTTTATGTTAGTATTTTGCATAGTATCTGTACTTTGTACCATGCCAGATGTGATTTGGAATGTACTTCCTCCATATGTAATCGAGCCAGTCATTGTGTTCGAACCATATTTAGCTATTTCACGCGGTCCTGATGAAGTGTTAGCTCTTTCATCTATGAAATCTGCATAGATGGGTGTGGACATATGACTATCATGATAGTTGGTTGTGCTACATCCATAGCTTGCGGTACTGTCTTGTATTGACAAATTATAGTTGCTACTTCCTGCATTAGTGACTGTAGCAGTGATAAAATCACCACTCCTAATGTTTGCATTGTTGCATGTAAATGCAGAATCTGGTAATACTTCATACCATAGGAAATAACTTGTAGTGCACGAACCTATGCCTGTACAGGTGATTACTCCATCAGTGCCATCTTGTGCTAGCTGTGGATTACTTTGAGTGCCTCCTCCTAATGCTCCTTCCAAACCTACCCATGGAGCTACATCACAGCCGTTTGTCTGTGGTGAAGTATGCGGAATGCAATGGTAGTTGTTGTGTGTTGTGGGTTGACTCACAGCCGGAATGGAATAAGTAACTTGGGCTTGTGTAAGAGTGTTCGGTGGAGAACCTCCAGCTAATTCATAACCCGACCAATTTTGGTTGGTGCCATAAATTTTGGGTTCTTGTAAATCCACTTTGACAACCTTTGTCATAGTAGGATCTAATGTAACTATCATTGTCTTTGCAATCTTTCCGTTTGAGTCTGCAAGAATATAGCCTACATTTACTTCAGACAGGCTAACATCACAATTTGCCTTGTCAATATTCCATCCTTCATACACCACAACTTTATTTGAATGGTATGTGTTTAGTGTAGAAGTAGTTTTTTGATCTCGGTTAGCAAGACTGATTGCAGTATTATTGTCTACAAGTTTGCCTTTTGTAAACATTGCATCAGATATTTTTTGTGAGCATTCTGAACTCAACGAATCATTTACTGCATTTACATTAGGTAATACTATTGCCACAGTTAAGACAATCAGTAGTGCCGTTACAATAACAGATGTCGTTTTTACTTTGTTGTTTTGTATTTTCATGTTATTGTACGGGATATAGTACATGTACTATAAATGGATTATTTTGATTTTCATTTGCAGATAAATGAGGAGCGAGTCTTATTTTTTCCTTATTTTTCTACCTATGATTTATCAATTGTACTATATATAATCAGTACAGCATGCCAAGAAGTGGATATCGCGTCATGTCAATCAAGGAAGAGACTTATCTCAAGTTTGTCAGTGCTGCAGAAGAGGCACGAAAGATTTTCCCAGACATGAGCAACAGTAGGTTTTTGGAATTGCTTTTAGAAGTACGCAAAAAACCAAGATCAACAAAATAGATTGCATATACTTGTTTTTCTTTTCTCGCATCCAATACAGTTATTTGATATGATCTAAGGTTGTAATGGTTTTTTATGAGTGCAAATGATTTATCAAGTACCGGAACAAAAAAAGATTATGCCACAGCAGGGCTTTAAGACATTAACCATACATGAAGACGTTGCAAACAAGCTCATCAAGATTGCAAAAGAGTACAAGAACATTGATTACTCGATAGGAATATCAGAATGTGTTGAGTTGCTGCTTGATTTACGGGATACAGCACTAGAGCATGGAATCAGATTCCAATCGCTTGCATATCATGACGACCATGTCATAATAATGGATTACAAGCTGAAAAAATCTGTCAAGGTATACTACAAAAAAGGTAAAGTGGAATGCTCACTACACAAAAATGATGAGTGTAGTCACGCTGGATTTGCTTATTCTCTTGGAACGGTACAAGGAATCATAGCGCTTTGAATTTAGGTATCAAGTCGTGATACAGATAGAATAAAATTCTAATGATTTGTATATGAAATTGTTGCCAAGAGGAGAATACAATACACTTACACTAAGAACTGAAACCTATGATAGGATTCTCAAGGCAGTACACAAGGCAAAGATGAAAGATCGAAGGATGTATACAAGTGACTTTTTGGATATGCTACTTGATATGTATGAAAAGAAATCTAGGTAGATTACAAGCGGTTACTACTATCTTATGTTTCTACAATGTCTACAAATAATTTATCAATCGTACGTAATGTCTCTGTCTGTCTACGTTGTGGAACAAAGAATGTCAAGGATGCTTCATTTTGTTCAAACTGTGGAAGTATTTTGAAATAATTATAGAATTACAGAATTTGTTTATTTCAATTCTTTATACCCAATACCAGAAACCTCTACTGTAGAAAGTTTGTAGGGTGGAGACACACAAGGAGGCGTTGGTCCCTTAATTGATGCTGAAAAATCTGATGCATTTACGGTGTTTATATCATACACTACAGCAAGTGGATAGCGTTCACAATTAGGTTTTAACAATGAATAGTCATAAAAACCAGTAGCGTTTTTGAGGGGTTTTATGATATAGATGACTGTAAAATTTGAACCTATTTTCATATTTGCTAGATCTATAGTATTAGGTATAACTTGGGTCTGAAATAAACTGGCAGCATTGTTTTCAGTCACATTTAAAGAATCATTATTTGTTAACGGATGATACCCACCGATATAGAAAAGTGGATTCAATTCTGCAATTCGTGGCCAACGTACACCATAAGTTGTATCGTTGTAGTCATAAATAACTGTGAAATTAAGACGTGCGCATCCCATTGAATCAGGCGACATAATGAGAACTGGAATAGCCATATTATCATTCAGATTATTTGGTACTGGATGAAATCCATCACAGCTATTTACAGATAAAATATCATTTTGGGGGGCAACTGTATTACCTTTATTATCAACTAACAGGTATGAGTTAACAAAAACTCCAATAATAATCAAAACTAACATACATAATCCAATAATAATTCCTTTGACCATTTTTTTATTATGTGACATATAGTTTTTCATTTTACATGTTATTTCTATTTTATGGAAGAAAATTCTAGATTCATCTTTTAGATATGCAAATAAAAAAATAAAAATGAGTGGAGTTAATTGGTTGATTCTGTAAACAATTGACAGTTATTGCTTGAACAACCTGTTTGGCTCTCACTTATGTAGCTAAGATTGTTGGTTTCATCAGTACTGTGGAATGATAATGTTGATGGAGTGTATGTGCTAGACGAGAACACTGTCACATAGGTATATTCGTCAGTAGGGGAGGTAAAATCGGCATTAGAACTATTACCATATCCCAATATGTTACCATTGGTTTTACTCCAGTGTGTGCTGAGATTATGGTCATCAGTATGTGACGCTGACCAACATGTACTTTGTTGATAGCTACAAAATTCTGATACCAAATTGCCAGAACCATCAATATATCCATCTACATAGGAATCGTAGGAACTTGACAGGGTTTGTTGTTGTGGAGATGTAGCACTACAATACTTATCACTATAATCTTGTCCAGATACGTTGATTTGCCATACACAATCATATCCTGTACCACTACTAGGATTCTCTTCATCAAATTGTGTTTCATAGGTGACACCACTTACCTGATATTGATTTGTGTTTGCTTGAATACTGAAGGCTCCAGAACCCCATGTGTCATCTGTTTCACTTGTAAATGTAGCAAAACTAACCTCTACTGTTCCTTCAGATAGATTGTTTACATTAGTGGATTGACCATATAGATCATAGAGGTTACCTTCTGTGGGATGTGGAAGGTCAGGCGATACACACGGACTTTGAATCCATCCTGTCTCATTTGTCCATTTGCCACAACCAAAGCCATCTGGAGGGTGAGGGAATTTCTTATGTGAAGCATGTTTTATTGCTTCTTTTTCAGCATTATTACTCGCGTTAGCAGAGGCACCCATTGCTGGCAATAAGGTCGTTGACGAAATCAACATAAAGATAGCAAACAATCCAACTGTGATTGTTGTTGTTTTAATTTTGTTTTCCATATTTTATGTCATTTCTCCTTTTGCTTTTTGTGTGTATAAAGTGGACTAGTCTTCATACCGCACGATCTACTGTTCATACCGTATGTTTTATACGGCATATCGTGGTTATGGTAAAGCATATCCGGTACAGTACAAAAATAATTAAAAAGGTTTGAGGGGAAGATTTCGGAAAAATTCCGAATTGTTCACCTCAAAACTTAAATCATACCACAACAAAATTTAGTTTTCAAATTCAGTTATAAAAAACAAAGGATTAAAATTTGTTATATACTACTGCAGGCGTCTTTGGGATTAGATCAAAAATCACAACATTATTGTCTACATGACAGTCTACCCTGTCACATAACCTGTCCAAGATAACACGATTATACTCTGCCAGATACCTTGACCATTTGATTCCTTTAGTGTGTTGAAACAGTAACCTGTGATTTTTGGTAGAAATGTCATGCTTGAAGGCATACCAACCAGAATACTTTCCAAACGTTTCATAGTATTTATCCAATATTGAAAAGAAATCAAGCCTGCCGCCCAATAGTGAAAGCAGAACACCAAAATTTCTTGTAGCCTGTTCTCGTGCAACCTCTTCCAAGTCCTCAGGTTTCATTCTTTCCATCATGGCCTGAAAGCAAGGAACCGGAAATGTTACGGTGCCTATCTGTAATAAAGGCATGTCAAATATTGCAGTTTTTCTCATGGATTGAGATACCAAGGTACTTGAGGTCGTATCACGTGTGCGTGATTCTCTCTCAAAATATTCGATTAGATCTTCTGGGATTGAATATGATTTTCGCCTTGACTTGCCTTTAGATTGTTCCATGGTATAGTACCAGGGTGGGACATTTGATCCATTTTGTAGTCATCTCTGATTGATCAGGTACCGGATAAGTCATACTTAAGAGATCCGTATGATTATTCTATAACATACAGAAAAATTATGATGAGAATTCCTAATAAATTGCTACCAACAATTTATCGACAATACCATAAAAAATATAGACATCGCCAAGAGGAGAATACAGTACACTTACATTAAGAACTGAAACCTATGATAGAATTCTTAAGGCAGTACACAAGGCAAAGATGAAAGATCGCAGTATGTATACAAGTGAGTTTATTGAGATGCTGCTTGATTTGTACGAGAAAAGACCAAATAGATTTCTAGTTGTTGCTACTTTACCAGTCTTCCAAAAAGATTCTACAAATAATTTATCAACTACCAAATACAACTTGAATTATTGCCACGCAAAGGATATGGGACCATTACCGTAAAAGTTGAAACCCTGCAGAAATTTCTTAAGGCTAAACACAATGCAAAGACGGCTAACCCTAGAATGCAAAACAGCAAATTCCTTGATCTGCTTCTTGAAATGTACAAACAATCAAAAACCTGAACCAGTATTTTACTTGAATCTAAACATTCTTTGCGATCCATGAGAACACACAAGAACATCTGTTACTGCTGCAGCAGTTGCAGCAACTTGTAGTCAATGTGAAACATTCATCGCCTTGTGGAGATGTCATACTCTCATTGATATGTGATATAATAAATCAGTAATTTGTTCAAAGATTCATGGTAAACAAATGTAAACATTTTTTTGTTGACAATTGTTTACTTTAGTCGAAGTAGAAACTCTCTAAAAAGCGGCAGAGTAAAACCATATTTTCCTCTCTCAGCCCTGTAGACCAAGCCCTTCTCTATCAACCTCTTTAACAATTCCATGAGAACACCATGACCAATCTTTGATATTTTTCTAATCTGTTTGATTTCTATCTCCCCCATGCCTGCTTTGGCCATGGCAGCAAGTATTTGTCGTTCCTTTGAAGAAGCCAATTTTACTCTATCTTCAAAGAAACCTGCATCAAGTTCTTTGATTATCTTTGATCTAATCCCTAGAAAGTCTTTAAGAGTGACAAGTTTTTTTCCAGTCTCTTCTATTATAAAGTAACCATAGAATTGAATAAAGTATGGATATCCTCCAGTTTCTTCTATGATTTCATCAATTAGTTTGTCGTCAAATTGATAGGCTGAACTTTTGAGTGTATTTATTATTGCTTTTTTGGCTTCGACATCTTCAAGATTTTTCACTTGTCTTAGTTCAAACATTCTCTCAGTGTAGGTTTTTGCATCTTTCAGATTGGATGTGATTATTGGCAGACCTCCCAAACATAGGTAATATTTGCAGCCATTTCTTTGTGCATAAGATATAGCTCCAAGTAAGCTAGCAAGTGGATAAGATTTTTGTTGTTTGGAATCTTTTATCGTATGAAATTCATCATAAAGAAATACAACTCCATTTTTATCAGATTTCTTGAAAGCATTCCAATTCTTTACTAACATTTCTTTCAAGTAATCCTCTAAGAGATGTTTCTTTTCTTTGTAGAATGGTTTGTAAGTAACACCATAAGCACCAAGCTCCTCAGGTTTTATTATATCAAGTATTTTTTTTCCAACTTGTTTGGCCTTCTTAGCAAGTGATACTTCTGTTGCGCCTTCGATTATATCTTTGATAATTGCTTCTGCAAATGAATTTTCATCAGAAAACCTATCATTAAATTCTCTTTCAATTGCTATCCAATTTCTTGATTCAGCTAACACCTTGAAACGCCGTAAAAGGACAGTCTTTCCAGAACCTCTCAAGCCCGATAAAATAGTATTTCTTGGAAGACCTCCTTCATAGGATTTCAAAGATCTCTCAAAAAATTCTATAAATTCTTCCCTTCCTGCCAGATAGCGAGGTTCTATCCCATTTCCGGGCATGAATGGATTTGACACTATTTTGAAAGTAAACAATTGTCAACAAAAAAGTGTTTACATTTGTTTACTAGACTAAATCATATTTTCAAGCATGATTCATTCGTATACCTAAGTTGTAATGATATTGGGATGATTTATTCAATCAATAATTGATCTCTATTACGAATATTTTTCAAATATTCATTCATGATTTTCTGATCTCATAAAAACAAACTTTTGACAAAAGGTGTAGATCTTATTCTCTAAAGATGTTTTAACATGTAAATCAAAGTTCTTGCATGTCTTCAGATTTTGAATATGATATTTTTCTTTGCCATAATAGTCTTGACAAGCCTTGGGTTCAAAAATTAGCTGAATCAATTGAGAATGAAGATTACAACAATAGAAAACTCAAAGTCTTTTATGATGACTGGGACATCATTCCAGGCGAAAATAATGTATTAAAGATAGAATATGCCATGAAAAAATCTCGCTTTGTAGGTGTCACATTATCTGAAAATTCTATCAATGCTGAGTGGCCAAACATGGAGTGGACCATGGCTGTTTATAATGATCCAAGCGGCAGACGCGGCTTTGTTATTCCCATATGGTTGGGAAATTGCGAGATCCCGTCTTCTCTAAAAATACGAACTGTGTTGTATTGCAGAAACAATATTGAGTATAACAAGTCATATACAAAACTCCTCGCACTCTTAAGAAATCAAAAACTTCCTCGTGGACAAATGCGACCATCTACTCTCAACTCTCTTCCGACAGAAATGCTTTTTCCTATCGAGTATGCTGATGAAGTAGAAGAACAACTTGCAAGTAACTTACTTCCAGTCTTGAAAATTCCAAGACATATTTGGAGTGGACCGGTAGCATCACTTACTTATCGTGAAGTCTTTGATCATTTGAATAGAAAGGTAAAAGGTGCGCATCCAACTTTTATGATAAAGGAAAGTAGGATCTATTCATTTTGTGATCTAAATGACAAATACTGTATTTTTAGAGAATTGTTGACTGCTGAATCTATAGAAAAAAATGAAATAACTCCTTGGATAAATAATCTTGATAAAAAAAATGGCTTGATAGAAATGTTGAATCGTACTCTTAGGAATCATTGCTATGATCTAGGAATGCGTTATGATAAAAAGCACGAGAGGTTCTTTTTTCTTCCATACGGAGGAGGTAATAGAGAGGTTTCATGGAACACCGGAACAAGAAAGTCAACTAGAACAATAGTTAAAAAATATCAAAAAGGCAAAGATGGATCTATATTCTGGGCACATCAATCACTTCAAGCCAAGTTTTTGCTAGTGGATAACGAAATAGTTCTTCAAATTGTACCTGGTTGGACTTTTACTTCCGATGGGGAACATGCTATTTCTCCCAGAGAAATAGGTTCACTTTCATCAAAATGGACTCATAACGAATACAATTCTTCTGTTTTTTATCATATTCGTTTCTGGTGTTTCATACTTTCAAAAGGACAAGAAAAAATCTCAATGAAACTAGCACATGACCTTTCACTTGAAGTAGATATCACTCCAGCGGTTTCTGACATATCAGTTGGAATAGAAGGGGATCAACTCTCCATTGAAAAAGTGTTTGAAGTAGCAGAGGATGATACAAAAGCGGATTTCAATATTGATGAAATAGAAAATGAGGAAGTGGAAGAATGACAGAATCTAAACATGTCAGCCTTCAAAGTAGAAAAAAATTTCAGAGTTGGTACATCCCAGAACCTCTGTTAGTTTTTGGAGACGGTAAGACTCACATAGATCCAAAGGTTGGTCTAACATTGTATGGTCCTTTAAGAACAGATTCCGGAGTGCCTACCCCTACATCAATCTCTGTTGGAATAATAGGTACTGGTGAAACATTAGGACAAACAAAAATATTCCTACAAAGTTTAATGAAAAAAGTTCCTAGCTCAAATGATAATCCATTTCATCATCCTCCTTTCCCAGGTTTTAAGGATGCATTTGATTGCTTTCTAACTTTATCTGATGAGTTCAATGAAACGATTACAACTTTTGATGTAAAAAGAGCAGTTGAACAACCAATATTTGAAAAACGTGTAGAGAGTGCAGTCAAATTGTTTCTTGATAAAATTGAAAATATTAGCGAAAGAGTGCCAAAACCAAATGTTGTGGTATGCGCATTGCCACAAGATGTTGTAGATTCATGCGTAGTTAAAAGAACATCAACCGGTATTGTAAAAGTCAAGAGACCTCCAAAGAGGGGAGATTTGGCCGAAACTCTAAAACATCATCTTACACCAGATGCAACAGGCAAAAAACAAGTCTTTTTGGATAATTTCGAAGCTGAGGCATTGAAGATAATAGAAAAAGATATTGAAGTTACAAATTTTTGGAGGGCTTTAAAGGCCGGCGGCATGGCTTTTGGTATGCCTACACAAATTGTATGGCCTTCTACAACACAGCCTAAGAAAATAGATGGAAAACAAAATCGTCAAGACCTAGCAACCATTGCATGGAATTTTTCGGTCGCATTACACTACAAAGGTAGTGGTTTTCCATGGACTATGACTAGAATGAAAATAGGTACGTGTTACGTAGGCATTACTTTCTTCAAAGATCTAACCGATGATGAAAACAGGATGAGAACCAGCATGGCTCAAGTGTTTACTTACACTGGAGAAGGTTTGGTGATAAGAGGAGACCGATTTGAATGGGACAAACATCAGGATCGTTCTCCTCATCTAAATGAAAAAGGTGCTGAAGAGTTATTGAAAAAAGCAATTGAACTATACACAAACAGAATTGGACAGCCTCCACTTCGTGTAGTTGTACATAAATCATCGAAATACTGGGAGGATGAAAAAAGAGGATTCGAGAGCGCATTAAAAGAAATCAAGATGCATGATCTAGTTGCTATTGGTGAACGCGATATACGCTTCTTCAGATACGGTCAATTTCCTCCTTTACGTGGTACTGTAATACAGCTTGGTAAAACGAATTATCTGTTATACACTAGAGGGTTTACACCGTATCTCAGAACTTATCCTGGAGCACATGTTCCATTACCATTAGATATTTTGGAACATTATGGAGACTCATCACCTGACGTGGTTCTTACTGAGATACTTGCACTAAGTAAAATGAATTGGAACAGTGCAGATTTTAGTCTTGCAAAACCAATAACATTGTTGTTCTCTAAGAAAGTAGGAGAAGTCATGGCAAGTTTACCAGAGTCAGTGAATCCAAGACATGAATATCTTTACTATATGTAATTGCTATTCCTTTTGATCATGATGAAATGGCATATTGTCCTGAGATAAAGATTGGAAGTGGAAGCACAAGAAAGATTGCCAATAATTCGAAAGAGTGAACAAAACCATCACAGTAACTAACTAAATTATTTTGAGAAAGATGAAACAAGATCATAATAAATTCAAATGTTAAAACTTCAAAAAATGATAATCTAAAACTATGGGTTTTAGAAAAGAATAATGAAAAAAGGAAAAGAAATGAGTACGTGTCTACAACAGGAACCTGAGGTAGATATCAAGATTGCAGAATCAGTAGAATGAAAAATTATCATATAATAATAAGGTGTAGTTTTGTGCAGTCTGTGTAGTTTTGTGCATCTTTATGCACTAGTTCTTTGATACCAATAAATTCATACCTGCGTCTTTTGTTGATACCATGAAAGACTGTAGTATCTTCAAGAAAAGACTATAGTATTTCCAGAAAAACTAGAGCATTTCAAGAAAAAGACTAGAGTCTTTTTTGCTTTTTAATTTTGCACCTCTCATAGTAATATGGAGAAGATCAAACTGGGAAGAGATGCACATGACTTGCAACATGATTGGTATGTACAATGGAACAAATACAACTGTACTTACCATTCATAACCATCTTTTAGCAGTAGCTCAAGACGCTTGTCTTTTTTTATTTCATTGTCTGTTCTGGTTCCAGATTCCAAGCTTGGCCTTGATTGATCAGTATCTGGTGTAACATCTTCAGGGTTCTTTGACAGTATCACCTTATCATCCTGAACTATAACATAAAGACTGGAACCTTTTGTAATATCAAGCGTCTTGGCAATCTTTGAAGGAATATTGACGTATAGCGACTTTTTTATTCTTCCTACTTTGCGCAAAAATATATTCTCAGTCATCTCTTAAAAACAGAAATGCAGTATACGTCTTGTGCAGTTTTGTACATTGCAAATACCATCAAATCACCGCACCGATAGTTCCAAGAACATTTGCAAAGTCTTCCTGCAGAACCTTCTCTGATGACTCGTCATCCTTTGCTAGTATAACAGGAGTTGATATGCCACTCCACTGTGAAAGATCATTCTCTGATACAAGGCCTGCCCACCTTCTACCATTTTTTCTGTTTGTCACAAGTATAACAAGTGGCACCTGCAGTTTTTTTGCAAGAATAATCTCAGGCTCGACATCCTTGGATGAGATCCTCCTCTGCATCCTCTTTGGCTCGTTGTATAGCATGTATGCCTTGTTTGACCCGATAGCTACAATCGCGTCTTTTTTTCGTATGATATAGTCAGCCTCGCCTGCACCGTGACTTTCTTTGATATCAAATCCTATCTCTCCAAGATATCTTGCCATTTCGTGTTGTGCCTCTAATCCTATGGTACGGTTTGCCATGCCATCCTGTGATGTTAGTTTTGCACCAGTCTCATCTTGAGTATCTGTCTCCGGTTCTTGTTTTTCTGGTTCTAATGTCTCAATTCTTGACTGCAAGATGATATTTTTCTCGTCCAGTTTATTGCAAAGATCTACTATCTCGCCTGTGAATCCACGTAAACTCTCAAGCTCAGTCTTGATATCATCTAGTGTTTGTCGTAGCTCTTTGTTTGTGGATGCCATGTTATCATTGGAATTTGTACATTCACAGTAGGCATCCTTGAGAGTGTCAAATCCATTTGTAATTTGTGTTATGGTATGATCAAAGTGTAATACAAATTCTTCAAGTTTTTTATCAAGAACTATTCCAGTCCTTGCCTCCACTTGTGATGCATGCTCCTGTAGTTTTGGTATCAATATTTCCTCAACTTGCTCTGTCACGTTGCGTGTATCATCACGTATACCACAACGTTCTTCTTCTCCAATTTTTTCCCCGAACTCTACCAGCTTCAAAGATATCAAATAGGAACAGCCTGCAAAGAGAATCAATGGTATGGTGCCATAATTCTGAGACTGTCCAAGATCAAAACTGATTCGTATCCCTGCTGCTTGCAGCAGAGTGTAAAAGATATAGCATAATGGAAAGATGCCAACTACTGGAGCAATTATCTTTGTAAGAGATCTGACAGTGCTGCTTGAGGATTTGTCTTTGAGGGCTCCTGCCAGGATTGGAATGGATACAATTGATGATATCAGTACAAGATCAAGTATCATTTTCTTTTAAAGAGTCAAAGAGTATTCTGCGGACTTTGGACTGGTAGCTGACAAGCATCACTTTGAACTCTGATATATCCTTGTCAATCTGTACCATCTTTGCTTTTATTTCCTGCAGGCTATCTTCATCAGTTGACGTCAGGGTATCATTTGATGTATCTACAAGCATATCGAACTGGCTATGTTGTACTACTGTCACAATATACAATGTGTATTCTAATATTTAAATATATACAATGTATATTGGTATCTGACCATGAATAGGTATGCCCAGATTCTGCAACTTTGCATAGGAGGATGTCCGCAATGGAAAATCTCAGAGATGCTGGGCTGGAAGGAAGGCGCAACTGGAACCATGATGAAACGAATGTTATCCAAGAAACTAGTCATAAAGACTGATCTGGGAATGTACAAGACAAGCAAGCTTGGTCTTGCATATTTTCTCACTGAATTAGCAGATTGGAAACCACTGGAATATTACTGGCTTGACTTGGCTGCAATGAATCTAATCGAGAAGAAAAATTTTGGCAAGGACAGGGAAAAATGGATTCCATTTTTTATTGAATCCTATGAGAAAAGACAGGATAGAAAAGATTTGACATGGCTGCTCAAACTGGTATGTGATGAAATGTTAAACCACTGTGTAAAATTCTCTGATCTTGATGTGCATCACCCAGATGCATCCGATTTATTTCGTAGAGCCGTCATACTTGCAACAGGTGGCAAAATGCCTGCTTTTTTTGGTACCATATTGAAACAAAAAATAGAACATGGAAACTTTGACTATATCACTACAATCCTGAACATATGCAAAGATAATACCATTGATGAAAAAACTGTATTTGACTGCCTCTTTCTTTTTGCATTATCTCCAGATAACCGTGTTCGAAAAATGGTCAACATGCCATTTAGTTATAGAATTCTTGTATGAGATATTTCCACGTATGAAACTTGGTTGTAATATGATGAAATATTTTATACTGTATGCCAGGGCAAGACTGCGACAATTACATAAGTTATTGATGCACCGATATCGTTGTAACATCAGATATTAAAATACAAAACATCTTGTGATATTAAATCAAGCAGATATCTTGCGCTCTATCATTTGCTTTAGGTCGCTGTAATTCTTTTCAATCCTCTCAAGCCTGTCTTGTAGGTTGATATTGTCACGCTCAATCTCACCTACTTTTTTGTCTGATGTTACAATCTGCTGTTCGAGCTTGTTTTTGAGATCACTTGCCTCCGAGATGGTCAGGTACTGTACTGTCTTTAAATACTCTTCAAGAAGGTAATGCTCAGATGGTTTGTAATAGTTTTCAGCATGTCCCATTAGTTTCTCAACATCAATTGTTTTCAGAGCACGTTCTGCATTTGTCTTGAAATATTTGCGAAAACCATGGATCTGCTTGAACTCGTAATTTACTCCAATCCTTGACTCCCTAATCTTCATTTTCTTGAGAAACTCGCCCATTTGGTTTGCTATACTCTTTGAGCTTAGAGGTTTTGCGATTGCTGGATCCTCCATTCTCTGCTTGCGGTACTTGTTATTGTCCCACGTATCTCGTATGAGAGGTGAGAACGATGTTATCTTCTCTCCTACTGACTCACGAAGCTTTCTGTATCGGATCAATGTGTTATAACATTCTGGTGTGACAAAAGTATAGTACTGTTCCCTGTGGCCATGATATGCCACAAGCTTGGCTGCAACTATGCTTCCTTTCTGAGTTATCGGAGTTATGTTGCCCCAGACAAGCCCATCAAATGCCCCCACCCTTATTCCAGAACTGCAACATAAGAGAACAATACACTTTGTCCTGATATCTGCAAGCTCAAGTATAATCCTGATCTCATCTATGGTTGGAGCCCTGTCGCTTCCAGTCTTTTTTGCATGCGGGATTATCTTTGCAATCTTGGACCAGTTTATTTTATCAACATCATTCATCTCAAAAAAGTGCTTTAGGGAATCACGAAACTGGTGCAATGTCGAGCCGCTTACCTCCTTTCTTCTTGCCTCGATATAATCAATGAAGATATCCTGGAACCACTTGACATTCTTTCTGGTCTTTGATTCCAGTTCATCAGGAGTACACTTGCAGAAATCCAAAAACTGCGAAAGCTTTTTGCAATAGGATTCCTTGGTGGAATCACTGTGAAAACCTTTCATAAAATTATCAATTGACTTGCCTTCTAGATTCACTGGATACTATACGCAGTCTAAATATATAGACCTTCCACCCGAATTGTAATGCGGGAGGTGGGATTTGAACCCACGAACTCCTAAAAGACAGGGTCCTAAGCCCTGCGCCTTTGACCAGGCTTGGCAACTCCCGCATGCACCATGACTTTTAAGACAAATTTATCTATTGTTGATGGTCTGTATGGCAAAGATATTTGGAACTAATGGGGTTCGAGGGGTATTTGGAGAGGACCTAACCCTAGACTTTATCTCAAAAATTACTTTGTCAATTGCAAGTTTTTTCAAGAAAGGACCGATCTTAGTAGGTTATGATGGACGAGAATCAAGTGTACTAATATCAAAAATAGTGACGGCCTCGCTGAGCTCAGCAGGTCTGGACTCTGTAGTTTGTGGGATAGTTCCTACACCTTGCTTGCAGTTTGCCACACGACAACTTGGTTACAATGGAGGAATTATGATAACTGCATCACATAATCCTCCACAATATAATGGAATGAAGGTCATTGCAAGAGATGGAATTGAAATCTCAAGAGAAGACGAACTCAAGGTGGAAGAATTTTACTTTACAAAAAAATGGCAGATTTCAGATAAATTTGGTTTAATTACAAAAGAATCCAAAGCTGTCAGCACATACATTTCTGGAATCAAGAACCGCGTTAATGTACGCAAAATCAAATCGCGTAATCTTAGGGTAGTTTTAGATCTTGGTAATGGTGCTCAGGCAGTAACTGCACCTATATTGTGTAAAGATCTTGGATGTGAGACAATTCTAATAAACGAAAAAATAGATGGCACTTTTCCTGGTAGAGGATCAGAGCCCACACCACAAAATTTGGATAAACTCTCAGATATGGTAGTCAAATCAAAATCTGATTTTGGAATAGCATTTGATGGCGATGGAGATAGGAGCATTTTTTGTGACGAGTCTGGAAAAATTCTTACAGGCGACAGATCTGCATTACTCTTATCAAAATACATTCTAAAGAAATATCCAAAATCAAAGATAGTCACATCTGTTAATTCTACATCTGTTATAGAAAAAATAGCTGAAAATTCTGAATCTAAAGTTCTACGCACTAGAGTAGGTAGTGTTGAAGTTTCTCGTAAGATGATAAAAGAAAATGCGATTATTGGTTTTGAAGAAAATGGTGGATTCATGTATGGTAAACATAATCAAGTTAGAGATGGCTCAATGACCATGGTCATATTACTTGATCTTTTAGCGGCCAGTAAAAATTCTCTATCTGAAGAAATGAATTCATTACCTCCATCTTTTACTACAAAAGGAAAAATAGAATGTTCAACAAATGATTTTAAAAAAATAGTAAAAATTCTAAAAGCAGAATCTTGTGAAAAAGATCTTACTGATGGAATTAAATTATCATTGGATGATTCAAGCTGGGTTATGGTAAGATTGAGTGGTACTGAGCCAATAGCTAGAATCTATGCTGAATCCTCTTCCCAATCTAAATTAGATGATATTTTTGCAAAATACCTGCAAAAGGTAAAGACTGCACTTGACAGATAACACTTTTAAAACCAATTAAAAAGACAGAAGGAATGGAAATGATCCCAATGGGTGATACATCTGGCTAAGGCTTATTACGTAAAGTTTGAGGTGCCCACTGACTTGGTTAGCCCAATTTATGAGGCTGTAAGAGTCGCACATCAAAGTGGCAAAGTAAAGAAAGGTACCAACGAAGTTACAAAAGCAATTGAAAGAGGAATAAGTAAACTGGTGATTATTGCAGAAGATGTAGAACCACCAGAGGTAGTTGCTCACCTTCCTATACTGTGTGAGGAACATGGAATTCCATATGGTTTTGTCCCAAGTAGACAGGAACTAGGCAAATCTTTGGGAATTGATGTTACTGCTGCTGCTGCTGCGATATTAGATTCTGGAGATGCTCAACACATAGTAGACCAAATTGTGGCATCCTTGTCGCAGATAAAAGGCGGTCAATCTAGCAAATGAGTACTGAAGTTCCTACCTCTGCTGAAGTTATACAAATAGTGGGAAGAACTGGAATTGCTGGTGAAGTTATACAAGTTCGAGTAAAAATATTGGATGGTAAAGATAGGGGAAGAATTTTAACAAGAAACGTAAAAGGCTCTGTTAGAATGTCAGACATTCTCATATTGCGAGAAACAGAACGTGAAGCGAGAAAAATAAAGTGATAAAAATTGAGTGTTCTAGTTAAGCCTTGTAGTTTTTGTAATAGACCTGTAGCAAAAGGTTCGGGAACTATGCTTGTAAAAAATGATGGTTCTGTGTTTTGGTTTTGTTCTTCAAAATGCAAAAAGAACATGCTAGTCCTAAAACGTGATCCAAGACGACTCAAATGGACCAATAAATATGTCAAAGGCGGAATAAAGGTCAAAAAATAAAATGACTGAGCAGACATTATTTATTGTAAAACCTGACGGTGTAGAAAGAAAGTTAGTAGGGGATATTATTTCTAAATTTGAGCACAAGGGATTTAGCATTTTGAAATTGAAAATGTTTACTTTTACAAAACAAATGGCAGAAGAATTCTACGCTGCACATAATACAAAACCATTTTTTGGAGAATTAGTTTCTTTTATCACATCGGGAAATGTAGTTGCAGCTATTGTAGAAGGAAATAATGCAATTGCAACAACTAGATTAATGATAGGTTCAACCAAATCATTTGATGCTGCACCTGGAACAATAAGAGGAGACTTTGGATTGGGCATATCTGATAATATCATTCATGCTTCTGATTCTAAAGAAAGTTTTGAAAAAGAAATAGCTGTGGTATTCAAGTGAAAGTAGTTGCACATACGACAGCCCATAGTCGCAGTTCTAGGTCACGTAGACTCTGGTAAAACATCATTACTTGATAAAATAAGAGGTACGGGCGTACAGGCAAGAGAAGCTGGAGGAATCACTCAACATATTGGTGCAAGTTTTCTTCCTACTGAAACATTAAAGAAAGTATGTGGACCTCTTTTTGCAAAAATGGGGGGAGAAAACCAAGAAATTCCGGGTTTGCTTGTTATTGATACTCCAGGACATGAAATATTTACAAATCTTAGAGCAAGGGGTGGTTCTGCTGCAGATATTGCTATTTTAGTTATAGATGTGAATCGAGGATTCCAGCCTCAGACTAATGAAAGTCTAAAAATTCTACAGAGCAGAAAAGTTCCATTTGTAATAGCATTAAATAAAGTGGACATGGTTTCTGGCTGGAAAAAAAATCCTCCAACAAAATTCATTACACAATCTGTCAAAGAACAAGATTCGTTTGTGCAAACAGCTCTCGATGAATTATTGTATAATGTAGTGGGAACATTATCAGTTCTAGGATACAACTCAGAGGCATTTTACAGAGTAAAAGATTTCTTAAAAGAAGTAGCAATAGTTCCAGTCAGTGCAAGAAGTGGAGAAGGAATGCCTGAGTTACTAGCAGTTCTGGTGGGATTGACACAGCAATACATGCAAAAAAAATTGGATCAAACTGAGAAACAGACAAGAGGTATAGTTCTTGAGGTCAAAGAAGAGATTGGACTTGGGATGACTGCAAACATTATCTTAATTGATGGTACTTTGAAAAAAAGTGACTTTATTCTAGTTGCCAAACGAGACTCTGTAATAGTTACAAAACCCAAAGCAATACTTCTACCAAAACCTCTTGATGAGATGCGTGATCCTAGAGATAAGTTCAGACCTGTAAATGAAGTAGTTGCAGCAGCTGGTATCAAGATTGCATCACCAGATCTTGAAGGTGCACTTCCTGGAAGTCCCGTGTATGCAACCACCGATGAATCAAAAATTGAGGAATTCAAAAAATTAATCGAGTCAGAAATGAAATCTGTATTTATCAAGACTGATACAAAAGGAGTGATTCTAAAGTGTGACACAATTGGTTCGCTAGAAGCTTTAACTGATATGTTGAAAAAACAAAACATATCTGTATCCACTGCAGATATTGGACCTGTAACACGACGAGATATCATGGAAGCACTAGCGATAAAAGAACGTGATAGACATTTGGGTGTCATAATTGCATTTAATGTAAAAATCCTGCAAGATGCTCAAGAAGAAGCAGAAGCTAGTCACATCAAAATCTTCCATGATCAAGTAATCTACAGCTTGATTGATAATTATGTAAATTGGGTTCAGGATGATACTGCCAATGAAGAAAATGCCATTTTCCAAGAACTCACACCTATATGCAAATTCACATTTCTCAAAGGATTTGTGTTTAGAAAGAATAATCCTGCAGTTTTTGGTGTACTAGTCGATGCAGGTGTGTTAAAACAAAAAGTATCTGTCATGAATACTGATGGCAGAAAAATTGGAGTAGTTCATCAAATCCAGGAAAATGGTAAGAGTGTTGATGTCGCAAAAAAAGGTAAGGAGGTGGCAGTCTCAATTCAAAATGTAACAGTAGGCAGACAAATATCTGAAGAAGATGTTCTCTATTCTTTTCCTCCCTCTCCTGAAGCAAAATTATTGCTCAAAACATTCTCACATAAACTAAGCCCTGAAGAATTTCAAACCCTTCGTGAAATAATAGAAATACAGAGAAAAGTTAATCCACTTTATGCTTATTAGGCATATTTTTGTGCAAGCATGTTTAGTCCGGGCTCTCCCACTGCTCCCATAGCCTTGTCAACAGGTTCACCATTATTGAATACAATAAATGTTGGAATTGAATAAACCCCATATCTCTGTGATATGCCAGGAGCATTATCTACATTCACACGTGCAAATCTTATGGTCTTGTATTTTTTTGCCATTTTCTCAAAAATTGGGGACATGAACTGGCATGGACCACACCATGTAGCCCAAAAATCTACAATCATTGGAGTATCGCCTACTATAGCTTTATCAAAATTAGAATCAACAAGTTCAAGAATTTCTGGTTCCTTGTATGATTTCATTTCTTCTAACTTTTTTTTCATAATTTTTTCTAATTCTTCGTCTACCAAACTTGATTGGTTGTAGATAAAAGCTATTTAATAATTTAGCCTAAAGATCAAGAAGAAACCGCATCAAAACTGGTTTTTCATCTATGATTTCCATGAGGTGATACGTTGGAGACTTGATTTCCATTTTGAAGTGATGTTTTACAAAATTAATTTCCTCTCCACTGACTTTTGCCAAGAGATGGTATGTGCCATTCTTTGTTATCTTTACATTGAATACTTTACCCGCAAACCCGTCTGTTATTGTAAGAATAATTACTTCCTCAAGCCAACTATATAGCAAGTTCTTCAAGTCATTTGCATGAATTTCTATTTCTCTATCTTCTTTATTTTCAACTGATTTGATATCTACAATTGTATCTACAACTGATATGCCTGCGTTCCCGAAAGCTTCATCCATAGTATTTCCAACTACTTCAATGAATGCATCTGTCATATGATCTAGATCTCGATAAGCCATGGATTGCTAGGTTTCAAGTGCACTATTTATTCTAACCATGATCTGATAATCAGAAAGTCTAAATGCATTAGAAAAAGAATGAGTTTTGAAATTGGAACTACCACGCGGCATGCGAGATATTGAACCAAAAGAATCTTCTACAATTGAATATGTTCGTCAAAAATTCATTGAGACATCAAATCTATTTGGTTTTCAATTCATGGAATCATCTCCAATTGAGTTATTGTCTGTAATAGAAACAAAAAGTGGCCCATCAATAAAAAATGAGATCTATTATTTTACTGACAAAGGAAATCGTGAAGTTGCATTGCGTTTTGATTTTACAATAGGTCTTACACGTTTTGCTACAGCCCAAAAATCAATGCGATTACCTTCCAAGATCTCAACATTTGGTGGTGTGTGGCGTTACGATGAACCACAAAAAGGCAGATACCGATTCTTTCATCAATGGGACATCGAGATATATGGTGAACCAAACATTGAGTTTGATGCAGAAATAATTGATTTTACATCTAAATTTCTAACTAGACTTGGACTTGAAAATATTGTAATTGATATATGTGATAGAGAACTTGTTGAGGCATATGTCAAAGATGTTTTCAAATCTGACTCACCAGATGTAATTGGTGATATTCTCAGGGCTGTTGATAAGATTCAAAAAAAGAGAAAGCAAGACATAATTAAAGAATATCAAGAAAAGGGTTATTCGGTATCTGAATTGGAACAAATTCTAAAGTTTTCTGAAATCAAGGGCCTTCCTGAAGAAATAGAAAAAGAAATTGATGTTACTAAAATAAAGAATTGGGACAAAATTGTACAGCTGTTTAATACTTTGAAAAATCGTGGGGTACACAATATCAGAATAAATTTTGGCATAGTTAGAGGTCTTGATTACTATTCTGGAATAGTGTTTGAAGTATTTGAAAGAGACTTTGATGTTGGAGCACTTGTAGGTGGTGGAAGATATGATACATTGACAAAAGCCTTTGGAAGAAGTGATCTTGGTGCTACTGGTGCTGCAGGCGGCGTAGAACGAATTGCATTATTGCTAGAAAAACAAAAAGTAAATCTACAGATTAGAGACGCCAGAATATCTGTAGTTTTTGTCAATAATGATATGCAAAAAATTGCAATTAGTATCGCCTCTCAACTCCGTCTGAAATGCATACCTACTGATGTAGATCTATCTGGAAAATCTCTGAAAAAACAGATGGAAATTGCCTCTACTTCCAAACGTGTTATAATAGTTGCACCAAATGAATATGCTAATAATTGCGTTATAATTCGAAATATGGAAGATGGTTCTGAAAAACAGGTAAGAATAGATGTTATGTTAAATGATGTAGAATCTAGTCTTCAACTCTAAAGGCTTTGGTTAGCATTACAAGCTCAGGACCATTTGTGAGGCCTCCAACAACTATTGCATTGTTATTTGCCAGCATGCCTGAACAAAGGTAGGGAGATCCACCGTTAATGGTTGCAGGCTCTAATCCTACGCCTAGTACCTGTGATATTGTTTTAATGTCTTCTTCCTCTGTGGATGGATGGATTACTCCACCTTTGGAATTTGCTACTGTCATTGCACCAGTTTGATGATATCCTGCAACTCTTTTTCTTATGACATTTACTCGCAATACGTCTTCAACTTTCTTGACATATTCTGTTGGAATGAGCGGAGACATGACTGCCCCCTTGTCATTTGCACAAATTAGATTTCCTAGTGCAGTATGTTTTGTATCAAGTATGTCAACATTAAGACCTGTTGATTTTTTTAAGTGTGATATTTCTTCTTCATGACAATTGCGTGGGAGCAAAAGTCCACTGTTATTTATTACCATCAATGGTCCAAGCAATCTTGTATTTGCAACTGACGTAAATACATAATCCGTTTTTAAAAATTCTGCAAGGTTTTTTGCTTTTGTTGGAGCAAATCCGTTTGGTATGAAAACAAACTTGTCGTTACACTTGGCATAGATGCCTACATTTGGATTACGATATACGTCATATTTGAAAATTCCCAATAAACTAGGACGATTTGTGAAAGATATGAATTTATCTTGTATACACTTTAAATAAGTAACAACAATTTCAGATACTGTGCCTATAGACCCAAACTTCCCTGCAAATCATCAGGTAATTGAAAAGTTCAAAGATCCACTAAGTGAAAATTATCATCTGGTTTGGGGTCCTGGACGTCTTGCTGAAGCATCATCAAATCCAAAAGTAAAATCTGATTCTGAGGCTACAGGTGAAGAGATCAAACCAATAGGCGTACATGGCACATTTGTAGCTGTAGATTGGGATTCATGTATTGCTGATGGAGTATGCTTGTTAAGTTGTCCAGTCAAAGTTTTTGAATGGTACAAAAATCCTGGTGAAACAGGTAGAAATGACAGAAAAGATTACACTGACAAAGCAAATCCTGTGAAAGAAGCTGATTGTATTTGGTGTATGGCATGCGTTGAAGTTTGTCCTACAAAAGCAATCAAGGTTGATCAGTTAAATCAAGACATACACGAAAAAGAGATTGCAAAATTCACTTAGTTTTGTCTAGGTTTAAATAACATAGCCTGCGACAAAAAACCATGCCGATACCAGAAGACTTTCCAAAGGGTTACAACCCACTTGGAAAAATAAATCACTCAGATGGTGAGCATTTTCACTTCAGATGGGGCCCTGGTAGATTAGCAGAAGCCTCAAAAGATGAAAATTGCATCGAGTCCTTCAAGGCTCGAGGAGAAAAAATCGAACCATTGGGTGTAAGTGGTACTATGGTCGCTGTAGATTGGGATTCATGTGTTGCAGATGGTGCATGCATTGAAGCATGTCCTGTCCAAGTCTTCCAATGGTACAGAACAGAACAAGATATTCCTGCAAATAAGACAATTGATGCAACATTTGCTGGAACTGGTAGTTCTGAAAAAGAACACAGAGCGGACTACACAGACAAGGCTGATCCAATTAGAGAGCATGACTGTATTTGGTGCATGGCATGCGTTTCAGTTTGCCCTCCACAAGCCATCAAAGTAGACCAATCTAACTTAGAACACCATGAGAAAGCAGCTGGAACCTTTGTAAAAATGGAAACCGGTTCTGTTAATCCACACGCACACCACTAGAATTTTTCGTCCCTTTTCTTTTTCTTATTATTAATCCCTACATGAAATGTTCAAAATTCTAAAAAACGACGATCTTAAACAAATTTTAACAAGTCCTTACAAAAAAAACTTGCAGAGGTCGCCTAGCCCGGCATGGCGTGGGCCTTGAGAGCCTATGTGCGCAAGCACGCGGGGGTTCAAATCCCTCTCTCTGCGCTATTATTTTTCTATATTTCCAAGTTCTGCCAATAATGCGGATAGTTGAATCTCTGGATTGGCTCCTATGATTAACCTGTAATCATATTTTGCTATGGCCTTTAGCATTTCAGATAAATGAACAGTCTTTATTCTATAACACTCTTCATTGAGGTATTTTAAAAAGTCTGATTCTGACATTCCATAAACTTTGATGAGCTCAATCATTTTGTTTCTGGCCTCTGAAATTTTTCCTCCCAATGCAAGTTTCAAAATAGAACTCACATCACTTGTCTTGGCAAGTCCTGCAGAAGATTTTACATTGTCTTCATTTACTATCCCTACACTTGCTGTAGCTTGTAGCATGTTTATGGTATGGCGCATATCTCCTTCTGAATACTGGTATAAAGTTTTCAAGCCTTCTACATTGTACTTTATTTTTTCTTTTTTACAAATTTCCTCCAAATGGCTTACTATGTCCTCTTCAGATATCCTTGTAAACTTGAAAACAGCACATCTACTTTGAAGAGGCTCTATGATTTTTGATATATTGTTTGCAATCATGATGAACCTACAATGTCTTGCAGTATCTTCAATAATTCTTCTCAAGGCGGTCTGTGCGTCTGAGGTCATCTCATCAGCTTCATCCAAAATTATAAGCTTGAAAGGAATGTTAGTATCTAAACCTGAAAATCTTGCAAATTTCTTTACTCTTTCTCTAACCATGTTTATACCACGTTCATCAGAAGCATTCAATTCTAAAGTATACTCACGCCATGAATCTCCCAGAATTTCTCTTGCAAGACACAGTGCAGTAGTAGTCTTACCAACTCCAGCAGAGCCAGAAAATAATAGGTGAGGCATTTCTGATGTATTTTTTAAAAGAGATCTTAAGCTACCTACTATCTCTTTTTGGTTTATTATTGATGAGATCTTTGTAGGCCGATATTTTTCTACCCACATAGAAGATTCAGTCATAGGGACATACGTCTTTCACCTACTAATAAAATTAAGTCTACTAAATCATGCTTGTAAATCATTAATGTAGTTCTGATGTTGAATGGGATTCTATTATTACCCATTGTTATTATGCATGAAAAAGACTAGAATTGTTTAGAATGATTACCTATGGTTGTATGTTGAATGAGAAAACAAGTATTTTAGTTATGAACAGGAACAAATTTGTACAGATGTATGCTAGATCAAATGATCGAACTAAATGGTTAACAGAATTGATCGATCGATCCCTTTAGATGCTCAAAGGAGGATCGAGTAAATTGCACATTTCAGAACTCATACAGGTACATAGTATAGGATATCGCTTACAAGAAGTTAAAGTCAATTTTGGACATGATCTCAAAATAGATGCACCATTGACATCAATAGAAGCCAAACAGGGAGAAATCCTGAGTATTTCAAGATGGATAGCTGAAGTATTATCTTTAGAAAAATTAGTCGAAGTACAAGATACTGACATGATAGTAGCCTTGAAGCAGGCTGTTATGAAAGAAAATGTACAAGGCGATTTTGATCTTTCTACTCTAGATTTGGATTTTTACATAAAAGTTAATTCGTTCACACGGAGACTTCCACAAGAAGATCGTGATAAAATAGAAAGTATGTTAAACTCTCTTATTCGCAAACGACAAGGGAAAATAATTAGATTGGCAGATTCATTCAAGATGACTGCGGATTTAGCAAAGAAGTTAACAATAGAAGAAAGAACACTATTTGATTACATACATAACAACAGTGCTGAATTTAAACAACAGATAATGAGTGATAAAAAATGACCACACAATCTGAATCAATTTCAAAAAGTAAACTTCAAGATCAAGTAAAAGATTTCCTAAGTCAATTCAAAGATAAATCTGGCGCTTACAAGTATGTTGATGAAATAGATCAAATGATGGCAAAGAAAACTCAATACATTGTAGCTGACTATAATGACCTAGTATCATATCCTGAAATTGAATCTGTATTTAGCGTTGATCCTGATGAAATACTTAGAGCCTTTGGTGGAGCAATAAAAGATATTCTTAAAGAGAGATTTCCACAGTATGCCGAAAAAATTCGGCATGACATTAGGGTAAGAATTTCAAATTATCCATCACAACGAAGTTTACGTGAAGTAAATGCAGAAGTTATTGGAAAAGTGATCAGTGTGTCTGGAATGGTTGTACGATCTTCTGAAATTAAACCACTTGCAAAAGAATTAGTTTACTTTTGTCCTGATAATCATAAGACCGTGAGAGTCCAAGAAAAGGGTTTAGAGTTTAAGGAACCGCTAAAATGTGATAATGGAAAATGTACTCATAGAGATCTAGAGATAAGCCCTGAACAAAGTAAGTTCATTGATTTTCAAATGGTAAGACTACAAGAATTACCAGAAGATTTGCCTCCTGGTCAATTGCCTCATTATCTGGATGTCACAGTTTTACAAGACTTGGTTGATAATGCAAGGCCAGGTGATCGTATTATACTGACAGGAATTGTGAGAATTGAACAAGAACACATACCTTCTATGAGAGGGAAAAGTGGCATCTACAGATTACGAATTCAGGGAAATAATATTGAGTTTCATCGTGGACGTGGAAATAAATCTTCAAGAAGCACTGAAAGAGAGGAAATCTCTCCTGATGAAGAGCGAATAATCAAATCGCTTGTAAAAAATCCTGATATTTATGATAGGCTTATCGCTTCGTTTGCACCTCATGTAAGTGGACATGATATAATCAAAGAAGCCATTTTGCTGTTAATTGTAGGATCAACACAAAAACTTCTTGCAGATGGTGCTAAAATTCGTGGTGATATCAACGTCTTTTTGGTAGGTGATCCTGGTACCGCAAAAAGTGAGATGCTAAAATTCTGTGCAAGAATTGCACCTAGGGGACTTTATACATCTGGAAGAGGTTCAACTGCAGCAGGACTTACTGCAGCAGTTGTCAGAGATAAAATTGGTATAATGATGCTTGAGGCTGGTGCTGTAGTACTAGGTGATCAAGGTCTTGTCTGTATAGATGAATTTGACAAAATGAAACCAGAAGATAGAAGTGCGTTACATGAAACAATGGAGCAACAATCAGTAAGTATCGCAAAAGGTGGAATAGTTGCAACGTTGAACGCCAGAACTTCGATTTTGGCTGCTGCTAACCCTATGTTTGGAAAATATGATCCTTTCAAGAATATAACAGAAAATGTTAACCTTCCAGTTCCACTCTTAACACGTTTCGATCTTATCTTTGTTGTAAGGGACATCCCATCGAAAGAAAAAGATACAAGAATTGCAAGACACATATTGAATCTACACAGAGCATCTGGAACCGATACCAAGTCGCTAATTGATGTAGATATTCTTACAAAATATTTGTCATATGCAAAGAGATCCGATCCAAATCTTACTCCCGAAGCAGAAGATCTGATTCTAAATTACTATATGACAATGAGAAATGTAGAATCTGAAGGAATGATCACAGTAACTCCTAGACAATTGGAGGGACTTGTAAGGTTGGCAACAGCAAGAGCTAGATTATTGATGAAAACACAAGTTGAAGGAGAAGATGCAGAACGTGCAATATTCCTTATGCAAAGCATGTTACAAGATGCAGGCGTTGACGTTAATACTGGAAAAGTTGATCTCGGAGTTCTTCAGGGACGTCCTCACAGTGAAGTTTCAAAAATGCAGCTATTCATGGATGTGATGAAATCACTTGAGGGAGATGAGAAAAGACCTGTTGAAGAAAAAGCATTTGTCAAAGAACTAGTCAAGACTGATAAATTTACAGAAGATGAAGCAAGAAAATATCTTAAAAAATTACAAAGAGAGTCAGCTATTTATGAATCCAAACCTGGTCATTATAACCGGGTATGAAAATAGAGCAGCTAGATATTCCTCCTTCCACAATTGAATTTCTCCAAAAAAATGGATATGTGAGTCTTTATCCACCTCAAGAAAAGACAGTAAAGGCTGGGTTACTTGAAGGACAGAGCATATTAGTTTCTGCTCCAACTGCAAGCGGCAAGACATTACTTGCAATTCTTGCAATAATAAAACATCTATCTGAAAAAAGAGGCAAGATAGTTTATCTCAGTCCTCTAAAGGCTTTAGCATCAGAAAAATTCAATGAATTCAAAAAACTTGATTCTGTTGATCTTGGCAAAAATATGAAAATTCAGATATCTACAGGTGATTTTGATGTATCTGACAAGAATTTGGGTCAAAATGACATTCTTGTTCTAACTAACGAAAAAATGGATTCTATCATAAGACAAGGTGCAGAATGGATCGATCAAATAAGTCTTGTAATAGCTGATGAGGTGCATCTATTAGGTGATGATGATAGAGGACCCACTCTTGAGATTGTACTTACAAAGCTAAAGTTGTTACCGCAAAGACCCCAAATACTTGCTCTAAGCGCCACAGTTACGAATGCTGATGAAATTGCTGATTGGTTAGAATGTAAACTAGTTCATAGTGAATGGAGGCCGGTTCCGTTGTCAGAAGGAGTTTATGATCAGGGTATAGTAACAATGCAAGACAGAAAGAAATTTGAAATTCAAACAAGTATCAGAGGACCACCTGTTGATCTAGGTTTGGATTCACTAAATAATGGAGGACAGGCAATTTTATTTGCAGAGACAAGAACTCGTTCTGTATCTCTTGCCACAAAGGCATCAGAGGCGGTGGCAAAGACTCTGAACAACGAAGAAAAGGAAATGTTAGAAAAGATCTCGCAAAAAATTTTAGATGATAATGAACACACTGAGCTTGTTAAAACCTTGGCAAGTTTAATTAAAAACGGAGTAGCATTTCATCATGCTGGTCTTAATCCAAATTGCAGAGATCTAATTGAATCTGAATTTAGAAACAAAAGAATAAAGATTTTGGCATCTACTCCCACCTTGGCTGCAGGGGTAAACCTTCCCGCAAGACGGGTGGTTATCGCTAATGTGAGTAGATATGATGCAAAATATGGTGCTAACAAACCCATTAGCATATTAGAGTATAAACAACTATGCGGTCGTGCAGGCAGACCACAATATGATAAATATGGTGAAGCAATCATTGTTGGAAATTCAAATAGCGACGAAATTTTTGACTATTACATTAATGGAATCCCAGAACCAATTTCTTCAAAGCTCACTGGCGATAAAGCATTAAGGATTCATCTTCTGAGTTTTGTATCGACAAATCCAGGAATAAAGGGAGAAGACATCGTTGAATTTTTTTCAAAGACACTCTCAGGATCTCAAGAAAGAAAAACTACAATAAAATTTCACATTCAAATATCTTTGAGATATCTGGAATCAGAAGATTTTGTCAAACAAAAAGGAGGTAGATACATTGCCACAGAATTTGGCAAAAGAACCTCTACCTTATACATAGATCCTCTAACAGCAGTACTATTTCGAAAATCTTTAGAAAATATTTCAACAAAAGGGCATACTCTTGGGCTGTTGCATATTATCACAATCTCCGAAGATTTCTTTCCAAAATTTTCATTGAGAAACAAAGATTATGAATTTCTAAGTACTCTGATTGAAAATTATGCTGATCAACTAATAGAGCCCATATCTGAGTATGATTGTAATAGAAGTCTTCTTGCAATACATTCTTGGATCAATGAATCAAGTGAAATATTTCTCTCTGATAACTTTGGTATAGAGTCTGGTGATATGCATCGAATGACAGAGACTGCAGATTGGCTGATTCATGCACTTTATGAGATTGCAAAACTGGAAAAAAAAGACGATATATTGACTGAGATTTATGACTTGAGATCCAGAATACTATATGGTATTAAAGAAGAACTTGTTGATCTAGTAAAAATAAAGGGAATTGGAAGGATCAGGGCCAGAATACTCTTCAAAAATGGAATAAAAACAACTGAGGATTTATCCAAAATATCTATTGATAGACTAGCAAAAATAGATAAGATAGGGCTAGTTATTGCAGAAAACATAAAGACACATCTGAAAAAGATAAGATGATGTTAGATAGGACCATTATAGCAATACTGATTTCAGCTGTGGCATTTGTTACCGTTTATGCAATTACTCCAAGTCTGATTACAGTATTGACAAAAAGAAAGATGGTTGTAAAAGACTACAACAAAGAGGTTATAACAATGGTTGCTCGCCCTGGAGGACCTTCCATTCTTGCAGGAATTCTGGCTTCTGAACTTATTCTTTATGCCTTTTTTCCTTCTACTGATATATTGGCAATCATGATAACAACTTCGCTTGCCTTCCTTGTTGGTTTTGCAGATGATAGAAAGGTACTTGGTGGCTGGTTTAAACCGCTGGCTCTTGCTGCTTCTGCATTACCTATAATTTTACTTGGAGCATACCATCCACATCTTGCATTTCCACTATTTGGTTCAGTCAAGATTCCAGAACTCTATTTGGGATTGATAGTTTTCATCATTCCAGTAATGGGAAATACAATAAACTCTATTGATGTTCTCAATGGTGTTGCAAGCGGATTCATGACTATTGCTAGTTTTGCCCTTACAATTTGTCTTGTCATTTTACATAATTATGATATTGCATTAGCAAGTTTACCTCTAGGTTTTGTATCACTGGCATTTTACAAGTATCATAAAATACCTAGTAAAATATTCCCCGGCGATTCTGGTGCACTAACTCTTGGAGCAATGTATGGAGCATTATCCATAGTAGGTCATGTTGAAATTATTGCTGCAATTGCGTTACTTCCTGCAGTGATAAACTCTTTTCTCTTTCTTTCTAGTGTAAAAAGAATAATTGAGCATAGGCAGATAAAAGCAAATCCTGTAGTTCACACTGAGGATTTTAAGCTGATGGCAAGTACTGACAAATCTGCTCCTGTAACTCTAGTACGATTGATCTTGGCAAATGGACCACTGACTGAAAAACAAGTGGGATTTGTAATATTCAAGCTAGCATTATTTTCTGCAGCACTTGCAATAATTACATCTTTCATGATGGAAATTAGGATATGAAGGGAACCCAGATTTTTTTCTACATATTTGTCATGTGGGTGTTGATTATTGCTGGGGGTGGACTAGTTGTCTCAATTATAGCACACATTTCAATACAGGGTTTTGGAAAACTAGATAATCTGATAGACTCTATCGTCAAAGCAGGTATTGCCCTCATACTTGTAGTAATTTGGATTTTGATTATGTCAAAAATAAAGAACTGGATATTTCATAAACAAATCAGTTACTAGCTGTTTTCCCAGTTCTTTTTTTTCTTGTCATATTCCTCTCGTGAATACTTGACTTTCGCTGGAACTCCAACTACGACACAATTGGGTGGAACATCTTTTGTAACGACTGCTCCCATTGCCACTACACTATTCTTTCCTATTTTGACTCCGGCTTTTATGACTGCTCTAGAGCCTATGACTACTCCGTCTTCAATGATGACCCCCACCATCTTTTTGCTTGCTGGATATGGATCATTAGTTAAAGATGCGGCTGGACCTATGAAGACATTTTTTCCAATTCTGGAAAGTGGTGGTATGTAAACAAGTCCTTCTATCATGGTATTCTCTCCTATTTTGACATTGTAATCAACATGTGCTAGTGAACCTATCTTGACATTATCTCCAATTTCGGTGTCATCTCCCACGTATGCAAAATGCCATATTCTGACATTTTTTCCTAGTTTTGCTTTTTCTGAAATAAAGTTTGTTACCATTTTCTTATCACAAATGCCATGGAGCGCCTTTTGTAATAATCTTTTCAGGAAGAGTAGTTTTGTACTTGTTTAAAAATTCAATATCTTGATTCTTATCTCTTAATTCATCAGGCAACATTATGGGGATCTCTTCTATGATTGGATAATATCTTGAACACTTTGAACAAAATATTGTACCTTCTGAAATAATCTCTTCTTTTGCAGTTAATTCTATTAACTCAAGTGGAAAGTGTTTGTCTATTGGACAAGCAAGAATTTCCATTAATTTTCTGTTCATTTTAAATCCAGATAAATTGGAGTTCCTTTGTGACTAGATAAAAGTGCCGCTTCTGCAATCTTAGTGGTATTTACTGCATCTTCTGCTCTTACTCTTATGTTCTCTTTTCCTTCTATTGCAGATATGAAATTTTTTATCTCTAAAAGTAAAGGTTCTTCCATTTCTTTACGAGGTATCTCAGCACCTGAACTAGTTTCGATCTTGACTTCTTGTGTAATAAAATCAGAAGAAATTATTGCATCTCCGCACACTGCATTAAATTTTCTAACGCGAATTGGAGTAATCCAGTTTGATGATATGATTGCAACTCTATTATCTTTAAAACCAAGCATTATTGTTGCAAAATCCTCATGCTCATGTCTTATTTTTCCAGATCTTGCAAATACAACTTCGGGCACATCATCAAATAGCCACATGGCTGTATCAATGTCATGTACTGAAGTATCATAAATAATTCCTACATCTTTTATGTGATTTGGCATTCTATTTTCTCTATGAAATTCAAGCATAATCAGCTCTCCATACTTTCTAGTTCTGACATACTCTTTGACAAGTGAAACGGCAGGATTGAATCGCTCTATGTATCCACTTGTGAGGATTACTTTATTTTTTTTGGCTATCTGAAGAAGATCTTCACCCTCGTGTGAAAGATATGTCATTGGTTTTTCTACAAAAACATTCTTTTTTTGCTCCAAGAGTTTTCTTGCCAATTCAAAGTGAGTAAAAGTAGGTGTACAAACAAATGCAGCATCAAATTTTTCTGAATCCATGAGAGAATCCAATGAGGAATAATGATTCACAGAATATTTTTTACTAAATTCTTCCGCCCGAGAAGTATTCATATCGCATATAGCTGAAAGAACTCCTAGTTGTGAAAGAATTCTGGCATGATTCTTTCCAAATCCACCAGTTCCTATCTGAACTATTTTCATCTTAATACACCGGTGTTACCCATTTGGAGTATTTCTTGTTTTTACCCATTGTGATGTCTGAATAGATCTTTCTAATGTTTTCTGTAATTTTTCCTACCTTGTTATCTCCAACTCGTTTACCATCTACTGAAATGACTGGAGTTATTTCTGCCGCAGTTCCTGTCAAAAACACCTCCTCAGCAAAATAAATCTCTGTCCTAGGAATTTCACGTTCTATTGTCTCGTATCCCAGATCTTTTGCTATTTTGATGACTGAATCCTTTGTAATTCCTTCTAATGCTGATGAACTTGGTGGAGGTGTTAGTAATTTTCCGTCTCTTACAATAAAGATATTTTCTCCAGGTGCTTCGCTTATGTTTCCTAAATGATCTAACAATATGGCTTCATCGTAACCATTTCGTTTTGATTCTTGTGTTGCAAGTATGGAATTTAGGTAATTTCCACCCATTTTGGCAAGTGGAGGTGTAGAAATGTCATGAATTCGTCTCCAAGATGATATGCCTACCTTTATTCCATTTTTGTTAAACAGATCTCCAAAAGGAAACATGACTACAACTGTATGTGTTGGGGTATCTTCAGTTACATGAAGATTAATTCCATGTTTACCTACAAAATAAAATGGTCTTATGTAACATGATTCTTTGACATTATTTTTCTTACAAATTTGAATTATTGCATTAGCAATTTCCTTATCTGTGAATCTCAGAGAAATTGAGTATACCTTACCTGAATTTCTAAATCTCTTGATATGATCTTGTAGTCTAAAAATATACAAGTTTTTAGAATTCCAATATCCTCGTACTCCCTCAAAAACAGAAGTTCCATAATGTATGGCATGGGTCATAACTGGAACCTTTGCATCTTCAGCTTTTACTAATTTACCATCAAACCAAACAAATTTTGGAACAAAAGGTTTCATATTGAAAAACCTAATCCGTCTATAATTAATCTATTTCTACCAGAATCCTGTACTTGGAAATTTCATTCCTAGTATCCTGTATGTAAGATCGTCCACACTTGCAAATCTCTTGACAACATCCCAACTCTCACGTATTATTTGCACTATTTTTGGCTCAACATAGTTTTCCCAATCTGTATCTTTTCCCATTGCTGAATCAAACATCTTTTGTTTCACAGATGATGCAGAAGTTTCTTTTCTCTTTCCTACTTTGGGATTCAGTCCATATAGTTTGAGTACAAAACCCTCAGCTTTGTCTCCAGTATACGTAAAATAATCTCCTTTTATTCCATCAAGGATTTGTTCTTTTATTTTCCATGAATAGGGTGATAACATTGGAGGCATGTATTTTACAAATGGTGCATAGAATACATAATTTGGTTCAACTGTAATACTATCACCAAATACTGCCTTGAGCATTTTTTTTCTCAACTCATAACTGAACGGAAAACTTCTACTGTTAAGCTCTTTTCCATTTTTCATAAATATGACCGGTAAAACTCTTACCTGGTTTTCATTTTTTAGTTCATTGATAATTTCTACATGAGCCTTGGTAACAGGATTCAGATGCGCAAGATAAATTGAGATTGTCACTTGTCTTTCTGTATTTTTGTGGTATATTTCAATCATTTATTTGGAATTATGATGAAACTTCTGAAAATATAGGGACGATGGGACTTGAACCCACGACATCCAGCGCCCGAGGCTGGCAGTCTACCAAGCTAACCTACGTCCCTGTAAGACTCGCTAAAGTAATAGAATATTATTCTTTCAAAGAAGACTTCTAGCCGTATGACTCGTATTTTATTTCAAAGCTCTTGTCTGCTCTCTTGTTTCTTTCTGTGACAAAGCCTTTTGGTGTCAAAACATCTAAACATCCATCTATGGTTCCTTGCCAACCACAAATGAAGAAGACTGTATTGTCTTTTGTAATTTTTTCACCAACCATCTTTTCAAGTGGAGACATTTCTCCATCTTTTGACTGCAAGAAACTTTCTACTCTACCTTTATGACCATTCCAAGTTCTGTTAAACCATTCGTCTGGTCTACTAATGGTAGCTCTATATCTGAAATTCCACTTGTCCTTTCCTTTGTCTAGACTTTCTTCTTCTAGCTTGGTTAATTCATCTCTGTAGCCTAATTCATCAACATAGCTGGCTCCGTGGTATACTACAATTTCTCTCTTACTTCCTATTGCATGAAGATGTTTTGCATAGCTAAGGAATGGAGCAAGACCTGTACCGCCTCCTAGACAAACTATTCTTCTATTGTCTGGTTCCCCATCTGGTTTCTTTTCTTCTATGGTGAAAGGGCCAGTGGGCTTTAACCAAATTATTTCATCGCCTTCTTTTGCACTAAATAATACTGTAGTGAGGCGTCCTGGAAGTGGTTTTCTTACCCATCTTATGTATAATTCAATATAGTTTCTATTCTCTGGATTTGATGCAATTGAATATGCTCTTCGAATAATCTTATTTTCTGCTGGCACATGTGCTCCAAGTGTAAGAAACTGACCTGCCTTGTATTGGGGCACTTCTCCACCCTCTTTTGGCTTGAATCTAAAAACAGCTAAATCTTCTTTCTGAATTTGTATGTATGAAATTATTGCTTTACTATCTACGACCACGCGAGGAATTTGATTTAGATAGTTAAATATCTTATGTTGTTATTTTGTATCTTGAATTTTTGATTTACACTAAACGTTAATAACCTCTCAAAAAAAGTTAATGCAAATCAGATGTAATATTCTGGTTGAATATGGGCCGGTCGTCTAGCCTAGTAGGATACGCCCTTGGCATGGGTGAGATCGTGGGTTCAAATCCCACCCGGTCCACTTTTTCAAGTTACGGTAATCGAATGAATTGACATGGGGGCAAGTGGATTTATGTCACGCAAATTATCCCAAACAAATATCTCAATTTTATAATTTCCTCTTTCACTAGGAGTCCATGAAAGTGCCGCAGCAAGAGTTTGATTTTTTACAAGAGATCCTGTGGCATAATTAAGATCAACAATTGCCCCGTCAGAATTAATCACTTGAACTATGTATGCCCAATCAATATTTTTTCCACCCATGTTCTTTAGCGATGTTTGTAAGTTAAGCTGCTGGTCAACTACTGGAGATTTTATCTCCTCACCAAGAGAATTTACTATCTTAAAGTCTGATGTTGAAGTTTCTTCGTATCCGTACGCAGAACTAGCTCCAATAATTGTTATTACAAAAATTATGGATAGTAAAAACTTCATTGCCTCGAATCTTTCATTCTTAGATTTAAATTATCCCAAATGTCAGTTAGCGCATGTCCGAATCTAGAGACATTATCTACATAGGAAAAAAGCCACTGATGTCGTATGTTACTTCTGCGCTCATACAGTTGGCAAATCAACCAAAAATATTCATCAAGGCAAGAGGACTTAGTATAGGCCACGCAGTAGACGTTGCTCAGATTATTGCACGAAAAACAGAGAATGCTGGCTATGCCGTAGGAAACATCAAGATAGGTTCAGAACAAATGCAATCACAAGATGGACGCTCCAGGAATGTTTCTACTATAGAAATAGAAGTAAAGCGAACAAACTCTTAGATAGGATCCTTGAACAACTCTTTTCTTTTTTGTAACTTATTTTGTTGAGTATTTATTTTCCATCTTTTTGAATTTTGAAAGATCTACAATATTGTTGAACTCATCAAAATTCACCAGCGATTTTTTTAGCTTCAGAGTTGTTCCAGTTTTTTTCAATTCTTTTAGAATTTTCAATGTAGCAAATGTATTTGCATAAAGTACAGATAATGGGTATAAAATAAGATTAAATCCCATCTTGTGTAACTGGTTAGCTGAAAGAACTGGCGTTGCTCCTCCTTCTATCATGTTTGCAACTAGGGGCGCTTTGATTGCTTTGCCTATCCTCCTCATTTCATCAATTGATTTTGGTGCTTCCACAAAAATGGCATCTGCTCCAATCTTTTTGTAAAGTAAACCTCTCTCTATTGCGGCATCTAATCCTTCAGTAGCTCGCGCATCTGTACGTGCAACAATTATGAAATCCTTATTTTTCCTAGCATCTACTGCAGCACGAAGTTTTTCAGCATATTCCTCTTTTGGAATTACTTCTTTGCCGGACATATGACCACATCTCTTTGGCCACTTCTGGTCTTCAAGAAATATGCCTGATGCTCCAACTGACTCTAACTCATTTACAAGTTTCCATACGCTCAATGGGTTGCCATACCCTGTATCGGCATCCACTATGACTGGAACAGATACTGACTTGCATATCCTTCTTGCATTTTCAATTGTCTCTGTAGATCCTATGAAACCATAATCTGGCATGCCCAGAAGTGCTGCAGATGTTCCATAGCCTGTTTGAAACATTGCTTCAAAGCCTGCTTTTTGGGCTATTCTTGCAGTTATTGCATCGTAAACTCCTGGGAAAACAAGAGGTTTTGATTTATCTAATAATAATTTTCTAATGCTTGTCAACTGCGGCTATACTGTTCTACAATTATTTATTGCTTAGTGAATATTTGATATCTTTTCAAATCTTGATTTTTTTCGATTGAAATATTTTTCAACAACTTGCGAAATATCTTGAAAATTCTTTGAAAAGTAAAAGTTTCTAATATGGAAGGATCAAAAATTGTTCCTAGTCGTCATAATAGTAATATAGCCTATTGAAATCCTTCACAAGACATATTTATGAAGCTTGGAAAGGAGAATGTCGAATAATGGTCAACAGCATAGAACTTGATCTCTTGATAGTAGGTTCTGGCCTTGCTGGTCTTAGAGCCGCAATTCAAGCAGCAAAAGTAAGCTCAAAGATCAAGATTGGAGTTATTTCAAAACTTCAAGTCATGCGTTCTCATTCTGTATCTGCTGAAGGTGGAACCGCCGCAGTACTATATCCTGAAGAAGGCGATTCTCTTGAATCTCATGTTTATGATACTGTAAAGGGAAGTGATTTTCTGGGAGACCAAGACGTTATTGAAAGACTTGTTCAAGAAATGCCATCTGAAGTATACCAACTTGAACATTGGGGAATGCCATGGTCAAGAAGAGAGGATGGAAGAATTGGCCAGAGAGCCTTTGGAGGTTACAGCTTTAACCGTGCTACATATGCTCAAGATAAAGTCGGATTTTATGAGATGCAAACATTGTATGATACTTGCCAGAAATTTGATAATATCGAATTTTACAATGAATGGTTTGTTACGTCTGTAATACATGATGGTCAACGTTTCTGTGGGATTACCGCAATCGAGCTTGCAAATGGTAACTTTTACACATTCAAGGCAAAAGCGTTGATCATTGCAACTGGTGGAGCTGGACGAGTCTACAGTTTTTCAACTTATGCACTAGCTTCAACTCCTGATGGATTGGATATGGCTTATCGTGCTGGAATGGCACTAAAAGACATGGAATTTGTCCAGTTTCATCCTACTGGAATATTGCCCTCTGGAATTCTGATTACGGAGGGTGCTAGAGGTGAGGGAGGATATTTGATAAACAAGGATGGGGAGAGATTTATGAAAAAATATGCACCAACAAAACTTGAGCTTGCTTCAAGAGATGTTGTTTCGCGTGCAATGATGACAGAAATTAATGAAGGTAGGGGTTTCAAAAACGAAACGGGTGTAGAATGTCTAAAATTAGATCTCACACATCTTGGTAAAGAAGTACTCATAGGAAAATTACCTGCAATAAGGGAAATCTCACTAAAATTCTCTGGTGTAGATCCAATCACTGAGCCAATTGATGTAAGACCGGTATGTCATTACATGATGGGTGGAATTCATACAAACATAGATGGTGCTACAGAAATACAAGGAATATGGGCAGCTGGAGAAGTTGCATGTAACAGTGTTCATGGAGCAAATAGGTTGGGAGCAAACTCAACAGCTGAATGTCTTGTATGGGGAAAGATCACAGGAGAACTGGCTGCAAAATATATCCTTGAAGATAAATCACCGCCACCTTTCCCAATGCATCTGATATCTACTGAAGAAAAGAGAATCTATGATGGAATCTTTAGGGGAAGTGGAAGTGTAAATCCGTATGAAGCACGCCAAGAATTAACTGATATAATGAATTCAAAAGCTTATGTCTTTAGGACTGAAAGCGATCTGGTTGAGGGACTAAAACAAGTAAAACAACTACAACAAAAAACTTGGAAACATGTTGATGATAAAGCCAAAGAGTATAACACAAACTTTTCAAATGTCATGGAACTTGATTCAATGTTTCGTGTTGCCGAAGTTATTCTAATGGGCGCAATTGCAAGAAAGGAATCTCGAGGAGCACATGCTAGAGTTGACTATCCTGATAGAGATGACAAGAACTTTCTACATCACACTCTTGTTTACTATGATACTAAGGAGCCAGTTCTTAAGACATATCCAGTAACTATCACTAAATACAAGCCAGTGGAGAGGAAATACTAGTGGCAGAAAGATTGTCAAACCGTGAAGGCATAAAGGGAATGGCAAATCCGACTCGCTATGGGATAGAGCGAGTCGCATATTGGTTACAGCGACTGACAGGACTTGGATTACTTGCATATTTGATAGGTCATATTTATGAAACAAGTACGATTGTTAATGGAAAAATAGCATGGGACAAAATGCTGGAATTCACACAGACACCACAAGGCCATATCTTCCTGACATTGGTAATTGGTATGTGTGTATTTCATACTGTAAATGGTGTACGTGTCATGCTTGGTCATGGAGGTATAGGCGTTGGAAAACCTGGTCAACCTGAATATCCATACAAAGCAGCATCGCTTAACTACAAACAAAGACTTTGCATCTGGGTATCTATTGCTCTTGCAGCATTAGCCATGATGTATGGTGCATCAGTACTATTTGGTGATTAAAATGAGAGAAAGCATTATCATGAAAATACATTATGGAACAGCACTGGGAGCTGTAGCACTTGTAGCAGTGCATATACTAATGAGAATGTCACAAAAATTTTCTGATTCATTACAATATCAAAATGTCATTGCAAACTATCACTTTCTTCCATATGCACTTATGTTAGAAGTTCTATTGATCTTGCTTTCAGTACATGGCTTCAATGGTCTCAGAGTAATTCTCTTAGAACTGAAACAAGGTTCAACATATGAAAAAATGATAAACTATGGATCTCTTGCAGCAATGGCAATATTGATTGCTTATGGCTCAAGAACTATATTGATGGCTGGAATGGGGGTTTCTTAGACATGGCAGTTGTAGCTGTACCAAAACCATCTGAAGAATCAAAAACAAAAATCACTGGTCAGCCAAATACTATTACTCTGAGGATATCTAGATCAAATCCATCCGAAGGACAAGAAGCTGCCTTTTCTGAATTTCAAATTCCGGTTCAAAAATGGACTACTGTTTTAGAAGCAATATTGTATGTAAAACAAAATTTTGATCATTCTGTAGCAGTAAGGTATTCTTGCAGACAGGCATCATGTGGTTCTTGTGGAATGAAAATTAATGGAAAGCCAGCTCTTGCTTGTTACACAAAGATTTCAGAATTAAACTCAAACGTTGTAACCGTTGAACCCATGAATAACTTTCCAATAATTAGGGATCTCGCGGTTGACTTTAAACAACTAATTTCAAATCACAAAAAAATGAAGCCATTTATCATAAGAGAAGATTCCGAAGTAACCCCAGAATCTAAGGAATTTATACAAACACCACAAGATCTTGAAAAATATCTCCAGTTCTCTTACTGTATCAAATGTGGTCTATGTAACTCCGCATGTCCAACAATGGCTACTGATACATCATTTATTGGTCCGCAGGGACTTGCACAGGCCTATCGATATGTGGCAGATAACCGAGATAAGGGAAAAGATGAGAGACTAAAGATTGTGGATGACTCTCATGGAATATGGAGATGTCACTTTGCTGGATCTTGTAGTCAGGTTTGTCCAAAAGGTGTAGACCCCGCAATGGCAATACAATTGCTTAGGGGATATCTCTTAGGATTTAGAAAATAATATTCTAAGGCTTTTTGGGATTTTTACTTGTGTTTACTTGATTGTTTATGGCTTCTGCCATGAAATGATTTGAAACGTTTACTTTTACATCATTGATGCCATCTATCTTAAGCAAGTTGTCATGTACGTCTTGTGCAATCTTGAATCCAAATATTGCTGGACAAAATGGACTGGTCAAGTGAATGTCAATTTTAACTTCAGATCCTGTAATGTCGATATTATCAACTAGTTCAAGCTCCATTATTGAGACATTTATTTCTGGATCAACTACTTTTGTTAGTTCATCAAAAATTTGTCTTCTCAGGTCTTGAGATGCCTGTGACATAAATCAAAAAAGCGTCTATGCTATATATAACCATTCTATTTCCTAAATTGATGTACAGATCTAGATTAGAAGGAAAACTAGATGAAAACACATTAGAATTTCTTTCGTCCATTTCAGATGATTTTCAAATTGCACTATATGACATACTTGGAAGTCAGGCTCATACTTTGATGCTTTTGGAAAACAAAATCATTACAAAATCTGACGCAGAAAAGATTCTTGGTGCGTTAGAGAAACTCAAAAAAGAAAACTTTTCTGAAAAATCTGAAGCCGAAGACATTCATGAACTAATTGAATCTCTAGTAATAAAAAAAGCTGGAAAAGAAGCTGGTGGCAAGATGCATACTGCACGCTCAAGAAATGATCAAGTCACACTTGACATACGCATGAAGATACGAGATGATATCAACATTGTATGTTTTTGTCTAAATGAGGTTATTTCTACACTCATACAACTAGCGGAAAAGTATCAAAATGCCATAATGCCGTTGTATACGCATCTCCAACAAGCACAAGTTGGATTGTTCTCTCACTTTCTTCTAGCATACTCTGATGCACTCTTTCGAGATCTTGACAGATTCTATGTTTCATATGGACGAGTAAATGAATCTCCACTTGGCGCAGGTCCAGTGGGAGGTACAAGTATTCCAATTAACCGACAATCTACTGCAAAACTGCTTGGGTTCAAGGGGCTCGTGGAAAATTCTATTGACGCAACATCATCAAGAGATTTTGTAGCAGAATATGTGGGAAACTCTTCTATATTGATGACAAATCTGAGTAGAATAGCAGAAGATTTTATCATCTGGTCTACTTCAGAATTTTCTTTTCTAGAACTATCTGATAAATTCACTTCTACATCAAGTGTCATGCCGCAGAAGAAAAATCCTGATATTCTTGAGCTAATCCGTGGTAAAACTGCACAGGTAATAGGATACCAAATGGCAATACTGTCAAATCTAAAGGGCTTGCCATCTGGATACAACAGAGATCTACAGCAAATCAAGGTCTCGATCTGGCCTACCTCTAAGATAGTTATATCATCATTACTTGTGATCAACTCGCTTCTTAAGACCATGACTGTAAACGAGAAAAAAATGCGACAGGCAATAGATGGTGGATTTTCAATCTCTCTTGATATTGCAGAGCATCTGGTAAGAAAAGGAATACCGTTTAGGGTATCGCATAAAATAGTTGGGCATTTAGTACAAATAGCAGCAAATTCAAAAAAATCTCTAACCGACTTATCTATATCAGAAGTAAAAGAAACAATTCCATCTAACGAAATTAGTGCAAAAGATCTCTACAAAATTATCCAGTCTACTACTCCTGAATCATCACTTGACACAAGAAGGTCGCAAGGATCTTCTGGTAAACATGAGCAGCAAAGAATGATTACGGACAGGAAAAGGAAAATTCAAGCCTATACAATAGGAACTCGTAAGAGGACAAATGAGGTAAGGGAGGCAATTGAAAGTTTGGAGAATGACCTGAACGCTTTGATAAAAAACAAAGCCTAAAATATGTTAGAAACATAGGAAAATTGAAAGTTTTACAGATAAATCTAGTAAATATCTGAATTTAATGTGAGAAACTTGACTTTTATATTGATTTTACTTAACATATGTACTGATATCTGATTTTTACAACTCACCTTTAGTATGTATCAATTCGTACAACCACAAACAAACAACCCTAACTACACTGCAGGTCAGACATGGGGTGCACTCAAAAAAGCCTGGCGTGGATACAAGATCGCAAAGGTACAGAGTGATAATCCTAGAATGACTGAATATGCAAAGAAAATCAGAACACTCCAGCATGACTTGGGAATCAAGCAAGCAGAGTTTCCAGAACTGAACCTAAGTTAGTTAGAATTCTTCTATTTTTGAAGTCATTTAATCTAAAATGATGGTTTGTGAATGATTTGACACTTGATGTGTTTCCTGATTATTTGCTAATTTTAAGCGGGTTCGCGGGGATTCGGACCCCGGACAGCCGGATTAAAAGTCCGGTACTCTACCTGGCTGAGCTACGAACCCATAGCGAAGGGTCATAGTTGTGTATAATTTAGTCTTTTACAAAATTTTTTGAAGAAAAGAAAGCTTTAAACTCAGATTTTCTTCCACAGTATTTTAACGCCCTTGTAGTATAGAGGGGATGCGGTTAATTCCAATCCTCGTAAAGCCCGGTCTAGAATGGGGCCCTGTCACGGCCTCGACGCGTGTTCAAATCCCGCCAAGGGCGCCATAAATTTTTCTTGAGAATAGGTCAACGTTGATATCAGATTTTGGGTGATAAACCGAGTTTCTTCATGACATCTACAAGTGTTTCTTTATTTGCAGCCGCTATGAATGAAATTCTCTTGTCATAACTCAGGTTTGAATCAAGTGGCATACCATTCTCATCGACTACATATCCTCCGGCCTCCAAGGCAATGAGATATCCTGCGGCAACATCTGTAATTCTCAGTTTTCTTCTAAGATCTACAAAAACATCCACTAGTCCACGGGCAAATATTGCAAGCTCAAGGGCAACAGCTCCAAAATGCCTGACATGATTTGATGCTGAAAGAATTGGTGCTAACTGAGGTAAAACATCTGGAGAAATCCCTGAAATGTCAACGCCCACGACAAAATAGATTGGCTTTTCTTTGTGTACCCGAATCTTTTTTCCATTCATGTATGCTCCTTTGCCTTTTGATGCGGAATACAAATCGCCATTGTGAAGATCCATTATCACTCCATCTGTAACAGAACTCAGTTTATCTTCTGGTGTAAATGCTAGTGAACAACAAAAGAATGGTAAACCTCTTACTGCATTAGTGGAACCATCTATTGCGTCCATTATGATAAATCCTCTAGGGTTTGTAGATAACTCAACCAAACCACATTCTTCTCCAAAAACCGTACATTCAAAATTTATTTCACGTAGGTAGTCAAGAACTGTTTTTTCTGCAACAATGTCAATTCTACGTGATATGTCACCACCTGCTCCAACGCCATGGTCAGTACCGGATTCTTTTGTTCCTGCAAGGTGCTTTACATTATTGTATACTCTCTTTGCAGCCTCTTCTAGAATTTCAATTATCTCCACGGTTCTTCTTTTTCAAGTCCTAATTTATTTGAAGTAACAAAAAAAGAGACTGAATGCATAAATAGCAAAAAAGTTGTGCCATTGTGTGAGTAGTAAGGACGAATCCATTTTCAGCAAGGAAGCACTCTTGTCTACCAAACCAGGTAAGGATATTGTCAAGCAAGCCTTGTTCAAAAGTAAAGGATACAAGTTATTTGACAAGTACAAAAAGGAAGCAGAAGAAGAATTTCCCAAATTCACCAAAAGATTTGCAGAAGATCTATTGAAAGAGATAAAATCTGACCCTAATCCGTTTGAAACTCAAGAAAGATTCGCCAAAGAGGTAGGTTCTACTGAGATAATTCTTCAAAAATCACAGATAGATGAGGTAAGAAAAAGATTAGAAAACTATGAAACTCTGTTGGATAGAGTTTCAAGAATACTAAATTCTAATTTTGTTAAAATGACATTTCCGGTTTTTAGTGCATTGTATGATGCTTCTACTCAGTATTTCGGTGATGATAATGATAGTAAGAAAAAAACTGATATCATTGATGGTCATATTATTGCAATTGATCTAAGTGAACCAATGGATAGAATAATGGACAAAGATGAAGATGTGGAATTTTTAGATGACTATAAGCTGATGAATCCATATATCTTGAAACTTGCAAGAGATAAAATCTCTATTGGGGGAAAAGATGTGTTGGAAGAATTCGAGAGAGGCTTCAAAGACGCGCGTGTAGGTCAATATGTCGATTTTAAATTAAAAATGAATCCTAAAAGTATCTCTGAAGAAGAAATGATTCAATGCTACAAAAAATATAGAGCCGTAATGGGAACCGCAGGAAAAAATATGACTCTTGCAAGGTTTCCGCTTGGGGAAATATTTTATCTTGGAATGGCAAAAGCTGCAGAATCAGTTGGATGTGGAAATGAAATTGAAGATTCAATCAAGAATAAATTTGTGAAAGTTCCCTCTTGGCCTCTATATTACACATTTCTTACAGGGGATGTTCAAAAAGGATTTGATTTTACTATGAAGAAAAGTGACATCTATCTAGGTGAAGCACGACTTGCTCTGGAATTATTGCCTGAAAGTTTTTCACATAAGGATTTTCTAGAGTTTCTTTTTTTGACAGTAGAGCATTACAACTTGTATTGGTTTAATCGACTTTCAAAAGAAAAATTATGGAAAGAATTTGAATCAAAGATTCCACAGTGATTTAACATGATGTGGTCTGAGAAATATAGGCCAAAGAACCTACTTGAGATGGTTGGAAATGAAGAAGCAAAAGAATCTTTTGTAAAATGGCTTGGTAAATGGATCAAAGGAACAAAACCTCTTCTATTGGTTGGTCCTCCTGGCATTGGAAAAACCACTATGGCAGTATTGGGAACAAAGCAATTTGGCTATGACTTAATCAGCATGAATGCAAGTGATGTACGAAGTAAACAGAAAATTCAGGAAATTCTCAATCCTATTCTTGGTAATAGCAGTGTACTTGGAAAACCAATGATCTTCATTGACGAAGTAGATGGAATACATGGAAGATCTGATTTTGGTGGTGTGGAAGCACTAGTTGACATACTAAAAGAGCCTACAATTCCAATAATTCTTGCAGCAAATTCTGATGTATCTGGCAAGATGAAAAACATAAAAAAAGTTGCAACTACCGTAAAACTCAGACCTCTTCCTCCCAGATTGATGAGACTATACATTGAAGAGATTCTCAAACGTGAAGGTGCATCAATAAAAATCGGTAACATGATAAAGATGATTATAGATTCACGCGGTGATATACGATCAATTTTAAATTCTGCTCAGGCACTGGCTGGTGGATTTGAACCGCAACTTGACAAGTCGTATGAAACTCATAATATAGAAGAATCTGTAAATCTATTCTTCAATGCCAAATCACCTGAAGAAGCTCAGGCAATACTTTATTCAATGAGAATTGATCCTAGGGAAAAAATTAATGCATTTTATTCTAGTATAATAACAAGTACTCTACCTGTAAATATTCTGAAAGACATGTTGGATGTATTATCTGAAGCTGATATGCTATATGGAAAGATAATACGAAAACAAGAATGGAGACTTTTACGATACCTGGATGGTATATTGTCAAAATTATATCATCAAGGAACGACAATCAAATATTCTAAATTTAATCTTCCGTGGCCAACTCTTAATAGAATAAGATGGGATGGTATGGCAATTAAGGGATTGACTAGAAATCTTGCAAAGCAAATGCATGTCTCACGTAGTACATTTTCAACTTTTTATCTTCCATATCTTCTCTGTTGCATGAAAAACAAGTCACTCGAAATGGATCTAAATGAGACTGATAGTGAAATTATTCAAAAGGAGATGGCACTGATAAAATGAGTTGGCGTGCAATACCGATGAAATTTCCGGGAACATGTCTAGTTTGTAATAAGAAAATTGAAATCAATGAAGTTGCTTTGTGGGCCAAAGGACTAGGTGTAAAACACCAAGCTTGCGCGGAAGTAATGCAGCTAAAATGCATAGTTTGCGGTGGTCCAGCTGGATGTCCTGATTGTGAATTTACCGATAACTGTGATCTTGCTAAAGTTTCCCAGATGTGTATCTGTAAAAAATGCAGCGAAGCAAAAGATGCATTTTCACTCTATCAGATTTCTGTAATAAAGCGATATCCTCTACTAAATCTTAAAATCTAACCCCCCAGATTGAAAAATGAATGGTAAAGTCTACCACAAAGATAACTCCGCTAGATCCAGCTTTTCATGGGGAATCAAACTATGAGGTAGGATTAGAGGATCTTCTTACAGAAAAGCGAAACCTACTTGCAAAAATAGAGGCTGATCCACAGGCTACTAGAGAAACATTACAATCTGCAAGGGAGGAACTCCAAATCATTGAAGGATTATGGGAGAATTACCATATTGGGATGAATGTTTTCCGTAATGCCAAGGGTGGCCGTGATGGCATTAGGGAAGTTAAAACTGATTAAATTAATATAGGTTGTAAATAGCCTTTAATTCGAATCATGCATTCTGAAAAGATAAAGAACTTTTTACATAAAAGACGACAGGCAGAGCAAAGTGGTGGAGAAGAAAGAATTCAGGGTCAACATGATAAGGGTAAACTTACTGCAAGAGAACGAATTGACCTGTTGCTTGATGAAGGGAGTTTTACCGAAATTGATGCCATGACAACTCATCATTATCACGAATTTGATATGCAAAACAAAAAATTCTTTGGAGATGGAGTAGTAACAGGATATGGGACTATACATGGAAGACAAGTTTTTCTCTTTGCTTATGATTTTACGGTTCTTGGTGGCACATTAAGTGAAATGGGCGCAAAAAAAATTACAAAAATTATGGAACATGCTGTAAAAGTTGGATCTCCAATCATTGGAATAATTGATTCAGGTGGAGCAAGAATTCAAGAAGGTATTCTAAGTCTTGATGGTTTTGCAAGTATATTCTATCACAACCAACTCGCATCTGGAGTAGTTCCTCAAATTACAATTAGTGTAGGACCTTCAGCAGGTGGTGCAGTGTATTCGCCTGCAATGACAGACTTTGTAATAATGGCAGATAAAATTGCTACAATGTTTGTAACAGGTCCAGAAGTTGTTAAGACTGTACTTGGAGAAGAAGTATCTTTTGATGAACTTGGTGGAGCAATGTCACATGGAAGAAATAGTGGTGTTGCACACTTTGTTGGAAAGAATGAATATCAATGCATGGATATTGTAAAGACGCTTTTATCATATATTCCTCAGAACAGTACAGAAGAAGCACCTATTGTAGAAACTGGTGATGATCCAAATAGGTTAGACAACAACCTCATCAACATAATTCCAGAAAACCCACTGCAACCATATGATATGAAAGAAATCATAACTTCTATAGTTGATAATCATGTATTCTTTGAGATACATGAATTATTTGCACCAAATGTTGTAGTTGGATTTGCAAGACTTCATGGAAAAACAATAGGAATTGTTGCAAATCAACCAATGGTATTGGCAGGAGCTTTGGATATTGATTCATCAAACAAGGCATCTAGATTTATCAGATTCTGTGATTGTTATGGTATTCCAATTATAACACTAGTAGATACGCCTGGATACATGCCTGGAACACAACAAGAACATGCTGGAATCATTCGTCATGGAAGCAAACTCTTGTATGCCTACTGTGAGGCCACAGTGCCTAAAATAACATTAATCATAGGCAAGGCTTATGGTGGAGCCTATATTGCTATGGCAAGCAAGAATCTGGGAACAGATGTGAATTATGCATGGCCAACTGCACAAATAGCAGTACTTGGTTCTGAAGCAGCTGTGAGAATTATGAATCGAAAAGAACTTGATTCTGCAAAAGATCCAACTGCATTGAAAAAACAGCTTGTAGATAATTTTACAGAAAAATTTGCTAATCCCTATGTTGCTGCATCTTATGGTACAATTGACTCAGTAATTGATCCTGCTGAAACACGACCATCTCTGATCAGAGCCTTAGATGCTTTGGCAAATAAAAGAGAAAGAAGAATTCCACGAAAGCATGGAAACATTAATCTTTAGAAAGATATGATCGAGAAAATTTTAATTTCAAACAGAGGGGAAATTGCCATACGTGTCATAAAGGCATGTAACACATTAGGACTAAAATCTGTAGCAGTTTATTCTGACGAAGATGTACACTCAAAACATGTCAAGATGGCTACTGAAGCATATCATATTGGTTCTGCATCTCCTACACAAAGCTATCTTAACATGGAAAAAATAATAGAAACTGCTGTTAGTTCTGGTGCTGATGCAATACATCCTGGATATGGATTTCTTTCTGAAAATGCAGACTTTGCAGATCTTTGCGAGAAAAAGAATCTGAATTTCATAGGGCCTTCTGGTAAATCAATGAGACTTTGTGGTGACAAGATGGAATGCAAAGATGCAATGATGAAAGCCAAAGTACCAACTGTACCTGGAAGCCCAGGAATTGTTGAGGAAGTTGAAAAAGCACTAGATGTTGCACACAAGATAGGGTATCCTGTTTTACTAAAATCGGTTTTTGGTGGAGGAGGTAGAGGAATCAGACTAGTACATAATGAACAAGAATTGAGACAAGCCTTTGAACTTGCTTCTGGGGAATCCAAAGCTGCATTTGGGAAATCAGCATTATTTGTTGAAAAATTTCTCCCAAAAATACGACACATTGAATTTCAATTAGCACGTGATAAGCATGGAAATGCAGTACATATCTTTGAACGAGAATGCTCTATTCAAAGACGACATCAAAAACTCATAGAGATGTCTCCCTCTCCAGTGGTTGATCAAAAGATACGTGACGAAATCGGTGAACTGGCAGTAAAAGCAGCAGTAGCTGTGGATTATCATAATGCTGGAACAGCAGAATTTCTAAGGCTAGATGATGGAACTTTCTACTTTATAGAAATAAACGCGAGATTACAAGTTGAACATCCTGTAACTGAACTAGTCTCAGGCCTTGATCTTGTAAAATTACAAATTGATATTGCAAATGGAAAAGAAATTCCTTTCAAACAAAAAGATCTCAAAGTAAATGGTTGTTCTATAGAATGTAGAATAAATGCAGAAGATACATTTCTAGACTTTGCACCTTCGACTGGAAAAATATGGGATGTTAATATTCCGTCTGGACCTGGAGTCAGAGTTGACACTTATCTCTATCCGGGTTGTACTGTATCGCCGTATTATGACTCGCTTATGGGCAAACTTATCACTTGGGGACAAAACTTTGAAGAAGCTAGACAAAGAATGGCTTTAGCACTATCTGATTTCTATATTGAAGGAGTTGAAACAGCAATACCATTGTACAAGACTATTCTAAATAGTACAGAATTCATCAATGGTGAATTATCAACAGACTTTCTTGATAGATTCAAAATTCTTGATAGATTACAGAATGATTTGAAAAATGAAGCATCACAAAAATCAGAAGCTGCATTAGCTGCAACACTCATACATTCAGAATTTCTCAAAAACAAGATAAAACCACGCAAGGAACATAGTATTAGATGGAAAACACAAGTGGACAGGCATTGATATGAAATTCAAACTAGAAAATACAGATGAAAGCTTGGATGGAGAAATTGTAAAATCCATTGGCAATAATGAATTTATTCTGAAAATCAAAGGAAAAGAACGTGATCTTAAGATCATAACAATGACTCATGATAAAGTTGAGTTTATGCTAGATAGCGTTTACCACATTACAAAATATCTTGAAAATAGCACTAACCGAATAACTCTTGTTGTTGATGGAGTAAAGCTGACCTTTAACAAACGTCCAGAGATGGACAAAATTGTTTATAAAAATTCTGGAGCTGACTCTAGTTCTGATTCTCAAATAAATCTCAAGAGTCAAATCCCTGGCAGAGTTGTATCGATAAATGTAACTGCTGGTAATAATGTGAAGAAAGGAGATGTAGTATGTGTTTTAGAATCTATGAAAATGCAAATTTCAATCAAATCTCATAAAGATGGTGTAGTAAAATCCATAAAAATGAAACAAGGTGCATCAGTTGCAAAAAATGATGTTCTTGCAGAGATTGAATAAATATTTTTAAAATAAATTAAAAGAGATTTTTATTTTATTTCTTGAGGAAGTTCATGATCTCTTGGTAATTTGGTTCTATCAATGGATTATCTGAAACCCATTTGTAGACTATGGTTCCACCTTCATCAACGATGAATACAGATCTCTTTGCTGCATCATATCCTTTCACGTGCAACAAGTCTGGCATTAGGATGTCATAGTCTCTTATTGTCTGACTTTTGTAGTCTCCAAGTACTGGAAAATTAAGATGTTGAGATTCCGCAAATGCTTTATTTGCAAATGGACCATCATTACTAATTCCTATTACTTGAGCTCCAAGTTTTGATATCTGATCCCATTCGTCTCTGAAAGTACACATTTCCTTGGTACATACAGGAGAGCTTGCAGCTACAAAAAATGAGAGAACTACTTTTTTTCCTTTAAACTCATCCAAGCTTCGCATTTTTAATTCTGTATCTACTAAGGTAAATGGTGGTGCTTTTTGTCCGACATTTATCATAAAGTAGGTTTTGTTACTGTCATATATCAATCATTTTAGAAATTAAAGTGATTAAAATCTATTAATGTGGAAAATTGAATATATTATTCAATTTCAAAGAAATTATTGAAAAATTTGTCAGCAATGAAAATTATGATCGTATAATGTGCATAGCTTTTTATATTCTCCGACTGGCTTGTTAGCTACTTTGGTAGGAGAAGCTGCAAGTAGTTTCAGTCCAATCTTATTGTTATTTACATTTGCAATCGTAGCAACAGGGCCAACCCTAATTCTTTCTAGAATGATCGCACCACGAAAAACTCCTAATCCGGTCAAGTTCTTGCCTATGGAATCCGGTCAAGTCCCACAAGGCGAAGGACGTACTCACTTTATGATGCAATACTACTCATTTGTCTTGATGTTTGTTGTATTTGATGTTGCGTCGATCTTTTTGTATGCCTGGGGTAGCAGTATTCTTAATTTGCCAAAGTCCGCGACTTTACCAATAATAGGATTTCTAGCAATAATTTTTGCAGCATTTGCCTTTGCGTTGTATCAAGCAGGAAGGAAAGACATTTGGTAACTTTTAAATCGAATGTAGAAAGGATTCGGGATAGGGAAGAATAATGTTAAAAGAGTTACTTAGTCCAGACACCGCACCGCACGCTACTAATGTTCTAGTTGGAAAACTTGGTGATGTTCTTATCAAAGCAGTAGGAAAACCATTTGACATGGCCATTAATTGGGGCAGAATTTACTCATTATGGCCAGTACACCTTGAGACTGCATGCTGTAGTGTAGAATTTGGAGCTGCCTCAAGTCCTAGATATGATGTTGAACGATTTGGTATTATCGAAGCATTTGGTTCTCTTCGACAATGTGATCTCATAGTTGTAATGGGAACAATTACTAGAAAAATGGCTCCTAGATTGAGAATGGTATATGATCAAATGCCAGATCCAAAATATGTCATAGCAATGGGAGCATGTGCAATAACTGGAGGATTATACTTTGACTCGTATAATGTACTCCCTGGAATTGATGGGGTTCTCCCCGTTGATGTCTATGTTCCAGGATGTCCTCCACGACCTGAAACATTGATCCAGGGATGTATGTTACTTCAAGAAAAAATAAAACGGACGAAGGCTAAATAGCAATGAACTCTGGAATTGACAAGGACGTAGAAGTTAAGGATACTGCAGAGAAACATTCTGACAATTCTGAAAACACTAAACCAGATTCTATGTCAAAGGATGAAGCAAAGAAATTCTATGAAGAAAAAGGATTAGACTTGTCTCCGGATGTTCCTGTTAAACCAAAACCAATTCCAGCATTTGAAAAATCTTTGGCAGATAAAATATCATCAAAATTTGGTGATAAGGCACGTATAGATTATGTAAGACCTGATAGAATTAGAGTAACTACTAAAAGAGAAGATATTGTGGAGGTTGCTAAATTCATACGAGACGAACTAAAGTATGATCACGCTGAATCTGTATCTGGAGTTGATTATCCAGATTCAAGTGAAATTGAAGTAGTATATCACCTAGGATCTTACACTGATGAAAAACTTGGAAGACAAATTTTTGCACTTGCGACTCGAGTTCCAAGAGAAGATGTTCCAAATCCCGGTTCTGATTCAACTAGGACACCATCACTACGTGATGTATTCTATAGTGTAGAATTTCATGAAAGGGAATGTTTTGAAATGTTTGGTGTTTACTTTGAAGGTCATCCTGATATGCGAAGATTGCTTCTACCAGAAGACTGGGCAGATATACCTCCATTTAGAAAAGATTTCAAGATAAAGGGAAGATAAAATGACAACACAACTACCTCCAGGAATGCATCTTGAAACCGTGGATGATAAAATAATGACACTTAACGTAGGTCCACAACATCCAGGTTCTGGACACATGAGATTAATTATCAAAGTAGATGGTGATTACATTGTTTCTTGTGATCCTGATCCAGGTTATGTACACCGAGGAGAAGAAAAAATGGCTGAATATAGAAATTATATCCAGAACATTCCACATCTTGAAAGACCTGTAATACATGACTCTTCCAATATTTTGTACCCGTACTGTCTTGGAGTGGAAGAATTATTGGGAATTGAAGTTCCAGAGCGAGCAAAATACATTCGAGTCATTGCAGCAGAACTAAATCGTTGCATCTACATTTTGTACTGGTTAGCTATCTATGGGATATTCTTAGGTCACTCTACTATGTTCATGTGGCCTGCAGGTGACAGGGAACTCTTCATTGATTTGTTAGAAGCAATGTCTGGTGCAAGAGTAACTCATGCATATCTTGTTCCTGGTGGAGTGAGAAATGATTTACCATCCAATTTTGAAGAGAGATGCTTACGCCAAGTTGAATATTTTGAAAAGAGGTTGAAAGAATATGAAGCAGTATTCTATCAGAATCCTCTCCTAAAGGCAAGAACTGAGGGAAGTGGAATATTATCCAGAACGGATGCTATCAGACTTGGTACTACAGGTTCTGTACTCAGAGCATCCGGTGTTGATTTTGATGTAAGGAAAAAGGAACCATATGATGTCTATGAAAATTTAGATTTTCAAACAATAGTGATGAAGGAAGGTGATTCCTATGCAAGATCTCGTGTACCTTATCTTGAAATGTTTGAGAGCTGTAGAATCATAAAAGATGCATTAAGAAAAATGCCAAAATCAGGATCTGTACGTACAAAACTAAAGCCAAATCCAAAAGGCGGTAATGATGAAGTTTATCGTAGAGTAGAATCTGGAAGAGGTGCAATTGGATATTACATTGTATCCAATAACAGGCCAGAGCCTTATAGAGTAAAGATAAGCGTTGGCTCGTTTAGGAATTTGATTTGTATGCCATATTTGCTAAAAGGAGAAAAATTAGGTAACATGCCAGCAGTCTATTGGGGTCTTAATTATTGGCCTGTGGAGGCAGATCGATAAATGTCAACTATCGCACCGCAGTTTAGACTAAGTCGATTTATTGGTTCTCTATTTGATCTAATATTTTGGGTTATTCTGATCTTCAGTCTAGTTGGATTACCAATAGTCTTTATTGTATTATTTTACATCAAGTTGCCTGTAATCAACGGCCAACTCATGACTCCATACTTGGCAATGACTTGGATGGCAGATCCGTCACGTACTCTACCAATTGTCAAAAACTTTATGCATACTACTATCTTCAAAGTGATGGCATTTCCAGGATTCGGATTTGCCGCACTGCTTGCAGCTGCAACAATATTTGTTGAACGAAAATTCCTTGCAAAAATTCAACTCAGAGTTGGTCCGCTCTATTGTGGAAAAATAGAAGGAATATTACAATTGATGGGTGATGGTTTCAAACTAATGAGTAAGGAGATTATCATACCTGCAAAAGCTGACAAACCTATCTTCTGGATGGGTCCATTACTGTTTGTTGGTGCAGCTGGTGCCTTTGTTTCTCTTATTCCCGTTGCCCCTGGATGGGTTGTAGCAAATCCAAACGTTGGTCTTTTAGCAGTATTTGCAGTAATTGGTTTCTTCCCAATAATTGCAGTACTTACTGCATGGGCGGCAAATAGCAAATGGACATTCATTGGTGGTCTTAGAGCCCTTCACCAAATGGTTGCTTTTGAAATTCCATTGATACTTTCACTTCTTGGAGTTGTAATACTTTCTGGAAGTCTAAATCTTTCACAAATTGTAGTATCACAAGAACACTTTTGGTGGATAGCTTTTCTACCAATTGGAGCTATAGTATTTTTCATTACAATATTGGCAGAACTTGAGAGAGTTCCATTTGATCTTCCAGAGGCAGAAAGTGAGATTGTTGCTGGATGGTTAACAGAATTCTCTGGAATGATGTATGGATTGATTCAGCTTGGAACTTACCTGAAATTATATGCATTTGCAGGATTATTCACAGTTCTATTTCTTGGAGGATGGAATGGTCCTATGGTTTGGCCTCCATTCCCGCAGGATATTATAACTCAAGGAATTACAATTGGCCCTGTAACTGCAAAGTTCCCTGGATTACCACTTTTCGATCAGGAAATGCTTAATGGTACATTATGGTTTGTGATCAAAACTGTTGGAGTCATACTCTTAATTTTGTTACCGCGTGGAGTTTTCCCAAGAGTTCGAATAGATATGATATTGCATACCGGTTGGTACAAATTAATTGGTCTTGCATTCATTAACATCTTTATAGCTCTCGGATTGCTATACGCAGGTGTCTTGGGACCGGGAGGATTGTTGCATTGAGTAATGTAATTGGAATAATCCGTGCACTAAATTCCGGTGTAAAACATCTTGCAATAAAGCGATTTACGTTACGTTATCCTGAACAGAAATTAAAATTTGTAGGTGATGGCTTTCAATTCAATCCAGAAACTGGAGTAGGAATAGCTGGACTACGTGGACGACACATACTATTTCATGAGCACTGTACTGGTTGTCAGCTTTGCTCAGTAGCATGTGAGGGGATAGCAGAGGCCATAAGCATGGTCAAGATTCATGAAACATGGAAGCATAACAAGAAAGCAATAATGCCACAGATAGATTATGGCAAGTGTGTATTCTGTGGACTATGTGTAGATGCCTGTCCATTTTATGCACTTTACATGACCAACGACTATGAGCTTTCTTCTTTTACGAAATCTGCTCTAATTTACACCCCTGCACAACTTGCTATAAAACCAAACATTGCACAAGATGTTGAAATAAAAATCGATGACAGGGGTGCCTCACATGGTTGATTCTGTATTTCTAGCCTTGTCTGTTCTGACAATTGGATCTGCCATTGTAGCACTTGAAATACGCTCTTTGATCTATGGCTCAATTGCATTAATGCTTACACTATCTGGTGTTGCCGGATTCTTTCTGCTTTTGGATGCACCCTTTGTAGCGATGTTCCAACTTTCAGTTTACGTGGGCTCTATTGCAGTTCTTATACTATTTACAGTCATGCTAGTAAGACGCGAGCTTATTTTCAATAAGGTAGAAGACAAACGCCGAAGATATGCTGGTATTGTACTGATGGTTGTTCTCATGCTTGGCATAGGAACAATAATCATTGGTTCAGGTCTGAAAACAATGGATACAAATTCATCTGCAGTTGATTATAAAAAAATTGGAGAAGACTTTCTAACATATTATTCACCTGCATTAATAGTGATGGCGTTAATTTTAGCATCATCAATTATTGGTGCAATGACGCTAGCAAGAAGGGAGGATGTTATAGATGGCCAACGCGCTGATTGATTTTATTCTAGTTTCAGTGGCATTGCTTGCCATTGGAATCTATGGAATTGCAGTAAAGAGAAATGCAATTCGTATGCTTTTTGGAATTGAAATGATTATCAATTCTGCAAATCTCAATTTAGTGGCATTTTCTAGATACATACCAAATAGCCAGGGGCAGACACTAGCTCTCTTTTCTATTGCAATAGCTGCCGCAGAAGTTGCAGTTGGATTAGCACTTGTAATTGTAGCATATAGAATGTACAGAAACATTGACATTGCAGACTTTAGGAGCTTGAAAGGATAATGCAATTCATACTATTACAAGCTGTACTCTTACCACTATTACTTTCTCCGGTGGCATATTATCTTGGACGCAAGTCTGGGCCTACAGCTGCGGCATTGTTTAGCTTTGGATTGTTGTTGTACTGCACAATACTAGTTATTGTTCCAGTGCTTTCAGGAAGTTATGAAGAACATTACAAATGGACTCAATTATTTGGCGAATTTGGATTGTTACTTGATGGTCTTGCTTCTCCATTTGCAATCATAATATACCTCATATCCACGGTACTTGCACTATTTTCAAAACCATACATGGTTGCTAGAATCACAACAATGTTTGAAGAAAGAATGAATTCTGAAAAACAACTGGTAGGTGGTGGTACTGAGATGATCGAATCTTCTTCACTGAAAAATCATGTTAATCATCAAATTGGAGCCTACTATGCTCTCTTCCTTGTCATGGCAATGGGGATGCTTGGAACAATTCTTGCGACCAACTTGATAGAATTTTACGTCTTCTTTGAGGTCATGTTAATCCCAGCATTTTTCATGTTGGCGTTATGGGGGTATGAATCAAGAAGAAGAGTTGCACTGTTATTCTTCTTTTGGACTCATGTAGGTGCAGTAATTCTTTTACTTGGTTTTCTTTCAATAGGTCTTAGTGTTGGCAGTTTCAATTATGCTGACATCAAAACGCATGGCATACCGCCTCATGTCCTGGCACTTGCAGCTATTGCAATCATAGTTGGTCTTACGGTAAAAATGGCATCGTTTGTAGTACACATGTGGCTTCCACATGTCTATCGAGCTTCACCAACTCCGCTTAACGCATTATCATCTGGAGCAATGCTGGGAGTTGGCGCATATGGCTTATTCAGATTGATAATCATGCTCATGCCTGGTCAATACGAACACTTTGCTCTGGCTCTGAATATTTGGGGTTTGATAACAATGATCTATGGTGGAATAATGGCACTGGTACAAGATGATATTCGAAAATTATTTGCCTATTCTAGTATAAGTCAAATGGGCTATATCTTATTTGGAATTGGTTCTGCTTCTGTACTTGGCCTTTCTGGTTCTGAAATGATGTTTGTATCTCACAGTTTAGGTAAAGTGATTTTATTCATGATGGTTGGTGCAATAATCTTGCAAGTTGGAACTCGCAGCATAACAAAGATGGGTGGACTTGCAGGAAAAATGCCAATAACTGCAGTTTGTGCAATGATTGGCGCCCTCACTCTAATGGGTATTCCACCAACTAGTGGATTTATGGCAGAATGGACCATGTTCTATGGCGCACTTCAAACTGCTATTCAACAAGGTTCTATGATAAGAATGGCAACATTTGGTTTAGGTCTGATTGCTACTGTTATCACAATGGCATACATACTATGGATGATAAAACGAGTCTTCTTTGGAAAACTTCCAGAAAATCTAGAAAAAACAAAAGAAGCCAATTGGTATGTGACAGGACCAATGATGGTCTTGGCAGGATTTAGCGTTGTTATTGGAATATATCCTGATGTGTTCTTTAACCAAATAATTCCTTTCATGAAGGGATTGGTGGGAGTTTAGAAAATGGCTATTTTACCTTTTGATCTTGTTTCTGGATTGGGAGACCTTAGAGTATGGGCAATTTGGATACTGCCATTTGCTGCAGCACTGATAATACCAGCCTTTGGTAAAGTCTCCAAGCGTTCAACTGGTTGGGTTGCAGTAGCATTTGCTCTTGCCAGTGCAATTTCAGCTGTGACACTTCTACCAGGAGCTCTTGGCAACCACGAAATTCATAATCAAATTCCTTGGATATCGTCAATTGGAATCAAGGCTGGAGTGCTTGCTGATCCGCTTGCAGTAATAATGAGTAACGTTGTTGCCTGGATTTCATTTTTGATCTTTGTATACAGTACTGGATACATGAAGGGAGACAAGGACCTCACCAGATTTTTCTTCTGGATGGCATTTTTCCTAGGTTCTATGCAACTCATCGTATTGTCTGATAACTTTTTGCAACTTTTCTTTGGTTGGGAAGGAGTAGGCCTTGCATCATATGCATTGGTAGGATTTTGGTATAAAGACAAGAAAAAGGATCATGTTGGAGTAGAGGGACGACATGTGCTTGGTCTGATGGACTATTACTCGCCAACTCATTCTGGAATGAAGGCATTCATCATGACAAAAGTTGGTGATGTTATGATGCTAGCTGGCATGTTCCTCATCTTTGCATTTGCAGGAACTTTTGGATTCCGAGAGTTGACTGCAAATACTAGCTGGGCAACTGCCATGGCTGCACAACACTTGCTGATTCCAGCTGCAGTCTTGTTGTTTGGAGGTGCAATAGGAAAGTCTGCACAATTCCCACTAAACGAATGGTTACTTGAGGCAATGACTGGACCTACTGCAGTTTCGGCACTTATTCATGCTGCAACAATGGTAAAGGCTGGTGTATTTTTGGTAGCGCGTTTGGCTCCTCTCTTCTTTGCGTTAGCAGCAATTGGAATTAACATGGATCAATTCTTTGAGATAATAGCATGGGTTGGTGCAATAACTGCACTTCTTCTTGCTACGCAAGGAATGGTACATCCAGAAATCAAAAAAGTTCTTGCATATTCTACTGGATCACAAATAGGTTACATGATGATGGCCCTTGGTGTTGCAGGTCTTTCAAAACAATTTGTTGATGGTTATACTGCTGGATTCTTCCATCTTATTTCACATGCAATGTTCAAAGCATCGTTGTTTATGGCAGCTGGTTCAATATTGCATATTGTAGGTTCCAGATTCATGACTGATATGGGAGGTCTTCGCAAATACATGAAAAAGACATATGCCTTCATGTGGGCAGCTGGACTTGGATTAATGGGAGCACCGTTTATCACTACAGGTTTCTGGAGTAAGGATGCAATATTTGCAGCAGTTTATCAATCAGGTAATACTTGGGCAATTCCAATATTTGCAATAGCAGTTATCACTGCAGTCATCACTGCTTTCTATACCACTAGAATGATAGGGCTAGTATTCTTTGGCAACAAGAGCAAGCATGTAGAAGATATGGAAAAAGAGGGACATCATGTGCATGAAGCCAGTCCTTCAATGTGGGTTCCATATGGAATTCTTGCAGTACTGACAATTGGAGTGGGTGTGATGGGTCTTGCATTTGAACACCAGATCCATGATCTCTTTGTTAACTACTTGGGATCAACATTTGGAATAAAATCTAGCGTAGAAACAGTTGCAATGGGATCACAACCATTACTTGGTGGCTTCTTGGAAGGTGTTAATCCTGTAGCTCTTATGGCATCACTAGCCGCGTTTGCTATTGGGTTTGGCCTAGGGTATGTCTTCTATATTGGAAGATTTGTAGATCCAGTTAAATTTGTAAATTCAAACATATTCTTTTACGCCCTTCACAAATTCTTCTTAAACAGATGGTATCTCAATGCATTGATCTATTGGGGATTTGTAGTGGCTCCATTGTACGTTGCTAGGGGTCTTTACAAATACTTTGAGAACTTTGTACTGGAAGGATTCAACGTAGTTCCTGAGAAAACTATGGCTGGTGGTGCAAGAATAATGCAAGCGACACAGACAGGAGTTTCACAGTCTTATCTTTACATCTTTGGAGTAGGTATACTAATCGTAGTATTCCTGTTGTTAATTTAGGAGATAGAAATGATAGAATTTACATCCACCCCAATAATGTTAACTCTGATACTTGGAGCTGTAGGAGTATTAATTCCAGTAATTAATGTAGCAAGAAAAGAGAAAGGCTCCTCTGTTTATGGTGTAATAGCTCTTGGTGCATTATTAGCAGCAATTGGATTTGTCGTCTACCAAATACTCACAAAGCATGTAACACCATCTGCAATTTTCTCATCCAATGTTCTTGTTGATGACACGTTTGGATCGTTCTTTGCAATAGCAATGCTAATTGTTGGAATAATGACAACAGTTGGTTCGTTTAACTATATGCGCGGAAGAGCAAATCCTGCAGTATACTACTCATTAATTCTACTTTCATCAATCGGAATGATCTTGATTGCATATTCTACTGATCTTGTAATGCTATTCATAGCATGGGAACTCATGAGTATTCCAACATATGTTCTGGCTGGATATCTCAAAAAGGATCCTTCCTCAAATGAAGCTGCAATCAAGTATTTCTTGTTTGGAGCTTTATCGTCTGGAATCATAATCTATGGAATTTCAATTGCATATGGTCTGACAGGATCTACAAACATAGAGCAAGTAATTGTTGGATTCTCAAAACTTGGACCTGACATGATGCCACTTGCAATATTGGCTGTAGGTATGTTCATAGCTGGTTTTGGATTCAAGATAGGCCTTGTTCCATTCCATATGTGGTTACCTGATGCATACGAAGGCTCTCCACCAACAATAGCTGCATTGCTTGCAGCTGGCACAAAGAAAGCTGGGTTTGCAGCAGTATTACGAGTGATAATAATGGGTGCAATAGCACTGAATCTTCACTGGGCATTTGCTCTTGCTGTTATTGCAATAGTGACCATGACTGTAGGAAACTTGGCTGCAATTAAACAAAGAAACCTCACAAGAATGCTGGCTTATTCAAGTATTGGACAAGCAGGATACATTTTGATAGGTCTCAGCGTGGCGCCAATTTCACCCATTGGAATTCAGGCCTCACTATTTCACATTCTAAATCATTCTGTAATGAAAGCAGCTGCTTTCATTGCTGTTGCAGGTATAGTCACAACTCTTGGTGTAACTCATATTGAAAAGATAAAAGGTCTTGGCAAAAGGATGCCAATCACTGCACTCGGTCTTACAATTTCATTGCTTGCGTTAGCTGGTGTACCACCGCTTAATGGATTTTGGAGCAAACTAATGTTATTTGGATCTGCAATAGATGCAGGTCATACACTATCATGGGCTCCGTATCTTGCAGTGGCTGGAGTTCTTAACAGTGCACTCTCACTTGCTTACTATGGTTGGATAATAAGAAAAATGTATTTTGAGGAAGGTGAATCAAACAAGAGACTCAAGGAACCTAAATCCGTAATTGCTGTTATGATATTCTCAATAATATTCATAGTTGGAATCGGTGTCTATCCAGATCCAGTTATAGAGTTTGCAAAATCTGCTGTTCCAATTATGAGTGGATTACCGTCTATACACTAAGCATAGTCAAGTCTAGAAGACTCTCTAATCTTGTTCTTGCTGGACCATCATTGATTTTTCTTAATGCTGTTTTTGCTTTCTTGGAATAATCATTGAGCATGGCATCCATGCGATCAAACACAATGCGTGGATCAGAACTTTTCTTTATCAATGTATTAAATAATTTATCCTCATTATTCCAATCTTGTAAGTCGTCTCTAATTTGATATGCAATTCCCATGTTTTTGCCATATTCTGCAAGTGCTAGAATCTGTTCCTCAGTTCCATCACCTAGTATAGCTCCAATTTTTGCAGCTGCCTCAAATGCAGTAGCAGTTTTGTATTCCATCACCTTGACATAATCATCAAAAGTAACATCCTCACTTGTTTCTAACCTAGTTTCAATCATCTCTCCTTCGCTCATCATCATTGCAGTAATTGCAAGCTCTCTTCCTATTCTTGCGTTATCTAGGCGTGATGAAATATTCAAAATCAGGCCTAGGACAAAATCTCCTGTTATGATACTAGTATTATATCCATATTTTATGTGAAAAGGATCCTTTCGTCTTCTTAGAATTTCATTATCAATAATATCATCATGAATCACAGATTCTGTATGCAAAAATTCTACTGCACATGATGCAGAGTAGGCATTCTCATCACATTTTCCTACACTTTCTGCAGACAAGATGAGGATGAGTGGTCTTATTCTCTTGCCGCCCTCCAGAGAATACTGTAATGGTTCAAAAAACTCTGATGCAGAGTATAATTCTAATTCTTGTTTAATTGCATCGTCAACCTTATCGATGTAACTTTCAAAGTCTTTTATGAGTGGATTTATCTCGAAATTCTTTCTATCCAAGAATTTGCACTAGCAATCGTAATTACAGTTAGAATATTAATGCTTTTGAAAGGTGGTGCTCCAGCCGGGATTTTCATCATAAAGAATTTGAACCCGGGTCGTAGGATTGAAAGTCCCACATGCTTGACCGGTCTACACCACTGGAGCCCAAATTGCATCCTATTTTATATCCATAAAATCCTTTTGAAGCCATTCAAAAGATTTTTTTATTGCCAGACTTTGATAATTTTCATGAGTTCTCTTATTCAAAGAATTGACAAGATAATTGAAGATCAGAGTTTGTTAAAGCACAAATTCTATGTCATGTGGAATGAAGGTAAATTATCTATGGATTCTCTTAGCGGTTATTCAAAAGAATACTTTCAATTGGTAAAAGCAGTCCCATCCTTTGTGGGCGAAGTGATGGAGAAAAGTCCATCTGAAATCAAGAACAAAATTGCCTCAAATAGAGATGAGGAGGCTGAACACATAGAACCCTGGATAAAGTTTGCAGCTGCATTGGGTGTATCACAAAATGACCTAAAAAATTATGCGGGCCTTGACTATACAAAACAAGCCATTTCAAATCTTTCATGTCTCATGAACTCCTTTGAGGGAGGAGCCGCTGCAATGTATGCTCTAGAGCAAGAAATACCAAAAATTAGTTTGTCAAAGATAGACGGATTAAGAAAATTCTATGGTCTATCAGATGATGACGCAATAGAATATTTCAGATTGCATGCAGAAGCTGACATAAGACATGCTGCTCTTTGGAGAAAGATCCTAGAAAAAACTCATGCATCAAGAGAAGATGAATTAGTAGAAATAGCTAGTAAATCACTAGCTGCTCAAAATCTCTTGCTTGACAGCTGTTACAATGCTTACTGTTAAGCTCTATACTATTTTATAGCGCATGTCAATTTGCTCTTTCGTAGGGCCCATAACTCAGCTTGGTAGAGTAACCGGCTCATAACCGGTGAGCCAAGGGATCGAAGCCCTTTGGGCCCACTACTTAGTTCTTTTTGGTTTTGTGGTATCTAGCTTTTGTTTGGTTACTCTAATTTGTTAAAGAAATAATGTGTGAAAACATGTGGCACGGAATTTTTTCATATGATATACTAATTTTAAAATAAGCAGTAAATTATCTTCATTTGGCCGCAATGAAGAATCAGAGTTATAACTGACACGATGATGTAAAGGCATTTGTCTGAGCTGCCTATCTAAAAAAAAGATCTGATAAATTTGATACCATACATATTTGCACCAAATGTTATAGAGTATATATAAAGCGCGTATTTAAACACCGAAATGCCTCAAACAAAACCTATTGTAAGTATCGAAAATGTTGTGGCTTCAGCTTCTGTTGATCAACGAATTGATCTTAATGTGATAACTCAAACATTTCCAGATGTTGAATATCATCCTGATCAATTTCCAGGTCTAGTTTTTCGAATAAAATCTCCAAAAACTGCAACACTAATTTTCAGTTCTGGTAAAATGGTTTGCACTGGAGCAAAATCTGAAGAACAATCGATTAAGGCAGTTCGTAGTGTTGTTCAGACATTGCGAAAAGGTGGAATCAAGATAAAAAAAGACGCTGTTATTGTAATTCAGAACATGGTTGCTTCTGCTAATCTTGGTGGAAAAATACACCTAGAACAAGCAGCAAGAAGTCTTCCAAGAAGCATGTATGAGCCAGAACAATTTCCTGGTCTGATACACCGCATGCTTGATCCTAAAACAGTCATACTTCTATTTGCATCAGGAAAACTTGTATGTACTGGAGCAAAAAAAGAATCAGATGTTTATAGATCAGTACATAATCTGCATACACTTTTAGAAGAAAAAAAATTAATGATCTACGAAAGCTAATTTAAAAAATCTATTTAGTATTCATTTGTTTATTGATTCTATCTAAAATCTGATCGTCAAGAATTTTTTCGTTATGTAAAATGTTAGAAATAGTAAGTATGTCAGTAATTTCATACATTTTTACTTTTTCGACCTCTAGATTCTGACGTGCGCCTTCAAGCCTATTGACTATGACAAATGCTGACTCTACTATTATTTTGGCATCTTTTAGAGATTTAATGGCATTGAGTAGAGAATGACCTGTAGTTCCGACATCATCTACTAGGATTACTCTTGATCCCTCTGGTATCTTGCCCTCTATTAGACTACTAGTACCATAATCTTTTGGCTTTTGTCTTATGTAGATCAGAGGTTTTGCAGTTTCTATGGCTAAAGCAGATGCTATTACAAGTCCTGATGTTGGAACTGATGCAATATAGTCAAAACTGTCTAGTCCTATTTTTTCTGATATCAAGTTCTGCATTGATTTTATCATCTTTCTGAACTGATGTGGAAAACTTGGTACTAGTCTAAGATCCACGTAATATGCGCTATCTTTTCCGCTTGAAAGCTTGAAACTTCCAAACTTGATTGCGCCGCTTTCATGCAAAAATATTGCAAATTCTTTGACAAAATCCACAGCAAAATTTACCGAACTAGATTTATTTTAACTGTCCCTTCGGTATGGTATGCCTGAAATTTGGCTTAGCTATGGACCTACAGATGTTGTTCTTGATGTACGAGCCGAGAATTTAGAGCATCAAATAGGATCTGGAGGCGTGAATTTGACTGACTCGGAGATTACTTCAAAATTAGAGTCTCTTGACATGTCAAAACCGACAGAATTTGTTATAATGGAGCATTCTAAAACCATTCAAAAGGTTATTGCTATTTTATTGGATATTTGCACAAAAAAATCTCTCCCAAAACCAAAATTTTTGGCAGACAAATCAAACTTGAATTTTATAAAAACTGTCTTTTCTGATCCATCCATATCTGTATCTGAATTTGATGCATCTCAATTTTCTAACGCTAATCTAATTTTTATTGGCGAGATGGAGTTTGATGGTCTATTTGGGTACAATACAATGTCTACCAAGATATTGCGAAGATTTGGCAAGGACAATATGCTTGAGGCATATGAAAAAAGAGAAGGGAATCTTCCACTTCCTGGTTATGAATTACAAACAATGCAAGTTGCAAAAAAATTTACCGATGGATTTGAAATATCTACTATTGAAATTGTAGCAAACCAAACAGGAATAGTTGATATTGCTGTTGGTCATCCGTCATCAACATTTTCACTTGTAAAATCATTATCAAGTGTTGCAATGCATGAGATAGAAAAACATAGAGTGGCAATTGTTAGCACTGGAAAAGAGGCAAGCAACGAAACTTTGAGTGGGGCACTTTCCTCCATCTGGAACTGTTCAGGTGCAATAAAAGAAGAAGGATTGGTAATTCTTCTTGCAGAATGTAAAAATGGATTAGGCTCTGAGGCAATCCAACAATATGTGGAGGGAAGAATGAGTTTGGATAGGCTGAAAAATCCTTCCAAGTATATTGATGGAATGGAAGATCTGTTATTCTTGACAGAAATGCGTAAAAAATTTGGAATAGGCATCGTATCAATTTTACCGTATCTTTATACTAAGGATAAACTTGAATTGACTCCATTTAGTGGCGCAAAAGAAACTATAGATTACATTCTTAAAACATATGGTGATCGACAAAAGATTTCAATTATTTCTGATGGTTCTCATACCTTACTGAGGTAAAATGGAAAATGGTAATGGTGCACAAAGAAATGCAAGCGCAATAACAAATCCGAACATTCGTTTTCTTTTTCTGGATAATGGTGATATGTCATCCAATGGTTTTACATCTTGACTTCTCATGCTAAACATCAGTACAAACAATGCCATTATGTAGTAACCAGTTGAAGCAAGAATCCCAATGCTTGCATATGTCAAAATTTTATGCCACTTGACACCAAATGTTGCTCTTGCAATGTGACCGCCGTCAAGTTGCCATGCTGGAAGTAGGTTGAGAAATGTTATGAGAAATCCAAACCAGGCTGCTAACAAAACTGGTGACATGACAAGTTCCTGATTTGGTACATGTTTTCCAACAAGTGTAATTATTGCATCCATTATTATGCTAGAATGCATCTCCATGAGACCTGATTTTTCTAAAAGTTCATGGGCCTGTAAACTTGGTATTGTAGGAGAAATGTATGCACCATATGTGGAAACAATTATTGCTACAACAAGACCTGCAATGGGACCAGAAATTCCAACATCAAAAAGTATATTTCTATTTACAATCAATCCACGAGACATTATTAGTGCACCAAACGTTGGTACAAAACCTAGTACTGGAATTCCAGGAATAAAATATGGCCAGCTAATCTTGAGGTTGTGTTTCTTTGAGGCAATCATGTGACCAAGTTCGTGGATGCCAAGTATTCCAATCAATGAAACCGTGTATAGAACTGCTATGTAAAATGGGTCATCTCCTTTTACAATGGAATTTGTACTGATTGCTCGATAATATCCATCAATCATTACAGCTATTACTGTGGCAGCAAATAATGCTCTTGGAATCCATGATCTGCGTGATTTTGGAGGCTCAAATCTTGAAACAAGCAAAAACGTCCTTCCAAAACTTGATTCTAATCTGACTATCATATTTTTTGATTCTAGGTTCTGAACCAGTTGTCGAAATTTTTCAGTTATCTCGTTTCCAGAAATCTCAATTTGTAGTATAGTAGGACTTTGACTAAATCCTATTATGGTAAAATATGAAGAAACAACTGATAGAACTTCATCAAGAGTTGATATGCTTGTTCGTGTGTTTTTTACTGGCTTTAATTATTTCCCTCCTTCCTTAAAGTTAAATAATTAATAATTCCAGTATCATCAGAATGCAGGTTGCGTTAAGAGAAATTGGAAATTGTGTCATTCGTAGATGTGATCTATCTGATTTGATTCCAACAATGGAGATTAATCTCAAAACATTACCAGAGCACTATTCTGACTATTTCTATGAAAGTCTCCTTGCTGAGCTACCTGAAGCATTTCTAGTAGCTGAAGTGGAAAAGAGACTTGTAGGATATATCATGTGTAAAATTGAATATGGTTTTTCAAACTTCAAAAAACTTGGTTTTGTGAAAAAAGGTCATGTTGTATCTGTTGCAGTATTGCCAGAACATAGAAGAAAAGGAATTGGCGAAGGCCTAGTTCAGGAGGCAATTGGAGGAGTAAAGCTAAAAAAATCTGATGAGCTATACCTTGAGGTTAGATGTAGTAATAGTGAAGCAGTAAAATTGTATGAAAAACTTGGATTTATCACAAAACAGAGACTAAAAGCCTACTATCGTGACGGTGAAGATGCGTATCTTATGGCAATTGAGTTTGCTTACTAGATTAAAATAAATAAGTCACAAAAAGACTCTAGCCTGATGACAAGACAACGAACTGTTGGAACAATGATATTTGTTTTGGCAATTGTAGGGTTTTTCCTCTATGCATATTTGTTAATGTTGTCTGAATGGAGTCCTATTGTACTACAGCTTTCAGTCTTAATGGCTGTAGGTGGAATTCTTGGAGTTATTTCTTGGATTGGCTACAATATGGCAACATCTAGACCATCTCCGTCATCTCTTGTAACAGACGACAAGTAATTACTTGGATATGGCAGCATCTACAACTGCTTGATAAAATCTTGGACCTACCGGTCTTACAATCTTTGCACCCAAAATTTCTGATTTAACATTTACTACCCCTAGAAAATGTTGTGGTGCTAATGTTGACACTTGGTCTTTTTTTTCTGCATGTATGTGACAATAGTAATGTATCACTGACTTTTTCTTTGCAGTCTTTATTGCATATTCTAGAAACTCATCTGATCTTTCAGGTAATAACATGAGAACTCTATCTCCTGCCTCAAGTAACCTTTCTTCTATTACTTTTGCTGCATCTCCCTCTATGGATTCAACAGTTCCCTTTAGTTTGTTTAATTGTATATTAGTAGAGCACAATCTGGCCGCATCAGGATTAATATCAATATTGTAAACATGACACCTTTTCTTCTTTGCAGCAACAATGGAAAACATTCCTACTCCCCCAAACATGTTGATTATTACCTCTTCATCTTTGATTAATTCTGCAATTCTTTCCCGTTCGGTTGAAAGTCTAGGCGAAAAAAATGTCTTTTCTACATCTACTATGAATCTGCAACCGTGTTCTTTGTATTCAGTCTCAGTCTTGTCATCTCCTGCAAGCAACTCTAACTTTCTTATTCTATAATCTCCTTCGACTGGGGATGATTGACAATATACTGATTTTGCTGTCTTTACTTTGTCTAAAAGAACTTCGCCAATTATTTTTCGCTTGGACAAAAGAGAATCTGGAACTCTCAATATGATTATGTTTCCTATCTGATCAAATGCACCGTAGAGCTCTTCTGCCTCTGACTCTGTCAGAATTCCAACCATTGCCTGTTTTAGCATTTTTGTCAATTTCTATAGTAAAACTTTCCAGATTGCTTTTGTTCTCTATCTAATCTGCTTTCCAATTTGTTTACTCTAGGTCTCATACTCGTTTCATCTCTTCTATACGTCATATCAAGAGATCTCAAAAATTCATTCATCCCGTCCACCTTGGGTTTTGGAGTTGTTGCATGACCTTCTCTTCCTGGAGTTCCATGGAATATGACAATTGAATCGGAGATCAAATCCATAAGCTGAATATCATGATCAACTATTATCGCAGACTTTCCATACGATCTTACATATCTCTGAATAAGCTTTGCAACTGCTATTCTATCTTCAACATCAAGGAATGCAGATGGCTCATCAAGTGCATAGACATCAACTTTCTGCAAAAGGCATGCTCCAATTGCTACTTTCTGGAGTTCTCCACCTGATAAATTCTTGACAGATTTGTTGTATAATTTTTTTATCTTCATGGGATTGATTATGACTTCTTCTTCTGGAGTTTCTTGTATTGATCCACCATATGCTTTCTCAAGAAGTGCAATCACTTCTATGTCGTAATCATTTGTTAGATATTGTGGCTTGTAGGCAATCTTTACTTTAGTTTCTATGCTTCCCGTATCAGGTTTTTCGACTCCTGCCATAATTTTCATCATGGTTGTTTTTCCTAATGCATTTGCACCAACTATGCCCAGAACTTCACTTTTTTTAACCCTGCCAGCCTCAATAGATAGAGAAAAGTTTGCAAATTTTTTCTCTAGATTTGGATAATTTATGATATTCTCAATTGTAACAAATTCATCTGTTGATGTGGATGCATCAAACTTGAAGGCGGCATCTCTAAATCTGACATTTTCATTAGGCAAGTAGCCATCCAAGAATACATTAATTCCAACTTTGGTTGAAAGCATATTTGCAACTATTCCATATGCTGCAGGCTCTCCATATAGGATCTCAATAAAGTCACTGAGATAATCCAGTAGTGTTAGATCATGTTCTACTACCATTACACTTTTTCCAATTTTTGCAAGATCTTGAATTACTTTTGCAACTCCGATTCTCTGAAATACATCATTATATGATGATGGTTCATCGAAAAAATAAAAATCTGACTCTCTTGATGCTGCTACTGCTACTGCAATTCTCTGTAGTTCTCCACCGCTCAAATCTGTAAGCTTATTTTCTAAAGAATTTTGCAAGCCAAGTTGTTGTACTAGCTCTTTTGCCTTTCCACGTTCATCATATTTTTCTAAAAGTTCTTTTGCATTTCCATCAAATACCTTTGCTAAATTGTATACTTGTTGAGGTTTTATTGAAGCCTTTAATTCATTATTTGCTATCTTTTCAAAATGTGGTTTAAGTTCGGTGCCTTGAAAATGTTTTAAAATCTCACTCCATTCTGGTGGTGACTCATAATCTCCCAAGTTTGGTCTCTGGTTTCCAGACAATATACTCACAACGGTACTTTTTCCGATGCCGTTTCTTCCTAGTAACCCCATGACTTGACCTTTCTTTAAACTTGGAATTCTGTAAAGTCTAAATGCATTTTGTCCGTACTGATGAATTTTGTCTGATTTTAATTCCTCGGCCAGATTGACAATTGTTATTGCGTCAAATGGACAGACCTTGACACAAATTCCACATCCATTGCAAATATCCTCATCGATTTGAGCCTTGGCAGTTTCTTCATTTAGTACTATACAATCTGATCCCATCTTGTTTACTGGACAATACTTGATACACTCTAGACCACATTTTTTGGTTTGACAATTTTCCTTATCCAGTACTGCAACTCGATGAGTCATGCATACTCCCCTCTTTCTTAATTTATATCTCTATCAAGCAAGATTAATACATAACATTAGAAGCCAAAGAAACTAAGCCGGCCACAGCGTTGGGGTCCGACCCGGTCCCATACCGAACCCGGAAGTCAAACCCAATGTCGCTACTGTGTTACTAAGGTGCGAGAGCCCTTGGGAAGCAGTAGTGCTGGCGCCTTTTACTATTCTAAAGCAACAGAATTCGGAGAAGCATACCATGTTGTCTCTATGGGTGTATCTTTGTCAAAACCTCTTTTTTGTGCATCATCTGGAAAGTTATCGATATACTCTGATAGAAGATCTCTCATGACTTTATCGATATTTACAACTGAAGGTACATCTGTAAACAATGATTGTATCTCATTACATCCTATGACATAGCCATTTGCGTTAGGTGTGATAGTGAAGGTGATTTTATGTAGTTTTTGGCTATCTACCATGTGTTGTATATGTTTACAAAACCTAAAAAAGATCTCGATCAGTCACTGTTGTATGAGTAACTGTTCTATATGTGGAGAAAAATTCTCTGATGACATTAGATTCCTAAATCATATGATGGATAAACACGGGTTTAGAAATCCAAACGCTGGAACACCTGATAGAAACAGCAGAGGATATTGATTTTTAGAATTTTAGGGCTATTTTTTTGCTATTGGAAAACAGGCTCGTTGTTCTCATAAAAAATGCTCGAGGAGTTTTACAATCTTGACTGCAACTAGACGACGAATCATAGTTTAGATGTTTTTTTGGCTTGCTAGATAGAATATTGAAAAAAAGGGGTAGGATCGCTGCTCTTCCACCATATGCCGTCTTCTTTGTCACAAGCCAGAACATTATGGTAGAGTCATAATTATGATCAAAAATCTTAGATTTTATTTTCATACCTATTTCGGAATAATGACCTACTATCAAGATTTTATCTCTAGCAAATGTGTGAACAATGCTCGCAAATTTAGAACAAAGGTAACATCTATCATCATAAATCACAAGAGGGGCGAGATCTTTGATATCCACATTTTGTCTACGTTGCTTTTGGATTAATATTTTGTGAAATAACTTTTTATTTACTCCAAATGCGCTTAAAAACATGAATTTGAATTCTAGTGAAAATTGTACAATTCAAATTTTGGAATGGTTATGGCCCTAAACTATTATCATATTTTCAAAAAAGTAAAAGAAGCAAGGAAACTTGTAATTAAAGGAATTACTAATGCTGCTTCTGGTCATCCTGGAGGTTCATTCTCGATGGCAGAAATTATGGGTTGTATGTATTTCAAATTCTTAAACTATGATCCAAAAAATCCTCTTTGGGAAAACAGAGATAGACTTGTCTTATCAAAAGGTCATGCTTCACCTGGTTTATTTTCTAATCTTGCAGTAGCTGGATTTTTTGACAAGTCTGAAATCGAGACATTAAGAAAATTCGGAAGCAAGTTGCAAGGTCACCCAGACTTCAAATGTCCAGGAGTTGAATTTTGTGGAGGATCGCTTGGCTTGGGATTGTCATTTTCTACTGGAATGGCACTTGCAGCAAGAATTGATGGCAAAAATCATCATATCTACACAATAATTGGTGATGGTGAATCTGATGAAGGACAAGTTTGGGAGGCTGCAATGACTGCTTCTAAATATAAAGTTGATAATCTTACAGTTTTCTTGGATCGAAATTTCATACAACAAGATGATTATACAGAAAGAGTAATGCCTCTGGATGAGGAACTTGTCAGCGATGATATTTCTGAGATGTGGAAAAATGCTGCAAGGTGGAGAGTGGGGGATAAATGGAGATCTTTTGGCTGGAATGTTTTAGAAATAGATGGTCATAGAATAGAACAGATTTCCAAGGCCGTAACTTCTGCATTACAAACAAAAGGAACTCCCTCAATTATCATATCGCGTACTATCAAAGGTAAATCTGTAGAACATATGGAAGATAATCCTAAGTGGCATGGTGTTGCACCAAATCCGCAGATATCCCCAATAATTGATCTAGAGTTGGATTGTCAATTTTTGATATCTCCATCTATAATTGCAGGCGATATGACAAATTTAGAAAATGAGGTTAAAAGAGCAGCTCTTGCAAGATCTGACTTTATTCATCTTGATGTAATGGATGGTATGTTTGTACCAAATAAGACATTTGATCATGAAAAGATAAAACAACTCAGATCAATTACACCCATTCCATTTGATACTCATCTTATGATAAACGAACCAATAAAATATGTGAAAGACTATGTTGATGCAGGCTCTGATATAATTACAGTACATGTTGAAGTTTGTGATGAATCTAGTTTTGGAGAAATTCATGATATTCTGCGTTCAAATTCAGTAAGTGTTGGATTGGCAATCAATCCTGATACTGAGCTACCTTTATGGTCTGAGAAGTTTATTCCTGATTTGGATCAGTTGATCATAATGTCTGTGATTCCTGGTAAATCTGGCCAGAAATATATTGAATCCACACATGAAAAAACTCAACGAATAGTCAAATTCCTCTCTGAGCGAAAATTTGAGGGATTAATTGAGGCAGATGGAGGTGTGGACCTGACTAATGTGGAATGTTGTTTCTTGGATGGTGCAAGGGTGTTTGTAGGCGGAAGTGCAATAATGGGACAAAAAGATGTCAGGACAACAATTATTGAATTTAGGAAAAAACTAATGCACGCAAGAAGAAAACTTTTGATTCACAAGGCTCACAGCCTTGGAAATGCCGATCTTGTAAAGAAATGGATAGATCTGCATGAAGTAGGGAAAAAGAAAACTGAACTTTTACAGATAGCACAGGAGGCAGGTTTTGCATGACTGAATTTGCTGACATGAGAACCGTATATGGTGAAACTCTGATCAAGTTAGGAGACGAAAATCCTAACATTGTCGTAGTTGGTGCCGATACTACTGATTCATTAAAGACAAAACCCTTTGGAAAAAAATTTCCAAATAGATTCTTTAATGTTGGTATTGCTGAAGCTAATTTAGTTACCATGGCTGCAGGTCTTGCAAATGAGGGCAAGATTCCATTTGCAAGTACATACGCAGCATTTCTTCCTGGAAGATGTGTAGACCAAATACGTAATGCAATAGCATATCCTTCAAGAAATGGAAAGAATGGATTGAATGTGAAAATGGTTGTATCACATGGAGGTCTTAGTGTTGGTCCAGATGGGGGTTCTCATCAACAACTTGAAGATATTGCAATAATGCGTGTTATTCCAAATGTCAAAGTATTTGTTCCATCTGATACTGTGGCAGTGGAGAAACTAACTCAACTTTTTGCACAAATCTATGGTCCATGTTATATGAGATTGGCTAGATCAAAAACACCTGTAATCCACTCAAAAGAACAAGAGTTCAAAATTGGCAAAGGAATTGTATTGCGTGATGGTTCTGATTGTACAATTACTGCATGTGGTATAGTTGTAGGTATTGCCCTTGAAGCTGCAGACTTGTTGAAGCAAGAAGGGATTTCATGCAGAGTCATTGATATGTTTTCGATCAAACCTATTGATTCAGAACTTTTAGAAAAAGCAGCTCGTGAAACAGGGGGAATAGTAACATGTGAGGAACACAATGTGATGGCAGGATTTGGTTCCGCTGTTGCCGAGACAGTTTCTGAGACGTATCCAGTTCCTGTAAAACGTATAGGAACAAAAGATCAGTTTGGAGAATCTGCAAGAGATGGCGAGATTCCACTCTTGTTTGAAAAACATGGCATCACGTCAATTCATATATCTAATGCCGTTAAGGCTATTCGGAGTCAAACCCGATGAAGATATTTCTGGATACTGCTAATATTTCAGCAATAAAGATGTACAACGACATGGGTCTTGTAGATGGAATCACTACTAATCCATCTCTGATGGCAAAAGAAGGAGGGGATCCTCAAAAAGTTATGGAAGAAATTGTTCAAATTATCAAGGGCGATGTTAGTCTAGAAGTACTGAGCCTGGAAACTAGTGGAATGTTAGAGGAAGGTAGAAGACTAAGAAAATATGGTAACAATGTGGTTGTAAAATGCCCTCTTACACCTGAGGGTCTAAAGGCCTGTAAGATACTGACATCAGAAAATATTCCAGTAAATGTTACACTTTGCTTTTCTGTAAACCAGGCAATATTGGCAGCAAAAGCTGGTGCGAAATATGTAAGCCCGTTTATTGGAAGGCTTGATGATAATGGACAGGATGGAATGAACCTTATCAGAGAAATGCATCAAGTCTTTGAAAATTATAAATTTAGTACACAAATTCTTGTTGCAAGCGTAAGACACCCTATGCATGTAGTAGAAGCAGCAAAAATTGGAGCAGATGTAGTGACATTACCGCCTGATGTGTTGGGAAAAATGTTGAAACATCCCCTAACAGATGTCGGTCTGAAAAACTTTCTTGCAGATTGGGAAAAACTTAAAAAAGAAAATCCAAACATCAAGATTTAATTTTTTAATAATATCCTAGTGTTTTCCCATCCATTGGTATCTGTATTCTTCATCAAATAATTCTGATTTTATGTCGTTTTTAGATGGTCTGGATTTTATCTTGGCTTCAAAAAATCCTAGGCTGCCTTTGTATGGTACTGGAACTCTGAGAGCCTGTGGTTTTCTGAGTAAAAATCCATATCTGTGGCGTAAAAACTCCTCGGTGGCAAAATGTTTGTTATAGTCCTTCTTGAGTTCCTCCACTGACTCGTATGATTTTACATCGTGAATTTCGACTTTTCCTATGATTACTCCTGTTCTAAGACTAGATTTGTCAATGTCCAGTCTCTTACATGCCTCTTCCTTGATCTTAATTGGAGCATGAATAAGAAACTCACCACGGAATTTTGTATTCCATGTTCTCAATTCTATTGTTTTTTTACCATTAACTATCAAATCGGCGTAGGGTTGAGATACTGAGAGGCACTTCATCTCTTCAACTAGTTCCAAGTACATTCAGAACCCTTTTTGGGATGTCGCTCAATCTGCTTACTGCAAGTGTACGCTCATAACCTAATCTTCTAAGGTTGTTTGCAATTACTATGGCATCTCCTGTATCTGGTCCAAATCCTATTGCAACCATCTTTACACCGATTGATTTGAAATCTCTCATTATCGCTCTAACTGCATCAGGGTCTGATGGTTCACCATCTGTAAGTGTCAAAAATATGTCTGGTTTCTTTGATCGAAGTGACGGTAGTAACATATTGTAAACTTCTGCTAACGGAGTGCTTCCATTTGCCTTTATCTGTACAAGTCTCTTGGCAGAAATATTATTCCATTTCAAATTTTCTGGCTTTACTAACCAACAAATAACTTGTTTTTGTTCTGTGTTAAATGCATATACTGAAAATTTTACTTTCAAATATTCTAAAACCTCACATAAAGCAAATGTAGCTTTTTTGTACTGTATTTCTTGACTTGCTATGCTGGAGGAATGATCAAGGAGTATCACAATTTTGGTCTTGATTGCAATTTTTCTATCTGATAGGAAAGGCTTGTGACCCTCCATGTGTGCTTCTTCATCAAACTCATCTCCTGAAAAAACATGCTCTTCTTTCCAGCCTGATTTCCACTCTTTGAATTTTGCTTTAAGGTGGTTTATCAGATCCATGTCGATGATCTTTGTCTCGTCTATGTTTGTTGCAGCTGGAATGCTTATCCCAACCACTTCATTGTTGAGACCTTTGTTTCCTATCCTTTTCGCTTCTTCAAGTAAAACCTTGAATTCTTCAAAGACTTCCTTACCTTCAGAAATTTTGTTAGGATCTAATTCACCAAAGTCACTTTCACGATATTTGGAAATCTTGTTCAAAGTTTTCACAAATTCTTGATCTGAAAGTGCCATCCCTGAACTGATTTTGGGTATTGATATTGGAATAGTCAAAAGTGGATCAATTTCCAAAATCTTGATTATTTCAGGTATCTTCTTTTCAAGCCAATCTGTTTCGTATTTTTTTTCAATGGATTCTTTGACTATTTCCAAGGCTAATTTACTTGCTTTTTGGACTTTCTCAAATGCACTAGGTGAGAGTTCTCCTTTGATATCTCCCAGCAGAAAATATTGGGAAAAACCTTCCACAATTCTAGTATTTCCGTATAGTGTATTCAATAGGGGTCTGTACAGCCAAGAAACACCATATCTGAAGATAATTTCACTATCCATTCCTTGCCATACCGTTCTTGCTATTGTTTCGATTCTTCTTGTTTCAAGAGTATTGAGAATAAAACCAAAGGCATGATCATTACTGAGAATTTTGTTTGAATATCTAATTCTCATGGCTTCATACCATAATGCTGTTCTGAACTGTCTATATTTTTGAAAGTCTGATCCTTGATACTTTTCTAATGGGAACATCACAACCTTGTTTTCTCGTAATTTTGTTTGTACTTCTTTTTGATCAGATATGCTAACAGTGATTGATTCTTTTCCAGACCATCTCCTAACAAGAAATGTAGCTATCTCAAGTAATGTATCATTTCTTAGATGTAATGATTGCATTAATTACCAAACATCGATGTTATGATGTCATTTACTTTCTGGAATTCAATGCTGCCCCATTGCAAGTATACATTAGCAAATACTATCTCTGCGGCCTGTCTTGTTTTCATGCCAGAATCAAGTATCTTTGCAAATGCTATTGTCTCACGCAAGCTTGGAGAATAGTATAACTCTTCTACTGCAGCTGCTTGTCGCAAAATATTTGCCAACTTTATTCCTTGCATGATCTCTTTTTCATGGGATCCAGATGAATACTGTTTGACTATCTGAAATTCAATGTCCTCTGGTGGATAATCTAATCTGAGTCTTATTGGAAATCTGCTTAACAATTGAGGTGGTAGCTCTTTTGTTCCAACATGTGATAATGGATTAATTGTAGCAACAACAAACCATCCTTTTGCAGCTTTTATCAGTTCTCCCCCTGATTCTTTTAGAACAATCTGCCGTCTATCATCTAATGCCTCATCAAGTCGGAGAAGAACATCTGCTTCTGCAGAATTTATCTCATCAAGATACAGCATATTTCCTTCTTTCATGGATTTGACTAGAATTCCTTGTTCAAATCCAATTGCTCCATTCTCTAATGTTTTTGCTCCTACTAGGTGACTTTCACGTGTTCTCAAACTAAAATTAATTGATTCAAGTTGAATTCCTCTCTTTGCAGCAAACTCTCTTACTAGTGTAGTCTTACCTGTTCCTTTTGGACCTATTACAAGAACAAATAGATTAGCTGCAAATGCCTTGTCTAAAACTTCAAAGGAGTTGTTCCAGTCTATGTATAATGATGATTCTGTAAGCACATTTGATCCAACTCTTCTCCTTAATTTAAAAATGTCTTTGCTTTTGTTAGGTTCGAAGCTACTATTTGAGAAAAGAATTCAATGATTGGTCTGGAATTGATTCAATATGATAAAATTTCTTGAGTTTGTAAATCTAAACTTCTATCTTTGCATATGATTCGTCTAGTATGTGGTGCAAAGTTTTCTGCCAGGCGTCAAAACCATCTGGTTTCTTAGGGAAATTGTAGTAATGTTCAGTTAATATCTTATTTTGTTGTGCAGTGAATCTTAGCCCGTCTGCTAACTTTTTGTTAAGAGCGCCTCTTATCATCATGCCTAGTTTTCCAACTGTTCCAAAGTCTGGATGCTCTCCTTTGCTGATTGCTTCTACATCCAACTTTGACAAAAAGTGTTTCATTCCATAGTTTATCTGATCATTTGTAAGGGTTTGAAGTAGACGTCTAAAAATTTCAAGACCTGCTGTTTTGTATCCATAGTCATTTATGAAGTCAATATTGTATTGCCAGAGACCTGTCTCGCTAACATCATTTGCTTCAATTGCATTTACTGCATTTTTGCCTAGAATTGTGGCTGCAACTATTGCAGGACCAATTCCTCCCGCATCAAGTGGTTTTGGCATCCATGCAGAATCACCAACCATCATGTATCCATTTGCAACCAAACAATCGTTTTGTCTTCTGACTGATACTTGCCAGTTACCTGTTACATTATTAGAATCCATTTCGTCGTCTGATAATTTTGGATTTTTGATTGCTTTGTTTATCTTTACATAATCATTAATCAGTTTAGTGACATCATCATGTGCACCAAGTCTTTGATTCCTCTTTATCAATTCCTTTTGTTGTACTCCTAAACCGATGTTGACTTTGTTTTTTCCTTTTGGGAAAACCCATCCGTATCCTCCTGGAGCTATATCTTGATCAAGATGGATTATGCAGTAATCTGGATCAAATTCTCTCTTGTCATCAATTCCTTGTTCAAATTTCATGATGTGTCTTCCAGTTGATTCCAAGTCATCACGATCTATCTTTCGTTCTATCTTTGTGCTTATGGTCAAACCGTTTCTTAACATGGAAGTAACTCCTGTAGCGTCAACCACTATCTTTGCAGTTTTTTTGAATGGTTCATTTGTAATTAGATTTGTTCCTTCTACTCCTACAACTGTTCCATTATCGTATAGTAGACCTCTTAATGCTGTAGAATACTGGATGTTGATTCCTGCCTTCTTTGCATCACGAAGTTGGCGTTGAGGAAGTTGTTGTCTGTTTAACATGTAACCGTCACCATCAAAGGGAATTGAGGTTTCTTTATCCGGAGAAAATGCCATCACTCCCTTTACTGGATGTTCGATCTCAGGGTTGCCCCATGCAATCTTTATTCGTTCGGTCATGTAGTCTACAGTATTCTTTCCAACCGCGTCTCCACAAACCCAACCATTGATTGTCTTTTTGCCTATTGTAAGTTCTGGATTTCTGTCTATTATTAGAATTGATAATCTCTGTTTAGAATAATAGGATGCAGATTGGGCAGCAATCATTCCTGCAAGGCCTCCTCCAGCTACTATGATATCATAATCTGTTTTCACAGCGAAAAAACAGGATCTACTCTATTTAAAAGAACCGTATGAAAATAGATCAAAGGTATTTTGGGTCGGTTCGTCGCGGCTTCCTCACAGCAGATGCTCAGACTGGAGCGGCAAAAATATTACCTCATTCCCTTTTCTCTTATGCTGATAAATATTATTAAATCATGCTAGGCTTTGCAGATTTTATTCAAACCGTAAGTAATTCTATGTATTTTTTTGAAATCTGGTCTTTTTTGTAGATTGGCATTTTTATCTTGATTTTTATTGCATTATTTTGTTGCAGACTAATCTCTTTTCTTACGATCTCATTTTTACCAATTCTCAAAAAAAGTGTAGTATCTTCAAAATGTGCATCCATGTTTTCTATCAACTCATCCATCTGTGTCTTTGATATTTTTGAGGCTAACTTTTTGACAAATTCCTCTGCACGTTTTTTTGTAAGTGTCATTTTGGCAAGTAATATTGTATTTCCATAATGACCTAGAGTTTTTTCTATGGTAAACTCATCTTCTTTTATTTGGAATAAATCAAAGATGGGCTCAAAGATTTTTTTGTTATCCTCTGTTGCATGTAAGATTACCTCTGTCGTTATTTCTAACTGATGTGTCATATTGTATAATGTATGGGGAGATAATGGCTAATATCTATTAGGCCTGTAACAGAGCAATTTCACCCTCTGCAGTTCTGATGAGTTTTGCCTTTTCAATTCCGACATGTCTTACGTGGACTATTTTTTTGACAGCCGCCATGATATCTGAGTTTATTTTTCCAAATACTGTAGCTTGGATGAATTGATCTATTGTCATCTCTGGAATAGTTTTTAACATTACATCTTGAGCTACTAACCTGATTGCATGTTTTCTTGAAGTGTTTAATTTCTTCTGGGTCAATGCAACTATCTTTATCCTGAAAATGTATCCATCTTTGGTCTTAACATCTGCGATGAAACTAATCAATGAGGAACCACGTCTAACGAGGCTTCTTAAGAATTCTTTTGCATATTCAAATCTCTTGAAAATTGTGGTTGCAACTTCTCCATCTATTTTATGAATCTGGAAATATAGTTTGAACTGGTGTTGAGAAGGATCTCCCTTTAGTATGTCATGCAATGTGACCTCAATTACTCTGCCTATTGCGTTCTCGTCATCAGTGACTGGAATGTAAGCAATTGGTTTTTTATCAAATGAAGCAGGAAGCAGTACTGTAACCCACTTTTTTTCCCTCCACTTGTCTTTTACTCTTGCAGTCTTTTGGCGAGCCAACTATGATGAACTTCTGAGGCCAAAATATAAGTTGTACGACATTTTAGATTAGGCTCGATCCAACATACTTTTGCAAGACCTTTGGAACTGCAATATGCCCGTCTTTAGTCTGGAAATTTTCAATTATTGCTACCATTGTTCTAGTGGTTGCTACTAGAGTACTGTTCAAAGAATGGAGATACTGTGGTTGCTCATCTGTTCTATCTCTGAATCTTATCTTCAGTCTTCTTGCTTGAAAGTCAAGACAGTTAGAACAGGATACTATCTCTCTATAGCTTTTCTGCCCTGCCATCCATGCTTCTAGATCGTAGGTCTTGGCAGAAACCTTGCCGAGATCTCCGCTAGACAACAACATGATTCTATATGGTATCTCAATTTTTTGATAAAACTCTTCTGCTATTGCTAACATTCTTTCATGTTCTTGCCATGAATCTTCAGGTCTTGTAAATGCAAATTGTTCTACTTTTTCAAATTGATGTACTCGAAATATTCCCTTCTGATCTCTACCATGAGCTCCTGCCTCTTTTCTAAAACATGTGCTAACTCCAGCATATCTTAGGGGCAATTTTTTACCATCGATTATTTCATCTGAATGCATTGATGCTACTGCATGTTCGCTTGTTCCTATGAGATAGAGGTCTTCGCCCTCAATTTTGTAAATTACTTCCTCAAAGTCCTGGGCAATTATGGCTCCTTCCATGGCGCCCTTGTTTATCAAAAATGGCGTTTGTATTGGGGTATAACTTTTCTCAGTCAAAAAATCAAGCGCAAATTGCAATAATGCTTGATTTAATCTGACAAGTTGATTTTTGAGATAGTAGAATCTAGCTCCTGAAACTTTGGCTGCTCTTTCTAAATCTACCAAGTCAAGACTTTGAGTCAAATCTATGTGGTCTTTTATTTCAAAATCAAAAGATGGTATGTTGCCCCACTTTTTTATTTCCTTGTTTGCAGTCTCATCCTTTCCAATTGGAACTGATTCGTGTACCATGTTGGGTAATGTTAGGGAAAGTTTTGTGAAATTTTCTTCTATTTTTATCTGGTCTTCTTCTAATCTCTGAAGATTTTCAGAAACTGTTTGCATCTGTTCTATAAGGCCAGATGCGTCTTCCTTTGCTTTCTTTTTTCTTGCAATTTCTAGCGATACTTCGTTTCTTTTTTTCCTAAACTCGTCTGTTTTTACGATTAGTTCTCTTCTATCTTTGTCTAGTGAAATTAAATCATCAAGAGGAAATTTTACAGCTCTTGCTTCTAACATACTCCTGATCTTATTTGGATTATCTCGAAGAAGTTTTGGGTCAAGCATCAGCTAGTCACTTTGAGTATAACTTGAGTCTGTTCAAGAACTTCATCAATAGTAGAAATCAATGTTCGTATATTTCCTTTACCCTCAAATATGAAAATCAAAGATGCCTCATCCTTTTCAATTCTAAAAGAAAGATTTTCAGGAAAATCGATATTATCAGGCTCCAAAGATTTCCTTATGGATTCTGCCTTTTTCTCTGAAAGGTTATTCAGAAATACTTGAACTTTGCATTCTAGTGACATTTTGTTCTAGGTGATCTAAGAATTCATCTAACTTGTCTTTTGTAATTCTTGCTCCAGCAGCTGCCGCATGACCTCCACCAACACCAGACACTTTTGCAGCGCATTCTCGCATTAGCAATCCTAAATTTACTTCTGATTTACATCCGGTTGATTTGCGTGAAGAGAACTTTATTGTTCCTTCATCACCATTAGTTCTAAGTATGATTATCTTTCCTGTGTTTTTCTGTGATCCACCAAGAAGTGATGATACTGCACCTGTCATATTTTCAGGTACGAGGCCTTCACCATTTACCATCAAGTAATGACCGTTATCTGTTATTCTCCATCTTTCACTAGAAAGTGTGTTCATGTAGGTTCTCAAGAATGTTCTATACTCTACCAAGATGTTTTCACCTTCCTGCAACATCTTGGTTCTATCTCCCATGCAAATTGCGATTCCAACTCCCGCCTTACGAATCCTGCCACAAGAGTTTAGCATAGTTGAAAACTCTCTTGCATCCCTAAGGAAACTTCTCTTATCTTCTCCGGATAATGTATACGTGTATCCTACAAGCTCATCTAGTATATCGCTTGCATTTTTAGTTGAAATGTATTTTGATATTGTCTGCAAAAGTGTTCTTTTCTCATCTTCTGTCAGTTCTGCAGGAACACGCCATCTACTACCATCCTTTAATTTTATTCCTGAAGAATTCAAAAGTGAAAGGCATGCATCACGATTCCATGTTAAACCCTCAATAAATGGCTGTGAGGTAAATGCAAGTGCATCTGGAAGTGGCCTTGTCTCTCTTCCTACAAGCAAAATGTCCAAATCAATTTCGACTTGATTATTCTTCTTTGCAGTAGATGCTATTTCCAAATTTATTCCTGTAAATGACTTCTTTTCACCTTGATCTTGACGATCACCTAGTGCAGCTACAACTGCAATCCATGCCAAATCCGTATTCTCTTTGTGGAGAGCCTTTGAAACAAGATATGCCATGCCTCCTGCAGACACATCTTTTCCACCGTCTACATCATACTTCCAGGCATTGATTACTTTTTGATTGTCAAACTCTTCTTGTGGTATCTGATGATGATCAACTACTATCCAGTTATCATCTAGTGCATTATCGATATCTTTTGCAAATCCGCCACCAAGATCTGTGATTATATGAAATTGTCTTGAATCACTTTTCATTTTTTCAATAATGTTTTTGCTAAATTCATTAACAGTACGTACGGTACATTTTGCGCCAGATCTGATCAAAGATTTTGTTACAATACTTCCAGAAGTTATGCCGTCACAATCAAGATGAGTAATTACAGAAATATTCTTACCTGTTTTGATGCAATCAGAAACTCTATCATGAAAATAAGATAATGATTGGTCTAACTTTGCCATTACTCGAGTTGAGCAATGACTGCCTTATATTTCCAAGTTTTGGGTATCTTACCAATTTTCTTGTAATATGAAGATAATCTGTGCACTTTTGCTTCTAGGAGCTCAAGCGATCTAACATTTCTCTTGTCTGATTTGTTTTCCTTCAAATGTTTCTGTAGGCCAAGTGCCTTGGTTACCAAGTTATTCAGGTCTTCAGGCATTTCTGTTTTGACTCCCTTCTGTTCAAGGATTTCTGTAATTGATTTTTTGACAATCTGTCTTGTAATTGGTATTGCATATTGATCTCGCAATTTTATTCCAATCTTGCTTGGAGGAAGGCCCTCTTTTGCATACTTGACAATCAATTCTTCGATCTCAGCTGGACTCTGTTTTACCCATGTAGGTGTACTAGGAGTGATCGGCCTTGTCGAATGTGATTTTCCATGTCTATGTGAATGAAGTCGACCCACGAACCGCTTGTTTTTTAAGGAAACATAAATGTTACTTGACTCCGTTCAAGTATTAATTGCATAAAAGTTAAATATCTACGAAATCGAATCTCAATTAGGTATTCATATGAAAACACCAATAATTGTTGGAACTGCACTGTTGGCTGTATTTGTAGCATCTACATTTGCTCCATTTGCTGCAGCTCAGTACACACCAGGTGGTGGTCTTGGGCTCGAACAGGAATTGGCATTAGCAAAAGCCAAAGTACAGGCAGTACAAAATAATCCGCACGCAGGTTCAGGTACTCCATATCTTGATGCAAGCGGTGTAGTCGGTGCATCGATCATCTCAGGTGGAATATTCGGTGGAATCTTCATTGCATTTGTTGTAAAAGCAAAGCAAGCGGAAAAAGCAAAGAGAGCCTAGTTCTTCTCTTTTTCTTATTTTATTAATCTCCAGTCAGATCTCTATTTTTCATCTTGACCGGGTCTCTTACAGAAATGTATATATCGCACCTAAATTGTTTGGAATTATGATGAGCACGATATTCACTATGCTCGTAGGTATGCTGTCAAACTTTGCAGGTCAAATAGGTCCAAACTATGACCCGCTATTCTATGATGTGATGGTCTACATATTCGCAACCATCATGTTCACAGTATTCCTTCTCGGAGTAATTGCATTCTGGCTCAGAGTGCACGGTCTTGGTGGCGACACAAGAGAAAGATGGGTCGCAGAACTCAACAAGCACTTTGAAAGAGAAGGCATTGGTCTGATACCAGACAACGGTAAATACTGGTAAACCCAAATCTCTTTTTCCTTATTTTTAATTTATTCTCAACTATGGTTATTTTTGAATAATTCTGGTTATTCAGATCTCACTTTGATGTACTTAGCTCTTGGGAGGTGGCGTAAAGGTTGGTGCTCCCGCATTCTTTGTGGCAAACTCGGCCTTGTAATGAACTCCGCCTTGTACTATTGTATGAATAAAGTCTGGTGATTCTACTTCGTTTACATAGATTTTTGATTTGGTCTCATCCATGTCTCGTAAAGGAAAACCTGACATCCAGAGAAATTGACCTACTTCAAATGAATATGGTTTTGTCCATTCACCTCTGATGGTTCCGTCATCTAGGAAAACCATGGATCTTTCACAATCTTTTGGAATGTCCGTACTTGTATCGATTGGTCTTATCCATTTCTTACCATCTACCTGGACATCTAATGTGGCAGATACATGATATTGGATGTCTAATCCATTGATACATTTGTGATAAAGTGGATCTTGTGCTTTGACCTGTGAAATTGCCATTGTACTAATCAGAACAACTACTACTCCTACCACAACTGAAATTGCAAGAAATCTAAGCATTTTTTTGCGTTTTGTGGGATCTCCCATTCCAGGCCAGAACATAATCTTGTTGTCCTTGTTGGAGTTATATAGATTATAAGATATTCTCTGTAAAAGTAAAATATGTAAAAGAAATTTAGAGTGAGGAATCGCCGCGTTTTTTGGTTCCTATGTCTACAGCATCATCAAGGTTGTAGATGAAGATCTTTCCTTCTCCTGCTGCACCTGTACCTGCATGAGTAGTTATTGCGTCTATTACTTTCGATAACTGACTCTCAGTGACAACTACATAGATGAGTGCATTCTGATTGTGTGTAGCTTCAATTCGTCCTCCTCTGCCTGATGAAACCATTTCTCTTGGTCTGGCACCTCTGCCCTTGACATCCATGTACGTAAATCCGCTTATGTCAAGCTGTGTCAGAGCATTGAAGACCGCATCCAATTTTTCTTTTGGAAATATTGCCTCTATTTTTTTAAGGGTCATGATTCATTGCACATATGAAATGCTTTTATTAAAATCATTGCTTAAAATATTATCAAATAAAGAATAATATCATAAAAAGATTGTTTTAGGATAAAATACCTTTTATAGATGAAATCCCACTCTTCAAAAGAATGACAGAATCCAAAGCTAGCTACAAAAAAGCAAAAATCGTTGGAAAAGTTCAAGACAAAATTAAGGAAGGAATTGAAAACTATCGTGCAGCAACTGATGCACCACCACGAGTAGATGTTTACGATGTAATTGAGCAAGTCTTTGCAGCAATTAATCCACAAGTAGCTGACGAAGGTAAGATCACAGTAGATGAGGTAAGTGGATGTTTAAGAAACGCATACCTTGATCGAAAGGATCCGTCTGAAAGCAATCACAAGCAGATGGTGTCAAAGATAATGCAAAAGAGCGCATTTAGCATCATGGAAAAACCCATTGATGGTCAACTTGATGCAGGTTCTAACGTAAAGATTGTCGGTAGAGCTGACAGAGTTGAAGATGAAGTAGTGATGCTCTTTAGAAGTTCAGAAAAATTACCTGAAATGCCATATCCGGCAGATTTCATACACCTGAACTCCTATCTGTTTATGTTTGACAAACCTGAAGGAGTGATTGTCTACTTTGATAGAGAAGGAAACGAAATGGAATTCAATGTTCCAAAGAGTGAGAGGCTCCTAAACGAAACAAAACGTAGAGCTAAAATTCTCAATACCTTGCTGACAAACAACATTGCTCCAGCAATCGAACCGTCTGAAAAATGCATGGAATGTCCTCACAATGAGAAATGTTACTATGCAAATGAAGACAAACAGAAATGGGGATTCTGGGCTCGTGGCAAGTGGCGTGAACTCAAATCAAAACCCTTCCTATAATTACACACTTTTTTCATTTTAATTTTATAATTTTTACCTAAAACTAATTTTATTTATTTTAACGATTCAGATTCATCTGGATTCAGATATACACGTGTTTTATAGGGTGTTTCTGAATCTTTATGGAAATAAAAAATCTTGATGCCATGTTCAAAAGGTCTCATTTCTATTTTATCTGTTGATTGGATGGAACTGTCTTCCTGTCTGAGATATTGGTATAATTCTTCTTTATTCATCTTCATTATCTCGCCAATTCGCTTTCTAGTTCCCATATGTAATTCAAAATATTCTGAACTATTTGACATCTTAACTTTTCTTATTGAAAACCCTTTTCCTTATTCTAATCATTAAATACAATACATACTTGGAATTGAACATGACTGATTCTAAAATAGACTGGTTTGAAGATTTTCTAGGTCTGGGATATCATGTATTTGATGTACGTCCTACTGTCTACCTAATATTTGATAATAAAAAAAAACTTGTAAATGCCTGGAATCAGGTAATAAAATACTGGCCAGATGATGAGATCAAAATGAGATTCTTTGAGGGAGATACTAACTATGAATTCGTTCTGTATTGTCAATCTCGCATATTACAGACAGCAAATGTTTTTTTAAAATCACTAAAAATATCTGATCACTATCAACAGTTTATGGAAGAATACAATGGGTCTGCGTCATTACAACTTGCAAACTATACACCTAAGAATGAAAAATATGAACTTGAAATATTCAAATTTAAAAAGAAGGTAATTGATTTGAAATTCTTAAAAGCACAAGATACTGATGATGATTTTATTATTTCTCAGGCACGAGAAAAACTATCTTCTAAAGGCAGTAGTTAGTGCTATAATCTATGATTTTTTTAGTTTTGATACTATCAGACCTATCCACAAACTCCAGTCTAAATTTTTAAAAACCAGAGGCTGTCGATATGGGTAATTTGTTACTGTTTTGGTAATTCCAAAATCATATTTTTTCTCTTTTGCTTTTTCTGTAAATGTAATCCTGAGAAAATCTACCTTTCTTGTTGTTATACTTCTGACATCTGTTATGGAATTTAGAGGCATTATCCATGATTTTGGGTTCTCAGTCAAATCTTCATCCAGATCTGATTCATTGTAATTTGACATTCTTTCTATTCCAGCCTTGTCACCTGCGAAATATCTCTCCTTTTCTTTTGCAGTGATCCATATGTAGCGTGGAACAAAAATTACATTCTTGTTTGTAAGGATGAGAATACCTTCTTTATTTTTATGGAAAAATCCTCCGAACCCTAACGCTATTCCCCAAATCTGCGGAATTGATGCTATGATATGCTCGTCTTCTTCCAGATTCTCTCTCATTATTTGTCAGCATCTTCTGTGAATAAATCGATCTATCTAATCGTTGACAAAATTACAAAAATGTGGTAAAGGGATTTACTCTAGGCGTGTTCGTGACCGGTGCCTTCATACCTAAAGCCATAGGTTCCCCAAGTTTTTCCTTTCTTGGCTAAATTATACCTGTGAGCTCTTTCACCGAAGTAAATTGCTATTGTCATTGCAAGAGTTACTCCTGTTGCAATGAAAATTTCTATTCCTGCTTCAGTCATGCGTGCTCTAGTCTGTAAGTTGTATAATAATTTTATTTAGAATTTTTTCAAATTCTATGATACTAAAATTCTACAAAATTAGATCTTCAACATTGATAATATCATAAAAAAAATATTTTAGGATAAAATGCCTTTTATAGATGCGAAACATCTCTATCGAAAGATGCTGGAGACAATTTCTAAATCGCCAATGCAGATAGTAACAAAACACAAATGGCCGGTAGTTTTTGTGCTCGCAGGCTTAATAGTCGGGTTATCTGGATTCACGGCAATACAAGATGCACACGCTCAGTTTGGTCCGTTAGGAAATCTAGCAGATCCTAGCAAGACAAATGAGATTCACTGTGCTCAGCCGATGACTCCACCAGGTAACGGAACATTCGGTGGAAGTAATGCCCCATGTATAGACACAGGAGATACAACCTTCATGTACGCAGCAGCAGTCTTCGTCATGATAATGACTCCTGGTGGTGTGGGATTCTTGTATGGAGGTCTTACAAGAAGAAAACACTCTCTAACCGTAATGTTACAAGCATTCATGGTCTATGCAATTGTCAGTGTCCAATGGGTTATCTTTGGATACTCGATAATGTTTGGTCCATCTGCTGATCCTGTTGGATTTATTGGAAACCTTGACTGGGTAGGCTTGAATAATGTATCGCACAACGCACCAGCCGATGTATACGCTCCAACTATTCCTCACTTAGCCTATGTGATGTTCCAGCTCATGTTCGCTGCTATTACTCCATCACTAGCCATTGCTGGTTATGCTGACAGAGTAAAGATGAGTGCATTCTTGATACACATTGTATTGTGGACTACATTCATCTATGATGTTGCGGGACATGCCAACTGGTCTTTCGGAAGTCAAGGTACGTCACTTGGTTGGTTAGCCAAGATGGGTGCAGAAGACTTTGCGGGAGGAACAGTCATTCACATCACCTCAGGATTTGCTGGTTTAGCTACCGCAATGTTCTTGGGAAGGAGAATAGGATATGGTAAAGCACCATTTGAACCACACTCAATTCCGCTCATAATTTTGGGTGCATCATTACTTTGGTTCGGATGGTTTGGTTTCAACCCTGGTAGTGCAGGATTTGCTGGTTTCCTTGAAACACAAGCATTCCAGAACACCAACATTGCAACTGCGGTTGCAGCAATATGGTGGATGTTCCTAAGTTGGGCACATACAGGAAAGACTAGCGCCATCGGTGCAGTCAACGGAGCTGTTGCTGGACTAGTAGCAATTACGCCAGCCTCTGGTTTCATTGGAACGTGGGCATCAATAATAGTAGGATTTGCATGTGCAACAATATGCTTCTACTGTGTACTGATCAAGAACAGGGCAAGAATAGATGATGCTCTGGATACTTGGGGTGTACACGGAATGGGCGGTGTTGTAGGTGCATTGCTTACAGGTGCATTCAGTGAAGTCAGAATCAATCCATATGGCCACAATGGTCTCTTCTTTGGAAACCCAATGCAGTTTGTAATTAACAGCATGGGAGCAGGATTCGGTGCAGCTTGGTCATTTGGCCTAACTTACATCATTTGGAGAATCCAAGATGCAATTTGGCCAGGTGGTGTCAGAGTAACACCAAAAGAAGAAGAAATAGGATTGGACATATCTCAAGTAGGCGAAAGAGCATACTCTGGATTTGCAGAGTAAAAACATTCCCATCTTTTTCATTTTTATATTTTCAAGTCATTGTTGATTGAAAATTAATTTTTTAAAATTGAGAAACGGTAAATAGTACGTGATTTTACCGAACTTTGTAAATGGCAGACAAGTGGATAGTTTTTGTTGCGCTACAATTTGTTAGTGCATTCATAGGATTTGCATGGTGGGCATTACTTGATCCACATCATAGCTTTCTGTTTTTGATGGTCGGTGGTTTCTTTTTCACCCTTGGAGTCTTTAGTGCCACAAGATGGGGCTTTGACAAATGGAGAAGTAAAAACAAGCCAAGAAAACGAGAAAAGAAATAATAATTTTTTTCCTTGACATTTTTTATCCTAATGTTATCTTTATATCAATCACAAATAGCACACTACCTGTAGATATTTTTGTCATCACCAAAACCTAAATTTAGTAAGAAAAAACGTCTTGTGATATTTGCTGTTATTACAATGATTGGAATATCATATGCATATTATAATTCCCAACTCAACTCTGGATATCATCACACAAAAGCCTGGGACTTTGATTCGTATCAAAATGGGACAGTTCCTTCCGGGTTTGCTGAGCTGTCAACAGATTCCAAGCCTTCTTGGATAATAAAATCTGACTCTAGTGCAATCTCAAAACCAAATGTATTGGAAAAAATACCCACTAATGATAATACTACTGATTACCACCTACAATTGATTCCTGATTCACCCTCTATTGATACTGAAAATGTTACAATGAAGTTCAAGATTGTATCAGGTGAGACTGCAAAGTCTGCAGGCATGATTCTTAGATTCATTGACCAGAAACATTACTTTGTGTTGATGGCTGACTCTGCGCAAAACAGACTCTCTTTATGCAAAAATACTCCTGATTTTCTAATATGTAATTATGATAAATCAGTCACTATTGCACCTGGTGAATGGCATACAATGGAAGCATTAATTTCATCACAGGGAATAGCTGCATATCTTGATGGCCAACTCATCATAAGAGCAAATGACCACAACTATCTATCTGGAGCAGATGGTATGTGGACCAAGAAAGATACTGGCGCATATTTTGATGATTTCAAAATAGAATACTAGTTTTACATGAAAACCCAAACTGTATGCAAAATCAAATTACAATAACATGACATCAAATGACAAGAATGAAAAATTTCTAAAGATCCAACTCATACTTGCAGTAGTACCTACCTTTGTGACTCAACTAATTGCATTCTACCGAATACAAAAGCTAGTCTACGGAATAATAATTGAGGTCATAATATTTTTTGTAGACTTGGTGATTCAAATGAGTATATCGTGGCCATTTGGAATGATAATTGCACTGCCAATATCTGTTCTAGTTCCTCTCTACTATGTTAGAAAGTGGACTTTGGAATTTAATCGAGCCAAGTCACAATTCTGATTTTTTAATAAAAATAGTTTTCACTAGATGACTTAGAAAATGAAAAGAGAGGGGGTGATTGTTTTTAAATCACTTGCCAAGGTCTTGTTGCGAAAGTAACCGCATATCCAACTCCAATGACTATCGATTGATAGACTACGTTTGTATATGGAATTGGCTTTACGATTGGGTCGCCTGTTACCACGACTGTTTGTCCTGGACCTAGACCTGGACCGATGCTTGCTATGTTAAGCTGCGTATGCATGTGATATACTGCTGGTTCAAGTGCCTTGATGGTTAACTTGTATGGAACCACTGCGTTTGCTGGTATCGTGATTACGTTACCAGGTGGATCTCTTGCAACAATTTCCCATCTGTTACCAGCGTTGGATGAGTCACCATATACGGTGTACCAGCCTCGCAAATCTCTGTTTACAAGACTTACGAATTTACCAGATACTGACAAAGTGTCTCCTGTATGAACAGATTGTTTTGACCATGTCTCACCATCTATTCTTACGAAACGACTCTGCAACTGTGCCTGGACACCATGGGCCTCAGCATGTTGGAACATTTGTGCTAATGATGGTCCAACTGCTCCAAGTGCTACTATCACACCTATTGCAGCCACAATAAACTTCTTATCGACCATATCGCTTAACTAAAGCAACTGAGAAACTACAACGATATATGTTTTGCCCTGTCAGATCCATTTAGCGTCTGATTTCATGTTATACATCCATGTTAATCATGAATCACATAGTTTTTTGCGTATTATTTTTGTATGATTAAATATTTTTTTATAATATTATTATTATCTTTCTAGGTTGTATTATGAAAAAATTAGAATTAATATTGTGGAAATTATATCTCATCTTTTAAATAACTGACAACCATTCCAAACGTCATGGCACAAATGCCGGCACTAATTCCAAAAGAAGTTGAAATCCAGAGACTGAAGAAGATCTGGCTTATCATCATCGCATTGGGATCAATCGCTGCATCAGTAGAGGTCGATAACTTCGTAGACGGATCTTTACACCAGACATCAATCAGAGATAGTGCCTTTACACCAGCACACTGGTGGTTATACAGCCACTTCATTGCTCTTCCATTAGGATGGGGAATGGTAGCTGTCTATGACAGAAAGGTACCAATTCTGAGAGGTCCAAACAACTCAATGAACACCGGTCTCAAGATGACCATCCTTGGTTACTTGGCAACCATGTTCACAATAGGTGTCAATGAGATGTGGCACTTCTGGTATGTAGAGGAAATCTTCGCAGTTCCAAACCACTGGATGTTTAACATGGGTGTCGTCGTTGCTTTCATGGGCGCACTTGCCTATGTAATAAGAGTATACGCACGACTCGTCGAACTTGGAGCAGAAACACCAGGTGAGAACCCATATGTTGCAGAAATGTACAAGATGGCCCTAGAAGGCAAATTGTACAGTAGATCAATCCCATAAACGCGCACAAGCGCTCTTTTCTTATTTTTCTCCGATCAACTTAACGTGAGTTGTATCTCATCTCGGGAAAAGATTTAAAAGCATACATCTGTCAATAAATCCAAATGACCTTACCAAAAGGATTCGGTACAGGTGGCGGAGCTTCCAGTTCCGACGTCAGTAAGATGATTGGTCGACGTGTCGAAGACATGGTTGGACTTATCACTGGTGCATTCGTTGCACTCTGGGCAGGAACATGGGGAGGAGTTGCCGTTGCATGCGTATATTATCCATGGGCATATCCACCGCCAAGCGCACACTTTGCGTTAACTGTACTTACAATCATAGAAGCTATAGGGTACTTGTTTAGTGTCAAAGTAGTCACTGAAGGTACCTCAAAAGCAAAGACATACAACGGTCTTATTGCAGGTGTGATCGCAGCAATTGCTATCGCAACACTTGTGACTGACTGTGTCTTCTTCGGATAGGAAAATTCCTTTTCATCTTTTCTTTTATTATTTATTCAATAGAGTTATCTCAAGAGTATTTTTTCTGCTGATCTCGCATGTCATAAAATTTTATATACATCACTTCCTGCATACAAACCAATGGTCTGGCTAAGACGATGTACTCACTACTTATTCATAGTAGTGGTAGCAGTCAACTCGACCTTGTTGACAATCAACGCAGGAGACTACATCTTCTATACTGACTGGATGTGGACATCTTATGTGATATTTACTCTATCACAATCATTGATGCTCGCAGTCGGTGCAGCATACTACCTTACGTTCACTGGCGTTCCAGGAACAGCAACATACTATGCACTAATTATGACAGTGTATACTTGGATTGCAAAAGGTGCGTGGTTCTCCTTAGGATATCCATACAGCTTCGTCGTTGTGCCAATGTGGATTCCATCTGCAATATTGATGGATTTGGCATATTGGGCAACAAAGAGAAACAAACACTCTTTGATCCTGATAGGCGGTGTACTCTGTGGTATGTCAATGTCGTTGTTCAACATGATCAATCTAATCACAATAGATGATCCTCTTGAGACTGCTTTCAAATACCCAAGAACCACATTGCCTCCATACATGACTCCAATAGAACCCCAAGTAGGAAAGTTCTATGATAGTCCCGTCGCGTTAGGTGCAGGCGCTAGTGCAGTTTTGACAGTAACAATGACTGCATTGGGTTGCAAATTAACAACATGGACATACAGATGGATGGCAGCATGGTCTAAGTGGGACTAAACCCCCTTCTCCTTTTACTTTTATTCTTGAATTAACCATCAAGCTATCTTGAGCTTCATTTTAGATTAAAAAAAGTTACACAAGGTGTGATCTTTTGTAACCCTATTGCACAAAATAAGATTTTGAAATTAATCTATGTTGAAACAAGAATATCAACTAATTTCAGTTGCGCCAAAACCATTTGTAAAATGGGCTGGAGGTAAAAGACAACTCTTACCTGTCATTACAAGTCACATACCTAGCAAATTTGAAAGATATTTTGAACCGTTTCTAGGTGGAGGTGCAGTATTTTTCTCACTTGTATCTAAAGAGAGAAAAGCAAAATGGCTTATCTCTGATCTTAATTCTGATCTGGTTTTATCATATGTTACAATTAGGGATAAGGTAAAGGAACTTGTTTCATCACTAGAACACCATGCTGAAAACTATTCCAAAAACCAGAGTGCTTATTATTATAAAATACGAGAAACTAATCCTAAAAATGAAATTGATAAAGTTTCAAGACTGATATTTCTCAATAAGACATGCTTTAACGGATTATATCGTGTGAACAGCAAAGGAAAATTCAATGTACCTGTTGGAAGATACGTAAACCCGAACATTGTAAACAAGGAAAATCTCTTTGAAGTAAGTAGGGTGTTACAATCAAAGGACATTTCAATCAAATGCCAGGATTTTGAAGATGCACTAAAAGGGGTAGGGAATGGAGATTTTGTTTACCTGGATCCACCATATCAACCGGTTAGCTCCACAGCTAGTTTTACAAGCTATACTGATAGTGACTTTGATTTTAGTGACCAAGAAAGGCTTTATGCCAAGTTCAAAGCACTTGATAAAAAAGGTGTCAAGGTACTATTATCAAATTCTAAATCTGATGAAATAGTTGAACTCTTCCACGAGTTCTCAGATGGAATAATTGAGATAAACGCAAATAGGTTCATCAATTCTGTATCCCAAAAGAGAACTGGACACACTGAATTGTTGATTAAAAACTATTAGAACCAAAAATACTGAATTTCAATAGAGTAAAATCAAAGATACTTTCAGTGCTGGTTGTATTGAATTCAAGTGAGAAAGGAAAAATCCTACAAATGGCTAAAAATGTAAGTGTAGAACTCTTGGAAGAGACAAGATCATTGCATGACATCCTGGAGACCTGCAAGGATGCCTGTAAAATGATTGGAATATCTGATGGAAATGCATGGCTTGACCTTGAAATTAATGGATACTTGGTACGATACAAAACACGAGACGAACTATATCAAAACCTCCCATCATACAGAAAGACTTCTTGGAAGTTTTACGATCTTTATGGTAATATGGTTAGTCTACCTCCTGACATGATGGACCTGTTTGGCAAGTCTACCGTATACCAACCAGTCCGGGAACTGGAAACTGCAAGTCAGGTACTTGTTGAAAGCAAGTTTCTAGATAAATTTAACAAATTCATCGCAGACCATGGCATGGATCAAGTCTCTAAAAGTTTGCGTATCCATGAAGCGAGGATCTCAAAAGATGAAATCAAGCAGGTTCTTGAGGGGATAAAGAAAAGAATTCAAGAATTACTTGATATGATAATTTCTCTGTTAGAAATAGAATAAAGACTGGAACTTTTCTCTGGTTTGTCCTGGAAAACTTACCATAGATGAAAAGTTAATCTGTTAGTTTCACAATATATTCTCATACAAGATTTACAATCAATAATTAATCTAGATTTTTTCATTGCGAGTCCCAGAATGATCTGTTTTACGGTACAATCTGGAGGAAATTTTAGAGCATGAATAATTTTGGCCCTATTGGAGGGTTGATGATTGGCATTTTCGGACTTTTAATTGCTGTCTATGGACTAGATGTGCATGAACCTTTCTCAAGTCAAGTGTTTTTCCTTGGAGTAGTTTGTGCTGCAAGTGGAGGCATTATTGTATGGCTGGGCAATAGAAAACAGAACAATTCTGTCTTGACACAAAAGTATGCAGTAGAATCGAAAAGAACTGAATCAAAAACTGACCCAATAAAATACAAAAATATCTATGAAGAGTCACCTGTTCTGCAAAGAACCGTGAACACTAATGGAATAATACTGGAGTGTAACCAAGCGTATGTCAAAAATTTTGGCTATTCAAAAGAAGATGTTCTTGGCAAGTCTTTGTTTGATCACACTGCAGAGAAAAGTATAGACAATATGCACAAAACCTTTGAAACTTGGAAAAAATCAGGCAGGGTGGAAAATATTGAAATATGGTTCAAAAGAAAAGACGGAACTGTTTTTCCTGGTTTGATCAGTGCAAACAATATCTATGATGACAAGGGAAAATTAATTGGAAGCAACACTGCAATAAGGGACATATCCGAAATCTATCAGGCTCATAGTGTCTTGGGAGACCATGAAAGACAAAGAATACAACTTGATGAACTAAAAAAAATGGATGCTACAAAGGAGGAATTTTACATGATGGTTGCAAAAGAGTGCCAAATTCCTATAGAGCCAATAAAAAAATATGCTAAAACTCTGAGTGGTACATCTCTTGGAAGTTTGACTGCAAAGCAATCTGAGGCAGTAAATGAAATCTATGACAATGCGGCAAGATTGGAACAATTAATGCGTGACATCATTGATGTACAAAAACTCAACAGCAATACGATGGAATTTAAAAAAGAAAAATTCAACGTAGACAGTTTCATGAATGAAGTAATAGAATCATGCATGCCAATGATGGGTGAAAAAAAGATAGAATTTGTAAATTCTACTAGTACAAAAAAACCAATTACAAGTGACAAAATTAGGCTCAACGATGTTTTTTACAATTTGATACAAAACGCAGTTGATTTTGTGCCTACAACAGGGGGAAAAATTGAGATTAATGCCAAAGAAGAGGGTGATTCTATCTTATTTCATGTAAAAGACAATGGCATAGGTATCCTGGAAAAAAGAAAAGATTCTGTATTCAAAAAGTTCTACCAGGTTGATATTTCTTTTAAGAGAAAATATGGAGGAAGTGGGTTTGGGTTGGTCATTTGTAAAGGAATTATAGAAAATCTGGGTGGAAAAATCTGGTTTGAAAGCAAGGAAGGGGAAGGCACCACATTTTATTTCTCAGTTCCCAAATAGTAATCTTAGAAAACATTAAGCTTCGAACGGGATTCGATCCCGCGACCTTTACCTTACCAAGGTAACGCTCTACCAGGCTGAGCTATCGAAGCATGACAAGCTCGCTCTTCTGAATCCTTATTAATCTTACTTGGTCCCGGAAAATTTTTTCATAAAACGTTTAATTTCTCCGACATCTCGCTAATAAAACGCAGGAGTCGCCGAGCCTGGCCAAAGAAGGTTTAATGGCCTTTGGACGCGCGGGACTTAAGATCATACTAATGGGTGATCCCGTCTCTTAGGGGTTCGTGGGTTCAAATCCCACCTCCTGCACCTTTTTATCTTTGGTGCTTTATTCCTCTAGCGTTTAGAACTTCGTAAATCTCTGGAAGAGAAAATACAAATCCAACATGGACACAATTTTTTTCTTCACATAATAAACAATAAAGCTCATTGTTCTGAACAGCCACTTCAGCTATTCTGTTTTTGATATTGTCTTTTACTACAACTCTGTTATCGTCAACAGATATTTTTTCAAGTTTTGGAGCATATCTTGCAAAAGTGTCATCCTTTTGCATGAGGTCTTCCATCATGAATGTTATGTATCCTGCAAAACTATTGACTCCCTTCATTGCAAGTTCATGCTTGCTTTTCTTGTAGGTATCATGGAATCTATTGTATACCTCCTCTGAAATTGTTATTGATTTGAAACCTGCTTTTGGCATATTACTTACCTATACCGTACTTTAAAGTACGAATATTTAACACTTTTGGCATAATTATTCCAACAAAAGGTTGACTTCATATCAACTGATTAAATGGCAAATACTAATGAAATTCATTTTTGTATTGTGAAAATAGTGTTTTTTACATTGAAAAATTCTAAAGATATTTTTGATCTTTCGATCTGATTAAATTGTACACTTTTAGATCTGAGAAAATCATGATCAATCTTTTAAGTATTTAGTATCAATTCTGCGTTTTTCTTATTTACTTTTTTAGTTATTGTATTGATAGTGCGCTAGTATACTGCATACCTCGCTCACATAACTTGGACCAACCAGACCATACCAAAGTACCGGTCAGCAAGGACCTCATCCTGGTCCTTGTTGATTTTATTAATGCTATATACCAGAAAACTAAACAACGTTTGTGACACGAGAATATGACGTAGATAAAATACGTGAAAAATTGATTGATACTCTTGGTCCTTCAAGAACTGGATTGACAGGAGTTGAAATTGCTGAAAAACTACGAATCAATCGCGTGACCATGTCAAAATACCTCAAAATATTTGCTGGAGAGGGTCTGATAAAACAAAAAAACATGGGTAGCGTAAATCTGTGGTTCATTGAAGAGGGTGTTGATAAACTCAGTTTTCCAGCAGATTTTTTCCAAGTCCAAAACAAGTATCTGGAATATGTCTTGTCGGGGTTATCTCCTGAGGCACATACTCTCATTAGAACTGCACTCCATTCGGGGGCTGTTCCTACCAAGATAGTAAGTGAGGTGATAATTCCAACAATCGAAGCTGTTGAAAATTCCTATAATGGTGGAAAAATGGGACGATCTGAGAAAAATTTTCTTGATGAAATAATCTCAACTTCAATTTCATTGATTGGCCTATTAGAAGAAGAGATAAACCCAAAAAAGAATGCAGTCATTTTGGCTACTGATTATCAAAACGCACTTTTAGCCCAGGCTGCTTCTGCTGCACTTCGCACAGAAAAATGGAGGGTTTCCCTGCTTGGAGACATGTCTTCTGCAATCGATGTGATGTTTGACATTGACTTGCAGAGATTTCTCAATAAGATCTGGCCCAAACGTGATGGTATCATGATTGTCATAATATTTTCCTCAAAAGAAGGTGAAATCAAATTCTTTTCTCAGGCAGTTGACACAAGCACAGAAAAATTTGGAAAAAATCTTCATCTTGCATTGTGCACAAAAATTGTGAAAAAATCCAAGACTGGTGTTGATTTTGTATCTGGTGATGTGGAAAATTTGTTACAATGGTGTCAGACCGTATTTGAAAGTCACCAAAATCAGTGATTAATTATTTCTAAAATCTGGAAAGGAAGCTTGGAAAAATCAATATCCTTTTCAACTGAAATTAAAAGAATGTTCTCATTTACTGGAAAACTCATTATGATCAACATATCTCTATATGACATGGCAAATTTTACTGGACCCAAAACCTTGTCGAATTCCTTTCTCATTTTTGCTCTTAAAACTAACTCCATGTATAACATTTCATCATCTCTTGAATCCTCTAAAGACTTGAATCCTGGTTTCATTCCTCCTGCGACAAGTCTTCCATTCTCATTAATCAGGCCTGCAAATCTTATTCGTGAATCTAACTCTAAGACCTGCTTGCACAACTCATCTTTGTCCATGCTATCTGACTCCCTTGCCTGAAAGATATGCTACTAGCTTAAATCTTGACAACAAAAGTGTAACAAGTTATTCCTATTTATTGAAATCTATTGTATGACATTGAAAATAGATGGGCCGAATGGGATTTGAACCCACGACCTTTCGATATCTGAATAATTTTATCAGTCGAACGCTCCAGCCAAGCTGAGCTATCGGCCCAAATTTTTTTTTACCCGACTGTCATTTAAGTCTGCTGGCTTTTCCATTTGATAGAACAACCCATCGATGGGTCAAAATCTTTCTCTATCTTCTTTTCAGAAAGAACCTTTTCTATGTTTAGTATCATTGTTTTTTCTGTTGGTTTGTCTTCGGGTTTCATTGCATTGTCAATTCTTCCGTGGAAAACTAGTCTTCCTTCATTGTCAAACAGAAATGGATCTGGGGTGCATACGGCACCATATTTTTTTGCAATTTCTTGAGTTTCATCAACTAGATATGTAAATTCCAAACCCTTCTCTTTTGCAAATATTTTCATGCTGTCAAAACTGTCGTCTGGATATTTTGTTGCATCATTACTGTTTATTCCTATCATTGCAATTTTTCCCTTGAATTTTTCATAGATCTCATTCATTGCATCTACCTTGGCTTGTACGTATGGGCAGTGATTGCACATGAAAATTATCAATTTTGCTTTATAGTCTTTGTATTCTGCAAGAGAATGTTTCTTATCATCAATTCCTAATAGATCAAAGTCTGGAGCCTTGTCTCCTGCTTTTAGGACAACTTCTGATTTTAGTAATACCATGGATGAATCAAACAATAATATCAATAAAATCTTTGCCGCCTAAAGGCAACAATTAAAATCTCTGCGGTTTTCAATTTCTATAACGGGCTGGTAGTTCAGCGGTAGAATACTCGCCTTGCACGCGAGGGGTCAGGGGTTCAAATCCCCTCCAGTCCATCCCTAATGATACTTCAAACAGTTCCCTGATGACCAGTATCTGGCAAAAATGAACCTGGAAAATAATGTCTTGAGTTAATTGCAAATATAATCAGTAATCTAAAGTATCTTGTGGGTTCAAAAAATATGGTAAGATCTTTTTCTATGAAAGTCAAGCATGCATCAATTCTCTTATTGCTTATTCCACTAGCCTTGTCTGCATTTACTCATATCTGGAATCCGGTGGGATTTCCTGATGTCTTCTATGATGAGGGAATTTACATGTACAGAGCCATGCATGTACTTGCTGGAGAAGGTCTGCAAACCGGTTATTTTCATGATCATCCTTTCTTTGGCCAAATCTTTTTGGCAGGAGCATTTGCCCTTGTGGGATATCCAAATTCACTCCATCCCACTGCGGATGTGCATTCTGCAGAGATGTTGTATCTTGTTCCACGTGTATTAATGGGAATACTTGCAGTTGCTGACACTTTTCTGATATACAAAATTTCAGAGAGACGCTATTCAAAAAATATTGCATTATTTGCGTCTATTCTATTTGCAGTCATGCCAATTACCTGGCTTACAAGAAGAATACTGTTAGATTCAATTTTGCTTCCATTTTTGTTGACATCCATACTCTTTGCTGTTTATGCAAAAGATTCTAAAAATAAAAAATTACTTGTAATATTTTCTGGAATTTTCTTTGGAGTTTCTCTTTTTACAAAAGAGACCATGTTTGTAATGATTCCATTGCTTACCGTTCTGATATATCAGAATACAAAGAATCCTAGAATGCTTGCAGTGTGGTTTATTCCTGTTATCTTGATACCATTGATTTGGCCCATTCAAAGTATACAAAATAATCAATTTCATACTTGGATTGGAGATGTTTTGTATCAAGTCCATCGCCAAAACAACAACTTTGGAAACATACTGAAGAACTTTCTTGTTTTTGATCCTCTTCTATTGGTATTGGGGTTTGCTGGAATAGTTTGTGCTGCTATTAAAAAAGACTGGATGATCTTATTGTGGTTTATTCCATTCCTAGTATTTCTTGCTACTATTGGATATGTACAGTACTTTTACTGGATTCCAGTTCTTCCAGTTCTCTGCATTGCAGCTGCTAAATTCATAATTGATCTATCTAAACATGCAAAAGAAGACATCAGGAATAAACTCCCATTTATCATCATATCATGTGTTGGAATATTTGGACTGGTCATGACCTCTTTTCTGATTACCTCAAATGTTTCTGCCCAGTTTGATGCTGTAGCATATGTTCTTCAAAATGTCCATAACAGCGATGCTCCATATGATGAGAAAAATACCACAATTGTCTCAAGTGCGGTGTATTCATGGATATTCAAATACGTATACCACATGACTGATGTCTTACCAGACTATCGATACGTATTGTTTTATCCCCTGCTTACTGATCATGTCCTTCTAGTATCAGATCTTCATCTTCAAGCAAATATTGACGCAGGAAAACAACTTCAGGATGTATACAATAACACAGTTAGTGTTAAAAAATTCAAAGGCGGAGTCTTAGATGAAGATCTAGGAAAATACCCATTTACAAACATGGCTGCAAATTATGAAGGAAGTGAAGTTGAGATACGCGAAAGAAACTAACCTCAAGTAATTATCTCAAAAGTACATCATTAGAATTCTTTATAGTATGGAAAAAAAGAGTAACCCTTGATGGTATTTGATATCGATCAAACGATGCTTGTTTATCTTGGAATGATTACAGCTGGAATTTTTCTATTTCCCATTGCACCTTATCCTTCTCCTTACTTCATAGGAGGTATTGCACTTATAGTGGTAGGTGGGTTCTTGGTTTTCCGTAAATCTCGAAAAACTCAGTGACCGTTTTGAAACTTTGACTGTGATCTCAATTTTTCTGTTAATTTGCTAAATATTTCATTATGGCTTACGTCTGTAAAATTGACAGCTCCACTTTCCCGTGTGATTTGTTTTTCAAATTTTTCTTTTATGGCAAATGTGACCGATGAATAGTGAATTCTGCCTTTGAGTTTCTCTTGTACTATTGTATCTGTATCTGGAAAGGTTGCAAAATGAAATGATACTCCTCCGGCCCAAAAGATAGTGGGTATTCCACCTCCTGCAGACCTTGCACTTGCAATTATCTGAGTTATCCAGTCCTCAAATCTTAATTCTAATACTTCGTGAATGACAAGTTGATTCCATGGTTCAATTATTATTTCCAAATCTTGATTACAAATCGCGCTCAAGTTTTATTTAAAGAACCTTTAATTCATTTAGGAGCCAGCGATCTGCCCAAATCTGGCAGTCTGAAAGGGTTCTGGTACCTCTCCGTCGGGCGTCTATGCCTGTAAATTTTCGTCGGGTAAGGAGTAGCGATCAGAATTGTTAGTGATCTGCACACATTTCAGTTATTTTATAACCATAGGAACGATCTCGGATCTTGGAAATGAGTGGAAATATGACAGATCCTATTACAACTTTTATTCAAACATTTGTAGGAAATCCATGGGTATCATTACTGATTGCATTAGGCGGTATACTAATCGTGATTAGTATACCAACTGGTTTTTTCAAATGGCTCTATGATAGGTCACAGAAGGAGAAAGTAATTGCCAGACAAACATACCTAGAACACTGTGAGAATTTATTCAAACAATTCAGTATGGCATTTGATAGAAGTGCGGTTCAACGTTCTGGTTCTCCATTTGAATCGTTCTTTGATCTATTTGCTTTTAAAGAACAATTTTTACAACATTTGTTTACAGGATATGATGAAGTTTTAACTAATATGGTATCGATGATAAATATTGATCGGCAAATCAGAACATCAAGAGAACCAGCTTCACAAGAACAAAAACTAGAATCTAACAGACTACATAATGAATTCAAAATATCTTTTGAGAAGTTTACACAGAATATAGTTCTAAAAACAAAAGCGTTTGAGGGAGTATGCAAGGATTGCAAAAATAATTATGAGAAATCTTACAAAGACAGAATAATGATTGATAAACTCGCTTCTTTTGTTATGCCTTTCTAAAATACTCATTTAGAGTCACTCTTACTAGCATTTTGAATAAAAGTTAACCACTTATTCTCTCCTTGAATCTCTATTCCACAAGCTTGTGCAGGAGTCTTACCGTCTAATCCCTCATGAGTTCTAAAGTAATTGTGATAAACCTGATAGCCTTTCAATATTGGGGTGTCCATTTTCTTTATTCCACGCATAGTCTTTTCTCTATCTCTAATTTCACCGTTTAATCTCTCCATTTTGTTATTATTGTTGTCACCCCAGAATCGAATATGTCTAATATGTATTGGTCTATCCTTTACTGCTCTTGTTCGATATTCCTTGTAGAATGCTGTCTTGTAATTAAAAGCACCATCAGTTATGAAGATCTTGGGTTTTCTCTCTGTGATTCTATTAGCTTCTTGGAATAACTTTTGGACATCATGTGTGTATTTTGTATTAGCTACTTCTTGAGCAATAAAGAATCTTGTTTCATCATCCATCATAGCATAGAGATATTTCATATTGCCACGAATCTTGAGATACATTTCATCTGCTCGCCATGTGTCAGAAACTTGCGGTTTTAGTTTCTCAGAATAGTTCTGCATGATTCCAGTGTATTTCTTTATCCAGTTGTAAACGGTCTTGTGTGATACATCCATGCCTAAAAGCCTGAGGGATTTGGCAGTATTCCTTAATGATTCGCCTGAAAAATAAAGTTGCATAGCGGTTGTGATTCCTTTAGGATCATGCTTCATCTTTTCAAAGCCAATATTGATAGTGAAATACTTCTTACATTCCTTGCAATTGAATTTCTGAATGTCTCCGTACTTGTTGTGTCTTAGACCATCCTTGACGATTCTATCAGATTTACAGTAAATGCAGTTTGAAGTTGAGATTGGTTCGATAATGACTGTTTTTCGTGCCTGAACTTCTTTCTTAAATGAAATGCTTGTCTCTAATGCGTAAACATGCTTGCATTTGACGTTTCGATACATGCTGTCAGGGCAAGAGCAAACCCATCCAGATTCTAGTGAGATTACATCATATTCTTGGTTGCTTGTTTGTGATTTTACTTTGTAACTGTGATCATCAATCTTTTTGATTAGGTTCATGTTTGCGATCTCTTTTCCTTTTTCTTCTCGTTTGTTTATGTCTGTCATACACTATCAGTGTACACTATATGTGTATATAAACTTATATACTGTTGGTGTACACTAATAGTAATGGGAATAGGAACAAAAACAGTATGGAAATGTGACGTATGTGATCATGAATGGTTATCAAGAAGTAATGATAAACCTCTCAGATGTGCAGGGTGTAAATCACCATATTGGAATAAAACAGAAAAGACAGGCATGACCAATAAAATAAAAAATCCAAAAATTAAAGGATCTAAAATCAAATGATTCCAGATGGTAATGAGGAAATTTTTGAGAATTTTCCAACGGTAGTAGCAGATGGAGCTTATTGTCATTTTCTAGAAGATTTCATATCATTAATTTTTTATCAAACTCGTGTATTTCCTAGACTAGAAAAGGATGGTAAAACTGCGATTGCTCCAAAAAGAAGAGAGATACTTGCTGATATTAGATTTTCAAGGGAAGCGTTAAGAAAATTAATGAATGAAATAGAACAAGGATTAGAGCTTTATCCTGCTTACACTTTGATGAAAGGTAAAGATGGATTTTTGACAGGATTAGATCCAATGAATACTCTATCTAAAGATAGTACAATATCTAAATTATCTCTCACTAAAGCAGAGTTTGATCATCTCAAAAACAACATACTTGTAGACATGTCAACTCAACTTACAAAAGAGGGGGAAAAAGTGTACAATGATTTACTTATAAAAATAATATTTGAGCATGAAGATGAACTTCGTGAAATCGTAAGAAAGTATGAGAAAAAACCAACTGTGAGAAAAGAAAGGAATGTCAAGAGTAAATCTAAGTAAGTGTCCTAATTGTAAACTAGGATTAATTTCTGAGGAAAAAGATACCCATGAGTGTCTAAAAGTAGAAGATTATTGGGTTATTGACGGTGTTATTTGGTTAGGAGATGGAATGAAATACTATCCTCTTAAACACCGATCAGTCCAATCCGACGACTTTTTCCGCTCAGATCGACCCGACGAAGACTCCCCAGAACCTCTGAAAGATGGATTTAAATACTATGTAAGTTTTTTGGTGATTAGGTAATTTAGATATGCAAGATTGGAGTCAAGCGGGCGTATACATACCATTGATGGTAGGATTGATACCAGGATTCATTTACTGGTGTGTAATTACCGCAAAGAAACACAAGTAAATAACCAAAAACATCTTTTATCTTCTTTTTATGATTATGTTATCCAACGTAAGTTTAGTAGAACCTTCTAAACTATGTTGTTTAGATTATGATATGCAGTATATGATTAATCTCCTTTTAGAACTATAATCAATATGAAGACCTTGTTATTTTCTAGTTTGTTGATTGTTATGCTATTTACAACAAATATTGTCTGGGCTGATCTTCCATCTCCAACAAGTCTTGGTGTGACAACACTTCAAACAATATATTCTCACAAAGCAAGTGACGGTACTACCGTAGTGTTTGGTGAAGTCCAAAATAATCTCAATTCTCCTGTAAATGCAGTTACACTTGGAGTTACATTCATGGATGATAATTCCAATCAGGTAGAATACAAAACAGGTACAACACTTATTCAGGTAATTCCGCCTGGGGGAAAGGCTCCTTTTATGATATCTTCTACAAAATCTGATCCCTCTATCACACAAATTCAAGTAAAAATTGCAGGATTCCAGTCATCCTCTGACAGGCAACAAGTGCTGGACATTTCTTCTGGTCCTCTTCAAGTCTCTGACAAAGTATCTGTATCTGGTACTATTACAGATAATGGAGCACTAAAATCTGCCAATACAAAGATCTATCTAATTTCATATGATGCATTTCAAAGAATAGTTGCTATTGGAATATCTGATCCAATTAACATTGATTCTGGAAAAGACTCTCAATTCAGTGTCACTTCAGACTCAAGTCCTAGAGCAAAATCCTACATGCTAATTGCCGAGTCTGATAATTATCAGTCAAAATTAATTCCTGTAAAGGGACTTCAAGCTACGCTACCAGTAATTGTAAGAGGTACGATGCTTACTGATCCTAATGGTACTTCGTATTCTACTATACCAGTAAATGCATCAGTAAAGATAACTAGTGATACAAATTATCTTGGTAATTCTACCCAGTCATTCATCTATTATGTTCAAGTCAAACAATTTAGTGGACAAGTTGAATTCATAGGACAATACGAAGGAGTATTTCTTGGACCTGGAGATCAAAACATGTCTGTAAACTGGGTACCTAATTCAGCAGGTTCATATTTTGTTGAAACGTATGTGTGGAATTATGATGGAGTTCCTCTATCTTCTGCAGTACCATCAATTAATGTAGTACTTGTTAAATGATAAAACCCTGAATATACGATATCTATCATGACTAGATTCAAACTTGTGGCTTTGGGCGGTACATTTGATATTATTCATAAAGGTCATCTAGAGTTATTGCAAAATGGATTCTCAATTTCATCCAAGGTTATCATAGGTTTGACTAGTGATGAGCTTGCAAGAAAAAAAGGAAAAAAGCCTGATCATGATTATTCAAAAAGATATGAAATGTTAGAAAATGCTATTGAAGTAAATTTTCCAAACTCTGTATATGAAATAAGCAAACTTGACAATGACTTTGGTCCGGCTGTATTAGAAAAAGAAGTTGAAGCATTGGTAGTAAGTGAGGAGACCTCATCAAAAGGCAATGAACTCAACCGTCTGAGAGCAGAAAGAAACTCTCCTCCAGTTCAAGTGATTGTAGTTCCTATGGCTCTTGCCAGGGATGGTACGCGCATTTCTACTACGCGAATCAAGAAATCTGAGATTGATGCTGATGGCAATATACTTAGTTGACAAATAACTTTTCAATCTTTGAGTGGGTCACCTAAAACTCTAAAATGTCTTGTAAGTTATTGAAAGAATTAACAGATAGGATGTTTAGCAAAATGTCGTCTGACATTACGGGTCTAAAAGAAGGTCTAGATCCTGAAAATATAGCACTCTGGTACAATAAAGTGATTGAAGAAGCAAAAGAGATGGCACCACCGTGGCTTGTGGATAAAATTGGTGTAAAGCAAGATCCCATTCTTTATCTGAAATTTAACCTCAATATATCAAAACGAGCAGTTCGCTATCTGATGATGGCCATAGCAAATAATCTTGATGACATGCCATATACCACTAGATTGTATTTTCTCAAAGTACAAGAATTAGTTACTCAGGAAATGGACAAATCTCTTGTCTAAAATTACTCTTTTGTTATTTCCACAATGTCTTCAAAAACTTTGGTCTCTGTAATTTTGTTTACATTGTCAATTACAGACTGGATGAAATCTGCAAAAGACTCTGCCTGAAGTCTGTCTTTGAAAAGTATACTATGTGCAGACTTGTCTTTGAGAGATATTATTATCTCATTTTCAATTATCTCTAAAATTCCACTGATGAAAATCTCGTTATCGTCTTTTATGTATATTAGACTAGCGAGTTTTTGTGCTTCATAACTGTCTATACATGTGATATTTTTCTTCATATTGCTTAATCAAACATGAATTTGTCTACTTGGTCTTTTGCTTTTTCTCGCTGTTTTTTGAACTCTGCCAAGAAAGGTTTTGTAGCATCTTTTAGATTACACTTGCATTCTCCACACAATAACTGTCCACCTTTACACTTTCTTGCTCTCTCATCAGATTCTTTTTCTGTATCAAAAAAGTATCTAAGATACCAAAATACTGGACATATGCTAAAGTTGGCACCCAATTTTCGTTGGAGCTCGACAGTAGACTGACCGCCAGTAAATGTACTTGAGATCTTTTTGTCTACTACATCATCACTATCTGTGGTAAAAATGGCAGTCTCTGGAATTGAGGATGACATTTTTCCTTGCATCCCCAGTCCTGGCAAAAATTTAGAGTGGATCTGAGCTGGTTTTGGATATCCCATCTTTTCCGCAATATCTCTTGTTACTCTCCAATAGGGATCTTGGTCTATTGCAGCAGGTATGAGAACAGGAGTGGGTCGTCCCTCAATTATTGATGGCAAAAAACAAGGTGCTGCCTGTATTGGTGGAAAACCAATCATTCCTATGTTTGTAGAATTTTCAAACCCAAAAACTGCCTTGACAGTTGAAAAAGTGATTCGCTTTGCTATCTCTAATGCTATTGGATAAATTCTCTTGATATCCTTTGTATCAATTAGGATCTTTGTCTTTTTTGGATCAAATCCTATTGCAATGATATCTAGAATGTTTTCTTGAGTGTATTTTGATACCTCCTCCATAGATTTTTGGTCACTGTAGAGAAATTTTTCATCATCCGTTAATTGGAATATTAGATTAACATCAAATTTTTCTTGAAGATATTTTGTAAATATCCATGGAAGCAAATGTCCCATGTGGATTTTTCCAGATGGTCCTCTTCCGGTATAGAGATAAAACTTGTTTCCTTTTTCATATTCTGTTATGATTTTATCTAAATCTCTGTGACTGAAGAAATATCCTAGCTTTAACATTGGATGAACCTCACCCGTTATCTTCTCTATTCGTGCTTCTAATTCAGGCGAAATTTTTTCTGTACCAAACTTCTGCATGAGTTTATCATAGTCAATATCTCCCTCTACGCTCCAAGGAGTTACTGTAAACTCTTCAGATGACATTCACGATTCAGTTAGGTTAAGGTTTAAAAAGTCTTTTTGGCTTTTTGTGATAATGTCACAAGTTCTGCATCCAATTGAGCAAAAAATTCTCAAGACCTTGGCTGAAAAGAAAAACCTGACACCAGAAGACCTTTCAGAAATTACAAAACTTTCACTAGATCAGATAAGGCGAGGCATTGAATGGCTCAAATTCAAAAGTCTAGCAAATGTTGTAGAATCAGAGAAAACTCTTGTAACATTAGGCAAGAGAGGAAATGAGGCATCTGAAAAAGGACTACCAGAAAGACAGCTTGTAAATTACTTACGATCATTAGATGGTTATTCTTGTGAAATGAATGCTGCGAAAGATTACTTGAAAAATGAATTTGGTCCGGCTATAGCAAATGCAAAAAAGAATGGTTGGATCGAAGTTCATGAAAATAGACTCATGCTAAAAGGATATCACGATTTATCATCTGAAGAAAAAATTATCAAAACAATTTCTAAAACTCCAATGGGGGTATCTACAGATAATTTTGAAGACAAGGATGCGCTGGAGTCCCTGAAAAAACGACCCGAATTTATTGTTCTTACATCAAAAAAATCTGCCTTGGTTGGACTCACTGAGCAAGGAATGGAAGCAGCAAAAAGTGTACCTGATAACATTGATTTTGAAAGCGTATCTGAGACATCACATAAAGTAGAACCGGACGCCAAAGTTGTCAGAGCAATAGATGTTGAAGCTGCTGCTCCAGTAATATTTGCAGCAAAAAGTCATCCGTTAAGAGATGTCATTGATGAGGTACGAGAAATATTTGTCAGTCTTGGATTCTCTGAAATAATAGGAAGTAATGTCCAGTCTAGTTTTTGGAATTTTGATGCCTTGTTTACTCCTCAAGATCATCCTGCAAGAGAAATGCAAGATACTTTTTACCTTGCAGATGTAAAAGCAAAAACAATCGCAAAACCTGATCAGATAAAAAAAGTATCTGACGCACACAAAAAGGGTTGGAATTATCAATGGCAAAATGAAGAGGCAAGAAGACTTGTTCTAAGAACGCATACTACGTGTGTAACTATTAGAGAACTTGCTGACCAAAAGCATGATGAAGCACGGTTATTTTCAATTGGCAAAGTATTTCGAAATGAAAAACTAAGCTACAAACACCTTGCAGAGTTTCATCAGGTAGAAGGAGTTGTAGTTGGTAAAAATGTCACACTACGAGACCTAATGGGATTGCAGACTGAATTCTATCACAAGATGGGAATTAAGAAAATAAAATTCTGGCCAACATTTTTCCCGTATACCGAGCCATCATTGCAGTCCATGATATACAATGAAAAACTTGGCAAGTGGGTAGAGCTGTTTGGAATGGGAATTTTCAGACCAGAGGTAACAAAACCGCTAGGAATCAAAAATCCAGTCCTTGCATGGGGTGGAGGAATTGAAAGAATTGCAATGTTGCGTTATGGCTTAACGGATGTCAGAGAGTTGTATGAAAACAATTTTGGTTGGTTGAGGAGTGTACCAAAATGCCAGTAGTCACACTATACTTTGACAGGGTCAAAAAAATTCTTGGCAGGAATGTTCCCAAGGCAAAGCTTGTTGAAACTTTGCCATTCATTGGACTTGATATTGAGGATGAGACTGCTGACCACATCAACGTAGAATACAGTCCAAACAGACCTGATTACTCTACTGATTATGGCATCATTACAGGTCTTCAGGGGTTGCTTGGAATAAAACTTGGAATGCCTACACTGAAAATCAAAAATGGTAAAAATGCAATTAAGGCTACTCCCACTGTTTCCAAAGTAAGACCATATGTTACAGCAATCGAGGCAAGAAACGGTAAGCTCGATGATGAAACAATACGACAAATAATTACCATGCAGGAGGATCTTCATAATGGATTAGGTAGAAGACGAAAGAAAGCATCCATTGGAATTCATGATCTTGAAAAAATAAAATTTCCGTTATACTACAAGACTGTAACACAAGAGCATAGCTTCATTCCTCTTGAATCTGATGTATCAATGACTGTAAAAGATATACTGGAAAAAACAGAGACGGGGAAAAAATACAAACACATCTTAGAAGGGCATTCCAAAATTCCGATCATTGTGGATTCTGATGGAAAGACAATCTCACTTCCTCCTATTGTCAATGCAAAACTCACAGAAATGAATGTCAAAACTCGCAATTTACTCGTAGAAGTTACTGCAACTGACAAGAATGCTGCAGAAGGAGTTCTTGCAGTTGTTGCAAATACTTTACAGATTGCAGGATTTGAATTGTATTCAGTTAAAGTAACTGGAGCGGGAAATTCCACTCCTGTACTAAAATCTCGAGATCTTGTGCTAGAGCCTGAGCTTGTAAACAAGACACTAGGAATTGAGATATCGAATCAAGTCATTGTAAAGTCTCTTAAAAAAAGTAGGCTAGATGCAAAGCTGAGAGGAAAAAAAATTGTATGTAGTATACCGAGATATAGGACAGATATCTTTGGAGTGATGGATCTAGTAGAGGAAGTAGCTCTTGGTTATGGAATTCAAAATCTTGCACCTACAATGCCAGAGTCAGTTTCGGCTGGTGAGAGAAATCGTACCACCAAGACACTTGAGACTGTCCGCCAGATTATGGTTGGACTGGGTTATCTTGAAGTGATGAACTTTGAGCTCACTAGCAAAGAAATTCTGTATGAAAAAACCAACAAAGATTCGTCTAAAATAATATCTGTTGCAGATTCCAAAAGCCAAGAACACATAATTCTTCGTGATGCGCTTCTTCCTGGAATGATGGAAGTCTTGTCAAGAAATATCCATGAATCATATCCTCAAAAGATCTTTGAGATTGGAACGATATTTGAAAAAGGTTCTTCGATCAATGAGGTAGTTCATCTTGCTTGTCTTAGTTCGCACAAAGATGTAAACTTCACAGAAGTAAAGTCTGTTTTACAATCTCTTCTAAAAACTGGTTTTAATCTTACGTGCGATACTATACCACAAAAGGAACCAATGTTTGTTGATGGAAGAACTGGTAGTATTGTGATATCTGGTAAGAAACTCGGAGCTCTGGGAGAAATTGATCCTAAAATTATTGATACTTTCAAACTGAGAATGCCTGTATCGGGGTTTGAAATGCGGCTCACTGGATTAATATTTGACTAGAAAATAATCATATCGCCCCAATATGCACGCAGACGGACTGGGATGATGAAATATGATTTTTGGTCCACCCAGCCGTGCTACAGGGCACCCCGGTAATAGAACAAGATGAGGATTAAGGCTAAACGTACCAATGACTCTATGTGAGTCAGAACCGGGGAACATTTCTTTTTTCCTAAATTTTCTAAAAATGCTTGCAATCAAAAGAATTTCTGAAATTTTGTGCAGGCGGTCAGTTTTCAGCTATGATATAATCTTTGATTTACAAAGAAAAAACAGATCTATTGATATATTTGCGTTGTATAGGTATACTATGGCAACTGCATATGTGCTAATAAATTGTGAACTTGGCTCTGAAGAATCTATAATCTCACAGCTAAAAGCAATCAACGGAGTTAAGGAAGTTCACGGTACCTTCGGGGCCTACGATATACTGGCAAAGATTGAATCTCCAACAGTAGAAGCACTAAGGGAAATAATCACTTGGAAAATTCGTAAAATAGAGAAGATCCGTTCAACTCTAACCCTGATGGGCATAGAAGGTCAAAGCTAAGTCTCTGTGGAGAAATCCTGCCCTATATTTTTGAAACCCTACCATAGAGTACTCTATTTTTTATTCAAAGAACTTTTAATTGCGCTATAATATTTTCATCATGTGCTACTTCATTTCATTTTTGTGGTAAAAGAAGAAGATCTGGACAAAAGAAAATGGGAATTTGAATATGTCACAAAGATGGCTCAATTCTATAAAGTTTGGATTGAAAAGACTTTCTCGCAAAAAGTTGAGGTCCAAGCAGATGAGATGATAGTAAAATCTGGGGGACGATTCAGGATTGTAGATACGCCTGCACTACTTGAGGATCATGCTGATAGAGGTAGGGATATTTTTCATTTTTATCTGACATATTTTAGGCCACTTTGGACTGATTGCACCTGTGAAGGATATTTTGCAGAAAATTTTGGCATGGTTCTATGGAGTAAAAGTCCACAGAAAGATGACTTGACATTTCTAATGGAGACTAATTGTCCAAAGGTTTCTCATGAGCTTACTCATGAATTTCTACGACAAACTGGATACAAAAATTACAAGGAACTAGTACATGATATCTGGGACAAACATCTCTTTGCATCATTGTCCTATGAACACTATGACGCAGATTATAACCAAACAGAAAAGGATGCTCTTTTTGCAACCCTTGATACTTCTAGTTTGCGGGTATAGTGTAATTTTCGTGGCGGCTCTAAAAGACTATAAGTAAGTAATTTAGAGTTTTTTTATGCCAGAATTCATCTGCCCTGATTGTAGTACAAAATTATTTCATGAAAATGAAACTACATTGACTGTGGAAAAACAAGTTCACCTAAAATTCTGTCCTGCTAAAAAGAAGCGTTAGCGTTTAGTGACTATCTGTAATTGTGAAAAATCAAACTTTTTAATTAAGACTATTTTACCGTCTAACACTTTGTGACAGAATATATCCTGTCTTGAAAACTTGCTGTCTTGAAATCTATTTTGTTTTGTGGATCCTTCTTTCTGGTTGTACTTAGTTTTTCTAATGTGACAAGTGCTTCTCCATCAAAGCCAACCGAAGATCCAAAGACTCCCTCAGAGAGCTGATTTCCATGCTCTCCTTTCTTGATATCGTCAACCATCTCATAGAATTTTATGGCCTCTCTTTTTGTTGTTGGGCCACCAGAAGATTTGTTGAAACCTACTGCAATATACATTCCATTATTTTTGACTGCAATAGGTACCTTGTAGACTTTTCCAGAAGAGCCTGGAATTTTTTCATTTAACAAAATCTCACACTTGTGGAACATGCTTGAGATATATGCGAAAAATCGGTAGTTGGCATATGTGCCAGCGGAGTCTTCATGACAATCAACAAAAACCTTGTGTAAAAGTTCAAGAGCGGAATCATTCATGCTTTGCAAGCGTTCTTCAATTCTGCCTTTTCTGACCAAATCTGATTTACAGTCTGCAGCAATTTTTTCTAAAATGAAAGGAGGCAGGTTATAATTTTTCAGAGTGGAAACAAAAGTTCCAGTTTTGGAAGCTCCAAATGTTGGAAAATTACCTCTACTCAATCCAATCTACCGCCATGTATTTTTGAAATTGTAAAACTCAACACTATCTCCCCTAGCAGACTTACTAGGTGCCTTTTTCCTTATAACTGTTAAGGTAAGGGAAAAACCGGATGGTGGGGCCGACCGGAATTGAACCGGCGACACACGGGTCACTACAGCTCCAAACTGTACATCATCCTTGCGTCAGTGAAGCTTGTGAAACCACTGGAGCCCTTAGCGGTGATCATCATGTGATCTAAACTGTCGCCATACCAGGCTAGGCTACGACCCCACGTAATGAACATAAATGCACTTGAATTTTAATTTACTTGACTTCTGAAGATTTATTGGTACCATCATAACTCTTTTTGAGCGTTGGATTGTTCCAAGAAAACTACATGTTGTAATTTTCATCTCTTAATCAATTACATGCCTAAATCAGACTCAAATCACTTGGGGAGTAAAATTTGGTTCGTCCTATAATCATACTATTGGGAGCAATTCCAGTGCTTGCAGCTCTTTTCATTGTAGTACCAACTCTTCTTCGACCTGAAATTCCCAGTGTTGCAGTTAATTCTGATGATGTTATATCGATAGAATACAGTAAACAACACCTCAAAAAAATATCATTTGGTCTTACGCAGAGCATTGGTGCTGACACAACTGAAGTTCTAAGTATCGCAAATGATGGTCAAACTACCTACAGTCTAACAAAGAATGGCTATTCTGAACCTGATAAAAAATATCAACTGTCAAAAGATGAAGTCAAGAGGCTAACTGCGCTCATAAAAGAGACCGGCTTTATGCAAATTCCTGAGACGTCCTATCCAGTAAAAAATGATCTAAATGAGTATGAAAAATTTGGATTACAAGTTACACTAGACGGTAAATCCATCAACTTGCAATGGCCTGACCAGAATTCTACTCAGGAATTCATTCCTCCATTGATAAATGAGGTCCAAAACAGCATGGATGCCATAATTGCAGAAATAATAAAATAAATAGCCTAAGACGGGATCAAATCTCATGATTCCACTCTCTGGTGATTTGGGTGATACTAAAGGAGTAATCAAAGAAAAGATAGGATCATTTAGTACCACACGTGGAACTTCTACTCTAAAACGTGGTTTTGCACACATGCTCAAAAATGGAGTTGTGATGGATGTTACAACTGTTGAACAAGCGCAAATTGCAGAAGATGCTGGCGCAGTTGCAGTAATGGTTTTAGATAAACTTCCATCAGATGTTAGAAAAGCTGGTGGTGTTGCAAGAACTGCAAGTATTAGAATTATTCAAGAGATTATGGATTCTGTAACAATTCCTGTTATGGCAAAATGTAGGATAGGTCATGTATACGAAGCAATGGTTTTGCAAGAAACAAATGTAGACATGATTGATGAATCTGAAGTCTTAACCCCTGCAGATGAAAATCATCACATATGGAAATGGGATTTCACAAGCCCATTTGTAAACGGTGCACGAAATTTAGGTGAAGCGCTTCGAAGAATAGAAGAGGGTGCAGCAATGATCAGAACAAAAGGAGAACCTGGTACTGGTAATGTTGCAGAAGCTGTCATTCATATTAAAAATGTAAATACCGAATTACGACGCATAAAATCAATTTACGACGCAGGTGATGAACAAGATTTGATTAGTGTTGCAAGAGAATTGAAAGTTTCATATTCTGTTGTAGAAGAGACTGCAAGTTTGGGTAGATTGCCTGTTGTAAACTTTGCAGCAGGTGGAATATCAACTCCTGCAGATGCTGCATATTTGATGACTCTGGGTTGTGATGGGGTGTTTGTTGGATCTGGAATATTCAAAGCTGATGATGCAAAAGAGAGAGCGCAAGCAATAGTTTTGGCAACTACATTCTGGGAAGATCCAGACAAAGTAAAGGAAGCACAGAAAATGATTGATGAGAGACAATCAATGTTGGGATTGGATACAAAGAATCTTGAACTTAGAATGCAAGAACGTGGTAGTACAGCATGAGTGGTGTAACCATAGGAGTATTGGCAGTTCAGGGAGATGTTGCAGAAAACATAATGGCCACAAAGATGGCAATTGAAGAACTAGGTTTGGATGGTATTGTAACTGAGGTTAAAACTCCTGAACAAATTTCTGATCTTGATGGATTAGTAATACCTGGTGGAGAAAGCACAGTCATAGGCACGTTATCTCTAGTAAATGGCTCACTGAAAAAAATCAAAGAAAAAATTGCAAGTGGAATGCCTGTCTTTGGTATATGCGCGGGTATGATAATGCTCTCAAAAAAGGCAAAAGATAGAGTGGTTGGTGAAATGGATCAACCATTATTGGATTTTCTTGATGTGAAAATAGAACGAAATGCTTTTGGCAGACAAAAAGATTCCTTTGAATCTGAAATCTCGATGGATAAAATAGGCATCAACAAATTTCAAGGTGTATTTATTCGTGCACCATCAATCATAGATGCAGGGAAAGATGTAGAGATATTATCAAAGTTTAACGAAAAGATAATTGCAGTAAAACAAGGAAACATCATTGGTACTGCATTTCATCCTGAACTTACCGGAGACCTTTCACTTCACAAATACTTTGTAAGTCTAATTAAAGCAAAACACTAGAGATTTTTAGATACCATTATCAGAAATACCGTTTATATTAAATTCAAATTAGTTGTATACTGTTATTAGAATGCAAATAGAAACAACTCCCGATCTAGTTTCAAAGGTTTATGCTAAAATCACAGAAAATATTACAAAATATAGAAAACTAGTCAACAGACCGCTTACTCTGACTGAAAAAATTCTAGTAGGTCACCTTGATGATATTGAAAGTGCAAAAGATCTAGAACCAGGCAAGAGCTATTCCTTTCTCAGGCCTGATAGAGTTGCACTACAAGATGTAACTGGACAGATGGTGATTTTGCAATTCATGCAATCAGGTCTTAAGCGAAGTACACTTCCAACAACTGTTCATTGTGATCATCTCATTCGTGCTAAAGTCAGTGGAGATGTAGACATTAAAGTTGCACTAGATGAAAATAGTGAAGTCTACAAATTTCTTGAATCTTCATCTCGAAAATATGGAATAGGATTTTGGAAACCAGGTGCAGGAATTATTCATCAAGTTGTACTAGAAAATTATGCTTTTCCTGGTGGATTGATGATTGGAACAGATTCTCATACACCAAATGCGGGTGGCCTAGGTATGCTCGCTGTTGGGGTGGGAGGATTGGACGCAACAGAGGTGATGGCAGGATTTCCATGGGAACTGTTGTATCCAAAAAGAATCGGTATACATCTCAAAGGAGAACTAAACGGTTGGGTTGCACCAAAAGATGTCATACTGTATGTAGCATGGAAGCTTACCGTATCAGGAGGAACAAATGCTATAGTAGAATACTTTGGACCTGGCACCAAGTCAATTAGCTGTACTGGTAAAGCCACAATAACTAACATGGGTGCAGAAATTGGCGCAACATGTTCTGTATTTCCATATGATGAAAAGATGGAAGTTTATCTAAAGTCAACTAATCGTGGACAAATTGCAGAGCTTGCAAACCGATACCAAGACATTCTTGTTGCAGATCCTGAAGTTGAACAAAATCCAGAAAAATATTTTGATAAAGTAATAGAGATTGATCTGTCTTCACTAGAACCATATATTGCAGGTCCGCATACACCAGATCTTGCAAGACCAATATCTAAGCTAGCAGAAGATGTAAAAGAAAACAAGTATCTTGATACCATTTCTGTAGCTCTTATTGGAAGTTGCACTAACTCTTCATATGAAGACATGACAAGGGCTGCATCTGTTGCAGAGCAAGCAAAATCTCATGGAATTCATGTACAGATTCCTCTTCTTGTAACTCCCGGTTCAGAACAAATCCGCGCAACAATTGAACGCGACGGACAGATGCACACTTTGAACGAGATTGGCGCAACTGTGTTGGCAAATGCTTGTGGTCCATGTATTGGACAGTGGAATCGGCCTGAGATAAAAGCTGGAGAACCTAATACTATAGTTACTTCGTTTAACAGAAACTTTCCTGGACGAAATGATGGCAGAAGAGAGACAATGGCCTTTATGGGAAGTCCAGAGTTAATTGTTGCACTTGCACTTGGTGGCAAATTATCATTTAATCCGCTAAAAGATACCCTCAAAGGGTCTGACGGAAAAGACTTCAAACTAGAACCTCCAAAAAAAGCGCCAGAGGTACCATCAAAGGGATTTTCAAATATAGGTGAGATCTATGTCCCACCTGCTGCAAATCCAGATGAGATTGAAGTTATGATCAATCCAACTAGTGGTAGATTGCAAAAACTAGAACCATTTTTGAAATGGGATGGAAAAGATTTCGTCGAATTACCACTCTTGCTAAAGGCAAAAGGAAAATGTACTACAGATCACATTTCTCCTGCTGGTGCATGGCTGTCATTGCGTGGTCATATTGACAAAATCAGTGATAACATATTTCTTGGTGCCGTTAATGCATTTACAAATGATGTTGGGAAAGGAAAAAACCAACTAAATGGAAATACCGAATCATTTCCAGTCATTGCAAGACAATACAAAGAGAAAGGTCTGAAATGGATAGTAGTAGGGGATAACAATTACGGGGAAGGCAGTAGCAGGGAACATGCTGCCATGTCTCCGAGATATCTTGGATGTGCTGCAGTTATTGCACGAAGTTTTGCACGTATACATGAAACAAATCTCAAGAAACAAGGAGTGTTAGCACTCACCTTTGTCAATCCATCTGATTATGACAAGATTCAGGAAACTGATAAGATAAGTATACTTGATCTATCTCAGATACAGCCTGGAAAAAATGTCAAATGTGTGCTAAATCATAAAGATGGAACAACAGATGAAATTGCACTCAAGCATTCCTACAATGATTTCCAGATAAAATGGTTCAAGGCAGGTTCTGCTTTGAATATTATGCGTGAGAGAGAAGCACAGGCTGCATAAAAAAGTAAAAACTAATAGTTTCGGTGTTGTTATTTTCTATCTATCATGAGTCATACATTTGATCCAAATGAACTCTATAACAGAGTAGTTCATTATTACATTGACAAAAAGAGTTATTCAAAAGAACAAGCAAATCAGATAGCCCGCAAAGTTGTAGAAAGGGAAAAAAACAGGCACACATGCAAGAATGTCAACTGTGGTCATGGTATAGATGATCATATTAGACATAGTGAGACTTGCCTTGTTCTAGATTGTGAATGCAGAAAATTTGTTAGCTAGATACTTGCAAAAGTATCTTTCCAAACTGATTACTTTCTTCCATCTTCTGATGTGCATCTTTTACATCTTTTAGATCAAACACACTGTCAATTACAGGTCTTATTTTTTTTAATTTCATAAACTTGTGCAATGAAACAAGTTGTGACTTTGAGCCAAGATATGCACCTATTATTTGGGCTTCTTTGCTGTAAAGCGATCTTATGTTTACAACTGCTTCTCCTCCAGTTGTAGTACCGCATGTGATCATTCTTCCTTTCACCTTGAGGACTTCAAGACTTATGGGCCATGTCTTTGCACCCACATGATCAATTACCGCATCTACTCCAACTTGATTGGTAAGTCTTAGAACTTCTAATGTAACATCTTTGATACTTCGGTCTATGACAAAGTCTGCCCCTAATTTTTTTGCAAGCGCAGTTTTATTTTTGTCAGAGGTTATTGTGATGATCTTCAAGCCTTTTGCTTTTGCAAGTAAGATTGCAGCAGAACCCACTCCACTGTTTGCTCCCCATATCAGAATAGTATCACCTTTTTCACATCTTGATCTTTCCAACATGTTCCATGCCGTAAGATACGAGATATTGATTGCAGCAGCCTCTTTGTCTGAGAGCCAACCTGGTTTTTTTATTATGTTCTTCTTTGGAACTGAAACAATCTCTGCATAACCTCCCCCATACTTGCCAAATCCACCTATTATTCCAAAAGAGACTCTTGGAATGCTAGTATCTACTGCTGGATATACGATAACCTTATCTCCCTTTCTAAAATCTCCAAATTCTTCTAATATGGTTCCACAAATATCGCACCCCAAAATGTGTGGAAACACCACACTCTTGCCAGGCATTCCATTTCTTACCCAAATATCCAAGTGGTTTACAGCACAATAATTTACTCTAACTAGAACATGTCCTTTCTCTGGACTAGGATCTTGGATCTGTTCATATGATAATACATCTGGCCCTCCATGTTTTCTAATAACTATGGCCTTCAACTCTTAGTGAAAGATAAAATTATTATTTAAAGAACGCCACAAATACGGTTCTATTATTGAAGAGAAAACTTGTTAAGCCATGATCGTGTCAAATCATAATTGACAAAACCGAAAATTCTTGCATTTGCAGGAAGTACTCGTATTGATTCATTTAATAAAAAACTAGTAAAAATTGCGGCAATAGGTGCAACGGAGAACAATGTGGATGTTACTGTAATTGATCTTCGAGATTTTGCAATGCCTCTCTATGATGGAGATCTGGAACAAAAAGATGGACTTCCTTCTAATGCACGCAAGCTCAAGGACTTGATGCTATCGCACCAAGGATTTCTCATATCATCGCCAGAGTATAACAGCTCAATCTCTGGTGTTCTAAAAAATACAATTGACTGGACATCTAGAGTGTCTGAAGGTGAGGAACCTTTGGCTTGTTTCAAGGGTAAGGTTGCAGGGATAATGAGTGCATCTCCTGGAGGTCTTGGAGGTCTTCGTGGATTGGTTCACGTACGAGCCATTCTTGAAAACATCAGTGTTCTTGTAATTCCAGATCAAATTGCAGTAGCAAAAGCTCATGAGGTATTCAATACTAATGGTACTCTAAAAGACAAAAAACAAGAGGACAGCGTAAAAAGAATTGGTGCTAATGTTGCTAAACTGCTGATAAAACTAACTGCCTGAAAATTCTATTTTGTCTTTTGATTCATCTGGATGATTCCAAAAATATTTCCTTCTGTATCCATGCATGTTGCAAAATAGCCAACTCCTGGGATCTCCATTTTTGGTACTAGTATCTGACCACCACTTGATTGAACCTTGATTACATATTCATCAATTGATGGTATGTCTATTGTATTTGTCATGCCTATTTGCCCAGGCATCCTTCTTGCCAAACCTCCATTAATTCCGGGTGTATTATCTTCTCCAGTTTTTATCATCCAGTATTCCATGGGACCCTCCCATTTGTCAAACTTCCATCCAAATACATCTTGATAGAATCTCTGTGCTCGTTCTGGATTATCTGAAGGAATGTCAAAATGTACAATTCGTGGCATGATGTCACGATACAACACGATGTTATTTAAATCTCAACAGAATTTCGTCAGTCTTGATTGTATTACTTTATGTTATGCATCGCCCTGAGATCTTTTGCAAATATCTCCAAGCTTGTTGGAATTGTAATCTCTACTGTATCTTTTAATGATAAATTCATACTTTTTTTCTTGTTCCACACTTCTGAATTAAATTCAGTAATCTCCTTTGTGTATTTTGTCCAGTCCTCATGACCTTCGGGTTCTACAAATTTTTCATGGTGTATGGTATTTTGTGAATATAGATTGTGCCATAGATAGTCTGTGATAAATGGTGTAATTGGTGCAAGTAGTGTCAAAACTGAAGAAAGAACCTTGTGTAGTGTAAATATTGCTCCGTCTCGCTCTTCGTCTGTAAAACCAGAACTATATGCTCTTCCCTTTACCATTTCAATATAATGTGCTGCAAAAAGATTCCACGTAAATTCTCTTAATGCAGTGGCAGGCACAAAGAAATTGTATTCGCTGTAACCCTTTTTGCATTCTATGATCACCTTGTCAAGTTCTGAGAGTATCCACTTGTCAGAAGGACTGGGGTTTCCAGATTTTATTACTGGAAATCCAGAAAGAAATCTTGAAACATTCCAAAGTTTACTTAGAAACTTTTTGGTTGTCTCTATTTTTTGCTCAGAGCATCTAAAATCATATCCTAGATTTATCTCACTTGCGCTCCAGAACCTGAATGTATCTGCACCAAATTTCTGTATGATTGGAAGGGGATCAACTACATTGCCCTTACTTTTACTCATCTTTGCACCATGTTCATCAACACCATATCCCATTATCCATGCATCACTCCATGGCGTCTTGCCAGTGAGTTGTTCACATCGTAATATGGTGTAGTATAGCCATGTACGCACTATGTCCTTTGACTGTGGTCTAATGGTAGTAGGGTATGTTTTTCTAAAAAATTCTTCATCTTGCTTGTATTTTGTGATATATAGTGGTGATACACTAGAATCCATCCAAGTATCAAAAGTACGTTGTTCTCCTACGAATTCTGTAGAATCACACTTGGTACACTTTGATATTGGACTAGGATCTTTCCAAGGTCTATAGTATTTTCCAGGTTCTGGCACATGCGGCTCATTACACTTTTTACAATACCATATGGGTATCTCTGTACCATAAAATCTTCTTCTTGATATTGGCCAATCAATTGAGATTGATTCCAGCCAATTCATCAGGATCTGTTTATGCATTGGAGGATGAAAATCAATTTTTGTTCCAAGTTCTTTTATTTTATCAACTGCATCTTTTTGTTTTAGGTAATATTCTTCCATGGATATGATTTCAATTGCAGTCTTACTTCTCTCAGATATTGGAGTTCTATGATTGATACTCTCTATTTTTTCTACAAGACCTTGGTTTTGTAAATCTTCAATTATTTTCTCTCTTGCTTGTTTTACCTTGAGGCCTGTATATGGTCCTGCTACCTCTTTCATTCTTCCATTTGTTCCAACTGCTGCAATCTCTTCTAGCTTGAGATCCCTGAACAACGCAACATCGTTTTGATCACCATAGCTACACACCATAACTGCCCCGGAACCAAATTCTTTTTCAGCGGAAGGGTGAGTCTTGATCTCCACTTCTCTATTTATCAGTGGAATGGTTACTTTTTTCCCGATAACATCTCTATATCTTTCATCTTCTGGATTTACAATTACTGTCTGACATGCACATAACAATTCTGGTCTTGTACTTGCAATGATTATGATCTTTTCAATCTCTTTTATCGTAAACTTCATGTGAACTAGCTTGGTAGGAATTTCTTCGTAGATTATCTCTGCATCTGCTATTGTAGTGCCTGTGACCCAATCATAGTTGTTGGGTCTGTTTGCAAGATAGATCTGTCCTTTTTTCCACATCTCGATAAATGTTGACTGGGTCAGAGTACGATATTTCTCAGAGTCTGTTCTGTAATATTCTGCAAAATTGCCACTAAGGCCAAGACTCTTCATAATCTGTATCATTTCTGCCTCCAAATCATCTAGTGCTGTTGCACAGAGCTTGAGAAACTCACCTCTTTCTGTCTCATGCATTCTAATTCCATGCTTTTTTTCAGTGTACATCTCAACGGGGAGACCGTTTCTGTCAATTCCTATTGGGAACAAGACATTTTTTCCAAACATTCTTGCAGTTCTTGCAATCATGTCTATCTGAGCATAGTGTGATGCTGCACCGATGTGCCATGGTCTCCCTGATGGATAAGGTGGAGGTGTATCAATTACAAACACATCTCCTTCTGGTTTGAAATCATAAATCCGTGATTCTTCCCATTGTTTTAGAATTTGTTTTTCAATCTCAGGATTCCAAGCAGTTTCCTTGATAGTCGGTTCCATATCTTAGATCTTTGAGATTTGTGATATTATGTGAGCGCCCTTGTTATAGCCCTCATAAATGTAGACTCCTACAGCTTCAATATTTTTTGGCATCTTTGGAACAAGTAGCTTGATCAATTCAGTGGATAAATTCTCAACAGTTGCCTCCCCTCTTAAAAGATAAGTTGTATTCTTTGGAACTTGGAGATCAAATCTTCCCTTTGGACCGTCAAATCCAATTCTATAGTGCTCACCATCTTCCTTAATGAGATATTTTTCATTAATGAAAAATTTATGATCTAAAATCGAGATGACTTCCTTGATTATCTTTTTTGCTTCTCCAAAATCCATCAACAAGTTATTTTTCATCTCTCCAACTAGTTCAACTGTGACAGATGATGTATGACCGTGTAGAATTGAGCATTTTTCAACTAGGGGCAATATGTGGGCATAATCAAATGCAAATGAGGGATCTTCCATGAATATGGAACCTGTTTGTACTTCTTGGGTCTTGTAGAGTATGATATCTTGTAATTCTGATAGTCTTGCTGCAAATTTTGGATGGCCCATTGCAATTATTTTCACATCAGACAATTCCGCTTTGAGCTCTTTGTATTTTGCAATGTCTATTTCAGTGTCAATTACCTCTATCAAGCCTTTGTCTGTCTTAAAATCAACATTTACCTTCTTTCCATTTTTCAGGGTTATTGCATAATCGTACTGGTATTCTATTTGTAAAAATTCAAGCATCTGTGCTATTGAGAGCTCTGTTCTACTTTTCAAAAGATTACCCTTGCCATCGATATACTTGAAATCAGAATCCAAAACCGTAGAGCCTGTTGACATTTGAAAAATCCTTCTCAATCCGTATATAAATTCTGTACAGATGTTATAGTGCTTATTTTTCTAGCAAGTTCAAAGTTCTTGCAAGGGTAATATCATTTTGTGTGATTCCTCCTGCATCATGTGTTACCAAGTCTACTGAAATCTTGTTGTATACGTTGAACCATTCTGGATGGTGGTTCATTTTTTCTATGTGTATTGCTGCTTTGCACATAAAACCAAATGCCTCGATAAAATCATCAAATACAAAGTCTTTGTGCAGTTTTCCGTTTAACACACTCCATCCATCCAATCCTGATAATTCTGTTCTGATTTGTTCTTCAGTTAATCTGAACATTCTAACATGTTTTACAGAATCCTATATTTAACTCTCAAAGCGAGTCTATTGTGAAATGGTTACTGGGACAATGACAGATCTTGAAAATAAACTACACATACAAATGATCAGAGCTATCGAAGGCGTAAAAGATTCTTCAAAAATTGGAATTTCATTTTCTGGTGGAGTTGATAGTTGTCTTTTGGCAAAAATTTGTCAAGATCTTGGATATGATGTGTTACTTCTTACTATGGGTTTTGAGGATTCTCACGATATAGAGTTTTCAAAAAAAATGGCAAAAATGCTTGGTATGGATCACGAGGTGGAAATAATTTCAGAGAAAACATTTTCAGATGTAGCAAAAAAGATCTGGGATGAAATCAATGTGGATAATTTATCTTGGAATGAAAACTGTATTGCATTTTATTATGTAGCAAAACTTGCAAAAAAACACAAAATTAGCAAGGTAATTACTGCCAATGGCATAGACGAGCTCTTCTGTGGATATAATGCCTATAGAGATTCAATCTCTGATGGAGCAGATGCGGTACTTGATATGATAAAAGACAAGCTAGACAATGAACTGAGAATGATGAAGGCAGTAAACAAAATTGCATCTGAATTTGATGTTATGATTGTACAGCCATTTTTATCCGAAAAATTTGTAGAATTTGGAAAAACTATTCCATTAGAACATAAAATAAATGGCAAAGATGACCTTGTCAGAAAACATATTGTCAGAAAACTTGCAATGGCAATTGGAGTTCCAGAAGAATCTGCTTTAAAGCTAAAAAAAGCAATGCAGTATGGATCTTTGATTCATAAAAATCTCTTAAAAGTCAAGAAAACTTGGAACATGAATTTCTGACCTTACTTGATACATTCTTGATTATGTCAAATGATGCACCAAGATGATTTTCAGGAATGAATACTCTGTCAATCTCTTTGTTAGTCAGGTGTGATGAGAATGCCTTGTCGTTTCTTACTGCATCTCTGAAATCTGTTCCTTCTTCTGACGCTGCAAATGCTATTCGTTGGATGTCTCTGTATGCTTCAAATCTTGGAACTCCTTTCTGTATTAGTGCATCCAAAACAAATTCTGCAAATATCTGACCTCTTGTAATTTCAAGATTTTGTCTTATTCTATCTTCATTTACAAATAAAGAACTGACAATTCGTATCATGGTTTCAAGCATCTCATCAAGTAAAATTGCACTAGTTGGAATGATGAATCTCTCATTTGCAGAGTTTGACAAGTCTCTTTCATGCCATAGCGGAATATTTTCAAAAGCCACTGATACCTGACTGCGTAATAATTTTGAAAGCGAAGTTACACGCTCACTTTTTACAGGATTTCTTTTTACTGGAACTGCACTGCTTCCCATCTGTCCTTTCTTGAAAGATTCTGCAACTTCGCCAATCTCTGTTCTTTGTAGATTACGAATCTCTATGGCAATTTTTTCAAGTGTGGATCCAATCAAAGCCATGTAAAAAATGAATTCTGCATATCTTTCACGTGCAACCACTTGGGTTGTAACGTCTGCGGGATACAACTGAAGCTTATTTGACACTCTTCTTTGTACCTCCAAAGCTTTTGCACCCATAAGAGAACCGGTACCTACAACACCAAGTGTTTTACAAATCAAAATTCTCTTTTTTATTTCCTCTATTCTTTCTACGTGTTTTGACATCTCATGTGCCCAATTGGCAAATTTTAATCCAAAAGAAATTATGCTAGCATGTTGACCATGTGTCCTTCCTACTGCTGGTAAATCTTTGTACTTTACAGCCTTGTCTGCTAAAATGATGGCTAGTTTTGCTACCTTTGGTTCTATGATACTAAGGGTGTCACGGAATTGTAGTGAGTTGCTTGTATCTACTAGATCATTGCTTGTCAAACCATAGTGTATCCAAGGTTTTGCAGATGGCTTACAAATCTCACTTAGGGCCTCTACCAACGCCGCTGTATCATGATCACTTTTTGCTTCCAACTGTTTTACTCTTTTTATTGTAATCTTTCCAGACTTTGCCATCTTTGATATGTTCAAAGCTGCATCCTTTGGAATCATCCTTATCTCTGATTGAGATAGGGCAACAGCTGCCTCTATGTCTAATTGATATGTTATCTTTTTTTGATCATCAAAAATCTCCTTCATCTCATCTGTACCATAACGACCACCATCGATTGGAAGAATTGGCATGTCTTGGATCAGTTGATCAAGGAAAATAAATCTACTTGTATGGCTTTGAAATCGACACTTTTTTCTATACTTGTAAACAAATCAAATTCATGTGTCCTGATGTAAAACCTGAAAAAAAGAACTTGGAAAACAAAGATTCTGATGATCAAAAAGATGATGCCATCTTGCTTGATGGTAAAACATTACATGATTTGTATCGGCATACTGCAAAGCTGATTAAATGACTAATTAGAAATCCCATACTCATGATTTAAATTGTGTCCAGATACCTTTTTTCGCAGAAAGGGATGTCGTCACTAATTCCAAAGAAAATACGTGAGATGGAATATCGTATTGAAGCTGATCCATCTAAAGGCATGAAAGTTCCAGTGACAATTTATGCTGATGAAAAATTATTGCAGAAAATGCTAACCGATAGAACAATTCAACAAGCGATCAACGTATCCACAATACCTGGTGTGCTAAAGCATGTTGTAGTTCTTCCAGATGGCCATGAGGGTTATGGTTTTCCTGTTGGAGGCGTAGCTGCCATGGATGCTGAAAATGGAATGATTAGCCCTGGAGGGGTAGGTTATGATATCAACTGTGGTGTTAGGCTTATCAAAACAAATCTTATGGAAAAAGATGTTCGACCTAGGCTAAAAGAACTTGTCACTGAACTATTCACATCTATTCCATCTGGTGTAGGTTCCAAGGGTGCAGTAAGACTAACCTCATCTGATCTTGATGAAGTTCTTGTAAAAGGAGTACAGTGGGCAGTTGATCACGGATATGGTTCAAAGGATGATGCTGATGTGTGTGAAGAAAATGGTCAGATAAAAAATGCTGATCCTGGAAAAATATCTCCTACTGCACGTAAAAGAGGCGCACCTCAATTAGGAAGCCTTGGTTCTGGAAATCACTTTCTTGAGGTACAACGTGTTGACCAAATTCATGACAAAGAGGCTGCTAAAAAAATGGGAATTTTCAATGAAGGCCAAATTACTGTATTGATTCACTGTGGTTCAAGAGGTTTTGGACACCAAGTTTGTAGTGATTATTTGCGGGTATCAGAACAAGCGCTTTCTAAATATAAAATAAATCTAGTAGACAGAGAACTTGCATGTGTTCCAAATTCTTCAGAAGAGGGTGAGTCATATAGAAAAGCAATGTTTGCCGCATTAAATTATGCATGGAGTAACAGACAGATGATCACACACTGGACAAGAAAAGCCTTTGAGCGAGTCTTCAAACAAACAGAATCTGATCTTGATATGAAACTCATCTATGACGTAGCTCATAATATTGCCAAAGTTGAAAAACACAAAATTGATGGTGAAATGCGGTCAGTTGTAGTTCATCGAAAAGGTGCAACAAGAGCATTCCCACAAGGAAGAGATGAAGTCCCAAAAAAATATCGAGATATTGGTCAGCCTGTCTTTATACCTGGATCTATGGGAACTGGTAGCTGGATTTTGTTGGGAAAACCAGGCTCTATGGATTTGAGTTTTGGTTCTACTGCTCATGGTGCAGGAAGGATGATGTCAAGATCTGCTGCACGAAGAAATTTCACAGAAAGTCAAGTTCAAAAATCACTAGGTGATAAAGGTATTTTCATAAAAGCTCTTACACGAGAAGGCGTGGTAGAAGAGACGCCTGAAGCATACAAAGATGTTGATGCTGTGGCAAACGTATCTCATGAACTTGGAATAGCTACAAAAGTAGCAAAATTGGTTCCAATTGGGGTAATCAAGGGTTGACAGAGGAAGACAAAGAACTTGAACTTCTCAAAGCAAAGAGGATGCTTGAGATGCAAAAAAATATCTCACAAAGACAGAAAATTGAAGAAGTAAAACCTGAATCCAATGCACAAAAGGTTTCTCCTAGGGACATTGTTCTCAAACAACTCGGATATCGAGGAGAAGAAGTGCTTCAGAATGCTGAATCACAGTTTCCAAATGAGACTCAAACTATCATAGAAAAACTTGCAGAACTTGTCCAAGGCGGTGAAATTACTGAGATCATTGATGGAGGAAAGCTACTGACATTGTTTAGGTCAGTTGGAATTCGCGTAAGGATGCAAACTACAATTAATGTTGAACAAGATGGTAAAATGGTATCTTGGTCTGATAAACTAAAGGGAGAAAGTAAATCATTATCTGAATCTGGATCAGACCCTGAATCTTCTAGTGATTCTCAGGCTGAAGTATCTAATAATAATTTCAATGAAAACAATTTCTGATCTAGTAACTAAGTTTATTATTCCTACATCATGTTGGATGATTGTTTATGCACGGTAGAGCCACCATCCTTGAAATTGCAACAACCAAATATGAAATTGACAGAGAGATTGTTGTAGCTGCCATGGAAGAATTACAATCTCTTTGTGACATCAAAGAAGGTTTTCTGGTAAGCAATCCTATGGAAAGATTTGGTTGGGCCTTTTTCAAAGTATTGATAAAAATTGAACTGCTTTCTGGGATGGAGTTAAAACTAGGAGATCAGATTGCAAAAACCAAAGGGAAAAAGATTGAAGAAAAATTTGTTACCTTTATGACAAAATTTTTTGAAAGCAAGAATGCTAAAGTAAAAGTTAAACTGGTAGATGCTTAGACTCTTCTTCCTCTTTTACCACCCTTCTTTCTAGTGGTATCATGAGGGATTGGTGTTACATCGTCAATTCTTCCAATCTTGAATCCGCCTCTTGCTAGTGCTCTAATTGCTGCTTGTGCACCTGGGCCTGGAACACGTGAACCTACTCCGCCTACTGCTCTTACTCTTATGTGAAGACCTGTAAAGCCCTTATCATGTGCTGCTTCTACTACTGCTGCAGTGGACTTCATTGCTGCATAAGGAGATGACTCGTATCTGTCTGCGTTAACATGTCGTCCACCAGAACTAATTGCCACAGTTTCTGCACCAGAAACGTCTGTGATGTGCACTATGGTATTGTTAAAACTACTGAAAATGTGAGCGATACCCCATTTTTCCTTAGCTTCTTGTACGGACAACATTTCAAGACTCTTTAACGGGTTTAAAAAACATTAGGATCTAAGATGTGTCCAGCCACATCTCTTAATGACCTTAGATCCATCCCTGTTAACCAAAACCACATTCTTTCCATTGGTAACATAACCTATCTCTGCTAGTGGAATTTTCATCTTCTTTGCCAGATTCCTGATTTTTTGCAAGTCTTCTTGATGAACTGTTGATACTATCTCATATTCCTCTCCACCACAAAACACTATGTTCTCCAAACTCATTTTGTTTTGGCGTACAAATTTGATGACATCATTCCCAGTGGGCATGTTAGTTATCACAAATTTCTTTCTGCTCTGATGGCTCATGTCATTTAGTGTTATGGCAAGTCCATCGCTAGAATCCATGGATGATGAAAAATATTTGGCTGCCTTTAATCCAAAATCTAGTCTGGGATTAGGTCTGAAAATTGCTCTTCTGAATCTTTTTGTTGCCTGAGGATTTGTCTTGTAACCATCAAGTATAATCTTCAGGCCTGCTGATGAATATCCAAATGGACCAGATGTTATTATGATGTCTCCTGTCCTGGCACCTCCTCTTGATGGTATTTTCCTATTGATTGTCCCAAACATGGATACTTCGATAACCAATTCCTTTCCTTCATTGGTGTCTCCACCAATTATGTCCACTCCAAATTCTTTGGAAGATCTACGAAAACCGATTGCCAAAGCATTGATCATTTTCTGAGTAAAATTACGCGGTATTGCCAATGCAATTGTAGCAAATATGGGCTTGACTCCCTTGCATGAAAAGTCGCTGACACATGAAACCATGCTTTTTCTTGCAACCTCGTCAAGTCTCATTCCTATTGGCATGTCAGTACTTTGAACTAGCATGTCTGATTTTACAATAAATTTGACATTACCAATCTTTAGGACTTCGATATCATCAGCTTGAAACTTTGACTTTTTCCCAAATTGGCTTTGAAATGTCTTGATTATTTCTATTTCATTTGGATTCTTCATAGCTTTGTTTAACCAGCTTTGTGACTTGTTTTTCTATTGATTTAGCCTTACTCAAGTCATTTGATTCTACAGAGACCCTAATAATATGCTCAGTATTTGATTGTCTCACTAGTACCCAACTATCATCATCTATTATGGATTTTATTCCATCAATTGTTATAATTTGGCTTGACTGTTTTTTCATCTTTTTCAAAAGAATTTGAAGCGTTTTTTTATGAAGTTTGGAATCTACACTTACTTTGGTTCGTACTTGATGATATTCCTCCATGAATTTATTGATGTCATCAAATTGTTTTGTTCCAACCATTGATGCGATAAGACCACTTGTGAGAAGACCGTCTCTGCACATGTTAAATTCTGGTAAAATAAAACCGGCACTGCTTCCTTCTCCCCCAGCTTGAGATTTAGTTTTTAACATCAAGTCCACAACATTTGCTTCTCCTACTTTTGATCTACTTACTTGACCTCCCTCATTTTTGATAAATTTTTCAATTGAAACACTAGTGTCTATACTAAGAACAAATTTTTTGTATCCTTTTTCAAGTGCACCTGCTACACCTAGACCAAGTGTTACATCTGGTGATTGTTTTTTACCATTCTTTACTACAACTAGTCTGTCACCATCAAGATCAAAAGCAAAACCGATGCTTGTCTTTTTTGAAGCTTCAACAAGTTTTGATAATTGATCATTTGTAGGATCTGGTCCTCGAGTTGATTTTCCAGGGATACCATTGATCACATTTACTTTACAACCTAGTTTTCTTAGCAACTGTGGAGCAACTTCAAATGCTGCGCCACCTCCTACGTCAATTGCTATTTTTGATGATTTTTTCATGTTTCCAATTACTTTTGCAGCCTCATCTATGTAGTCTGAACCTACCTGTGATTCAGTACCTACTTTCTCTCTCTGAAACTTGTCTTTCTTTTCCAAGTATTGTAATTCTGATTCGTTAATGCCCCTTCCATCTAAAATGAATTTGAGACCATTCCATTCTAATGGGTTATGTGAAGAGGTAATGATCAAACCACTCCCATATTTTCTTGCTTCTCTGAAGACAACTGGAGTGGGAGATATGCCTAGATTGTAAACTGATATTCCCCTTTCTAAAAGTGAGGCAATTGCAACATTAGTTACTATCTCACCAGATGGTCTAGTGTCTCTGCCAACAACACATTTTTTTGACTTGACAAGACGTGAAAAATTTCTACAATAATGGATTATATCTTCAAGATTGAGGTCATTGCCAAAAATCCCACGAACTCCAGAAATCGATACTTTCAATGACTCAAAAGCGCAAAGGCTTTTTATAAACTCTGATTACATTGCGAACCACTGCCTCGATAGCTCAGCCTGGTAGAGCGAACGCCTCGTAAGCGTTAGGCCGCGGGATCGAATCCCGCTCGAGGCTTAACTATGAATACATAATGTGTTGTTGTTTAATTATTCTAGAGTATGCTTTCTTCTTTTGTTTCGTCAAGGGATTCTATATCTAATTCGAGTTCTTTTGCAAGTCCTTTCCACCATATTAGTGTCTCTCCCACAATTACTCCCCTTTTGATAAACCAAACTACACCTTTATAGATCTGTCGGTTTGCTAACTCCTAACTAACTATCTGATCAAAGATCCATGTTGTGTATTTTATTAAAAATTTTATTTATCACACGTGTAGTTCACTGTTGAATCAGAAATAATATTTTTTGAAAATAACAAATGGGACTTTCCTGAAATTTTACAAAATATGATATTATAATTTCTACCAATTAAAATAATGAAAAATATGTGGGCTTAGAGATCTAAGCCAAAAGAGTCTGCCAAATTCTGGAATCTTTCGTATGTTTCCAGATATTGCTTACCTTTTGTAGTTATGACAAATGTGTTCTTGCCGTCGAATTCTATCTTGTTCATTAGGCCTGCACCGGTGAGGTTGTCGACGAATTTTGAAAGTCTTGAATGTGATAAGTTTGCCTTGGTTAGAAGTGATGTTACGTTAATTCCGTTCATACCGCTTTCTTCTGTTACAGTAAGCAAATCTCTTACTATCTGCATGCTTGTTCTATATGCTACCATTGTTAGAAAGTATAGGGTTTGGTGATATAAGGGTATTACTATTTATTCTCTCTGGAAACCTTATAGGGATCAAATCTTGTCTCAATAAAAGGAAATTTATCCTTTTTTGACCCTGAAAGACATATTGGATTTTTCCTGTATAGATGGATGCTCAAAGTGTTGTATTGAAAGAGAGTATTATCCAACAATAAAGTTTGGCAAGATTGGCGTGCTTGTAATGCCTGATGAAAAAAAACAAGTGGAATCTTTGGCAGAAAAATATGGTATCAAGATAACCGTTCTTCCAAGAATAGGCATATCTGAAACAGAGTCTGAGGTGCCAACTACAATACTTGCGTATCAAATGATGGGAAAAGATTTGGATGGTAATACGTGCCCATTTCTTGATACTGAATCAAGTAAAAGATCGCCTCATGGTGGGTATACATGTAAAATTTATGAAAATCGACCACTTGCATGCAGAGCATATCCCATAATCCAGTCTTCGCCAGTTAGTATTGATCCCAAGTGCAAATTTTGTGAAAACTGTGGAACACCATCTGGTAATGTAAACTCTGAACTGGAATCTTTGATTCAGATACAAAAAAAGATGAACACCAACGCACCATACATCTGGCGTTTTGCTACAGGTATTGGAGAACTAAAAGATAAAGATCTGATTGAAACTGGTTGGTTCTTAGCTTGACTTGTTTACTCTTTCATGAGTACCTGGATAATGTTCTCCAATTTTTTTAGAGTAACACTTACTGCATAACTGACCTTTGATGTTCCAAGATGGCATTGGAGCATATACGTGATCCAAAGGACCTTTACATATTGCGCATTGTTGCGTTTCTACCATTCTATACCGTTTGATTCAATTCGTTATAAAAATCATGTTTGTAAAAAGCATGTTAAATACTAGCATAATATAGAATAAAACAGCGGTAGAATAGATGGCTAATGTGGACCTCCTGCAAGAGAACCTATCAGTCATCAATTCTGCCGCAATAAGCTGAATCTCTAAAAAAGATCTTGTACTACTTTCTGAATGCTGATTATCTCTTCTTCTTCTTGTTTTATCTTCTTCTCTATTACCCGAACCATGGAATCTTGCCACACGTGGTGAGAAAAGAAATTGTGATACGTGTTCGCTGCAGTCATCTCGTCATCTACCACAGTATCCTCTAGGAACTTTGTGACAATAGTATCTGTCAATTTGAGTATGCGCTGGTTTAGCTTGACGCTCTTAAATATTGGCTCTAACTTGGATATGTCTTCTTTAAAGTCATCTTTTGTATGTAGAATCTTTTCATGGAGGATCTTAAAGTATACTGCAACAAAGAACAATGTCGCATATCTTTTTGTCTTGTGTCCTCCCTTCTTTCCATAGTTAAGACTCTTTTTTGCATATTCCTTTGTACAATATGGGTACAAAAGAAGTCTATAATCGTCCTTTAGTTTCTCATTGAAAACTTCGTCATATTTGCTACCTCTTGGCAAGAACTGTGCAGGAGAGCTGTATGCTTCTGTTGGTCTCTGCTCTATTCCAGCAACAAATGCTTGTATTGCATCCTTTGCCACTATGACTTTTTTGTGATTATCTGGTAGGTACTTGTTGTAAATTGCATCTCCGACAAATTCGCTTTGGTGTGACTTTGTTTTAGTATCAAATGAACCACCCTGAATTTCATAAAAATAATGAATGTTTTCCATTTGAGATTTTAATGATTTATGAAAGTCCATCAAGGATACAAGATCTTTTCCTCTTACTGCGTTCTGTGAGTTTCTGTATTTTGTAATATTGTTCTGATCAAGTTCATCTGCTGCCTTGATGATTGTGACAGTTATACTTCCATCCAAATTATGAGTACGTCTTGCATGATCTAATACTGAATTAGATGTCTGTGCCCCGTTTACTATTTGAGGCGAATGCAACATTATGGAATTGTCTTCTAGTTCCTCAAAATCACTTACTACTATTGTTATTCCGTTATTATAATAAAAAAATTTGTGGGGAACTTCTTGTAGCGTCTCCCTCAATCCTTTATTCACTGTGGTCTTGAATTGCATCCACTGTCTAATGTTGGATTCAAAAACATAGTCCTTGTTCTTTGTAACAAAATTTGTAAGCTCTCTTAGCTTTAAAATCCCAAGTAACGTATTCTGATATCTTAACTTTGTCTCAAGTTTGATTGGCGCTTTCTTACCTGCAGCAGGTTTTTTTATCCTATCCCAAAGTTTCTGTATTATTACATCAACATCGTATATCTCAACTGAATCAAAATTCTCATCCTCTACCTTCTGATCGGTCACATAGATGCACTCTATCTTGAGATTTTTTTCTTGGATCTTTGTCACTAGATGGGCAAGTTCTGGACGCATCTTTGAAATGTCCTTACCCTGAAGCCTCTTGACATCTTCTTTGAATTTTGCTATTGCTTCAATTGAATGAGACGTTCCATACTTTGATTGAAATAGATAGATCTTGTCTTCAGAAAAATCTACTGGCAGATATGCATCTATTCCAAGATCGTTTGCACCATCTACGATTGCATCGGTTGCATCATCTTCAGTTGCTTCAAAGACTCTGGTTAGTACCCATTGTAGAAAATTATGACCCTTCTCAACTTCATTTTGAGCACTTTCTGCATATTCTTTTATGCTGTCTTTGACATTCTGTGAAAATCCATCTAATGGTTGACCATTGGTGTACTGGTATGCTACAGGTTTTGCACCTGGAATGTATTCTAGTAACCCGTTACTTCTTTCAGCCAAATTCACTCTGTCTACAAACTGCCCTATTTAGAAAAGCAGGTTATTATGATATATTCAAGGTGAGGAAGGGATTTGAACCCCTATAGATTCGCTTTGCAGGCGAACGCATAGCCACTCTGCCACCTCACCGCGATCAAAATGATTTTACTTGAACAATTAAATCTTTTAGATTAAAATTTTGAAAATTGCTTTGAGGCCAGTCTGATGTCTTCTGATTTTATTGTTTTTCTACCTGCATGTGTTGACATCTCTACTGCATTTTTTGCAATTGAAACACCAATTTCTTCTAGTATTCTTCTGAGCTCGTTAGCCGATTCATCACTTACTCTTTCAGCACCTGCTTTTTTCAAAATCCTATACATCACAGAAAGACCAAATTCGGATGTTACCATGCCATAAATCAGAAAACCCTTGATAAAAGACTTTGAGTGGAAAAAAACTATGCAAGGATCGATTTATACACACTATTTCATGGTCAGATGTGTGACTAATGGCCTGGCTGACTGATGCTCACATCCATCTATCAGACAACGAGTATTCTGGTGACATGGAATACATACTTACTGCGATGGATAAAATGAAGATTAAGGCTTGTTGTGTATCTATGGATAATTCAAGCTCAAAGTCTACGCTTGATCTAAGTCAACGTAGTTCACTGGTTCTACCGTTCATTGGAATCCATCCTGAAAAAGCAGATGATGATCTAAACGCAATGGTGGATCTAATTACTCAAAACTCTAGCAAACTATCTGGTATAGGTGAGATTGGTCTTGATAAAACATATGTCTCAGATGAAGCCGGATTCTCAAGACAAGTGTTGGTCTTCCAAGAACTACTTTCGCTTGCAGAAAAACTAGACAAGCCTGTCTCTATTCACTCAAGAAAAACACTAGATGAAATATTTTCAATACTCCCTTCTTATTCCATAAAAGGGGTTTTGCTTCACTGGTTTTCTGGCAGTAAAAAACAATTGCAAAAAGCGATGGAATTGAATTGTTTTGTATCATATGGGCCCGCAATGATTTACGCTGGTGACAAACAAGTTCTTCTTTCAGAAACTCGTATGGACAAAATATTGTTAGAAACTGATGGACCTGTGAAGTTCTCCAGATGCTTTGGTCTTAAAACTGCACAAATAACATTCCTTCCAAGTGTTCTTTTCTGTGCAGCTAATATCCTCAGGAAATCATATGATGAGATGTTGCTTATTGCAGAAAATAATGTTGATTCGTATCTTGGTGTATAGGTATAAAAAACCCCTTTAGCCAATCCAACTTGTGAATAGAATCAGACGAATTTCCACAGAGCTAATGACTGCTTATAAAGGAAAGTTTGATACTGATTTTGCACACAACAAACAGGTTCTAAACGAGATTGCAATTGTAAGATCCAAAGGTCTAAAGAATGAAATTGCAGGTTACATCTCTTCTTATCTTAGACGCGAATTAGAGGAACGAGAAGAAAAAGAATCCGAAGTGGTTGCTCAAAATGAGTCAGTTGATGAGACTGAAGAAATTGAAGAGCAAATACTCAACTAGCACACTAAAATCCTATAGCACTCTTTTGATAATATGATAATAGTCAAGCTATTGGGAGGAGCAAGAAAATCTTTCCTATCTGATAAACTTGAAATTCAAAACGATACCATGACAATATCTGGTCTATTAGATCATCTCAAGTCTTCAATTCCACAAGACAGGCCACAGATTGATCCAGCAAATATTCTTGTTGCAATAAACGGTGTGGATTCATCTGCATTGCAGGGCAAGGAAACTATGTTAAAAAATGGAGATATTGTTAGTATAATTCCATTAGTTCATGGGGGAAAATCAAAAAGGGTCCAATTTAGTTTGATGAATACTAATGTAGAACTTGTCCGACTCAAAAAAACCATAAAAGATCCAATCAGATTTCTTGAATTGCTGCGAGAAAAATATCCCAGTCTTATCATCCAAGGAATTCATGCCTTGTATATTTTGAATGCAGAACATGCAAAAAAGACCATTGCGATTTCTTTATCTGCCAAAAAGGCAGATACAATGCTTTCAAATAAAATTGAGACTGATATTCTCATGCGATTTGCATGTACCAGACAAATTAGCGATGCGATATCTAAAGTAGGTGTAAAAATAAATGCTGATTTTATACTAATACTGCTTGGCAAGAAACCATCACTTGAAAAATTATTCTGTGAAATTGAAGATCTTTTAGAGAATACTGTATTTTCAAAGAACAATTCAAAGTTGATCAAAAAAGAATTTGGAATAACGCAAAAGGAACTTGGCTGTGTTATGTCTAAAACTCCATTGGAAGACTTGCTTGCAGAAAGATCTGCAACTTTATTCCATTGAATCTCGCTTGAGTTTTAATGTGCTTATGATGTCTTCTTCTTTTAGTATGGAAACACCCACAATGCCGCCCATTATCTGAATCATTACGTTCCAATCATAAGATTCTAGAGATACCTTGTTTGGAATTATACCTGCAATAGAATCTATCAATTCTTTTGAGGATATGTCAGAACCTCTTTTCTCAATTGTAATTCGATAAGTATCTGTATCTTTCATGATTTTGATTTGATTTTTTACACTTTCAACTATGTCCTCAAGGCTTGCCGAAGTGGTATGTCTAATTGGAATAAATCTGTGACAATATCGCATCCTCCACGGTTCATCTAGAATTATTTTTTTAATATTGGTTATTGCAACAAATGGATCAATGGATGTGTCTGCCCAAATTATTCCTGAGAAGCTTGATTTTCCTATTCTTGGAGAATCATCTCCTAGTTCTTCTATGATATCAGAAATTTCATCACATGCCTCTTCCTCAAGGTGCCTGCTACAAGTTGCAATTAAATTCACGCTAATAACTCCGATTTTATTTTGCCCTCTCTTACTATTTTTAATTCATTACCTACAACTTCTACGATGGTAGATTCACAAGAATTGGCAATTTGTCCTCCGTCAAGTAACAAATCATAACCTGAGAATTTTTCTGCCAATTCACTTGAATTGCTAAATGATGACTGACCGGAAAAATTTGCACTAGTACCTACCAATATCCGCGATTTTTCTAAAAGGCCAAGTATACAGGGATGATTTGGAACTCTTACTGCAATTTTGCCTTTCAAATCAAGTGTTTTTTCGATTTTTTCATCCCTGATTCTGAGAATTAATGTAACTGGACCAGGCCAAAACTTGTCTGCTATTTTTTCAGAGATCTTATCAAAAAATGCGATATCTTCAATGTCTTTTTTTGAATATGCTAATACTGGAAGATTTTTTGTTCGCTCTCTGCCTTTTATTGTATATACCTTGTTGACTGCATCTTGATTACGTGGATCACATCCTATGCCGTAAACTGTATCTGTAGGAAATGCAACAACTCCACCTTTTTGTATAATTTCATAAGCTTGTTTAATTTCACTGTCAGTGCACGGTAAAATCATGATTTTTCTTGGTGTTTAATAGTAAATTATCTCTTTTTATGAAAATGATATAAGATTGATGCACGTACTATAGTACCATGGATGAGATACCTCAATGTCAATGTCCTCCAGGTGGAGAAACATACGTAAATGAAGATGGAATGCAAATTTGTGTTTCATGTAGTGGCTGGGTAGGACCAACTAACTAGATCTGATGTTAATTGTATTGGGACGTGTAAGTCTTTTATAGTAAAATATTTTCTCTGATTGTTATGTCAGATGACTTTGAAAATGATTTTGAAGATGAATTTGACGATGACCCAAGTGATGATGTTGAGGATGAAAATGACGAGGTTGTCGATGAAAGTGAAACCTAAATTCTCAATCCAAATGAATCTGCAAATTCTCTGAATCCACGATATGCCTGAAGAAACTCTCTACCTCTCTCACTGATTCTATATTTACATGCTCTCTCAGAACTGGTCTGTTCCAAAAGACCTTGTGACACCAGTGTTTCTAAAATCTTTGAAAGTCTAGCATATGAGACATTTGCTTTTCGGATTAGGTATGTTACACTAGCTCCTGATTCATCAGGTACCTCATCTCGTGTAGTAGAAAGTATGTCTCCAATTATACTCATATGAGTTCTATATGTTATTGCCAAATCTCACTCCTCCTCTTAATGGGACCTGAGAAATTGGGACAAAGAGTGCTCCCAATCCAACTATCTTTGTAGAAACTGAAACAAAATACAATACTGATTTTGGAAATACGATTGAATACCATCCTAAAAATTCGCCTAACGCAAGTAATCCTAGGCCCGCAGCTACGAAAATAGTGCTCCGCTTCCTATTTTCCATATAGGACATTATTGTTTCAATTGTCCCATATACCAGTAGGATAAAAGAAATTGACCTTATAATATGCTCAATTGAATTAGCAGGAATGATGAAAAGCGGAGCTACAATAGACTTGAAGTATCTTGACTTTGGAAAAAATGATTTTATTCCATGAGAGAATGCTATGAAGAAATATCCCACCGTTTGAATTGCTATGCCTAAAGTTTGAATCCAAGTATCTGTTTTGACATAACCTAATACAAGAGACTCAAACATGTATCCAAATCCTACAACCCCAAATCCTATGCTAATTGAGAAAAATGAAATATTCAGTCTAAACAGTGTCGGGCTGCCAGTATTTCTGAATCCGATATATGCAAAGATTCCCAAGATCAAGCCAACTGCAAAGCCTAAAAGATTAAGTGCTGACTCTGCAAAAGTTATAAATTCCAACTAGTATTGCTGCCTTCTGAAATTACATAAGCCTTGTAGTGGATTTTTTTCTACCAATCATCAAGAGTTCCGGATGTAGTACCACTAGTGTCTTTAGCATAATCTCCCAGGATGTCTGTATATCTTGCATCCTTGTATGCTATTAGTTTCACATATTCGCCATATGATACGTCAAGTGAACAATTGGAACATTTGACATATGAAAAATCATCCCCCAATTCTGCTATCTTGTCACACTTGGGGCATTTTATTTTCACAAGTTATATGTTGTCTACAAGACCTATATCTCTTCTTAAGGAAGCAGAAAAATGACGTGCATTTTAACAAATAAAATGGTGCTTAATTGTGTGCCGCAAAATGTGACTTTTTAAGTGGCTTGTTCTTGAATGTGATTTTTGTAGAAGAACCTTAATAGACATTTCATAATTTTTTTTCAAGTATGTCACCGAAGAGAATTTCTTTTATGGCCATATCCACAATTGCTGTAGTTGTGATTTGGCTTGCATTATACATTCCAGAATCTGAGAAACTACAAAGTAATTTTCAAATTTATCTGGAACAAGAAGGTGAGGATCAGATTGCAAATAAAGTTGGAGGTGACTTATCCCAACCATTTGACTTGAGAGAATCTTTGATACAAAAGGTGACCAGTACAGATGGGGATTATGTAACAATTTCATCCGTAGTGAGTGGACTAAATGAAGATGCAGAAAAAGAGGTCTTTCATTCTGAGCGATTCTATCAAGTTAACGCATACACTCAGACATACAAGGACATGCCTGAAAAACAATTTGCGTTTAAACCTGGAGTACAAAAGCAAAATTATGACTTTGTCCACCCATTGGTTTTTGCAGATGCTCCACTTGTTTACCAAAAAACAGATGTAATTAATGGACTTGATGTCTATGTTTTCAGAGCCGAGACACATAACGTAGACATTAGTGACAGTTTTCCACAATACGCAAATGTACACGTTTTATCTAACACCAATTCAACTTTCTGGGTTGAGCCGATAACTGGAGATTTGGTAAAGTTTGAAAAAAGCTGGGAAGATTATCAGGTACAAGACAATAAAACAATAGCAATTAATGAAAAAGGCTGGAAAAAAACCACTACTTATTCTTCATTTATTTTGTCACAGACTGCCAAATCCACAATTGATGAATATAATTATAATAGAAAAATCATGCCAGCGTTACTAGCTTCTTTGACTATTGGAATCAATCTGATCTTCATTTTACGAAATAGTCTCAAGCAATCCAATGAAGTTCTGATAAAAAATGAAAAGCTGTCTGCGGTAGGAAATCTTTCTGCACGTATATCTCATGATCTGAGAAATACGCTTACAGTAATCAAAAGCGAAGTCTCTCTAATCTCTTTCCAAGATGTCAAGGATGAAAAAATGAATGAAAGATTGCGACATTTGACACATGCAATTGACAAGATGGATCATCAAATTGGAGGAGTCTTGGATTTTGTCAGGGAGAGGCCATTGAAAATTGAGACATTCTCATCACATGCATTGATATCTAATACTGTTGAAAATATCTCAGTTCCTGATGGGATCAAGATTGTAACTCCTGAACAAGATGTATCTATAACGGGTGATTTTGCTCAGTTAGAAATTGTCTTATCTAATATAATTATCAACTCAATTCATGCAATGGGAGAATCAGGTACGATTACAATATCCATAGAAAACAAACTGGATACATTTGTAATTAGTATAACAGATACGGGTCCTGGAATACCTGAAAAATACATGACTAAAATATTTGAGCCATTGTTTACAACAAAACAACGAGGAACCGGTCTGGGATTGGCCAGCTGCATGACAATAATAAAAAATCATGGGGGGAAAATTTGGGTGAAAAATAATCCTACCACATTCATCATTCAGTTGCCTAAAACCCAAAATCCTGATTCCAAGATTACCTAATTCTCCAGTAAATATCCAAAAATACTGGAAAAGATTGTTTTTGTTAATATCTTGATTGTATTGCCTAGAGTAATTCTAACTGGTTATACTCAAACTGATACAATTTGTACGTGTTAATTTCTTAAAGAATTAAATTGCTACATTTTTGTTGTTTTGTATGGTAAGAACATGTACCAAATGTAAAAAGGAAATTCCCGATGGTGTTGAACTTGATCCATTTGCTTCTACATATCCATGCTGCAATGAGTGTTGGGCTGAATGGAAACAGTATAGAGTCATGGTCATGAACGAAATGAAACTAGACATGTCAATGCCAGATCATAGAAAAGTAGTAAAAAAGTATGAGAAAGTGTTTGTAGGTGTTTTGACTCCTGAAGGAGACGTTGTCAATTTTGCCGATGAGAGTCAAAGAAAACCTGAAAAACCAACCTAGATACCAATCTCATTTTTTGCCATTTTTGGAATTATCATGTAAAGTTTTTTTCTATCATTCTCAGAAAATGTTCCTAGTATATTCCTGATAGTTACAGAGAGTGTGGATTTCTGATCTGTTGTTAATGACATATAAATTTCAAAAATTCCATCTAAGTTGAAAGCAATTAGTTTTTCTGGATGATGTGTGATCTCAGTTATGTAGTTTGAAAACATGATAGTTCTTTGTTCTTCAGACATGTTACAAAGAGTTTCAAGCCAAGTCTTAAACAGGGTAGAAAATTTGTCAAATGGTATTGTAGGCCCTGCCTGTAATGCATTGTTTACAATCTCTTTCTTGTCCTCTTGGTTCATGGAAAAAAATTCTGTTAATCTCTTGCGTAGTATTGGCTTTCTTAGAAATTCAGGAAGGCCTGCCAAATTTACTATGATATTTCCCGCATGATTTGGAGAAGACATGTGAGTCTAGGGCTTAGATCTCTTCTAAAATCGTATTGCTAAGATTTGGCTTAAATATCTCCGGTTATGCTCTCCATGTGTATGCCTTCTACAGTTATCGTTGGTGGTTTTTATGGTGATGAGGGAAAAGGAAAAATTGTCTCCTATCTTGCAATGAAAGACAACCCGACAGTAGCTGTTAGAGGTGGAGTTGGGCCTAATGCCGGACATACCATTGAACACGAAAATAAAAAATACAAAGTTAGAATGTTGCCAAGTGCTTTTCTGAATCCTGGCACAAGACTACTCATTGGTCCTGGAGTTGTAGTGAGTCCTGAAGTACTCTTAAAAGAAATAGAAGAATTTGGAACTCATGATAGGTCATTTGTAGATTTTCAATGTGGCATAATTGAGGAGTCTCATAGAACAACTGACTCTGCTGGACGCTTAAAGCAATCAATCGGTAGTACTGGAACAGGTACGGGCCCTGCTAATGCAGATAGAGCCATGCGTACACTAAAACTTGCAAAAGACATTGATTCTCTTACTTTGTATCTTGATGATATTCCAAATCAGGTGAATTTTGCCCTTGATAGGAAAGAAAATGTAATAGTGGAAGGAACCCAAGGAACATTTCTTTCGTTATGGCATGGCACATATCCATTTGTTACATCAAAAGATGTTACTGCATCTGCAATATGTGCAGATGTTGGAATTGGACCCAAAAGTGTTGATGAAGTTCTTGTTGTTTTCAAATCTTTTGTTACCCGCGTTGGAGAAGGTCCTCTGAAAAATGAAATTGCTCCCGAAAAGGCAGTTGCAAAAGGATGGCAAGAAGTGGGAACAGTAACTGGACGCCAAAGACGAGCAGCTGAATTTGATTTTGATCTTGCAAAAAGATCAATCATGTTAAACAGTGCAACACAGTTGGGAATCACAAAACTTGATGTGGTCTTTCCTGAATGCGCACACATGCAGTCATTTTCAGATTTGAGTTCTCCTGCCAAGTATTTTATTAAAAATATTGAAGACCAACTCAAAGTACCTGTCACACTAATTGGTACTGGACCTGATGTAAATGACATAATTGACCGAAGACAGTAAGTAACAGAGAATCATAAACGACTACTTTTAATGTGGATGGTTTTTGAGAAATCACATGGCAAAACTTCCTTTTTACATTGAAGTGTCTGACATGACTGAATTTTCAAGAATGGTGTGTGCCTTGGAAAGAGTTCCACGCACTGCATTTTCCTTTGAACTTGATGGAAAAAAAATAATCTCAGTTCAGATGGATCTTCTCAAGGAAAGATCTGTCAATTACTATGTAGAGACAGACAAAAGTGGACATTATCTTTCGTATGGCTTTAAGGCAGGAAAAGAAGACTTTGATGTTGTCAATACGGTCTCAAATCCTATGTACATATATTCACCAATTATACGCGTAAAGTCACTTCCTGAAACTCTTAAACCTGAAACAGCATCACTTCCTGAAGTTGTATACCAACCAATTGAGCTTGAGGATCTTACAAGTTTAATCAAACTAAGTTATGGTTTTGAAGAGTCTCCGTTTCCACTCTTTGCTTTTCCAGATGGTGATAAATGGAATGTAGGTGTATTCATGAATTTCAACGAATCCGATGAATCTTCATACTTTTGTCATATCAAACTTGACTCTGAACCAACAAAACCATTTCTAAGATATTCTAGCAAAGATGGCGCAGAACCATCTTTTGTTAATACCGTAAATGACCATGGATACTCGTACCTCAAAGTGATAAAACTCAAAGGTAAGCATCCTCTAGTCAAGCTATGAGTAGTTTTAGAAAGAGAATAAAAGATTCATCCTCAAAAAGTTCTGTAATATTAGCAAATGATCTTGATAGTGTAAACCTAGAGCTACTCGAAAAACATACTCTGAAAAATATCAAAATGCTTGGAAATTATCTATGTGCTATTAAATTTAATTTTCATCTCTTGTTACCATTGGGTGAGAAAAGCATCAAAAAAATAAACAAGGCTGCACATGATTCTGGATTGCAAACAATAGCTGACATCAAACTAAATGATATTGGAAATACAAACATGGTAACCTTGCAAAGGCTCTGGCACAGTGGTTTTGATGCTGTAATAGCAAACCCGATAATGGGACCAGAAAACTTGTCGCAGCTTGTGAAAAATGCTCATGATGATGACCGAGGTGTCATAACACTAGTTCACATGAGTCATCCTGGAGCAAAGCTAGGATATGGTCTTCGAGTACAAGATCCAACCAGTGGAAAAATGTCAAACATTCATGATCTTTTTCTAAAATGGTCTTATTCCCTACATGTTGATGGTATTGTTGTTGGTGCAACTGTTCCAAAACTCATAGAACTATCACATAAGAAAGTAAAGGGTAGACTTGATATCTACTCACCTGGGGTTGGGACCCAAGGTGGAGATCCTAAAGATGCATTAGATGCTGGCTCAAAATATTTGATTGTTGGAAGGACAATTTTGAATTCAAAAAATCCTCAACTCGAAGCAAAAAAACTTCAAGAGTTAACACTTAGATCATAGATCTTTGATTTTTTTGAATAATTTTTGTGCCGTTTTGTAAGTCAATTTGGCAAGTGCATCATCAAAGCTTAGCCATGTATAGTCGCGGTGCTCATATGATAGAATAACTTCATCTGTTTTTGTATTTGATAAAAAGAAGACAACTTCTTTGTGTATTACTTGACCGTCTCGTTGATAATGATACTCTACCTTGTCTTCAAATCCTTCTACAAATGTAATGTCTGTTATTCCAGTTTCTTCTCTTATCTCTCTTAGAACAGTTTGCTTGAAAGTCTCTCCTTCCTCGATGTTTCCTTTGACAAAATCCCAATGACCTGAAGGGTAATTCAAAAGCAAGTACATCTTGCCTTTTGATGATTCACGATAAATGACTGAACCTGCAGATCTTTCTTCTAACATTTACAAAAAGAGTTTCTTGTGTCCTGTATTTCTATTTTCCAAGCCTACGGCCTCTTTTTTGAAAAGTTCTGATTGCACGCATGAGATCTATCTTTCTGAATTCAGGCCAATATACATCCATAAAGACAAGCTCACTGTAGGCACTTTGCCAAAGTAGAAAGCCACTCAATCGCTTTTCACCTGATGTTCTTAATATCATGTCTGGAGATGATTGTGGCAAGTGTGAAGTATACAGGCTTGATTCTATTACTTCCTTGTCTATCTGGTCTACATCAAGTGAACCATCTTTTATTTTGGAGCCGATCTTTTTGATTGCATCAACAAGTTCATTTTGTCCTCCGTAGGCTATTGCAATGTTTAGGTAGTGATTATCGTAATCTTTTGTAACTTCCTCAAGCTTGTTGAGAATTTCTCTTAGAAAGTCTGGCAGTAATTCTATACTACCAATTGCCTTTACCTTCATGCGGTTCTTGTGTATTCTTGGATCGTTGTATAACTTGTGTAATCTTTCATTTATCAATTCATAAAGGTAATCTAATTCGTCATCTTTTCTGTTGAGATTTTCTGATGATAATACATACAAGGTAATTATTTTGATATTTAGCTCTTCACACCAATCCAGCAACTTTTCTACGGCATCGGCCCCTCTGAAATGACCATCTATCTTCATAATCAGATTACGTTTTGCCCATCTTCTATTGCCATCCAAAATTATTGCAATGTGCTTTGGCATCTCTCCGCTCTGAATGTCGTTTTCTAACCTTCTAGAGTATAGGCTGTACAAACCGCCTAAGTTGAGAACTTTGTCTTTTATTCTGATAATACTTCGCCACCCTTCTTCTTTCTGTATTTATGGAAGAGTAAGGATGCTGATATCAGTATTACTGCAAGACCGATTAGTAACGGTGGGAGAAGAGTAAACGGACTTTCTCCTTTTATCATGATTGTGGTAAATTGGGAAACAACTGGATATAGTGTGACTAGTACAATGAGTCTTAGGATATCTGTAATTGATCTGATGCTTCCCTTGAACCAACTGCTCAATAACGAGCCTCCAAAAATACATCCTATTCCCATCCACAGGAAAGGTAACATTCCTGATATGAAGAGTCCAGTTGTTTGCTGATTCAAAACCAATTTCAAAATACTATCAGGTTTTGTTGTAATGCCAGGTACTGCTGCACCTATACCAGCTGTTAGCGATGCAAGAATCATTACAATTCCTGCTACGAGTGTGAATGTGCGTATGAATCCTCCTGGTGTAGGTTTGTTCCAATTTGTCCATGCTCTATCAATATCAAAGGCTCTGATTAGAAATGCTCCCCCAAGTATGCTAACTAGAACTGCAAATATTTCTCTGGTTAATCCAAGAACTGTAGCTACTCCGCCTATTAGCAAGAGCATTCCTGGAACGCCTAAAAAGAACTTTGAATATTTTGAATCAAAAGCAATTGTCTTAAGATATCTTCCTAACACTGCATAGGAATATTCTACTGTTCTGCTTGCTCTCATGACTACTCTTTTTACAGAAACTATTGGCAAAACATTTTGAATTATTGGTATTACACTTTCGTCATCCTCTCCATCTGATACTATAACAGCTCCATTTGCTGCAAATGTCATTGCAATTGTCTTTACTTGAGAAACTATTTTTTCATCTCCTTGTACACCTTTGTGTTCAGTACCGGAAACCAATGCGACCTCTGCTTGGTATCCCTTACTTGTCAAATCCTCAAATGTCTTAACAGCTGCAAAAATTGAGTTAGAATCTGCATCTTCTGGATCCTCTAATGCAAGTCTCTGAGCTGCCTCAATGCATGCATTGCGTCCAACCACTGGAGTCACAACACCTGCCTTAATTCCTATGTCATCATCTCTATCAACACAAATTACCAAGAGTCTACTAGTCTTAGTCTCAGTTGTTCCATTTTGTAATCTGGCTTCTTTTGTTGACATTGTATAGACGAAAATCGCATTTCCTATTAATTAATGTAGTTTCTATCAATTTTTACAAAAGCTTCAAGATGTATCACTCCAATCTCATGTTCTTTGGTGATTCTATGGACGAGTTTGATTTGATTTTGACACCAAAGAGTCTGACTCTTGCTTGAGTGAGTCAATCTTTGACATCTCATCGCTGATATCACTAGAGGATGATCCGCTCTTGATCTTGTTTGCAAGTGATATTATCTCAGTCAAGTAATCATTGTATTTTTTGAGTCCCTCAAAATATGCTCCATAGCTTTGCTTCCATTCTACTGGTGGGTTGCTCTCTACTAGTTCACTTATCAATGAGGTGATCTGAGATGATGAGATTTGAGCCTGACTGGTAAAATTATCTGGAGATAAGGTCTTGTCTGATAATCCTTTGAGATTTGACTCTGTATCTGCAATGATGAGGGAATGTCTCTCTTTTACGCTATCTAACTCACTTTTGTAGTCTGAGACAACAAAAGAAGAACCATGGTTTTGTGGAAGGAACCACACTAGAGAGCTTGCTCCGGCGATGACTGCTAATATAACAGCCGTGATAATGATGCCTTTTTTGGTCGCCATTTAACTGAGTCTCTTTGTGGCTTTTAAAAGCATAACTGCATTCAACAATTTGATCATTCTCATGAGCAATTTGTTAATTTCATGGTGTTGGATCAGTTCCTCATAAGAAATATCATAAAAATACATATTTTTATGTAAAAACTAGATATACGATCTGAATTAGACCATGTAAAAATTTAACACCCTCTAGCGTATAGTGAAATAATTTTTACAGCGTCTTGCTATATACCACTTCCTTCGTAAGAAGTTGAAATGACTCAAGCATACTGCGTAAAATGCAGAAAAAAAGTCGACATCTCAAATCCAAAGGAAGTTAAGCTAAAGAACGGACGACCTGCGGTAAAGGGTACATGCCCGAAATGTAGTACTAATGTCTTCCGAATAGGAAAGCCATAGTACAATTTTCTTCTTTTTCTAAAATTTATTCAAAAAAGTAATGACCGTATTTTTGTTTATTTGGCTAAAGTTCAGCTAGTTTTGGTTGATTTGAATTTTGGAAGTGTTATGATAAACGCGGTACCTTTTTTGATCTGAGTTCTTATTTCAATTGTTCCACCATGTTTTTCTACGATACTCTTACAGCTTACCAATCCCAAACCTGTCCCAATCTGTCTAGTTGTAAATAATGGTTCAAACATTTTTTCTATCAAATGTTTTGGTATGCCTGGGCCCGTGTCTTCTATCTCTATTATTGTAGAATCTGGTTTGTCATTGATCCTTATCTGGATATTACCTTTTTTTTCCATGGCCTGAACTGCATTTAATATGAGATTGGAGAAAACAATCTCTATTTTTGATCCATCGCACTCTATAACCTGGTCTTTTTCTGGAACATTCACTTTTACTTCTCCGAGGTCTATCTTGGACAGTGAGGAATCTAAAATGCTGCACAGAGAATGAGTCTCAAGATTTAGAGGTCTTGGCAAGACATAGTCAAGAACCTCTTCCAACTGATGAGATATTCTGGCAATGGCTCTCTCCATCATTGTTATGTGATTTTTATTTTTTTCATTGAGGTCAGGGTTTTGTATCTTCATTAATTCTAGACTGTTTCTGATTATTGATATGGGATTTCGAAAGTCATGTGATATTCTTGCAGAAAGATCTCCTATGACATTGAGACTTTTCAGCTTGTGTTCTTCAACTTCTTTTTTTACATTGTGAATTTCAGTCATGTCTCTTATTGCAGTATTACTTCCTACCAATGTACCATCATTTCCATAAAGATTGGCAGCACTAAGTAAAACTGGAAATATTGTCTGATCCTTTCGCCTTAACCATACTTCTCTACTTGATACAGTTCCTGTCATTTTCCATGTGTGGTATGCATCTTGTAATAATCTGAGACTATTTTCTGCCACGTGATCAAAAATTGTTTTTCCAATAATCTCTTCTTTTGTATATCCTAACTTGTCTGCATAGGTCTTGTTACAATCTAAAATAATGCCATCTAGGTTAATTGTTCGATAAAGATCAGGTGAGTTGTCATACAAGTTTCTATATTTTTCAGCCATCTTTTCATAACGTTCTAACAGAATGTTGAGGTCCTCTTCTTTGTAATCATATGATTCGTTTTTGTTTTCTATCACTTTTTCAGTATCCCCTAGTCGCTCTCGTTTAATAAATTAAGATGAAAGTCTTATTGGTTACAGGGACTTGCTCCACAACTCTATATTTTTTAGTTATTGTAAGATGACTTTTTCTAATTTACCAGTGTTTCTAACAAAGAATATGACAATTCATTTTTTAGCACATGCACCTGTACTACATCTCTGAACGTATTGTCCAACTTTCTCAATTCTCGATACAACCAAAAAGTCTGCGAATAGTCTAAACTTGCCTTGTCTGGCATCATGCCAATTGGACTCAAATTCTTATTGATGAATTGCCACATTTCTCCAAGTGAAGGGGTGTTTTGATTTTCTATGACCGACATGTTCTCAACTCAATATCGTTATGCCAGTTATCCTTTTGACATCCTCATGACTCATATTATTTGCAGACAAGAATATGGCAAGCTTTGTGGCATCTTGGCCTCCTTCTGATACCTTCAAGAGGTTTACAGTACCGAGTTCTTCTACAATCTTACTCTCGTTTGGAGTGGCCTTTCTAGATTCTTTTGTATCTAATTGATTTCTGCATTTTCTCTCAAGTACTGACTCTATCTCAGAAAGATCAATGTTTTTTAATTGATTTTCCAAGTCTGCTGTGTCAGTAAATTCAATCATTAGCTCACCAATAGACATGTTTATCTTTATTTTGACCATGATCCGACAAAGCCAGTTGCTTTCATTAGGACAACCGCCTAGTTTTCTGATGTCTTGTAACAAGCGAATTTAGAAATGTACTATTATCAAGCAAAGGATCATCCTTTTTTGCTTCCCTTATGGCTTTCACAAACTTTTGAAACGCCTCAGTTTTTACTGTAATTGTTTTGTATTCTTTTCTTGGCAATTGATTTACTTGTCCGGGACATATGGATAAGTCCTTGGTAGAATTTTTATGGTAACAAATGATGTAGTTATCCATATGAGGGAATTTTATATCGACGATTACCTTAAATGGGGAATGTACGGTACTATGGTATGGCTCTCATTGAAACACACAAAAACTTGTTCCTTGAGGAGTGTTCACGGTTAACCATGCTCGTTTTTGACTGTCTACAAAAACTAGAGAAAAAACCATCCGATCCTGATATGATAGAAAGAATGGTTAACGCTGCTGATGTGATCCGAGGCGGTGCAAAGTTCCTCCAAGATGCTGATCTTGAACTAAATTCGAAAATGCTAATTGAGTTATTTAAAGGGGTGAAAGACGCAAGAACAAGACAAATGGGACTTGAAATGATGCTGAGTCGTTTTAGAATATTAGTGGACAAAAGTCATTCTAGGTCCTTTCTTAAACAGTTCTAAGGCTAAAAATAACAAAAAACTGTATGTCTAGTTGATACAAAAATTTGTAAAAAATATGTGATATTTACAATAAAGAATAAAATTATTAATTTTGAAAGTGACCTTCACGCATAATTGCATACTGTATCGTACTACAAAGCAAGCAAATTTGTCATGTAAATCAATATAGGTAGCGATTCTCATACTGAAATAGTTGACAAAAGCCGAATATGAAAAATTACTAAAAAACATTCAGGATAAAGTATCTCAAACCAAGACTGGTTCTACATCAAGATTTGAACTTCCCAAAGTCGATATCATGTGGCAGGGAAATAGAACATTTTTCAGAAACTTTTCAGAATTTCCAAAAATACTAAGAAGAGATCCAGAAAAACTTCTTCAATACCTCTCAAAGGAATTTGCAACTCCTGCACAATTTGGAGGCGACAAAGCAGTCTTTGTTGGCAAAAAAGATCCTCATGAATTTTCAGCTCTTTTGAATAGATACCTTAAGGAATATGTGGAATGTCCTACATGTAAAAGTCCTGATACTAGAGTCGAAAAAGAAAACAGGGTGACCCTTCTCAAATGTGAAGCATGTGGAGCCAGGTCTCCGCTAAAGGGTCAATATGCGTAAATGAATTTTGCCGTTAAACAAGTGAATCAACAGCGCAATAGGATGCTGAATATCTGTGACGCTGAATTGGTTGGCAGAACCGTCAAGCAATCTGATCTAGAGATAAAAATCACCAAGAGTTACTATGGAGACCGTATAGTTGATGAAAAAGAGGCAGAATCTCTTCTACGAACCTCTTCAATAATCAATATGGTTGGTAAAAAAACAATTGATCTTTCAATAAAAATAGGAGTCGGAACTGGAAAAGGCGTAAAAGAAATTGAGGGAATTCCTTTTCTTATTGTTTTCAAATTTTGAAAATACAACGATTATATACATACTGAACACATTGTTGTCTGAGAATTTTGGGTAAGCGAAAAGTACTAAACGAAAGTGAATTAAAGGAAATGCAGTTGCCTGGAGAAGGCGAGATGTTAGGACGAGTTGTAAAACTTTTGGGTAGTGATCACATACTTGTACGATGTACTGATGATAAGACAAGAATGGGTAGAATTAGAGGAAAACTAAAAAGAAAAATCTGGATACGAGATAATGATGTTGTAACAATCGCTCCTTGGGATTTTAGATCAGATGACCGTGGAGATATCACTTGGAGATATACACTCTCACAAGTTGAAATGTTGAAACAAAAGGGACTGTTACCACAAGATTTCTAACAGCAATCAATTTTACAAGGTTCGTATTACAAACTATATTGTCATTAGGAGCAAAATCTAAAGTGAATAAAACTTCTGCAGATGAACTCAACGATGAGGTCATAGAAGAAAACGATCTAGATTTATCAGAAATAATTGATGAATCTGAAGATTCTATCACTGACGAATCCGAAGATTCTCCTACAGAAGAATCTAATTTTGAACTCCGGGGCAAATTGGCAAAAAAGATGAACATTAGGCTTGCTGGAAAAGCAAGAGAGCAAAAAACCGAGAAAGATGTATTTGATAAAAATAAAGTGCTCGAGGCAGTCTTTGATAAATCAACAGTGATGATTCTCTCACGGATGATAAATAATGGCATTATTTCATATGTTAATGGTGCAGTTGGTGCAGGAAAAGAATCACAAATGTACTGGGCAGTTGATCCTTCAGGCCAAGACCTTGCTGTAAAAATTTATCTTGTAACTACATCGAATTTTAAGAAGCGTTACCCTTACCTTATTGGAGATCCGAGATTTACCCGAATAAAAAGAGGTACTAGATCTCTTGTAGAGTTATGGGCAAAAAAAGAATTTCGTAATCTAAGCAAGTCTTTTAACTCTGAAATTCCATGTCCAGAACCAATAACTGTGGTGAAAAATATTCTACTAATGAAATTTGTGGGAACTAATGGTGTACCATCTCCAACATTGGTTGAATCTGAAGTAAATTATACTGATTATGAAAAGTCAATAGAAATCATTTCAGATCTATATCAAAAAGCAGAACTTGTTCATGCTGATCTTTCAGAATATAATATTTTCAAGACAGAGAATGGACCTGTAGTTTTTGATTTTGGCTCTGCGGTAGATATAAGGCATCCTAAAACAAAAGAATTTCTTGAAAGAGATATTAGTAATATTACTAGATTCTTTGTTAAGAGAGGACTAACGGTGGACAATCCAATTGATGTGTTTAAGAGGGTTACAAAATGATCTTTGAAAAAATTATACTAATTCCAGTTGATCGTGTTGGAGTATTAATTGGCAAATCCGGAAAGATAAAAGCCAAAATAGAAAAAATTTGTTCCGTCTCACTGTCAATTGACGGTCAAACAGGCGAGACAGTCATAAAGGGAGTGGGCGACGTTGAAAATATAATGCCGTTTAAGGCTGAAGAAATTGTTATGGCTATAGGTCGTGGATTCTCGGCAGAGAATGCACTGCGTCTTGTTCAGGAGGAAACTTCATTGCACATTATGGATTTACGTCAATTTGTTGGTAGATCATCTGCCCAGATTGAGAGGATAAAGAGCAGAATAATAGGGGAAGGTGGTCGTGTTAGAAAAAACATTGAGGATCTAAGTGGCGCAAAGGTGTCTGTCTATGGCAGAACTGTTGCCATAATTGGAGATGGGACCCAGCTAAAGTCTGCCGTAAATGCAATAACGTCTATTTCAAGTGGTAGTACTCATGGAAAGGTCTACAATGATCTTCAAGAATCAAGAAGAAGACAAAAGTTAGAAAGACTTCAACTTTGGGAGGGTGGAAATATCCTTGAGTAAAGAAGTTTTCAGCCAAATATCTCCTAGTGAGTTCTTTTACAGGAACAGAGACCTTGCAGGATTTAGTAATCCAACTAGATCACTTTACACCTCAGTTAGGGAATTTGTAGAAAATGCACTTGATGCATGTGATCAAAAGAAAATACTTCCTGATATTCATCTTTCAATAAAGGCAGTGGATCCTGAGAAAGCAGATCCGAAACATTACATCTTAACTGTAAAAGATAACGGACCTGGAATTGATTCTGAACATATTCCGCTTGCTTTTGGTACTGTTCTTTATGGTTCTAAATTTGGTCTCAAACAAGCCAGAGGAATGTTTGGTCTTGGTGCAACCATGGCAATACTGTATGGTCAAATCACTACAAACAAACCCGTCACTGTAAAGAGCTGCTCAGATGGTAAAACAATTGATGAATTTGTAATGTTACTTGATATTCAGAAAAATAAACCAGTCATCCAAAAACATACAACAAAAGAAGGATCAAAAACAGGTCTTGCAGTAAGTATTGTTCTTGAAGGTGATTACTCCAAAGCAGGATCAAAAATTAGAGATTATGTGTATCAGACTTCACTTATCACACCTTATGCAACAATAACATTTGAAGATCCAAGTGGAGAAAAATTCCATTATGCAAGAATTGTAAAAGACATGCCACGTCCACCGACAGTAATCAAACCTCATCCACATGGTATTGATGTTGAAACCATTAGACGTATGATAACTGACACACATTATCAGATTCCAACTATCGATAACAAGATGATTGATAAAGTCAAAAAAGAACTGAGCTTGAAAAAAAATCTCACTCCAAAAGAGATTCTAGAGCGTGCACAGAAACGTTGGTCTGACATATCAAGACCGGTAAGAACCGTGATCTCAGTCATGTCATTTCTAAATATTGATTTTGAGGGGCTCAAAAAAATTAGAATTGACGATATTGACATTGCAAACAAGACCATTACATTTTGGGACTTTGGTGAATCTCAGACTCATGCAGTAGACTTGGACCCAGAAAGTCCCTATTACAAGCAACTTGCAAGCACTGTTCAAGGAGATACGCTTCTCACATTTCTAACAAAGAGATTCCAAAGGGTTGGACCAACCACCGCAGAAAAATTCTGTGAGTTTGCCAAATTCAAGCCAGACAAGAGAATAGGCAGCATGACAAACGAGGAATTGGTAAAACTAGCAGATGCACTTCAAAAATTTGAAGAGTTCCTTGCACCAGATCCTAGCTGCTTGGCACCCTTGGGAGAAGAACCGCTCTCAAAAGGAATTATGAAGTTTTTCAATCCAGAGTTTGCAGCTGTCTGGCAACGCAACGCATCGGCATATTCTGGATTTCCATTTGTAGTTGAAATGGGAATTGCTTATGGCGGAGATATTCCTCCAAGTGGCCTCAAGGTTTACCGTTTTGCAAATCGTATACCGCTCTTGTATGATGAAGGTAGTGACGTAGTACTCAAAATAGTTAACGAGACTGAATGGGCCAGATATAAAATAAAAGGAGATCCGCCCCTTGTTATTGTATCACACATCTGTTCTACAAGAATTCCATACAAAACAGTAGGAAAAGAAAATGTAGCAGATAGACCTGAACTTGAAAGAGAACTAAAGAACGCATTACAATATTTGGCAAGAAAATTGGCTGTTCACATGTCAAGACAAGGCGCAGCTGACATGGCAAAAAAGAGAGCCAATCTTTATTCAAAATATGTACCACTCATTGCACAATTTGCCACTGAACTTGCTGGCAAGAAAAAAGAACCAAATTATAACCAACTAATAAGGATGGGAAGTGAGATTGAAGAACAAGTCTAATGCAAAAACCGCAGAGACAAGAAAGAAAAGATTACTGTCATTACTTGAACAACAAGGTATTAGCATCTATGATCATCTTGACAAAGGAAAATTTCCACAGTTTGTAATACCCAGTAGATCTGTAAGCAACATCGTTTATGATAAAAAAATACGACAATACATCTTGGGTAGTGCAAGTGCTGTCCGAAGCTCAAGAAACATGTCGCAATTGCGTTCCTATACACAACTTGCCTGGCTTGCTTTTTTTGTCAATAGACTCGTACGTGAGGGAAAATCATCCACATTAAGAGACATTTACTATTCATCACAAGCGTTTAGCATTGATTTTGAGGATCAGCCAGAATCTGACAATATTATAGTGGATCTAGAGGCGGTGCTCACAAGTCCACGTGAAGAATTTCACATATTTCCTGAAGAAAGAAGCAGTGTCTTTGGAGATTTGACAATTGAATACACTGTTCCAGGATATGAGGGAAAGAGAATGAATCTGTCGGATCACCCTGATGGGTATTTGATAGGTCCAAGTTTGAGTAGTGCTGAACTTGTTGATACTAGTGCAGAACTTGTTATTGCAATAGAAAAGGGTGGTCTTTTTACAAGATTTGTTGAAGAAAAAGTTCACAAAAAATTCAAAGCTATAATTGTTGATACTGCAGGTCAAGCCCCGCGTTCGACAAGAAATCTTTTGAGAAGACTGAATTCAGAAATGGGATTGCCTGTTGTGATATTAGCAGACGGTGATGTGTATGGTGAACACATTGCAATGGTCATAAAATCTGGCTCTGCAAACGCTGCTCACTTGAGAGAACTAACTGTACCAGATGCCAAGTGGTTAGGTGTTTGGGCAACAGATATTGAAAAATACAAACTTCCAACAATTCCAATGACAGAATCTGACATAAAGAGAATCTATGATCTTCAAAAAGACCCTAGATATCAAGAAGGAAACTGGAAAAAACAACTCGAAGTATTTCTCAAATTGAAAAGAAAAGCAGAACTTGAGGCATTCTCAAAGTATGGTCTTACTAATATTACAGACAAGTATCTTCCAGCAAAGCTAGAAGAATCAAAGAGTTTCTAATTTTTTAATTCGTAGAGTAAGAACACCGTTTCTATACTTGAAATCATGAATTCCCATGTCTGGTGTTGTTTCAATTGGCACTTCTTTTGAAAAATGTGCTGAGCCTCGTACGTATAGAATTCCATCAATCAGTCTTACTGTAACTTGATCTTCTGGGCCTGGTACCTCGGCTACAAATATTGTCTCTTTTTCACCCTTGATGAGGTCATATACCCAGTTCTTTGTGTCTGCTTCTTTTGGTGTATATTGTGGAGTACTACTTTCGACTGTCATCTTCTTTAATACTTTTACCCAGTAAATCATAATCATTGCAGCAATTCCAATTAGTATGAAACTAACGTATCCTTGTGATGATCTCAATGAGAGCATGTAAACAACGCCCAGAAACAGCAAGACCATTAAGGGAATTATAAAATCAAGTGATTTGTCATTAGAGTATCTGCTTTTGTAGCTTGCCAAAGATATTCTGTTTGATTTAACTATGCTCCAAATATAAACACTCGTAGAATTTTAATCAAAATCAAATGTGCAACTATTTTGTAACTATACAAAAGAAACTACTTTTGAGTCTCAGGTAGTTTCCCATCTTTTGAACAAGTTATGCTCAATTCCGAATTGATCCAGGCATTTTCCTACCACGTGGTTTAAAATGTCATCAATATTTTTTGGCCTGTTGTAAAAGCCTGGCATGGCAGGCAACATGACAACTCCAATTCTAGAAAGCTTGAGCATATTTTCAAGATGTATGCTAGTAAGTGGAGTCTCTCTTGGAACCAGAACCAATTTGCGAGACTCTTTCATTGTAACACCAGCTGCTCGAGCCACCAGAGTTTCTTCATATCCGTTGGCAATACTTGAAAGCGTTTTCATGGTGCAAGGAATTACTATCATACCATCTGTCTTGTGTGTTCCACTTGAAACACTTGCAGCCATGTTTGAATCATCAGAATAATGGTCTACCAGTGATTTTACATATTTTAAATCATAATCAGTTTCTAATGCCAAACATTTCTTTGCCCATTCTGTCATGATTAAATGGACATCGACCTTGCATTGTTTGAGAACCTCTAGCATTCTTACACCATATAGAATTCCTGAACTTCCAGTTAATCCTATGATTAATCTCATGAGAAGATTGACCGCGTTCCATATTTAATTTCAACTGTGGCTTAGCATGTTTATTTATGGCATTACAAGTCTCAATGTTTATGAGTGTCAATATTGATACCGTTGAAGAAAATATTGTTTCAGAACTCAGACTGTCTGTGATTCAATCCAAAGTTTACGTCTTGGTGGTTAAGACAGGCAAAATGTCTGCTCATGATATTGCAAAGAATCTGGGTATATCTGAAGATGAGGCGCATCAAGTAGCAACAAGTCTTATCCAAAATGGGGGATTTATTGATATTACAAAGACAGAGTTTGAATCGATGCATCCAAGATTTGCGGTTGTCAATATGTACAGAAGAATGTGTGAACGAGAAAATATTCCATTTAAGAAGAATCTTTTGGTAGATAACATTTCAATTATTTTAGAAAAACCGTACGATGATGCAAGAACTAAATATAACCAATAATGGAGGAGGAAACATGTCTCTAGACGAAGAGTCCTCTTGTAATCATGAAATAGTATACTTTGGAGTTACAAATGTAAACTATGAAAGAAGAACTATAGGTTCTGTTGATACGTGGAGATGCGTCAAGTGCAAGAAAATTTTCTGTGAAGAAAAACAACTTGGAATTGAAAGCATAGTAGACTATGTTGGCATGCCAAAAATATCCCCAGATCAAAAATGGGCTGTACTATTATGTAATCTTAAAAAACACAAGGACAAGTGGAAACTAGTCAAGATAAAGCAAGATGACGAAATTCAACATGAATGTGTTGATGAAAAAGTAATAAAACTCAAGGTAAAAGACTTTAAGATTGAAGATGATAAACACTGGAACTTTCTTATCGAAAACTCCATTAACAAAGCAATAGAGATCTAAATCTTAGATGGACATTCAAGTTCATATTAACAATGTACGCGGCAGTCAAATAGCTGCCAAGATAACTGGCACTTTTACTATTGATAGTCATCCATTCAAGTTTACTGCAATAGCTTTTGGCAGAATTGGTGGGCATAACATAGGTGCCAAGATCTCAAAGACTGTTGAAAAAAGTCTTGTAAAACTTGGCTATGATGTGGATGATGTGATAAACGAACTGCAACAAAAGCTTGTTCGCGGTGATATTACTCTCCCAGAAGGACTCACAAAAGATTCGTTTGCAGACGGCTAGAACTGTGCTTCTTCAAATGCCTTGTGACACAAACAACCGCGTTGTTGTGGTATGGAATCAAAAAGCAATGAAAGTATGTTCTTTGTAGTTCCTACATTTTTAGATAAAGTCTCTAGAACCTCTTTTGCAGTAACTGGCTTGTCTGCCCATACATCATAATCTGTTACTGTTGAAATTGATACATAACACATCTGAGCCTCTCTTGCAAGTTGACATTCTGGAACTAGTGTCATTCCAATGATATCTGCACCAATAACGTTTTTGTAAAACTTGGACTCTGCTCTTGTTGAAAATCTTGGTCCCTCAATGCAGATGTATGTAGCATCCTTGTGTATGTGCAAGTTCATTTTTTTTGCTACATCTAAGACAACATTTTGAAGCTCAGGACAAAATGGATCTGCTACAGATATGTGAATGACCTTGCTTTCTTCATACAGCGTATACTTTCTTGATTTTGTAAAATCTATGAATTGGGATGGAAGTACAACATCTCCTGGTTTTAATTCCTCCTTTAAGCTTCCAACTGCAGACGGTGCAATAATTCTTTTAATCCCCATCTCTTTGAATGCCCAAATATTTGCTCTAAAATTTATCAAATGAGGTGGAATTGTATGTTTTTTGCCATGTCTTGGCATGAATGCAACTTTTCTTCCCTTGTACATTCCAACTGTTATGGAATCTGAAGTTTTGCCAAATGGGGTATCTATTGTAACCTCTTTACTCTCTGTGAGAAGACCTGAATCATATATTCCGGTTCCACCAAAAATTCCTATCTCTGCTTGTTCGGTCAATATTTCACCAATGAATTGTATTTGTAACCCTTGATTGCTTTTGATCCCTTTAGATCAGTTAATTCTACCATGAACGCAAAACCTGATACTTTACCTCCTATCTTTTCAACTAATTTTGCAGCGGCCTTTGCAGTACCCCCAGTTGCAAGCAAATCATCGCAAATGTACACCTTCTGACCTTTTTTTACTGCATTAGCTTGTATCTCCATTGTTGCAGAACCATATTCAATACTGTACGATACTTTGTGAGTGGGACCTGGTAATTTTCCTTGTTTTCTAATCATGATCATACCCTTGTTGTATTTGAGGGCCATTGCACAAGCCAGTGGGAAACCTCTTGATTCTATTCCTGCAAAAACGTCCACATCATTTGGATGGATTATTTTTGTAAATTCATCTATGACAAGAGACAAAGCTGATGGATCTCTTAAGAGCGGACTGATATCTCTGAATAATATTCCTTTTTTTGGAAAGTCTGGTATCTCAGCTATCTTGTCTTTTAGGTTCACAAATCGTTGACAAGTAGTGGATATAAAAAATATTACTAATTGGATTTTTTATTGAATTGTTATGCTGATTACTGCTTTGCCTGTGATGGAAGATGCCTGAATTGTGTATTGGCCTGGATTAACATTACGTGGAACTTGCCATGCTGTGTCAAAGTCACCTCTGTTTGTTGCCGAGGTTGGTAGGGTATCAATAATTGTACTGTTGCTATTGATGGTAATCTTTACTGATGCAGTAATGCCGGCATCAGTTCCAGAGACTTGTACAATATCTCCTCTTGTGTATACTCCTGAAGCTCTATCTAGGTGAACTGTGATTGCTTGTTTGGATGATTTTACAATTAATGGTACAGATGAGTGGTTTACTCCACTGGTGCCATCAAGTTTCCATGTTCCTGGAACTGCAATAGATGGTATGGTAAAATCAAACGAAGAAAAGTGACCCGTCTTGTCTGAGAATGTTTGTACTGATTTTACTACTTGTCCATTTGGATCAGTCAATGAAATTTGGAGTAGACTGTTTGCATTGGCAGTTCCAATAATTATGATATTGTCTCCTGGTAGGTATGAATCCTTGACTGTGTTAAGTGATATTTTTCCTGTGCTTGTTGAAAGTCCTACTGCAAATGATTTTTCAACTTTTTCTTCTGCATGCGATACTACGGCAGAATAAATTCCTGGAGTATATGATGTCAAATTAAAAGAATAGGATGCTTGTCCATCTGATCCTAGATTGATAATATCTGCAAACTTTTGTTTATCTGATGGATCTACTATGATCAAGTTGATAGTTGAAGCTGACGGACCTGTGACACTAACAACAGGCTTGTCTGTATTTTGATAACTGAGTTTGTCTAGTGTTGCTGTTATGGGTGGGGATGGGTCTTCACCTACTCCAAAGAATACCACTACAAGATCATTACCTTGTGTTATGTCTGCAGCATAGGTTCCTTTCATGGATGAATCTTCTAGTTTGTATGACATGGAAACTGTACCATTAGATGTTACATTTGCATCCTTTGCGTAGACCTGGTGATTGGTGGGGTCCATGATGACAAAATGTACAATTTGATTTGAAATTGAAGTGCCGTTTATGGAAACTGTCTGTCCAGGCTCATATCTTGTTGCAGATGGTGCAACTGAGACATTATGAGTAGTAACAATGCTATATTGCTTGGTTACCTGAGTTTTTCCATCAGAAGCTGTAACTGTATACTTGCCAAAGTCTCTATCAATTGGCACTACATCACTCATCGAGTATTTTCCATCCTTGTCTGCTTGTACTGTAGAAGTTGTTATTGGATTTCCTTTTGAATCAAGAAGAGTTATGGTTATAGTATTTTCAGGACTAGCCATGCCGGAAATTGTTTTTGTATCTCCTCTATGGTATATGGGATCAACATCTAGTGTGAGCGGAATATTTTGTTGTGTATTCACATGGTTATTTCCTTGTGGCTTGATATTTGTAGAAAATGATTTTTCGTTACCCTGTTGATCCTTTAGAACAAAGTTAACACTTCCAGATTGTTCTGATTCTGGCAAGACTACGGTTGTTACAAAGTTTCCTTTATCATTAGATGAAAATGTGTCTATCTTGTCATTGCCTACATACAGATCAAGACTCGCTAGTGCTGAAAAACTTAGACCAACTACACGGATGTGAGAACCTGGTGATGGAGTTGAAGGAATTATTCTAAATGTTGATGTGTCAAGTACGCCTCTAGGAGCTTGAGTTGTCTGAGTACTACCTTGTGATTTGCCACCGTTGTTATCATTGTTAGTTGTCTGTGTACTACCATTATTGGGGTTGGTAGTAGATTGTTGAACTCCAATATCTCCTGATTCTCTATCTATATTGTTTGCATCTGATGTCTTCCAGGTTAAGGTTGGTGCTTGTTGATCAGTTGTGATTTCAAATGATGTTGTCTTTCCTGGTGCCAATGGTACTATTGCACTAAATGCCAATGTAGTTTGTGAAGTCTTCATACCTGCCCAACCGTTTTGAATTTTAAATGATTTGAAAGTACCACCATTGTTTATCTGTAAAATAAATGAAACAATATTTGCAGTATTGTTTGCACTATTACTCACTGAAATAACCGTTGTACCTGATGTGTTTGTAGCAGTTACAGTTACAAATCCTGGAGCTGCATAAGCAGAGTGTCCAGAATATGTTGTAAATATGCTACCGACAAGTAGGGCAATAATAATGACTGATTTTAATAACACGTTACTCATCCACTTCCAAACCTTTCTCTCAATTAAATCTTAATAAGAAATTCTACTTTTCCTATCTTGTATCTCAGTATAATTTATGAGTAAAGTACAAATGCTGATATTTTTTGTCTCATCTATTACTGGTTGCAGATGACTGGATACCCAGATTCTGATTCTGTCTTATTCTCTCAGCAATCAATCTGTATAATGACCTGAACTGGTCCTTTGTCTTGTCTGATAAAAAGTCCGTCTCACCTAACACTATTTTTTCACAAATGTATCTACAAATGTCTTCTCTGTCAAATTTTTCCCAGCCCAAATGCTGATTCTCTTTCCAAATCTCATTTAGGTTGTCTATTATGCTCTTTTTGCCCTTGCTTGCCACTTGGTCTTTGGTAAGAGTTACGTATCCCTCTTTTCGTAATCTGACTTCATAAGTTTGGTTTACTGCATAAAGATAATCGTCATCCATCAAGAGATCTTCTATGAAAAGTTTGGGCTGGCCTGATAACTCAAAGAAGACCATTTGTACAGACTTGAATTCATTGGACTGGAGCTCTGAGGCAATTTTTCTTGATTCTTCGGTATTGTCCAATAAAATAAAAGTGTCATAGCCATGATTTTTGTAAAATATTGCAAGTGACATGACTGAATTTTTGTTGTATGCTGCAACTATGTTAAGTGGATTCATGGAAAGGTTTGGATCTTTTAGGAATCTATCAAATGCATTAAGGTACATGCAATCAGACATGGTTTCAACTATTATTACAGGTCTTGAGTTAAATCCGATCTGCTTATCCACTATTGATTCTACAAGACCTCTTGATAGGCCATATAGTATTGGAATAAGGGTCTGATCATCTGCATTCCAATAATCGTAATAGATCTTACTTAGATGTCTTCTCTTATCAAGTTCTACTACTAGCAGATTTCCTTGTGTATAATCAAATATCATAAACGGTGAGTGAGTTGCATACAGTATCTGGTTGGAACCTGCAAGACCCCTTAGTAGATCTGAAATTCCTCTTTGCTGTGCAGGGTGTAAGTTTCTTGCTGGTTCGTCAAGTAACAATATTGCTTCTTTTAATTCTGCTTTTTGTGTTTCTGCTGCAAAGTTTACAATAAATGAAAAAGTCCACTTGAATCCTTCTGCTCTTCTGTTGAGCAATCCTGTATTTGTAACAGTGCCGTCTCTGTGTACGTCTGATATTACAACACTCAAAACATTTCCTGGATTCCATCTCAATTCAACATGAATGGGGTCTCCCTTCCATGCAGGGTTGAGTCTCTCACTGAGTCTTCTACTAGAAGTGTGCAGTAATTTTATCAATCTTGATGGACTATTCTGAGCCTCTTCAAGTTTCTGAGCATCAAGCTCTGCCAAATAAAATAGATTATTTACAGTCTCTGCCTTGTCGAATTCTTCAACATACTCTAATCCTTTTGCCCTGATTCCTTTTGTCTCCCTGATAAATTCCTCAAGATCAATATTTCCAAGTATTTTCTTATAGTCTGAAAAGTACACAAATCTGGGATGTAGCTTGTCTTCAATGAAATTGTCTAGTGCAGAGCGTTCGTTTGTTCCTATTAGCATGTTGTCAAATATGCTTTCCAGATCTTGGTAGATGTTTTTCCACTCTGAAATTATCTGCGGCTCTTGTGATGCAAGTAGGTAGATGTTGTTGTTAAATTCGGCCATCATGTCCATGAATACTTCACGAGTTCGTGGCGGAGGGGCACTTAGAAACTTGGTATCAACTCTAATTCGTATAGGGTTTGGCATGGCTGCCACAAAAGACTTGATTCTATCTACAAAGTTTTCCCAAGAGTTGAGTCTCTTACTTGCTTCTCCGCTGATTTTTACCTCTCCAAAATCATATTGTACTCTTGGATGCTTGTTTGTTCTGTAGATCTTCATTGTCCTTATGTCTTGAAGATTTGGGAACTTTTCTCGAATCAACGCAGTCTCTTTATCATTTAGTACAAAGTCTCCTTCAGCTAATCTTATCTCTGATTTTAGTTCCTCTGTCATTTCATCACACAAATCCAAATCAGAAAGTTTTGTATCCTTGTTAAGTAATGTAAGGGCCTCTAAAATTGTGGTCTTGCCACTTTCGTTTCGTCCTACAAATGCTGCAAGATCTCCTACTTTGATTTCGCCAGAATCATGAATGCAACGATAACCTTGAACTCTAAATTTTCTAAGTCGCATCTAGCGGCTATTGGCTTGGCTGTGATTTAACTTATTCGTCAAATTTGTTACTTGGAACTTTTTTGACCAAATAGATATATGGGAACTAGAGCGGTTATACTACAATTGGCAGTAAAAAAAATTGCTTATCTTGTTTTTGTCTTTCCTGTTATTGTATCGCTGATTTTTGGAGGATATGTACTGTCTGATGTTTTGGGACAACCTGGAAGACAATTGAACATGTGGCAATACAAGTTTACGTCAGACATTGGACAGCAAGTAGGAGATAAACAAATCAGATTGTTGAACCTTGTCAGCAATTATACAATATCAACACCGATGAACTTTGGCGTAATGGTAAACAACACTTCATTTGATTGCGGTGACTTGTACTTGACAATATACGATCCAAGTACATCTCCAAAACAGGTGGTTGTTCAACATGCCTATTTTACACAGTGTTTTGCACAAACCAACTCTAATCTTCCGATCCAAGATACATTTTCGCCTGTAATTGACAAAGCAGGAATATATCAGATTGTGGCAGAAATGAAGGACAAGACTAATCAAAATAGCATTAGTGTATCAGCCAACTTTAGGGTACAATAAGAAAATAATATGTTATTATATTGCACACGCGTTTGTACTAGTGAGGAGTAACGTTCTAGTTATCATTGATTAAGCATGGCCAAAAAAGAAAAAAAACCAACCAAAAAAGCTGAAGAGAAAAAAGAAGTGACCAAGGCAGAAAAAAAGAAGGAATCACCTAAACTTGTCAAGAAAACAGAATCTGACAAACTAGAGAAGAAAAAATCCAAAGAAGGCAAGAAAAAGGATGCTGAACTCTCAGAGGAAGAACTAGAGGCAATTGATGAAAAAGAGATAGAAAACTTCCAGATTGAGGGACTTGACATGGAAAAATTGAAAACAACTGTTTTGGGCTTGGTGGCAAAACGTGGTGACAATGGTATGTTTCAAAGTGAACTCTGGAAAAAACTCAAACTCTCAAGCAGAGATGGTTCAAGACTTGCACTAAAGCTTGAAAGACAACATCTTGTGAAAAGAGAAAAAATTCTTGAAAATGGACGTTGGACTTACAAGTTAAAAATTGCACATGTTCCTGTAACAACGCAATCAATAGAATCTGCTCCTTGTCTGATTTGTCCTGTGGAATCAAAGTGTACACTTGAAGGAGAGATTAGCCCTAGGACTTGTCCTTTGATTGAACAATGGGTCTTAACTGAACTTTCTACAAAGAAGGCAAAGAAATGAAATTAATCGATGCAAGGCGTGACTTGTATAGGCGATTAGCACACAAGGAAGGCTATCGAAGCAGAGCTGCATACAAACTAAAAGAACTAAACACATCTTACAGAATAATAGGTCCTGGATTTTTTGTCTTGGATCTTGGTTGTGCTCCAGGTGGATGGACCCAGGTTGCACATGAACTTTCTGGAAACAAGGGACAAGTCATGGGAATTGACAAATCGTTTGTTGAAGAAATTCCTGAAGTTAATCTCATTAGGGGAGACATTGAGGATGAATCTGTTATAGAGCAAATTTTTGAATATTTTGGAGGTAAGGTAAATGCTGTAATCTGTGATCTCTCACCAACAGTTACTGGAATGTGGGATGTAGACCATTCAAGACAAATCTCACTAAATTATGCTGCAAGTAAGATAATGGATCAAGTATTGGCAAAAAAAGGCAATGCACTCTTCAAAGTCTTTGATGGACAATATTCAATTGAATTCAGAGACTATATCAGAAAGAAATTTGCCAAAGTGCAATTAAGAAAACCTCAAGCAAGCAGAAAATCAAGTAGCGAATTATACTATGTCTGCTTGGGATATCTTGGAAATTAAACTAGAGATAATATTTCATCTATGGCAGCATCTGTCTTGAATCCCGTTGGATTCATGCTTGTTTTTGTGGCTCTGTGCCCAATTCCTTTGATCTTTTCTATTATATTTGCAAGAGATGGTGGCGCTGATTGTTTTCTGTGTGCAATTTCATCTAGTGTGAAATAGGCAGGTGGCATGTCTATTTCTCCCTGGCATTTTTCAAGAAATGTTATGCATGACTTGTCAACTGTCAAGTTCTTTTCTTCTGATATCATGGAATCAACAAAGTCCTTGTCATGTAGACTCTCTGTCCACAATGGGCCTGCAAGTTTTGCCTTTGAATTACAAATATTGCATGTGTATTCTACCTCATGTACAACTTTTCTGTTTCCACAATTATCGCAATGTAAGATATACCCCATACAATTTTTGGTGTTTGTTTTAACTAGTATCTTGGTATATGCCTTGTAGTAATGCATGCTGTGCTGGACAAATAGTGGAACTATCATGATATCCAGTCTCCCTGCAACAATATTCATGCACCCAAGAATTAATCTCAGTGCAATCTCGTTTCCATATGTTGTTCTAACTGGAGTTCCATAATACTTGCGTTGACATGCTTCTGGAAATATTCCATGCAAAACAGTCATGTCAGTAGCTGTCACTGACAATAGTCCACCATGAAAAGTGGCTCTTATCGCACAATCAAGATAACGAGAAGGTGCGCCAAATGGATCTACATCTACGATGGCACCACGTCCATCTCTTGTTGAATGAAGACTCAGAAACCTACAGGCCTCATTTTCAGAAAACTCACATTTTGTAACTTGGTTTAATTCTGCAATGCTTTTTCCAATCTCAAGTGCTTGTGGATTGACATCGTTTACAACAACTTTTTCTATTGAACTAATTTCATTTGCAACTCTTATACTTCTTGCACCTATTCCTGCAAGTGAATCCAAAAAAATCTTTGGCCCCTTGAAGTTCTTAAGAAATGCTGAGTATGCTATTATGGAAAAATCTCTACTGACTCTTGCCCTTGGATTGAAAAAAGCTGGTTCTTTTGGCGGAACTTTTTCTGATAATGATTCCTTTGGTACTAGAAGCCTTGTGCTTCCCTCAACTATCTCTGCAAGCTCAGACTCCAATGGATTTTCCTGTCTAAAATGATTTAATAAATTGAAATGTATCTGTTGGATGCTCTGGACATCTCTCATGAAATGACTAGTTTTTCTTCAGGTTGTATGAGCAGGAAATCCTTTGCCTCAAAAAAGCCTGAAAGCTCTTTTGAGAGCTGATCTGAGAATATCCCTAAAATCTCAAAATCACTCGGTGAGAGGGATTTCTCACTGAAAATGGCTAAAACAGCCACAACCTCACCCTTGTACAATATTGGGTATCCTGCAAAAGACTTGAGTTTCTCTTTTTTTGCCCATTCGTGGTGTTTTATCCTTGGGTCATGTACAACATCATTTGAAACCACGGGATTTCTTGTTTTTGCAATAGAGCCAATTTTTAGTGAATTTAACGGTATTCTGGAGAATTCGCCGTCTATGTTTTTGTACTTGCCTGCACTGTATTTTAGAATTAACGTCTTTGATTTCTTGTCATAAAACCAGATTCTTGAAAACTTGGCATTAAAATATTTTACAAGACTTTCAACTATTGATTGGAGTCGATCATTTAGGTTATCATGTTTTTTTATGGAATTTAATATTGTGTACACTTGTAATTTTTTTTCATTAGTGGCATACTCGTCAAATAAAACATAAGGAGAAGACTTTGTTGCCTTTGACTCGTAGGAACGAAGATCTGAAATTATATCTGAAAATCTGTTTAGAAAATTGTTTGTTTCAAGATCATATTGCTCTATTGAAGCAAAGACAAAGTGACAAGCCCAGTCAAAATCACCACTCATTCTTGCTGAATAAATGCAAAAAGGTGACTCGTTTAGATATCTTGTTAACCTGTCAATTCCATCTGAAACATTTTTTGAAAATTTGAATTTGATAAGTATTGTTCTGTTTACTTTTTCTGACACTAGACTAGGATTCAAAATGGTGGAATATCCTAAAATAGCTTTATTTTTCTCTAACCTTGCAAGTCTTTGTCTTACCGCTCTATCCGTAATTGTAAAACCCATACCTTGAAGTGTATTGGATATTTCCTGTGAAGAAACCCTTGCATTTCTTCCTAGGTGTGAAAGTATGACCTTGTCTATTTCATCGAGCATGTTGTATATTGAAACCTGTTATTAATATTAATTTCCGAATCGGAAATTGATATACCATACTGATGATAATATAATATTATTTACTTCCAAAGTGGAAATTTTCAAAGAAAACCTCTTCCAGCCTGAATATAGAGATGGATTACATATGTACATCATGAATAAAAAATCAATCAACAAATTTGCTATTCTGGTTATCTTGATGATAGCTGTACCAGAAGCAGTTGGTCATACTCTGTTTGAGAAATCTCACCCATCTGATTCGTCTGTGAATGCAGCAATTGCATTTACCAGCAATCTTCGTGACAACTCTGACAAAAATGGAATATGTCACCTTATGATACAAAATGACCAATCAGATGCTGGCATAGCAAGAGCAGCTGGTCTAGAAGGAAAGTATGGCGACTTTTCATGCGTTTGAGGTTTCTTTCATCTCTTTTTCATGAAATGATATCATGATCGCCTGAATTCATCTCCTAAAAATGATTTAATACATCTAACACAAGAACAACTCAAATGCTAGTCTGTGGAGTAGATGATGCAGGTAGGGGTTCAGTCTTGGGTCCACTTGTTATAGCTGGAATATCGATTGAAAAAAACAAGATAAAACAACTTGTTAAGATTGGCGTAAAAGATTCAAAACAACTCAGCCCACAATCAAGGGAGAGATTGTATGAAAAAATTTTGTCTATTGTGGATGGATATTATGTTGCAAAGATTTCTCCTAAAATGATCGATAAGAACGTAAATAAAAATTTGCTAAACCAACTTGAGGCAAACTATATGGCCAAAGTGATAAAAAAACTAGAGGCAGGTTCTTCATATGTTGACTCGTGTGATGTAAACCCAAAACGATTTGGTTTATACATTTCAAACATTGCCAAGACTGGAAAAATCATCTCAAGTCATCATGCTGATAGAAAATATCCTGTGGTCTCTGCTGCCTCTATCATTGCCAAAGTAAGCAGGGATAGGGAAATAGAAAAACTACGAAAAAACCATGATTTGGGAAGTGGATATCCGTCTGACTCTAAAACTATGGGGTTTATCAAAAATTGGGTATCTCAAAATGGAGACGTGCCTATATTTGTCAGAAAAAGCTGGAAACCAGTTAAAATTTTGCTAAAATCTTCAACCTAGATATCTTGCTACAATCATGCCGTGGTCGCCTTCATATGGTTCCAGGTTTATCTCTTGGACTATCTCAAAGTTGACAGATAATTTCTTGGCCTCTGAGCGCATAACCTGTGATGGTTCTCTTGTAACATCAATACTTCGTGTTTTTACCACTAGCATAATGTATCCATCTTTTTTCAAATATGTCTTGCAGTTTAGTATTGCAATCTCTGTCTGGTCTGGCTGGGCAATGTCTACGTAGACAACATCGACAGGGCCATACACTGAAAAATATTCCTTGGGACTTCGGGCATCCTGTAATATTGGAACAATGTTTGATCTAAACGAGGCAACTCTTTCCAAAAAATCTCTAGCAACCCTGCTTGAATGCTCTACTGCAAAAACAATTCCGTTTGGACCAACAATGTCTGATACGTGGCTTGCAGTTGTTCCAGTGGATACTCCAAGGTAGAGAACTTTGGATTTTCTGACAATGGGTAAAAACTCAAGACCATTCATTATTGCAGCGCCAAGTTTACTGCGATATGGATCCCATGCCCTAAACTCTTCATCATCTATCTTGACTAATTTTTCTCTGTAGACTTGATTTCCGGGTACAAGATTTATGGTTGCAAGTCTCTTTTCCCCTTCAATTTTTACCCAAAAAATATTATCTTCTTCGTTTTCCAAACTTTTTTCTCTTGCTCTTTTGCCAGTCATTTCTCTTCTCTCCGCCGCCACCTCTTCCTCCACCACCGCCGTATCTTCTATCTCCTCCTCCGCCAAACCTTCTGTCTCTTTGTTCATCATTTCTTCGTGGCTGGAAAGCTGGTCTCTCTGGCTGGTCCTTGTACTTTACTCCTATCTCGGTAACTCGTATGTTGAGTTTCTCAAGTAATGTATCATTTCTTCCCGCTCCAAAGACATCTACTCTTGCACCAATTGCAGCTTTTGCAGCAATTGCTCTTGCAATCTTGCCTCTTTGCCATCGTGGGGCGGCATGAACTAGTTGATGTTGAAATAGTAAACCGTGTTTTGGCGGTTGTGCGCCAGTCTTGAGTGCTCTAAATAATGCCTTTTCAGCACCAAGAACTTGAATTGTACTAGCAGGCATTGATGAAAGTCTCTTTAGACTTCCTGCCTTGGCAAGAATTCTTGCTCCTACTGCAGAACCTAGTATGACTGAAATGTTTGGTGCAATTATTTGCATTTGTGATTCAATGTGTTTTTCCAATGATTGTCTTAGCTCAAAAAGTTCCAAAATTTGTTTTGCAATGCTTTGAACAATGACTAGATTTTCATCTGAGATTTGTCCACCTCTGCTCTTTTTTTGCAACAAGGACAGCATCTCGGCTTTTTCCTCTGGAAAACCTGCATCAGTGTATGTGCTCTGAGTAAAGCTGTCTCTTCTTCCAGCCATTACAATTTTTGAATATCCGTTAATTGTATCAATCATATTGTCAAGCTCTGGAAAGTGTAATCCGTACCACTCTCTTACTCGGGAGCTCAGTAGGTTGATCATCTTGTCAGTTTCATCTAGTGTGTTAATTGCCTGAATTATGTGCAAATCAGGACTCTCAGAAATCTCTGTTACTCTAGATGATGAAAGGCTAAGTGCAAAGTCTCGTAATTTACCTCTTGCGTCTCCTTCATTTGTGGCAAAACCTGAATCTACAAGAACACGTAATTTTGAAGATTGTATTGTTTCAATGTTTTTCTCCTCCATGAGGTCTGACTCTATGGATCTTTTTCTAAAAAGTTTCAGCAATGATGAATCATTTACTAGTACAACAGTTCCCAAACTAGTAAGAAAATGCTCTAGTTCATTGAAACTGGCTTGTTCTTTTTTTACATCAACATACTGAATTGCTGGGTTTGAAAATGGAAATGACTTTACACATTTGTTATCGTCAAAAACTGCAATACCCAACTCTGTTAAAATGACAGAATGCATAGAGTGCATTTCCATGGCTTACTAAAAAATGTAACATTATAGATCTAGAACTGCATCAAACGTTATAAGACAACTATTTTTTATTATTAGAAGTGAGTCCTGACATTTCAACTCGTGTGGGTCAAATTGCACTTGAGAGACCCACAATGCTTGCCTCTGGCATTCTTGGAATATCGCTTGATGTTTTTGGCCGTCTATATAAAGAGGGAGCAGGTGCACTTGTTACAAAATCGCTTAGCAAAGAACCATGGGACGGATACCCAAATCCTACAATCATTGGACTAAAAAATGGATATCTAAATGCCGTTGGACTCTCAAATCCCGGTGCTCCATATTTTGCAAAAATGTTATCTCAAAATCAAACCATTCCAATAATCGTTAGTCTTGTTGGTTCAATTCCTGAAGACTTTACATTTATGATAAAACAATTTGAAAATGTAAAGATCCTAGGATACGAACTTAATCTGTCATGCCCCCATGTTGAAAAAGTTGGACTAGAGGTGGGTGATGATCCTGAACTTGTCCACACAATAATAAAATCAGTAAAAAAAGAATCAAAGGTGCCAGTGCTTGCAAAAGTAGGCCTTGGCTCTTCTGATTATCTTGAAACCGTGAGAACTGCATGTGAAAGCGGCATTGATGGTATAACTGCAATAAACACACTTCGGGCCATGGCAATTGATGTTGAAACTGCAAGGCCCATTCTGAGCCATAAAATTGGTGGCTTGTCTGGACCTCCGATAAAACCTGTTGCGGTAAGATGTGTCTATGAAATTTCTTCCAAGTTTGATATTCCTGTTATTGGTTGCGGTGGAATCTCAAGCTGGGAAGATGCAGTAGAATTTTTACTTGCTGGTGCAAGTGCTGTACAGATTGGCAGTGCTGTTGGAGAAAAATGGACCGGTGTCTTCTCTGAGATAAACAATGGAATTTCAAAGTATATGGAAAAAAAGAATTATGGAAAAATAAGTGAGATGGTTGGAATTGCAAAAAAGTTTTGATACTCCAAAAATTGTAACAATAGAAAAAGTGGTCGATGAGACTCCCACAGTTCGTACTATATTTTTCTCTGATGAGATGCTATCCAAAGTTCTTCCAGGACAATTTGCAATGGTGTGGATACCCGGAATAAATGAGATTCCGATGAGTGTGATGGTATCCCAAGAAAATGGAAAAGCTGCATTTACAGTACGAAAACATGGGCTTGCCACAACTGAACTGTTCTCTAAAAAAGTTGGAGACCAGATAGGTATTCGTGGGCCTTATGGAAATTCGTTTACAATCAAACAGGGCAATCTGCTTCTTGTGGGTGGAGGAACAGGGCTTGTTCCTTTAATACGAATGATAACATTTCTCAAAAAAAGTGATAATGTCACTCTGGTGATGGGCGCCAAGACCAAACTTGAAGTCTTTTTTGAAGGTCTTGCAAACAAATTGCTTGAAGGGACAAAACACAAAGTGATTGTTGCAACAGAAGATGGAAGCTATGGCGAAAAAGGTCTTGTCACAGATGTTATGACAAAATTATTCCAAGAAAATAAATTTGATGCAGTGTATACATGCGGTCCTGAAAAAATGATGCACAAAGTTGTACAGATTGCATCTGAGAACAAGACACATGTTGAGGCAAGCATTGAAAGGATGATGAAGTGTGGGATTGGAATCTGTGGAAGTTGTTGCTTTGGTGATGTAATGGCATGCAAAGATGGTACTGTCTTTGATGGTGTGACTCTTCTTGCAAACAAAGAGTTTGGATACACTCATAGAAGCAAATCAGGCATACTTGATAATTATTAAATTCTGGAAATTCCGGAAAACTTAAAATGCTATAAAAATCCATCCAAATTGAAAATTGGCCAAGATTGTACTAACTGCAGACCGCACTTTGATGTCGCCTTATCGTGGGATATCACTTGCAACCTTCTTTGGTTGTGCTCCTGCAGTAGATCCACATAGACCAAAAAACAGTTTCTGGTACTATATCCTAAAAGACCAAGTTACACCTAAAGTTCTCTTTGACTTTATCTGTAATCCAATAGGACACAAAAACGGTATTGCAAACTATGCTCCATATGGATTAAGAAAAGTAGAGGCAGCTCTTCTACGAGATGGATACAAGAGAAACGAAGTTGTAGTGGCACATCCTGATCATGTGGACAAGTTCATTGGTCCTGAAACTGAAGTTGTTGGAACTTATGAAATGGATCCTCTTGGAATGGGTCCTGTAACTATGACATTTACTTATGGAAGAAAACAGACATCATATGATGAATTTTACAATCGCGATTTACACATGAAGATTAATGCTGCTAAAAAGAAAAACGGAAGTCATGCTAAAGTTATTGCAGGAGCTTCTGGAACTTGGCAGTACAACTATGATCCAAAGAAGATCCAAGAATATGGATTGTATGCAGTACTAGAAGGAGAACTTGGTGGAATTGCACCAGAGATTGACGGACATGCTGGAGAATTTTTCAATAAACTAATTGCTGGAGACTTTGAAAACATGAATCCATTTGTCAAGAGTGATTTCAAAGTTGAAGTAAAAGAATTTGGAAAAGATGAAAACAAATTCCATGGTAGGTTTATCCACTATTGGGATGAGCCAGATGTTGAAAGCATACCAAACATTGTAGAGCCAAGCATGCACGGAATGGTAGAGGTCATGCGAGGCTGTGGAAGAGGTTGCAAGTTCTGTGATGTTACACTACGACCATTAAGATACTATTCACCTGAAAAAGTAAAACAAGAGATTGAGGTAAACATAAAGAAAGGAGGACAACGAAACGCATGGCTTCACAGTGATGATATCTTCGTTTACGGCCTTGACCCAAGAAAGACCAAGAACATGGCTCCAAACAGAGATGCACTGGAGGAACTCTTCAAGGCAGTCATGTCTTGTGGAATTGAGCATACAAACCCAACTCATGGTACTTTGGCTGGTGCAATTGCTGATGAAAAACTATTACCAAATCTTTCAAAGATAATCAAGTCAGGTCCTAACAACAAGACCGGAGTCCAATGTGGATTTGAGACTGGAAGCCTAAGATTGATTGGAAAATACGCAGACAGAAAACTTGCTCCATACAAGCCAGAAGAATGGCACTGGGTAGTCAAGGAAGGAGTAAAGACACTAAACGAGAATCACTGGATTCCAGCATTTACACTAATCATGGGTCTTGATAATGCAGAGACAGAAGAGGATGGATGGGATACAATACGACTCATCAATGAACTAGAACTAGAACAGCCAGAATCCCAGTTCACCGTAACTCCATTGACATTTGTTCCAATTGGATTACTTGAAAAATCAGAGTTCTTTGATATTGGAAATGAATTGACTGCACCACAACTTGGTGTCATGTACAAGACATGGCAACACAACTTCAAGTATGGTATCCAGAAATTCATGGATAAAACCGGAAGCAACAACACCTTGAAGAAAAAAGCATTCACAGGTCTTGCAAGAACATTGGGTGGTGTTCCATTAACTGCAATGGAAAAATATGCAAGAAGAAAGGGTCCAGAACACGAGCGAGTCATTGAGACCATCAAGGCAAAATACTGGTAAATCTTTTCCTAAACCAAATACATAAATTGAATTAAAAAAGAGTTTATTCGTGCCAACTCACGGATCGCTTACTAAAGCAGGAAAAGTAAGAGGACAAACTCCAAAGGTTCCATCAAGAGAAAGACATGGAACTATATCCATTACACGAAACAAAGACAATTTTAGAAAAAGATTCATCCTAAAAAGAGTCCCAGGCCAAAACAAACCAGGCCAAAGAAAAAGAAAGTAGATTTTACAAGTTATCTGTCAGGTATCATATCATCATCTTGTTGTTGATTAATTTTAAAACTAGTCTGATCTGACCCTGTGTCAAAAATTATCTACCCGGGTGCTTTAATCTGGAAATTATCATGATTTTCTCTTGACAATAAATCCCACTATATTATCTCATAGAACGATTGCCCTTGAGGCAATGGGGTTTGCCTTGCTAGTCTTTGTAATGTTTTCAGGCTATGCCTCGGTTAAATCTATCCTAGTTTTAGAGAATACGCTTCTAGTCCTTCCTACAGGTGGACTATTCATAGCTCTTGCAGTGTCTGCATACAAGATTTCTGATTTTCTGTTCAAAGGACACCTGGTCCAATCACTGGTAAATAAAATAAAAAAATAATCAGATTCTAGCGGTCGCCCTTTGGGTTTTACCCCAAAGAACATTCCGCCAGTATAGAATCTGCAATATTTACTATGATATCTAGATTGAAAAGAATGTGTTCGTTCATTTTGAACTGGCAAATCTGTCCTGGGTATGCAAAACCTGGTAGATTTTTTATTGTAAAATGAAACCGTGGATATTAGGGACTTGTGTCATAGTGATGGTGTGATCGTACACTAGGAAGACACATCCACGGTTCCATAGATAATTGGACTTTATCGTATAAAAGACTCGATTAACTATGTTCCTGGAATTATAACTGCACACATTCTTTTTTAATGACCTGATATCCTGTACAATGATTACCTGGAATGGGCGATAGTGAAAAACTGATTGGTAATGCAGTTGGTGTCATTATAGAAAAAATCCTAATGGAATTTGGCGTCAGTAACCATAGTAAAATAGCAGAAATACTTGGTTCTCACCACATGACGTTCTCAGATTGTTATCGCAAACCTGGTGTGCTAAATTTTGCATTAAAAGAAGTGTTTGATGGTAAATACCTTGTACCTGTGGAAAAGATCAAAAATGAGCTAACCGGTCTTGAAGAGGACAACAAGATTGATGCATTCATTGAATTGATTAGTGAAGAATAGAATTAGGTTGTTTTATGGTATTTGTAATGATAACGTCTAGAGTGCTGTAATCTATGTTCGGGTTATGGTTAAACCATGTGGCAATATTGTACCTATAATTTGAAAAATACGTAAACTACACGCAAATCAACTAAGGATAATAGTTTCGCTTGTTTTCATCACTAATTCATAATTCTGTGATACAAAATGATATAACGTCAGAAATTAGGCTTTTTTTGATGGTTTCAATAGAAGGAGAAAACAAGATAGCTTTCATAACTTGTATCGAGGTAGTGCTGATGAGACGGGGAGATACAAACTATAATCTAGTTCTTGCAAAACTTCAATCTCTTTACAACTGTTGGATTCTCCAATGCATAGATAATCCAGAATACTTGCGAACTGTACTCAAAGAAGTGTATGTGAATGATTACTATACTGTTGTAGATGAAATTAGGTCTGAATCTGACCGGTTATCTGATATTGATGAACTAAAATCTAATTTTTTCAAAGTTATGTTGAGTTGATCGTAGACCTTGCACTAGATAAGACGATACGATCCTGCGGAGAAATTCTAGTCATCCGTAAATATTACAATGTCGTATATGATACATGGTTAGCGTAGGTACAGCAAAACTAGCTGGACTCGTTATGACGCTAGGTATACTTGCCATGGCAGGTACTAACTTAGCATTTGCACAACAACCATCCTGTGGAGAGCAAGCTTACGTATACAATGTAGGATGTCTTCCACTAGATACGGCACAAATGGTCGGCGCCATATTAGTGGCAAGCATAGCTGGATTTGCCATAGTATGGGGAGTAGCAGGGCGTCACCATGTAATCCACAACCTCAACTAACAAATCCTAAACCTGGCGGAGTCATGCTCAATGTAAATTATATTCCAGACAATAGCAAATGGATGACATTGATACAGAACACAAGTAGGATAGAATCTTGAAAAATCACATCTGTCCTCGTTGTAGAAAAGAATCTACTTGCCTTAATCCTGCATGTGATGATTATACATTAAGGTATGAATGGTGTCCTAGTTGTAGAATCAAGCTTACTAGATACTTGACAGGTTGGAATGTTATATCAATAATCTGAAATTAGAAAATTGCAGACTCGATTTAGTTCATGATCAATCTTAATTAACTTGGTTTTGATACCTGATTTCTATGGATATTTCTCATGTCAATCCATCAATCTTAACCGGGATGGTTGCAGCGACTGTAATTATTGGCATAGTGCTTGGCTTTTTTGCCTACCAATCTAGTAAAAACAGAAAGAAGAAGAAAACTCGTCGTTCATAAATTTCTACCAAACTAAAAGTAACAGCCAGAAAAATAAAAAATCAAGATTCAGTCGTGTTTGATGGATAGCAAATGTATTACAATTAGACTTCATATGGGATTTAGATGGTAAAACTCTGGAAAAATGTGGAATAGAGATCGAAGGAGATAAGTGGATTACATTGATTCCGAATGCTAGTAAAAAATAATCATACGGTATCTTCATTATCCCTGTACACACCATTCTCTTTATGGTAGATATTTTATCATCTGTTCTTGCTAAGGAACTTGTTACAAGATGTATTGCTATTACTGCCATCTTCTCGATAATTTCTTACTTTATTATACGAAGGTATCAATCAAAAGTAGATAATTTAAAGACAAAACTACCATTACTCTTTGTTATTTTTGGTGTAGTCATACTGATCAATATCCTATATGTTCTTAGTAAGAACACGTAATGATCTTATGTCCCGACATTTGACACTGAGAATTAGTTAATTTGTGTCCATCTGATTGTACCGCGTCTAGACCGCATATGGGATTAGATGGAAAAACACCAAGTGAAGCTTGTGGAATAAAGATCGCTGGGGATAACAAATGGATGACCACCTTGATACAGAACGCTAGTAAAAACTAGAAAATTGTTTAGTATTTTTCTATCGCAATTTACTTATCGAGAATCGGTTTTTAGGAATATGTGAAGGTCAGATATGTAATAATCATTCCTGCAATAGTTATTGTTGCTATTGTTGTAATAATCACAGTAATCAATGAAAATCCATTCATGCCTGAGAATCTTAATGACCAACTAATTAGACTTGCATTATCAGATTCAAGAGTGAAACACGCACTTGATGACAAGCATTATCATGTTGAAATCGTGGATTCGTTTGTTAAAAATTATGACCCCCGTGGTACAGACATAACCATTCAATTTTACTTTGATGATGGCAGTTACATTCAGGTCAGGGAGAATAATCTTTTACATGAAGTAATAGACGTGCAAAACGGGACAAAGTATCATCTATAATCTCATGTCCCGACAAAAAACAGGTTAAACTATGTCCCACCGTTTGTACAGAACCTTGATACAGTAGATTTATTAGGTACCGGTACCGTACCATACGGTAAGATGGACGATTTAAGATTAGAAAATCTAGATGGGGTAGGCCCAGTAACTTCCAAGAAGCTAAGTGATGCAGGAATCCATAACATAATGGATCTTGTAATAAGAGGACCAGTGGACATATCAGAAATTACTGGTATGGATCTTGACGCTGCTGTAAATCTTGTAAATAAGGCAAGACAACAGCTAATTGACAATGGTCAAATTGCTAAAGAATTTGTCACCGCAACTGAGATCTATAAAAGAAGACAAGATATTGGAAAGATCACAACTGGAACCAATGCCCTTGATACTTTATTTGATGGCGGCATAGAGACGCAAGCCGTAACAGAGGTTTATGGTGAATTTGGTGCAGGCAAAACACAACTTTGCCACACATTATGTGTAACTGTTCAAAAACCAAAAGAAGAAGGTGGCTTGGACGGTGGTGTGTTGTATATTGATACAGAGCACACATTCAGACCAGAAAGAATTGTTTCAATTGCAAAATCCAAGGGACTTGATCCAGAAAAAGTTCTTGACAGAATTATGGTAGCAAGAGCATACAATAGTGCTCACCAGGAACTAATTTTACAAGAAGCAGGTCCTGTAATTGAGGAAAATAAAATAAAATTGCTTGTTGTAGACTCTGCAGTTGGCTTGTTCAGAGCAGAATTCCTTGGCAGAGGTACTCTCTCTGTAAGACAACAGAGATTGAACAAATTCATGCATTTGCTTTCAAGAACTGCTGAAACATACAATATTGCAGCAATTGCAACAAACCAAGTCCAGTCATCGCCTGACCAATTCTTTGGTGACCCAACAAGACCTGTTGGAGGAAACGTTGTGGCACACGCCTCAACATACCGTGTATACCTCAAGAAATCAGGTAAGAAACGAATTGCCAGAATGGTTGACAGCCCACATCATCCAGAACAAGAGGTTCTGTACACACTAACCGAAGGTGGTGTTGCAGATCCAGAGGATGAGACAAAGAAGAAAAAGAAAGAAGAACCTGAAGAATAGGTCTGTCATCCTGTCCCCGGATGGAAGTGTAGCCTTCCACTCCGTACTAATTTTTTCCTTTATATCCAGTAAGTGTTAAATTATGGTCATCTCAAGTCTTAACGATTAATGACTACTAAGAAACCAAAGGGTCGTTCACATGGCTTTATGCACAAGTCACGATCAGTCATGACTAAGGATAAAGTCCGAGGTGTATCTTTTCTGCTAAGAGAATATGCCGTAGGGGACAAAGTTTTGGTAATTATAGATCCTTCACAACACAAGGCATTGCCACACAGAAGATATCATGGAAAGGTGGGAACTGTCAGAACTGTTGGTAGAAGAACTGTAAAACTTGCAGTAAATCTTGGTAACAAGTCAAAAACCTTAATCACAAGGTTAGACCATATCAAACCATTTGGTGTTGTATAGATGGAAGAAGTAAAGAAGAAACAAGGTATCTCAATTCCAGAAGTAAAAGAAATTATGGAAAAAGTTGATACCGAATCAATGGACCAAATTCAAAGATGGACATATGATTATGTTACCAAATTTTCAAAAATTGATGCAAAGGCTGCAAAGAAGCTCAAGCAACAACTAGTAAAAGAATGTGGTATACTAGAAGAAGAAGCAGTAGAAATTGTAAATAATCTCCCAAGTACTGAAGCTGAATTGCGAGCATTTACTTTTGGCTGGAAGAAATTAATTCTTGCTGAGACACTCGACAAGATGCTAAAGATAATCAAGGAGAACTCTTAAGTTTAGGAGTCCGGTTTTCTTGGAACACACTCAAACTAGAAAGTATGAGGAATACGCATACGTATTAGATTTTGTTACAAGAGGCAAGTCGACTACAGTACGGGGCAGGGATGGAATTATTGTTACAGCTATTGGAGAAGAGCGACTTACTATACTTGAATTGTTAGCATTACCAAACTCTACCTTTGAGATAGGAGAACGAGTATACATTGGAAAAGAAGGAAGAACAAAAATTCTTTCAGTTCTTGGTAGACTAGAACATGATCAAATATCTTCTTCTGCCCAGAGTGAACTAAATGCAGTGGTAGAAAAAATTGTTATGCAAAATGAAAAACGATTCATTGATTATCTTAACAATGCACAACCACTTACTCCAAGGATACATGCACTTGAACTAATCCCAGGAATTGGAAAAACCTACATGAAGACAATGCTAGAAGAAAGGGAAAAGAAACAGTTTACAGACTTTAAGGACTTGCAAGAAAGAGTCGGACTAAAAGAGCCAGCAAAACAAATTGCAAAGAGAATCATCGAAGAGATAACCGGAGAAACAAGGATGAGTCTCTTTGTTAGAAAATGATCAAGCGTAGGTCGCTTGGACAGCACTTTTTGACATCAAATTCAATTGCCAAATCAATAGTTGATTCTGCACATATATCAAAAGATGACATTGTTCTTGAGATAGGAACAGGTCATGGTGTCCTTACACAACTTCTCTGCAATGATGCAAAACAGGTCATCTCAGTTGAAAAAGACCCCGTATTATACTCAAAAGCAAGAGATGCTTTTTCTCATGTGTCAAACTTGACTCTAGAAAAAGGTGATGCTTTCAAGAAAGATATCGAGTTTACAATACTAGTCTCAAATCTTCCCTATTCTGAGAGCCGTACTACAATAGAATGGCTTGTCCAAAGAAAATTCAAGTGTGCTGTTGTAATGGTTCAAAAGGAATTTGCCCAAAAACTGGCCAAAAAGGATGGCAAAGAGAGACGAGCCATATCTGTTCTTGCAAGCTATTGCCTTGACATTGAAAATATCCTAAATGTGAAAAAAACAAATTTCAGACCTCCTCCAAAGGTTGATTCAGTTGTCATATCAATTGTTCCAAAGCATGTACTGTCAGAACAGATTGTACATACTGTAAACAAACTTTTTTCATTCAAGAGAAAGACCATACGACACATTGGAAAAAAAATGGGAATAGAAATTGACTCTGACAAAAGACTCGAAGAGATGCCAGATGGAGAGATAATAGACATTGCAAAAAGAATCGCAAAATAGCTACTATGTGCCAGCAGAGGACTCGTTCTTTCTTGCTGATTATATTGAAAATAAAAAAGGATCATCTGCACTTGACATTGGTACAGGCTCTGGAATAATTGCAAAAACACTGTCAAAGAATTTTTCACTTGTTGTTGCAACTGACATTAGCATTTCTGCTTTGAGACAAGCGCATGAAACTATTGACAACTGTATATGCTGCAATGCAGCAGATGCACTTTATTCTAGTTTTGATCTGATTGTATGCAACTTGCCATATTTGCCATCTGATGAATTACTTGATCCTACGGTAGATGGATTGCATGATGGTGTTGATATCCCAAGTATGATAATAAAATCTGCCAGTAATTTAATTAAAAAAAATGGCAAACTAGTATTTCTTACCTCTTCTCTTGCAAATTATGACATCTTGATACAGCTATGCAAGTCTCTTGGATTTGATGCAAATGTTGCAGCAAAAAAGAAATTATTCTATGAAGAGCTAATAATTGTAGAATGTACAAAAAACTGACATGAATCCTAATATGATTTTCTCACAAAAAGTACATCTGGTTTATCTGTAAAGGAGAATAATTGGTATTGTTGAGATTTTATCATCTGGTATATGTTGTTGTCATTGCTACAATCTTCTGTTTTATATCATATCAAAGTGCACAGGCATATGATGCCCAGGTGACTATCATAAATGGAACTGCAAATCATTGCAGGCCCAACCTCTCATGCTATAGTCCATTTCAGGTAAACATCTCTGTTGGAGATACTGTCACCTGGATAAACCAAGACAACCGAACCCACACTGTTACCACTGGAACATCAAACTATGGTCCTCAAGGCATATTTGACAGCGGTACCATCAAGCCTGGTCAATCATTCACCCAATTCTTTGGCTCGGTTGGCAAGTATGGGTATTATGACAAGACAGACATGTGGCCCTCTGGATATGTTGTAGTATCAAAGGGATTCTCACATGCAGAACTTTCCTGGGTTAATGATTCACTCACAGTTGAAAAACAAAACTATACTTCAAATGGTCTTGTTATAACAAAACAGATTCAAAATACAGGAAACGCTGATGCTGATTCCATAATATTTACATTAAAAATAAAAAACCAAACCTCGCTTTTTTACAATGGTCTAGTCAAGCTGGATATTCCTGCAAAACAAAGTGTTCCTGTAATATTTGTGTGGAGTAATCCCCCTGGTGGACAATACCAATTATTCTTTGATGCAAACTCTGCCAACAATGCAGGTGACATGAATGCAAACGATGACCGGTCACTTGATTTGATATCAGTTCCATCATCCACTCCTGCTCAAAATGAACCAGTTCCAATAGTACATGAAAACTTTACACTATCCGATAACACTGCAAGTGTTCCAGAGTTTAGTACCACATCTTATCTTGTATTGATGATATCTCTAGTCTCTATTGTGGTCTTGTCTGCAAGGTCTGGTTTAAAGTTATAATTATTTTTGCAACTTTTGTTTTGCAATTTCTATTATTGCATCTGTCATCTGTGTAGTAGTTGCACTACCGCCAATGTCAAATGTAACATATTTTCCTTCATTGATTACTTGGTCTGTTGCAGCAAATATTGCATCCTTGATGTGAGTCTCTCCTAGATATTCTACCATCCATGCTCCTGATAAAATTGCGGCAGTTGGATTCACCTTGTTTAGTCCCTTAAATGATGGTGCACTTCCATGTGCTGCCTCAAACATGGCAAATCTATCCCCCATGTTTGCTGAATAGACCAATCCAATTGAGCCAATTATACCAGAGGCCAGCTCTGATATTATATCCATGAATAGATTTGTGCTCACCAAAACTGCCCCGTTGAACTGTTCTGGTTTTATGACCAATTGCTGTGTCATGTTATCTATGTAGAGTTCTTCGACTGATATTCCAGGGTTTGCCTTGGCAGCTTTTTCTACCTCTTCCCAGAAAATTCCATCAGTAACTTTGAGGATGTTTCTCTTTGTTATTGCAACCATTTTACTCATATGGTATTTCTTTGCCCATGCTAGTGCAGAATTGATAAAACGACTGCTTCCCTGTCTTGTAATCTTTCTAATTGCAATTGCAGCATCATCTGATACTTTGAATTCAATTCCGGTGTAAAGTCCCTCTGTTGCCTCTCTAAAACACACAAAGTCAAGTGTCTTATCTGGAGTTATTCTCTTGTATGTCTTGATTGGTCTAATGTTTGCATAAAGATCAAATTTTTGTCGTAGAGTTACTGCAACACTTCTTGGAGAATTTGGTTTAGGGATTGTTGTTGTAGGACCTTTAAAGCCTGCATCTGAATTTTCTAATATCTTCATGGTTGCATCTGGGATGTATGTTTCGCCACCATGTTTTTCCCATTGTTCAGATCCTGCTTCGCATAAAACTAATTCAGTTTGAGTATTACATGCCTTCAATACTTTTAACATTGAATCTACAATTTCTGGACCTATTCCATCGCCCCTAATTATTGCAGCCTTTTTTCCCAAATCAGGCGGGAATTGTAGTATCTGTATATTTAACTCTAACTAGAAAATTATTTGAAATTTTGTTACGCAATGCTAAAGCTTAAACCTCTCACCTATTGGATATTTTGTTGTGAAGATAGTACAGATTTCAGATATTCATGTCGGTGCTCAATTCAAGGAAGAAACCTTTGATCTGGCAGTAGAAGAAATCAATCAGCTAAAGCCGTCAGTCATTGTAGCTACGGGTGATCTCACAAATGAGGGGCTACTCAAAGAATATGAAAAATGTAAGGCCAAGTTTTCCCAGTTTGAGACAGAAAAAATACTTGCAATCAGTGGAAATCACGATTATAGAAATACCGGATATCTTTTGTTCAAAAAATTCTTTCCTTTTGACTCTGTAAATGAACTTGATGAAGATACCGTACTTGTGACACTTGGCACTGCAAGACCTGATAGGGACGAGGGTGAGATTGGCTATAGACAAAATCTATGGCTTGAAAGGACCATGAAAAAATATGAAAATAAAACCAAGATACTTGCAATGCATCATCATTTGATTGGTGTTCCTGATACTGGAAATGATAGGGTCACTGTAATAGATTCTGGTGATGCACTACGTACCGCACTTGCAAGCAAGATAGATCTAGTCATATGTGGTCACAAACACAGACCTTGGTTTTGGAACTTTGGAAATCTATCCATTGCAAATGCTGGAACTGTATCATCTGAAAGAATGAGGGGACTATTTGACAACACATACAATATCATCACAATTGAGAAAGGCAAAATCCAAGTGGACCTGAAAATTGTAGGCGGAGAGAAAATTCATCTCAAAGATCTTGTAGAAAACTACAAACGGTTTGGCGAAGAATAGGAAAATCCATTCCAGCTCTGGTTCCAAAGTTATAATAACAGTTTAAATTTCAGCAACATCTATGCGGGGGTCGCCTAGCCTGGTAGGGCGTGGGATTGCTAATCCCATGTCCGTAAGGACCCGTGGGTTCGAATCCCACTCCCCGCGCTTTTTGCGATCTACGCTTAAACTTAATAAACCGAATTTCGCGAATTTATTCAATGGTAAGGAGAAAATCAGTTAAACCAAGATCAAGCGGTCCAAAAAACGTTACAACTGGCCTTTGCCCTAAATGCGGTACAATAGGAAAAATTTTGATAATAGGATTGATTGGAAGCGAGAAAGGAAAATGCCAATCATGCAACGGCGAATTCACACTATAGAAAATACTGACAAAACCCTCAATAAAATAAACCATAAATTTTTAAGATCACATCCAGTGAAGATTAAGTATGGCAGGCGAAGACGAGTCCATTTATGAAAGAGTAGCTAGACTTGAAGATGAAGTTGCCAGCTTGAGACATGAGATAGATGTTCTCAAAGGAACAATGCGAAACAAGATTGTAAGATACGAACACAAACTAATCAAAAAAGGAAAAGACGTACAATCAATTATTGACTAGATTTTTCTTTAATGCTTTTTATCATCTCTAAGATATCATCAACATCGTCTGCTTCTGGTGCCATCTCCAAATACTTGTTAAGCGATACTAGCGCAAGATCATTTTGTAGTAATCTTGTCTGGATGATTCCTTTATCTCTTATTTCTTCTGGCGAGTTTGAGTCAAGGCCTAGTATCATGTTTATGCAATGCATTGCTTTTTCATAACTAAAAGACTCGGTGTAGGAACTCTTTAGATTTCTTAAAATTCTGATCAGTATTTTTTCTGGCTCGATATCGTTTAGATATTCTGGCTCAAACTCTACTCCTTCACCATATGTTGCATCAAGTATGTCCTGGAGATCTTCTATGTCTAACAGGCTACCTCTGTTGAAGGGATCTAAAATAAGCTCCTCTGAATATTTCACAAGAAAATGACCTGGGAACCCTACTGGGCGAAGCTCAAGACCTATGGCTTTTGCAACCTCGATGTAAATAATTGATAATGTAATTGGTATTCCACTATGCTTGTCCATTACAACATTTAGAAAGTTATTTCTTGGATTGTAATAGTCGTCACTGTCTCCTTGGAATTCCAAGATGTCAAACATGTATTCATTTAACATGGAAACAAGGTAGATTGGATTTTTAACATCAGATACATGGTCACGTAATCCTTGATCATATGATCTTAATTTCTGGACATATTCTGTGATGTCTAGATTGGGAAATTCTAGTATTTGGGATAGTTTTAGGCACTTTTCAACCAATGTGTATTGTGAATTTTTTGCATACGAGATCCACTCTGCTGCAAATGGATCAAATTCGCTCATTTTCGATTTAGATAACTCTCTGGATTTTTGAGTTCACGAGTTGTGGGAGGATTTGCAATCAGAGTTTTGTATGTGTCTTTGCCTAACTTTGCAAATACATATTCTGTAAAGTCTGTTCCCATACTCTTTCTGACTTGATATGATGAGATGTCACTGTTTGCAAATGTAACTAGATAATTCTGAAAATCTTTGTCTTCTCTTAGAATATTTTTCACTGCAAATTCTGCCATTCCTTCCATTGCTGTAAATGATGCATGGTGTGCCTGTATTGGTTTTAGCCATCTCTGGTAGATATCAAGAAGTTGCGGAATCATTTCTAAAATTTTAGGATCCACTGTTACCTTGGTAAATGTCATCACATCTGGACCAAGAACTTGAACTATGAAATTGTCTGGATTTAGTATGAAAAACAGATTTGCTCTTTTTGCAATTGGATATTCGTCTGGAACTTCTGGCATCTGCAAATAGTTGTAAAGATTCTTTATTGCAGTATCATCAAGGCCCAAGATTATTTTTGCAAGCTCTTCATTGATTGCATTTACTTCAGATACTGCAGCTTTGTTTATGTTGTACAAATTATTCTGTATGGAGTGGATGTGCTCCTCCAAGATAGTCATCTTCAAGGCTCCAATATATCCAGAGTTTACCTGATCAAACCTTGATTCATAGGGTTCTCCCTGTTTGTATAGTATTATCTGTGGATAGCTGGATAAAATGAACTTGTTTAGGTATATTGTAGACTCGTAAAAGTCACCATATGTGGTAGATATCTGTGAGATGTACCCCTTTGCATAGGTCGAATAAACCAAATATCTAAAAGTCTGTTTTTCTGCAAGTTCTGCTATTTTTTGAACATCTTCGTGTGCAATTGCAGTAAAAAGTTCATCTACAAATCCTGCAGATTCTTCTGTGGGATACACCTTACGTCCTTTGAGTTTTTTAAATTCTACAAGTTCTGGAAATTCAACTCTTGTTTGTGATACTGGAATTCCAGTAAACTCTGTTATTTTTTTTGACATGTCTGAAAACAGTCTGTTGCAGATTGACTCGATATCTTCAAATTTTATCTTTGAAGCAAATGCTTGTTCTGCCTTTGTTTTTGAACCTGTTATTTCCTTTTCCTCATTTAGCTCAACTGAGAGCTGATCCAAAAGGGCATATGCAAATTCTTCAAACTCTGTCATTATGGGATTGGATTAGACCTGCCAATTTAACATTAACTTTAGATCTATTGGTGTGTTTTAGGTTGTACTTGATTTACAAAAAGATGTCTTTATAGGAAATTCTGTTATTTTGATCCAGTCATGTTTGTATTTGTTTGATTTGACATTACCGCTGGACTTGAATGGAGCCACATCATCTTCATTTGATTTGCAATTGAATTTACAAATATTTGGTGCATGATGATGTTTCCATGCTGTGCACCAGTAGCTTTGCCAGGACCTTGTCGTTGTGATGACATGATAGCTGATGACCATTTGGCAATCTCTCCAGGTTGGCAAACATGATTGCCACAAACTCTACTTGGATCCAAGCTTGCTGTAGTACGACTGAAATCTCCCGTACCTCTAGTCAAAGCACTAGCCTCCTGGGTTACTGTCATTGTTAAAGCAAGAGAAAATAGGGCTGCAAAAACTAGAATCTTTTTAGACATTTTGAGTATTTGCAGAGTCTGAGAATAAAAGGTATTCGCCTTTTTTATGAAAAAAGGGTATACCGGGGGTGGGTTTCGAACCCACGACCTCCAGATTATGAGTATTACCCTTATGTGGACTGGCACTCTAGGCCAGGCTGAGCTACCCCGGCATAATTAACGCCTAAATTCTTGATGCAATTAAATGTAGCTTGCTTAAACTTGCACAATCTGTTTCCAGCTGATATCTATTTTTGATACCCATTGGAATTTCTTTTGTAATGCAGATGTGTAAAGTTTTTCCCATTCTAGTCCTACTGCATCGGACCAAGCCTTGACTACTCTTGGGTCAATGTAATTTCGAAGTGATGTTCCCAAATTATAATCTCGAGTCTTTTCAGTTAATTCTAGTGTAAGTTTTAATTTTTCTTCGCGCTGTTTTAGTTTATCAGATTGTTTCTCTGTCTTGGGTTTTGTCTCCTTTAGTTTCTTTATTGCTTCTCGTTTTTTCTGTAAAGTCTCATCAAAGTTCTTGGGAATTGTTCTTTTGTGATTGCATGTTACAGCAGCTTCTAGGTTTGCTAATTTGGCATGGTATATCTTGATGTTTTCTGATTTTGATTTGAGATTGTCAACTTTTTTGAGATAATTTGTAACTACTTGGGTTGCAAGATATGTTCTGAATACCTTTGCAGTAAGTCCCTTTACTATTCCTCCAAGAAATTCATTTACATGTCTTGATGTAATTCCATCAAATATTAGCTCGTCTTTTTTCTTTTTCTCTGTTAGTTTTTTGAGATTCTCATAAAACATCTTGTCTTGTTCTGACACCGGAAGTGGCTTTTGCCATCTTACACTGTCTTTTCCTAAAAAGTCAAATTCTACAATGCCTGGTTTTAGATTGATGTGTTCTACCCTTAATGTGGTAGCACCTACTGTATCTGCTTCATCTGGATCCTTTTCATCCCCGACTCTCATTGCAGTCTTGTAAATTAGATAACACACAGTAGCTACACTTCTTACCTTCTCATCTTTGTCTGACATTTTCTTGATAACTATGCCTAGCACCTTGTCTATTTCTGCAGCCAATTTTGTTGCCTTGTCATACTTCATCTTGTCACGTTCTTGCTTGAGATCTGATGTATCCGAAAGCCACACATACTTTCTTTTATCGGTAAGTACATCTACCCAACTTGCAAGCCACATAAAATCAGGCTCGTGAATTATCTTGCCCCAATTACCTGCAGGTACCTTGGCATCCTTTCCAAGATTTAGTGTAACGTCTTTCTCTGTAACTCTTGGCTTCCACTTGCCTCTTAGTGGATGATCACCTCTTCCAATGAAAAGGCCTGGAGGTTCTGCCATCCAATTTGCTACATCTACTTCCTTTCCATCAATTATTGCCTTGCCATAGATAGACTTCATTTTTTCTTTAATCTCCTTTCTTGTGGATGCAATCTTTTTCTTTTCTTCTTTTGTCATTGTCAACTTGGAATCTTTTTCCATGTCAACTACTTTGAATGCATCAGAAAAATCAATGTCTGCAAGTGAAATGTTTTTGAATTTTGCAGGAAGTACTTTTACAAAATAGGAAAGAAAATTCTTTTGAAAGACTTGATCTTTGACATAGGGAGTGTCTTTCTTTTTTGCCCATTGGTAAGCCATCTCTTCAGCATCAATGCTGAGAGGAACTTTTTCTCCCTTGATCTTAACTGTAATGCCTTTTGATTCGTAGGGAGGAAGAAACGCTATGCCATTGTGTTGAAGGGTTTTCCATTTCATTTTTGATATCACTAAATTTTTGATTAAATCTGTTGACTTTGACAAAAATTGTCTTTTCGTCGTATATCAATCTAACCAAAAGAATAGTGTAAAATTCACAGAATTTTATACCTGAATATTTGTGTATTAATAAAGTATTGATAAAAAAGATGTATTTTAGCTGAAAAGCTCTTTTTTTATGTAATTTTCAAACTCAATGTCTGTCTTGTCCTTCTTTGCTTCAAGAAACATGATTGCATCATTGCCTACTGGATAACGAGGTAGTGGGTTATCTGATGCGACTGCCTTGATTATGGTCTTGGCTACTTCTTGTGGGGGAGTTCCCATTTCTGACATCATTAGTAATCCCTTCATCACTTTTTCAGTGATCTCCTTGTATGCCGAGTCTGGTTTTGTGACTTTTTTTAAGGTTGCAAACAAGTTTGTCTTGATAACTCCTGGTTCAATGATTATTGTTTTAATTCCAAATGGAAACAACTCGTATCGCATTGACTCACTCAAACCTTCTAGCGCAAACTTGGAACTGATGTATCCTGGAGTTACTGGAAAGCCAATTCTTCCTGCAACTGAGCTTACATTTACTATTATTCCTGATTTTTGATTACGCATTGTAGGTAATACTGCTTGGATTGTTCGTACAACTCCAAAAAAGTTTGTTTCAAACTGATCCTTTAGATCTGAAATTGTTAGATCTTCTAAACACCCTACAAGAAAATAGCCTGCATTGTTTACTAGAACATCAATTCTCTTTTTTTCATCTAGTATGACTTCAACTGCTTTTTTAATGGTATTCTCGTTATTGACATCAAGTTCAATAACTCTTAACTGAAGGTTTTCTTTTTTTGTAATCTCTAAAATTTTATCGCCTTTTTTGATATCACGCATTGTTGCGTATGTGTGATATCCTTCTCGTGCTAATGCTAATGCTGTCTCAAAACCTATTCCACTTGCACTTCCAGTCACTATTGCAACTTTATCCATGTTAGATCTTTACCTATGAGACTAATAATTTGTATTGTTCTGGAGATGTTTTCTTATCTTGCTTTATAATATTAGACTAGGGGTTTGTCTCCCTCAACAGGCTCTGTGACTTCGGTACTTTCACCATCTATTATTCTCTGGAGGATCTCTTTTGCTGAAAACTTGTGAAGATACTCATTGTTGTTTCCACATCTGTATGAAAAAGTACAGCGAGGACACCCAGATTCATTCTTGCAAGGACACTCTGTTACTATGTCAAGACTTCGCTCAAAGGCCTTTTCAAGCCTATCATAGAGCGCCTTGCTTGCACCATTTCCGCCTATTGCAGAATCATATACAAAGACAAGACCAGATGTGCCAAGCGATATTCCGCCCAAGTCTTGTGACACTCCCCCTGTTATCATGTTGCTTCCTTCTATGACAACATGTTCTGTAGCATGATACCCACTTGCTTCTACATATTCTTCATTTTCAGCTTTGCTTATCTCATTTAATGGTCGTGGAGCTTTGAAGACGATACCTTTTGTGACAAAATCATAATCAAGAGGTTTCTCTAAAATTATTTTTTGCCCCTGTCCTACCTCTTGACCCAATTCTAGGTTAACATACCCGTAGACTCTTTTCTGAATATGTAACTTGCAGAATGCAACTTCTATTCCATTTGCATGTCTTTTTTCAAAAATTGTTTCAATTGTTGGCCATTCTTCTGTAAGTGCTTTGGTATAGTATGGATAGTTCTTTGGAAGATATTCTAATTTTGCAGTCAACATCTCTGGATATCCAATCTCTTTGACCTTGTATCTTATTCCTGCCAAAAAATAAACTGCCTGTGGGTGGAGTTCTTCTAAAGCAATCGGCAATATGCGCTCTCCAACTTTTTTACCATTCAAGAATATGTCAACTGATCTTCCTATTCCCCGTATGCTATAATCTTCTAAAATTGATTTTATTTGATCATAATTTGGAACATATCTATTTTCAATCAAAACAAGATTGCCTGCACCTACATGTCTTTCAATGACATCTTTGTGTTCTGGCAGTTCATGTTTTGCAATTGGCTTGTCGCATGCCATTGCAATAACTTGAAATTCTTCAACAAAGGGATTTTTTGGATCAATGTAAATCTGCTCAATGTCTTCAAAATAATCTTCTGGGTGGTTCTTGTAATATTGAGATATGGGGTCATTACCTAATACTAGAAACGCATATCCACCCTGACCTTTTCTTGCAGCTCTTCCTATTCTTTGTGTGAGTCTATTGACTGGAATTGTAGATGAAATTACCCCATCCACATTACCTACATCTATTCCTAATTCAAGTGTAGGCGTGGCAGAAATTGCAAGTAACTTGTCAGTTTTGAACAAGTTTTCAACTGATCTTCTATAATTTGCCATGAGGCCTGCTCGATGAACCTTGATGTCGACTTTTTGTCTTCTTGCTTGAAGTGCCAAAAGTTCAGAATTAAGATGTGAATTGCTAAACACTAGTGTCTTGTGTTGTTTTGTTGTTAATTTTTTTAATATGTCAATCATTAATGCACGTTGAGTCATCAAGGATGGAAAGAGCATTGAAAATTCTGTCTTGCCTTTCTTACCAGATCCGGAAACCTGAACCATTTTTACTCCAAATAACATCTGGCAAAACGGTAATGCATTTTCCAAAGTTGCGGATGCTGCAATCATCTGCAACTTGGGTGCAATTCGCTTCAATCTTTTTATGATGTAATGAACATTGGAACCAAAAATTCCCGAGTATACATGAGCTTCATCAACTGCAAGAAACCTAGTTGTACTAAACAGAGAAGCAAATCTAGTCCTATGCCACAAATGGTAGTGTATGACATCAAAATTAGTTATAATTACTTGAGGGGGATTTGCAAGAATCTCTCCACGCTCTTCTTGTTTTGTGTCTCCATCAAATACTGCACATCGTATATTCATCTTGTCTGTAATTTCTTTTATCTTTGGATATTGGTCTCTAGAAAGAGACTTGGTTGGGTAGACAAAAATTGCTTGTATTGCAGGAACCGGATTCTTTGAACTGCCAATTCTTTCTATGATTGGTACTACAAATGATTCTGTTTTTCCAGATGCAGTGGGTGCAGTGATTACGACATTATCGCCGGAAACAATATGGTGTATTGCTTCTTCTTGGAATCTGTAGAATTTCTTTATGCCTTTTGATTCTAGGGCTTCGATTATGCGTTGGTCAAGACCAGAATCTATTACAGTTGAACCCATTTCAGGCTCAGGCTCTTCTATTATCTTAAAATATGATACATAATGCCTTTTTGAGAAAAGAACTGACTTGGTAATCTCTGCAATATTTGCACCTCCTACCATATTGTTTATTTCTTCTTCAGTCTGCACAATACCTTCTTTTTCTAGAGTTGATCCTGATTCACTCTTGGTTGGTAACTCATCATTGTCAAATTTTATCAAAAATTCTAAAAATGCCTCATCCAAATTTTTCTTGGAATCTATAATATCTTCAATTTTGCACTTGGGGCAACTAAAATGTATTTTCTGATTAAAAGTACGTTGTACGTCTATCTTGGATTTACACTTGGGACAATAATGCACTAGTTCAAAAGAAAGATTCTGGATGATTTAATTTTTGGTTCTTATCTAGTGTTGATTACGGGTAAACTTCTGAGTGTAAAATGTGTACAAAACCCTGATGACATATAATATCGTATTATTTCCAGACTTGTGTGGGTCTTGGGAGCTATTGGGGCGAAGTCCTCGATGTTTTGGAAAAAATAATTCCTGTTTATGATAAAGTAAATTCATTAATCTCACTTGGAAGAGATTCTGAATTTCGTCAGAGAGGGATAAAGGGACGAGTAAATCCTGGAGACCGGATACTTGATGCTGGTTCGGGATTTGGTAACATGTCAAAAACTGCATCAGAAATCTGCGATAATAAAATCAACATAACTTTGTATGATCCATTAAGACCAATGCTCAAAAACACTAGCAGGTTATTTTCTTTAACACCGGTTTTAACATGTGGTGTCTTTGAACACATTCCATTTCGTGATGAACAGTTTGATGCTGTACTTACAGGTTACTCACTAAGGGATGCAATCAGTCTTCGAATTGCAATATCTGAAATACATCGAGTTCTAAAAAAAGGTGGAAGGTTTGTTATAGTAGATCTAGGCAAGCCTGATAATCCCATAATCCGAGTAGGTGTGTCATTTTATCTTCGAGCAATACTGCCTATACTTGCAGTTATTGGAGGTGGGAGATTGGGTCTCAAATTTGCTACTCTTTATGGCACGTACAAACTATGGCCTCAGAACAAGAAACTAGAGTCACTTTTGCTTGAAAAGTTTGCAAGAGTGGAATTTGAAAAAGGTATGCTTGGGGGCGCAATCATGGTTGCCGCATACAAGTAAGATGAATAAAGTAATTCTTGTTTACATCATAGCACTAATTGTTGGATTTTCATATGGCATGCATAATCCAATAGTTCCTCTATTTTCAAAAGATCTAGGTGCATCATACTCTGATCTTGGAGTAATTGGATTTGCAAATTTTATTCCTTACATGTTTATTCCACTTTTTGTTGGACTGCTACTTGACAGATTCAACAAGGGTCTTCTTCTTTCACTCGGACTTGCTCTTGACACCATATCGATTTATCTGCTATCTGTTGCGGATTCTGTACCACAAGTTATAATATTTAGAACTCTGGTTGGAGTTGCACATTCTTTCTTCTGGCCTCCATGCGAATCTATAATATCGCAGTCTACCAGTCCACAAAATCGTGTAAAAGCAATATCTCGGCTCATGGCCTTTTTTGTTGTAGGTCTTATGATAGGACCTCTTGTTGGTTCATTCTTGTTTGAACACTTTGATACCACTTACAGAATGATTTTCCAGATTGCCGCATTTGCAATTGCGACTTCACTAGTCTTTTCACTAGTGTTATCAAAAGATGGGAAGACAAATCGCAATGGAATCATATCTTTTGCATCTGCAAAACATTTAATGAAATTTCCAACAGTAATTGCAATTCTTTTATTTTGTAGTGTGAGTTTTGGTGTATTTTTAGCGATTCTACCTGTATACATGAGTGAACGTTCTATCTCAGAATCAAATATTGAACTTCTCTTCTTTGTATTTGGAATATCTCGTCTTGTTTCACTATTGACATCTAACTTTTTGATGAAAAAATTTCTTACTAGTCTATTGCTTGTTATAGCGTCAATATCTTCTGGGATGCTGATTCTGTTTTACTCTCATTCTATTCTGGAATTTAGTGTGGCAGTACTAGTACTTGGATTTGGATTCAGTGTGTACTTCCCATTAACATTTGAGATCATAATGAGAAAAACAAAAGAAAATGTAGGGGCCTTAATTGGCGCATATGAGGCAACTTTTGGAATGGGGTGGGCGTTTGGACCTTTGATCATCGGTGTTATTGCCAATTCTTTTGGAAGTTCAATTCCATATCTTATCTTATTTGTTACAGGACTGTTTGTGCTGGGATTTGTATTTCTCAAGAAAAAAGAAGTCATACTGGTCTAAAGCTTTAATTTCAGAAACAGGTTCAATTCTTCCATGTTTGATTTTACACTCAACATCATAGGCAATGACTGGATAATGATTGTCTTGGTTGCATTGGTATTATTGCTGGGAACCAAAAGACTGCCAGATGCAACAAAAAAACTTGCTCGAGTTATGGCACAATATGATAAAACAAAAAATATGGTTCAAGAAGAAATCCAGAAAGCCAAAGGGGAGTTTAACATCAATATTTCGGGACCTGTCATGTCTGAGAGACAGAAACTAGAGACACTTGCCAAGTCGTTGGGAGTTAACGTTGAGGGAAAGACAGATGATGATCTACGTAACCTGGTAGATTCTAAACTTGGTGGATCTGCAAAACCCGATCAAGATCCTAAAAAATAAACAATAAACCTCAACAAATTTAAATACAATATGCCGGGAGACATATCGGTTAAGATTGACTAAAATCGATCCTTGGCAAAATGCTCTCAAACAACTTGCAGATGCAGCTAAAATTTTAAAACTTGACGCTGGCGTTCATGAAATGCTTGCAAATCCAAAAAAAATTCTAACCGTTTCACTACCTGTCAAAATGGACGATGGTAGAATCAAAGTATTCACAGGATATAGATCACAACATAATGACTTTAGAGGCCCACACAAAGGCGGAATTCGATATCATCCAGATGTCACAATCGAAGAGGTTAAGGCACTCTCAATGTGGATGACATGGAAATGTGCAATTGTTGATGTTCCATTTGGAGGCGGTAAGGGAGGAATTATCTGTGATCCAAAAAGACTCTCCGCTGGAGAAAAAGAACGACTGACAAGAAGATATGCATATACTATATCTGAAATTATTGGACCAGGCAAAGACATTCCGGCTCCTGATGTGTATACTACTGGTAAAGAAATGGCACAGATAATGGATGTTTATAGTGTAATGCATGGGCAATCAGAACCAGCTGTCATTACGGGAAAACCAATTCCTTCAGGAGGCTCTCTTGCAAGAGATGTAGCTACTGGTCTTGGTGTTGCTTATTGTGTAAGAGAAGGTGCAAAGAAAGTTGGATTAAATCTCAAGGGTGCAAAAATTGTTATTCAAGGTTATGGTAATGCGGGAACTCATGCTGCTGGATATATTGAAAAGATGGGTGGAAAGATTATTGGAGTAAGTGATTCTAAAGGTTCCATAGTTAATCCAAAGGGGCTTGACTCAAAGAAGGTTCTAGAATACAAGAATAAACACGGAAGTGTTGTTGGATATCCTGGAAGCAAAAAGGTATCAACAGAAGAACTTCTTACTACTCCATGTGATGTATTGGTACCTGCTGCACTTGAGAATCAAATTACTCCACAGATTGCAAGAAACATAAAATGTAAAATAATTGCAGAAGCTGCAAATGGTCCTACAACACCTGAAGCAGACGATGTTTTATTCCAGAAAAAAATAATGGTTATTCCAGATATTTTAGCAAATTCTGGAGGTGTGTGTATATCATATCTAGAGTGGGTACAAAACTTGCAAAGATATTACTGGACATTTGATGAAGTGGCAGGTAAAATGGAACATCACATAGTACGTGGATTCCATGATACGTACGCTCTCTCAAAGAAACACAATGTCGACATGAGAAAAGCAAGTATGGTTCTTGCAGTAGGTAGAGTGTTGGAAGCATTTGAGGCTCGAGGCCTCTGGCCATAGAAATACCTAATACTTGATATCGTGATAATGTCATATGAGCAAGGCTTTTGTAGCAATACATTGTGAGACTGGAAAAGAAAGTCCTGTAATTAGAAAACTTATGGAGATCAAAGGTGTGTCCGAAGTTACTGGAACTCTAGGACTCTATGATGTAATAATAAAAGTTGAAGCGCCAGACTCTGTAACCCTTGAAAAAATTATAACAAAAGAAGTACGAAAAATTTCACATGTACTGACTACTATGACCCTGATGGTCATCTAAAATACCGCATAGCAAAATCTTAGAGTTTACACTACTTATTGGAAAATAAAAATTAAAGAAATTTCTGATTTAGGATGTGCTAAATGAACTTCCACAAGAGCAAGATTTGGTTACGTTTGGATTGTTGATTTTAAATCCTGCGCCCATTAGGCTCTCGATGTAGTCAATATTTGCACCCTTGAGATAGTCGACACTGTAACTGTCAATTACCATCTTTACACCATTTTCTTCTAGCACAAGATCGTCTTCTTCAGATGTCTTTTCAAATCCCATTCCATAGGATAATCCTGAACATCCTCCACCTTGTACGTAGACTCTGAGAAATTGTGGCTTTTCGGCTTCTTCTGCCATGAAAGCTATTACTTTTTCTGCAGCTTTTGGTGTAATTGTGACCAATTTTGTGGTCTGTGTATTACTCATGACCATAATTCGTCCTTTAAATTATAATAATCTTTTCATACCTGACATAATAGGAATTGAAGATTAGGTGGAGCTTACTTTTTTGACTTGTTTACAAAAGCAGTCATTCGTTCTGCTCTGTCTGGATGAGTAAAGCACAAACCCCATGTGTATAGTTCCAGTGCAAGGCCTGTATCAATGTCTGAATTTCTTCCCTTGTTTATTGCAATCTTTGACATTCTTACTGCCATTGATGAATTCTGAGCAATCATTTTTGCAACATTCATAGTCTCTTCCATTAATTTTGAAAGTTCTACAACCTTGTTTACTAGTCCCATTTCTTTTGCTTCATCTGATTTTACCATTCTTCCAGTAAAGATCAAATCCTTTGCCTGAGAAATTCCAATTGTTCTTTGCAATCTTTGTGTTCCACCCCAACCTGGGCATACACCGATTGTTACCTCTGGCTGTCCCATTCTTGCTGTGTCTGCAGCTACTCTGATATCACATGCAAGTGCAAGTTCACATCCGCCACCTAATGCAAATCCATTGATTGCAGCGATGGTTGGCTTGCTACAGTTTTCTACAGTGTAAGTTAAAAGATGACCAAGTTTTGCATATGTCTCAGATTCTATTGGTGTGATTGTTGACATGTATGCAATATCTGCACCTGCAGAAAATGCCTTGTCTCCTTCTCCTGTTATGACAACAACCTTGGTAGAATCATCTTTCTCAATTTCTTTGAATATTGTGATGATTTCATTTGCAACATCCATGTTCATGGCGTTGAGCTTGTCAGGTCTGTTTATCTTGATTGTACAAATCCCTTCTGATTTTGAAACTAGAACTAGGGACATCTCAAGACTCCTTTGGTAGGTGCTTTCCCCACTGGTATAATGCAGATGCTGCTGCTACCCAGTCTCGTAAGTCATCATAAACTGGAACATTGTGCTTTTCAATTAATCCAGCTACTTTGGCTGTGTAAGGACCACCATTTCCACCTACAAGTAATGGTTTCTTGCCTTGCTTTGAGAACTCTCCAAGATAATCTATGATTGTCTCTTCAAGTGGATCGTCTTGGAAGACAAACCATGGCATTACAATGTCGATGTTTGGATCGTCCATGAATTTTTGTATTGTATATCTATAGTCATCTGCATTTGCACCGCCAGTTACATCTGCTGGGTTGCCATTTCCAATTACATATGTTGGAGGATAGTGTGCTTTCATTTCTTTGAGTGTTGCTTCTGTAACTTTACCTAGTTCTAGTCCATATTTTTCAAATTGGTCTATTGCACCAATCATTGGACCTGCACCATTGCTAACTAGACCAACTCTTGGACCTTTAGCTGCTGGTTGCCATGCTAATGCCTTGGCATTTGCAGCAAGTTCTTGGTAACTTTCTACTGAAACTATGCCAGCTTGTTTGAACGCCCCTTGGATGATTGCATTGGAGCCACCTAGTGAGCCTGTGTGTGATGCTGCCTGTTTTGCACCAAGTGCGGTTCTTCCACTCTTCCAGATTAGAACTGGTTTGTGTTTTTCTTTCATTACTCGTTTTGCTGTCTCGATGAATTTTCTTCCATCACCAAAACCTTCTACGTATAATGCGATTACTTTGGTTTGAGGATCATTTGCCAAGTACCAGATCATGTCTGCTTCGTCAACATCTGATCTGTTGCCATAGCTTACCATTTTTGATAATCCGAACGAGTCTGCAGTCTCAAGGAAGCTAATTCCCATTGTTCCACTTTGTGATAACAATGCGACTGGTCCAAGTCTTGCTCGAACCATTCTCTCTTGGCCTTGGAATGCACAGTCTAGTCTATTTGCGGCATTGAACATACCGATACAGTTTGGACCAATAATTCTGATCTGGTGTTTTTCTGAGAGACTCTTGATTTGTGATTCAAAGTCTGCTCTTTCTCCTCCAAGTTCTTTTCCACCGCCTGATACTATGACAACATTGTGGATTCCCTTCTTGGCACATTCTTCTAGAACTGGTGGGGTAATTGACAAGTCAACACATACTACTACTAGATCAACTTTGTCTGGAATTGCTTCAATTGATGGATAGCATTTTAGTCCCAAAATCTCTTCTGCTTTGGGATTGATTGGGTATACTTTGCCCTTGTAATCATGTTTTGCTATACTGTCAAGCACTGAGTTTCCTACTTTACCCGGAGTTGATGATGCACCGACCAGTGCAACTGATTGTGGCGTAAAGAATGTCTCCATGAATTCTATGTTTGGTTTTGCAGTAGAGATTGCATCATTTTTGATCTCTTTTCTTAGAATTATTTTTGCATCAACTACATAGTATGATTTTGGATAAACTACTATTGGGTTAAAGTCAATGCTGTCAAAGTAATTTGCATTATCTACTCCAACCTTGCCAATTTGGACAATTGTTTTTGCAAGCATGTTCAAGTCAATTGGCTTGGTACCTCTATATCCTTGAAGAATTTTTGAACCTTTCAATTCTGTAAGCATGGATTTTGCATCCTCAACGGTGATTGGTAGCATTCTGAATGCAACATCTTTGAATATCTCAGTTAATACACCGCCAAGTCCTACCATTATTACAGGACCAAACTGCGGATCATTCTGAAGTCCTATGATGAGTTCGACTCCTTGTGGAACCATCTTCTCAAGTAGAATTCCTTTTACGTGAACTCCTTTTTTCTTTGAGAGCCTTGGATACATTTCAAGAAAAGCTTTCTTTACTTCTTTCTCATTTTGCAGTCCAACTTTTACTCCTCCAACATCACTTTTGTGAAGTATCTGTGGTGAAACTACTTTCATAACTAATGGAAAACCTAATTTCTTTGCAGCCTTTGCAGCATCTTTTGCATTGGTTACAAGTGCATAACCTGGAACTTTAATTCCATATTTCTTCAATACGGCTTTTGATAGATCTTCGGTGATTACCTTATGATCTGTTGCAAACGTTTCTTCAAAAATCTTTGTTACTGGATTCAAAAGGATCTCTCCTCTTTATTTGCAGATCGCAATAATGAGATCTGTATTTTTTTGTGTACCATGACGTGATCCGAAGGTCTAAGTGTTTTATATTAAACTTTTGTCAGCAGTTCTCAATACTTGATCTCATTTCTGGTTGGATATGCAACTGGCATTTTACGTACAGATGTTAGCGAATTCTTTTTATCTTATGATTTTTCAATTACATAGAATTGAAAACAAAGGTTTTGGTTTTTGCGGTTATGCTTGCTTTGGTTACATCCATGATGGTCATTTCATCTCAGCAAGCTAGCGCATTACAAGTCAGAACTGTTTTTGACAACAGACATACTTCTGCAACTTTTGGTGATAGTAAAATATGCGGTGACCACATTTGCGCAAAAGGAGAAAAAGTCAAGTGGACACATGCAATATGGAGTCTACAACGTCCAAATACTGGCCCAATCCCTGTTGCACAACACGGAGAGGATATCATGTCTGAATTGGCCATGGCTAATGGAACAAATGCCAACCAGACCAAGTAATGCCTGATGACTCTAGAAAATACTTTTCTCAAAGATTAAACTCTGACTTGAAATTCTTATAAAATATCTCAAGATTGTTTCTAATAGTATCAATTTTTTGTGGTATTTGTTTTTCAATTACATCTGGATTGATGTATGGAACATCACTGAGTTCCTCACTTGATTTTTCTAACCATAGTTTTATGGTTGGTGCATCTATCTCAAGATGGAATTGTATTCCTACTGCACTGCCTATCTTTATTGCCTGATTTTGATACTCTCTTGAATGTGCAAGTCTTATTGCATTTTTTGGCAGATCAAAAGTATCGCCATGCCAATGAAAAACAAGAGATGGGCTCTTTATTCCCCTGAAGAGATTAGACTGGGACACGTTGTCAAATTCAACATCATCATAGAATCCGATCTCTTTTTTGGGCCCTTTGTACACTCTAGCGCCAAATGCTTTGGCAATTAGCTGTGACCCAAGACATATTCCTAAAACTGGAATCTCTTTTTTTACAGAGTCCTGAATCAACAATATCTCTTGTTTCAAATATGGCAGATCATCATTTGCACTCTCTGGCGCACCAAGAATTATTATTGCGTCATACTTTGTCTGTGGAATTTTTTCATTTTTTGCAAGAATTGTCTTTGTGTTAAATCCATCTGCTTTGAGTAACTCTCCTAACGTGCCAATTCCTTCTATTCTTGTGTTCTGAATAACTAAAAATTCTATCATGTGTCTGAAAATTGCTTAATAGCCTGTCTTGTAAATAAGTTTGTGAATTTTGAATTAGATGAGGTACTCAACTTGAGAGATTTTGTAAAATCACTCAACTCTGAACATCATAGTATTATAGTTGTGGAAGGAAAACGAGATGAACAAGCCCTGCAAAAATTAGGCTTTACAGGAAAAATATGTCAATTTCACAGTTTTAAGGGCTTGATAAAATTCGCTGATAGCATGCCCAAGTACAAAAACCTCATACTATTGTTAGACTCTGACAGAAAGGGACGATATCTTACAAAGCGGATAATTTCTCAACTTCAACATAGAGTGTCAATAGATCTATCATATAGAAAACAACTCACAATTATCACAAAAGGAAGAATACGGAACGTAGAGGATCTGGCCATGTATGAATTTGAAGGTTAACGTATGGGAAAAGGAATAAGCACTTATATCGAACCATTAGGAAAAATAATTGATCAACAATTAAGAGGATAATGATTTGCCATATACAGGAATTGTCAAGTATCACGTTAAGCTCAGCTTCGACGTCGATGGACTCGTTGAAAAAGCCGATATCATAGGTGCAATTTTTGGTCAGACAGAAGGTCTGCTTGGCCCAGAAATGAACCTGAATGAACTCCAGAAGGTGTCGAAGGTAGGACGAATAGAAGTCAATACCACGGCCTCGTCTACTCAAACAAAGGGTGACGCACTAATTCCAATGAGTACTGATATCAACACTGCAGCGCTTATTGCAGCTGCCATTGAAAGTATCGATAAAGTAGGTCCATTCCAAGCCAAATTCAAATTAGATGCAATTGATGATGTACGAACTGCCAAGAAAAAGGAGATTGTAGATAGAGCCAAGGACATTGTCCAAAAGTGGTCTACAAAAACAATCAGTGAAGGTGAAGAGATGCTCAAGGATGTATCTGATATAGGATCTGCTGGTAAACTTGCAGCATTTGGACGAGAGAAACTTGCATGTGGCTCTGGAGTGTTTGATTCACCATGGATAATTCTAGTTGAAGGCAGAGCAGATGTGATAAATCTACTACGTGCAGGTTTTGATAATGCACTTGCAATAGAGGGTGCACGAATTGATGAATCAATAAAATCTCTGTGTGATTCAAAATCTAAAGTAGTTGCATTCCTTGATGGTGATAGAGCAGGAGGATTCATACTAAAAGAGCTCAAGTCTCTTGTAAATGTCGATGTAGTACACAGAGCACCAGACGGCGTAGAGGTTGAAGAACTTACTCCAATTCAGATTGCTGATATTCTAAAAGATACTGCTGAAGACATGAAAAAGGAGACAGCAAAACCAGTACTCAAGGATGTAAAGGACGAACCAATCGCTAATGTTGTAAAGAAAGTGTATCCACAACTCAATGAATCATTAGAAGCAATAGCTCTTGATGATGGCACAAACCAACTCTTCAAGGTGCCAGTAAGTGAAGTTGTAGGAAAACTTGCTCCAGGTTCTGGCATCAAGTTTCTAATACTTGATGGAATCATAACACAGAGACTAGTTGATTCTGCAAAACAAGCTGGAATTGGGTATCTAATTGGTCATAGAATGGCTAATCTAAAATCTACTGATGGATTAGTGCTCAAAACATTTACAGAGCTTGGTGTTGCATAAAATTAATGCCTGAACTAAAGATCCAACACATTCTAACGCTTGCAGAACTTTTTACAAAAGGTGCACGCTATAATTTTGTACCAATAACAACATCCTCTCTTGGAAAAAGCATAAACAAGTCACAGCAAGCTGCATCAAAACATCTCATGGAGCTGGAATCTAATGGGTATATTGAGAGGCTACGTAGTGGTCAAAAAGTCTCTGTTCGAATAACAACCAAAGGTCACTCTGAAATGATCAAGATATCGTCTGTGTTAAAATCAAGCCTTGATTCAATTCCTGCACATTTGGAATTCAAGGGAACAATAAGTTCTGGCATGGGTGAAGGTGCATATTATATGTCAATGAAGGGATACACAAAACAATTCAAGACAAAGCTTGGCTATGTTCCATTTCCTGGAACACTAAATGTAAAATTAAAAGATAAAGAATCAATTGAAGCCAAACGCTCACTTGATGCATATCCTGCAATATTGGTTGATGGTTTCTCAGATGGTAAGAGAACTTATGGCTGGGTAAAATGCTACCCTGCAAAAATCAACAATGTAAATGCAGCATTAATCTTGCTTGAGCGTACTCATCATGATGATTCGATAATTGAATTGATCTCCGAAGAAAACATCAAAAAGGCAACAAAACTTTCCACAGGTTCAAAGGTTACAATACGAGTTCCAATAAGCACAAAGGCCATGCAAAATTAAATTCCATAAATTGACTTGCCATAATCATTTTCAATCTTTGAACTCTTGATGTCTGGTATTGGGGATTGTAATCTTGCAATGGATACATTAATTCCTATTTTCTTACATCCATCTATTATGAACTTCTCTTGATGAACCTGGTCGTATCCTAGTGCGATGATGTTTGGTTTGATAATCTCCACTGACTTGAATATGTCTCCTTCATACCCGACTACTGCATAGTCTACCATTGAAAGTGATCTCACCAAATCCTTGCGAAGCTCCATGTTGTGAAGTGGAATACGATTCTTCATTTTTTGTGCGGTCTTGTCGGTTGCAATTACTACAACTAGTACATTACCTAGAGCCTTTGCTGCTCTGAGAGTATGAATGTGTCCTGGATGGATTATGTCAAAAACTCCTCCTGCTAGTACTATTCGTATAGAATTTCTTCCTAGATCGGTAAGGGTCTTCTTGTTATTTTCAATAAAACCATTTTTGACAAGATTATCTATTTTATCTTGAATGTATTCTGGACTGAGTGCAAGTTTCTTTCGTATGATGTCTATAGCAGTATCGCCTGAAAGTGCTGCCACAAAAAAGGCTGTGATTATTTCTTTATCAAATGCATCCAAATATTATCACTAGAGCGAAACTATTACAATTTGATTTATCTATAAACTCTGTGCCCATGGGTCAATTCCTTTTGAGAGGCGTAATGCATCCATGAGTCCTTCTGCATATCCTATGCTGAGTACGGCAAGTTCCTCTTGTCCATCTCTTTGGAATTTTTCTGAATCATCTATGTATAACTGAGCATTTTCTATTACTGGCTTTAGACTTGGATCATCTTTGAGCATTTTTGTAACTTCCTCTAATGCCTTTCTTGCTTTTGGAACGTATTTTGAGAGCATCTGATCTGATATTTTTTGAATCTTTGATGAATTGTCAAATGGCTCATCAAAACACTTTGAAAATATCTTGATTGCATCATGTTCTGTAAAATGTAGTTTTCCTGGAATGATGATGGTATGTGGAGGTTTGCCAAAATCTACCTTTACAAGCGATGATAATTTCCCTGAGATTATTTTCTGACTCTTTGAACCAATTCTTGATGCCACTATTGCAAATGTGGACTGGTCAATGACGTTTCTTCTCTGTCCATTTTCTGTCTCAAGTAAACTGGAAAGAGCATCCTTTGGGTTCAAAAAGAAATTGGAACTATTATCAAATTCCAAAATTAACAAACTATGATTTCCTTTTACCATATTTTCATAAATTGTATAATATACGGTACTTAGAGATGGAAGTTCTCTCATGATTGTTACAGGTCTTCCAATTTTGTAATGGTGTAATCCACATTCTCCAATCAATGATGTAATTGCAGATGCGGCATGAATTGTTTTTGTCTTGATCTTGTCCTTTTCAGCTCTTGTGCGTAATTCCAAGTGAGTTGTTGCAACATAAGGGTCTCCATAAGCCAGAAGTACGACATTTTTCTTTTTGGCAAGTAGTAATATTGCTTTACCGTCTTCTACCATCCATCTTGGAGCAATGGTCATTTTCCCTCTGACTAGTTTTTTTATTTTTGATAATTCTGTTCTTCCTATGGGGCTGGTAAAATTTTCAAAATATACCATATCTGCTTTTTTTAAAACTTGAATGGCGTTTGCACTTGCTCCCTCCAGGCCTGAAATGCCAAGACCGACAAACCATAACATTGTAAAAAACTCTGACTACTCTATATTTTGAGCTTCGTTTTAGGATTTGGCGGGAGGATTTTTGAATTCGTGTAACCTTCTGAGATGAGATAACATCCTCTTGAAAACTTCAATGCTTCTTAGAAACTCATCTGTTGACACTCTTTCATCAATTGTATGTGATGCATGAGGATCTCCTGGACCGTAGGTAACGACTGGAATGTTTAGTGAATTTCCTATTATGTTCATATCTCCTGTACCTGTCTTTCGAATTAGCTGCGGTCTTGCCTTTTCTACATCCATTATTCCAAGTGTTAGTGCTCTAACAAGTGGAGAGCTATGTGGTGCCTCAAATGGTTCAGTCTCGTCTATGACTGAATAAAATGCATTTACTCCTTGTTTTTTTGCAATGTCTTGTACTGTTGTTGCAATTCTCTCTCCAACAATTTTGCAGTTCATATTTACTGGAATTCTTATGTCCATTATGGCATCACATTCTAGTGGTGTCACATTATGGCTTGTGCCTCCCTTGATTTCAGTTAAAGATGATGTAAGCATCATGCTTTTTGCAAGACCTTCTTGATTTTGTTCTAGGGATTTTTTTAGCGCGCTTGTAAATACATATGATTCCTCAATTGCATTTTTTGCAAGCCATGGTGCACTTGCATGTGCACTATCACCTACATTCACTCTCAAGTTTATTGCAATTCTTCCCTTGTATGCAATTGTGATATTTTTAATTCCGCTTGGCTCGCCAAATATTGCATAATCTATCTCAGGCTTTTGTTTCACAAGGCTCTTTATTCCTGTTGCATTTCCTTCTTCATCTACTACTGCTGCAAACGTTATTGTTCCATTGTTGTTGCCTTGGACTGATGCTGCTGCAAGAAGCATTGAGATCAAGGGTGCCTTGGCATCTGATGCACCTCGACCATAAATGAACCCATCTTCATTTCTCACCTTTATCTTTCCTGGAACTGTATCCATGTGTCCACATAGCATTATTCTTGGATATCCAGATCCTTTTGTAGCGATAAGGTTCCCTACATCGTCTATGCGAATGTCTTCAAATCCAAAATCATCACACTTGTCTGCCAAAAACTCTGCAAGCGGCTTTTCTGAGAGTGATGGTGTATAGAGCCTTAGAGCCTTCTCTAGAACTTTTACTGAATACCTCGGTGTACTAGTTACTGACGAATCCAATTCTTATTTTCCTTGGCTCATTGCGTAATCGATCATCATTGCTGGTATATTTACGCCAGTAACTCTGACAGTATTTTTGTATTCCGTTGTATTGTTAACTTCATGAACAACAAGTCCGTTTTCTTTACTTTCCATTAGATCAACTCCGACTATCTGTCCCTGAACTGCTTCTGTTGCCTTGATGCAAATATCTTCTAATTCTTTTGTGACTTTGAGTTCCTCTGCTCTACCTCCAAGTGCCATGTTTGTTTTCCACTGGTCTTCTCCAGAATAGCGGTAAATTGCAGCAACAACTCTGTCTCCTATTACGATTGCCCTGATATCACGTGGTGGTCTATTGACAAATTCTTCTAGATAATACACTTGATAAATTGGATACATGCTTTCTCTGCTTTCAATTATTGCCTCTGCAGATTCCTTGTCTTTTAGCATTGCAATCATCCTTCCCCAACTACCAACAGTTGGTTTTATCACCATTGGGTATCCTTTTTTGTCAAGAAGATCAAGTGCTGATTCTTGTGAAAATGCGACTGCACTAAATGGTGTGGGTATTCCTTTTTTTAGCAAAAGCATGTGAGTAAATAATTTGTTTCCGGCAAAAATGCTAGTATTCAGTGAATTGATTATGTTAACTCCTTTTCCTTCCAGTGCTGCAGTAGAGTGAAGGCTACGATAATAACTGACACATCTTTGTATTACAGTTCCATACTCTTCTTTGCTTTTATCTAGATTAATGGACAGATTCTTACAGTCAACCATCTTTGCATCGATGCCTTTTTCCTTTGCTGCATCAAAGAGTGCTTTTTCTTCCCACCTGATGGTATCGTAGAGAATCGATAAACCGGAGCTCACTGGCCCCAGTCCTCACCAACAGATTGTGCTGGTTTTAACTCAAAGCCGGAGGATCCTTTAACAAGTTCAAAACTTGCGCCGCAATCAGGACAGGTTACTATCTCTCCTTCCATCGAGTCCTTTGGAGGGTTGATGTTTGCATCACATTCTAAGCATTTCATATTATTTTCCTGCTTTTACCTTCACTTCGGTGTCATTAATTATCTTTCGTTCAAGTCTATCATCAAGTGGTATCTCAAGCAAATCTCCCATTCTTAGATTCTTCAGTCCAGCTGCCACTGACTTTGCATGTTCTTCGTTTTGTTCGAGGCCTAGCAAAGACATCAAATATGCCGCACCGTTCTTTCCAGCAAGTTCTCCAAATACGATTCTTCTTCTATTTCCTACTATCTTTGGTTCAATTGGCTCGTATGCTGCTGGGTTTCTTAAAATTGCTGCCAAGTGCGTTCCAGCTTTGTGCTTGTAAGCCGTAGGTCCTACAATTGGCTTTGAGTCATAGGGCACAATTGTTGTATATTGCTCAATTAGCCTTGATAGGTCCATGAGCATGTCTAGTCTGAAATTATTTGGTGACTTGTATAGGTATGTTAGAGCAACTGCTGTTTCTGCAAGTGCTGGTATTCCAGTTCTTTCACCTATTCCATCAATTGTAGTGTGAATTTGATCTGCGCCGCCGTCACATCCTGCTAATGCATTTGCAAGGGCAAGTCCAATATCGTTGTGGCAGTGCACATCAAGTGGAGTTTTTATCTCTTCTCGAATTGATTTTACAAAATTATACATTCCGTTTGGTCTCATTATTCCAACAGTATCTGGTAAGCTAATCCTGTCAACACCTGCATCAGAGATTGCCTTGCATACCTGCATGAGAAATTCTGGATCTGCTCTACTACCATCCTCCACTGTAAATCTCATCTTCAGTCCATGTGCTTTTGCATATTCTACTGTTTCAACTGATCTTCGTAATGCTTCTTCTCTTGTAATTCTTAACTTGTCCTTCATGTGAATTTCAGAAATTCCAAGATAAGTTGCCATCCATGTTGCATCACAATCAATTGCAACATCCACATCTTCTTTTAATGCGCGAACATGTGCTACAATATCTGCTTTTAATCCTTGTTTGATGATAGTTTTTGTTGCTTCCTTATGATCAGGGGATACAACAGGGGATATCTCAATTTGATCAACTCCAAAATAATCCAGCATCCATGCAATCTGGATTCTCTGTTTGTTTGAAAAAGTAACACCTGGATGTTGCTCTCCTTCCCTAAGTGTACTGTCAAGTATTTTGATTTTCTTTGGCTTGACGCCCATCTCGTTATATTGATATGCGTAATAGTTTGCATCGTCCATTTCTAAATTTTTTATCTGAGTTTTGCGAATATAAACATATTCGTACAGAAATCGTCTAGTTTTGCTGTTTTTAGAACGATTTTAGGTGGATTTCAGAATTATATGACGATATTCGTTTTATGTGACTGTACGCAATATTATGACAGTATTTGTGTCAAATACGCCTGAAACTTTTCTCAATTCATCTATGCACACATTGATGTCAGTAATTGTTGGTGCTTTGATTATTGTTGCAATATCATACTGACCTGTTATCTCAAATACTGTATGTACTCCACGCAGTTTAGAAAGTCTTGCAGATACCTTTGATGTATCAGTTGATGAGTCAACTGAGATCAAAATTATTGCACTGGTAGAATTTGCATCACCTGTTTCAATTGTAAATTTCTTTATTGTGCCACCATCTGTAAGATTTTTTACTCTTCGTCTTACTGCAGATTCTGATAATCCTAATTTTTCGCCAATTTCTACAAAAGATTGCCTTGAATCTTTTTTAAGCATTTCAATTATTGTCTCATCTGTCTTGTCTCTAGACATTTCTTCTCTGTTCCTCTTTTGTTATTATCACATCTAGAGTTTCTAAAGCTTTGTTTATGTCCGTCTCTGATATTACTAGGGGGGGTAACAATCGCAGTATATTCTTGCCAGAATAAAGCAACAATAGGTTATTTGCAATTCCATCAAACAATATGTCTTTTACTTCAAACTTCATCTCTACTCCAATCATGAGTCCCTTGCCTCTTACTTCTCGAATTATCTTGTGCTTTTCTTTTAATCTCTCTAATCCGTCTCTGAATAGTTTTCCATTTTTCTCTGCATTCTCAACTAACTTGTCTTCTACTAGTGCATCAATTGCTCCAATCCCTGCTGCACATGATAATGGATTACCTCCAAATGTTGATGATTGTTCTCCTTTGTTAATTGACGCCAATATGTCTGGCCTTACTAGTGTAGCACCCATTGGTACGCCGCCTGCAATACCTTTTGCAAGACACATGATGTCCGGTACTGTATCCCAATGTTGACTTGCCCACATTTTTCCTGTTCTTCCAAGACCTGCCTGAATCTCATCGAACACTAGAACGATTCCCTTCTCATCGCATAACTTTCTGACTTGTTGTAAAAATCCGTCTGGTGCAACATTGATTCCACTTTCTCCCTGAATTGGTTCCATTATTATCATTGCAGTGTCAGAATCTACTGCATTTCGTAATGCTTCAATATCTCCAAATGATGAAAAGCTCACAGTATCAACAAGAGGCTCAAATGCCTTGCGATATTTTTGATTGAATGTGACTGATAGTGCACCAAGTGATTTTCCATGGTATGAACCATTCATTGCAACCATTTTTTTCTTTCCTGTAAATTTGCGTGCAAATTTGATTGCAGCTTCTACTGCTTCTGTTCCACTGTTGTTTAAGTATACCTGGCTGAGACTCTTTGGTGAAATCTTGATTAATTTTTCAAGGAATTCTTCTCTTGTTTTGTTGTATAATGAACTATGTACTGTAATGATCTTGTCAAGCTGTGACTTGATCTCTTTTACTACTCGAGGATTGCAGTGACCTACTAGCGCCACTCCATATCCTCCCATGCAGTCGATGTACTCTTTTCCACTTGTATCCCATACACGGGCTCCAAGTCCACGTTCTATTGTTACTGGAAATCTCTGGTAGATATTTCCCATGAATTGGTCTTCTGTCATTTTGATATCACCGTACAGTTATCGTGAGCAATTGCCGCAGATATTGGGTTTTCCTTTTTGCCATTTGCAACCAATGCTTCCTTGACTCCCATCTCCAAGGCTTCTGTTGCCGCAAGTATCTTCTTTTCCATCCCAAATCCAATCTTTGGTAAAATTTCCTTTGCTTCTGCCAAGGATAATTTTTTTACTAGTTTTTCTTCCATGAGTAAACCATCTACATTTGTCAGGAATAATATCTTGTCAGACTTCATCTTGCCTGCAACGTATGCTGCAGCCCTGTCCCCGTCAACGTTGAGAAAATCACATTCTTCGCTTATTGCAATTGGAGATATGACTGGAACATATCCTTGGTCTAAAATGGAGTGAATCAGTCCTGCATTGACATCTTGTATTTTTCCTGTATAGCCTCCATCGATTACCATCTTACGACCTTTTTCGTTCATTACGATTAGTTTCTTTTTTCGTTCAGCCTGTATTATCTTGCCATCCACCCCTGAAAGGCCAACTGCATTGATTCCATGCTTTTGGAGCATGCCAACTATCATCTTGTTTATTTTTCCAGACATGACCATTGTAAATATCTCTGCAGTCTCCTTGTCTGTAAATCTACTCTTGATTCCTCCTGGGGAGACGATGAATTTTTGTTCCTTTCCCAAGGCCTCTGAAATTTTTGTTACTTCTTTTCCTCCGCCGTGTACTATGATGAGTTTTTCATTTTCTGAGACTTTTTTTAAATCTGATATTGTAGTGGGATGAAGACCATCTACCACACTTCCTCCTATTTTTATTGTAATCATTTTTTTACACAGGAGTTAACGGAGAATATGCTATTCCTTCCATCTCATTGAATCCTGCCATGACATTCATGTTTTGAATGGCAGATCCTGCTGCGCCTTTCATGAGGTTGTCTGATGCTGAGAGAACTACAATTCTGTTATTGTCTTCATCAATGTCAAATCCTACATCACAAAAGTTAGAGCCTACCACAAACTTTGGATCTGGGAATTTGTAAAATCCTTTCTTGTCACGAATAAGTCTGATGAATTTTTCATTTTGGTATTGTTCACGATATATCTTCCACAAATCCATCTCACTTACTGGTTGATTAAGAAAGACATGATTTGTACAAAGAATTCCTCTTACAATGTCTACTGCGTGTGGACTCATTGATACCTTGATTTTTCCACCGTTTGCAATGCTTAGTTCTTGTTCTATTTCTCCAGTATGTCTGTGCTTTGCTGGCTTGTATGGTCTGATGACACCTGATCTCATTGCATGGTGTGTACCTGAAACAGTTCCTGCACCTGCACCTGAAGAGCCAATCTTTGAATCAACTATGATATGTTCTGTATCGATAATTTTCTTTTTGATCAATGGGTATAATCCTAGAATTGATGTTACTGCCATGCATCCAGGACATGATACAATTTGAGATTTTTTTATCTCTTCTCTGTGGAGTTCTGGAACTCCAAAGACTGATTTTTCTAGTAGCTCTGGATGTGGATGTTGCCAACCATACCATTTGTCATAATCTGCTGGATTGTGTAATCTATAGTCTGCACTAAGATCAATTACTTTCATTCCTCTATCATAGAGCGCCTTTACAATGTCTACTGCGGTTCCATGTGGTACTGCTGTAAATACCAAATCGCACTTGTCTGTTAGTTTATCGTAATCAAGTTCTGAAAATGTCATATCTGTAAATCCTTTCAAGCTTGGCTGTATTCTAGAGATGTATTCTCCAACATATTGTCTTGAAGTTACCATGGAAATTTCTGCATGTGGGTGACTTACAAGTAATCTAAGAATTTCTCCACCGACATACCCTGATGCTCCGACTACACCGACTTTCATTGATACTCTCCTACCATAATATAGTATAATTTAAACTCTAAAATTTTTTTCAACTTTTGGAATCTATCGCTTGGCATAACTTATTGCATAGTCGATCATTTCTTTTGGGATGTCTCTTTTGGCAACTTTTGCTAATCCCTTGAATTCTACTGTATTGTTTACTTCATGTACCACAAATCCGCGTTTTTCGTCTTCCATGACATCAATTCCCAAGATTCCGCCTCCTACTGCCTTTGATGCCTTCATGCAAATGTCTTCCAACTCCTTTGTGATCTCACATGCGATTGGCTCTGCTCCTAGAGCAATATTTGTCTTAAAGCCGCCAGTAGATGTTCTATACATTGCAGCGATCAACTGATCTCCCACGGATATGGCTCGTATGTCTCTTGGTGGACGTGTGACGACTTCTTGCAAGTAGTAAATCCTGTCCAATGGTCCGTCATTTAGCTCTCTGACTTCAATTATTGCATCTGCTGTTTCCCTGTCTCTTAGAGGTACAACGCCTCTCCCCCAACTTCCTATGATTGGCTTTATCACTAGTGGATAACCATCTTTTTCCAGTGTCTCAACTGCTGCCTCTGATGAAAATGTAAAGTATGTTTTTGGAGTAGGTACATTATGTTTTTTTAGCAATAATGAGGTTAACATCTTGTTTCCACAATTGTTTGCAACTTCAGTTCTGTTGATTACTGGAATATCTAAAAATTCAAGGGCTGCTGTAAAATGAAGACCACGAAAGTAACTGACACATCTTTCTAAAACGACATCTCCGAAATCGTAATCGTTTTTTTTACTTTCAGTGGTAAATTGGGTAGTTTTGGCATCGATCATTTTCGTATCGTGTCCAAGCTCGATTGCTTTTTGTTCGAGCATCTTTTCTTCCAGTCTTACTCTATCGAACACGATTCGAACTTTGGGCATTTACTCTCCCCAATCTTCGCCAACTTTCTCAGCATGCTTTAATTCACATGCGGCGCCATTCTTAGAAGCAATCTCAAAATCTGCCCCACAATCAGGACATGAGACTATCTCTCCAACACTTGCGTCGTCTGGAATTTTTATTGTTGCATCACATTCTGGGCAATTCATTCTTTGATCATTCACCTCTTTTTTAGTAATTTATTAGCTTCTGTTGATTGAAGCCCCCATAGCTCAACGAATCCTTTTCCAAGAGTCTGATCAAAAGTAGAACCGGCGCCATATGTTGCCAGATCATGGCTGTACAATGAATATTCCGATTTTCTTCCAACAACTCTGAGACTTCCTTTGAACATTTTGAGCTTGACAGTTCCGCTAACCCTCTTCTGAGTAGTATTGATAAACATATCTAAATCTGATCTCAGTGGATCTTGCCACAGTCCAGAATATGCAAGCCATGACCACTCTGCATCAACCGTTGCCTTGAACTTTAATTCGTGTTTTGTCAAAACCATTTTTTCAAGATCAGTGTGTGCTTCAATTATGCATGTTGCACCTGGTGTCTCATAGACTTCTCGTGATTTTATGCCTACAACTCTGTCTTCAATGTGATCCACAATTCCAACTCCGCTTGCACCTGCCTTTTTGTTAATGTACTTGATTAGCTCAATTGACCTCATGCGTTTTCCATCTACTGCAACGGGTATACCGTTTTCAAATTTTATTTCAATGTATTGTGGTTTTTCTGGCAAGTTTTTTGTCTTGACCCAAATGAATGCATCATCTGGCGGCTCTGAGAATGCATCTTCCATGTCTCCACCTTCAATTGCTCTTCCCCACAAGTTTTGATCAATACTGAATTTTTTTGCAGTATTATCAATTGGAATATTGTGTTTTTGTGCATATTTTAATTCAACATCCCGTGTAAGATTGAGATCACGTATTGGTGCAATGATTGGAAGATTAGAACCTGAACGATATGTAACATCAAATCTCACTTGATCGTTTCCTTTTCCTGTACATCCGTGTGCAAGTGCTGACGCGTTTTCTTTTTTCGCAACCTCTACCACTTTTTGTGCAATCAGTGGTCGTGCAAGTGCTGTTGCAAGGCAATATTTCTTTTGGTATAATGCATTTGCCCTAATTGCTGGAAAGATGAAACTATCTACAAACTCCTGTCGTGCATCAATGTTGTAATGCTTTAAAACTCCAAGACTCTTTGCCTTGGTTGAAATCTTTTTGAGGTTGTCTTCTTGGCCTACATCTACTGTAACTGTAATGACATCAAGCTTATGTTTGTCTTGTAGATATTTTATTACAACCGAAGTATCAAGTCCCCCAGAGAAAGCTAGAACTGCTTTTCCTTTCATCATCGAGATTTTCTGTGATCATAAATTAGCATTTATCTTTTATGATCAGTACTCGATCTAGTTTTTTGTTTTGGAAAAATAACAAAATTGGTTTTTTCTTGTATGAGATAAAACAAGTTAGTCCAAGCTAAAATTCGATCACTATTTAAGATAAATATTATAACGACGTTATATGAAAATCACGCCTGGTATTGCAATATTAGTTTCAACTGTTTCAGGAATTAGTGGGGAAGATTTGGAATCATGACAAAACTCCAAGCCAAAAATATTGTAAAACATTTTGATCATAACGGGAATTCTGTAGTTGCACTGGATGGTGTAAATCTAAATGTAGAAGAAGGTGATTTCATTTGCATAGTAGGCCCATCTGGGTGTGGAAAATCCACTTTCTTGAATATCGTGGCAGGTCTTGAAAAACCAGACTCGGGAGAGATTTTACTAAATGGAAATCCTATCTCTGAACCTGGTCCTGATAGGACAATGGTCTTCCAAGAAGGTGCGCTCTTTCCATGGCTCAAAGTGATTGATAACGTAGAGTTTGGACTAAAGATGGCAGGAATTCCAAAAGATGAACGTAGGGAGATATCTCAGAGATATCTTGACATGATGCAACTCACAAAATTTGCAGATTCGTATACATATCAATTATCCACCGGTATGAAACAACGAGTTGCAATAGCTAGAGCACTTGCAATGGATCCTGAAATTCTTTTGATGGATGAACCCTTCGCAGCACTCGATTCTCAAACAAGGGACTTGTTACTTGTAGAATTACAGTTAATCTGGGAAAGAACAAAAAAGACAATCATATTTGTCACCCATAATATTTCAGAATCTGTAATACTGGGAAATAAAGTAGAAGTATTCAAGAATAGACCGTCCAAAATTAAAAAAGAAATTATAATTGATTATAGGAGACCGCGACTTGCAGAAGATGAGAATCTTCAAAAATATTATCATCAAATTCTTGACGAATTAAAAAGCGAAGTCATTGCAAGATCAAAGGATGAGACTTCATGACTGATATTCATGTAAAAAAGTCTCAAGGCAATATGGAAGATGCCGCAAATGCTGCATTGTTGATAGCTGCATTCATTGGAGTTTGGCAGATTGTATTCATGCTTGGAGTTTGGCCTAAAATATCCTTGCCTTCGCCTGCAATGGTTGCAGAAACATTTGCAAAAATCATATTGAATGGTTCCTTGGAGCAAAGTATTGGCATAACACTGGCAAGACTACTTGGTGCCTTTGCAATCTCAATTACTCTTGGAACGTTGATTGGATTTACAATGATAAAATTCAAGGGTTTTGGAAAAACACTGAATTCATTTTCTGCAGGATTATTATCATTTCCCAGCATTGCATGGGTACCATTTTCTATACTATTGATTGGATTTGATGAATTTGGGATAATGTTTGTTGTTGTAATGAGCTCAATTTTCTCAATTATGATTTCAACATACAGTAGCATTCGAAATATACCTCCAATCTATGTAGATGCTGCAAGAAATATGGGCGCACATGGAATTTCACTATTTAGACATGTTACAATTCCTGCTGCCACGCCTTCTTTGATAATTGGTCTACGACAAGCATGGTCATTTGCATGGCATGCTATAATCGGTGCAGAAATTTTGATGTCTATTGTAGGGCTAGGACATATTCTATCTGTTGGACGTGAATTTCTTGATATGAGTCAGGTCATTGCAAGCATGATAACCATATTTACAATTGGTTTACTAGTGGACCGATTTATTTTAAATAAACTAGAAGATAAGATTAGAAAAAAATGGGGCTTGGATAATCATAGGTAAGTTTTATGGTATACAATAAAACTGGAATAAAATTTGGAATTGCAAGTGTAATAATTGGTATTGTGATTGTGCTCAGTCTTACATCTACTTCCTTTACTACTCCGACTCAACCTTTGTCTGAAACTAAAAATGATGTTTTACGGATCGGATATTTTCCAAACATAAATCACGCACAGGCAGTGATAGGGGTGGGCAATGGTGACTTTCAAAATGCACTTGGGAATGTCAAGTTGGAGTCACAAGTATTCAATGCCGGACCTGCTGCAATAGAAGCACTGTTTGCAAATAGAATTGATGTTGCATACGTGGGTCCCAATCCTGCAATTAACGGGTATCTCAAAAGTGATGGCCAAGGGCTCAAAATAATTGCAGGTGCATCAAGTGGCGGTGCAGTCTTTGTAACAAGAAATGACTCTGGAATAACAACAGTAACTGACTTTGTAGGCAAGAAATTTGCCTCACCACAACTTGGTAATACACAAGATGTTGCATTACGATCTTATCTACTAAAAAATGGTTACAAGACTTCGGAGAATGGAGGAAATGTCACCATACTTCCGGCAGCAACTGCTGATATAGTTACAATGATGTCAAAAAAAGACATTGATGGTGCATGGGTGCCAGAACCATGGGGAACAATACTTACCAAACAAGCAAATGGCAAAGTCTTCCTTGATGAGAGAGACTTGTGGCCAAACGGCAAATTTACAACAGCACTAATAGTTGCAAGAACTGATTATCTGCAGAGCCATCCAGATGTCATACAAAAACTATTGGAGGCTCATGTCAAAGAAACAATCTGGATAAACAATAACAAAGATGAATCAATCAAAGATTTCAATATTCAATTACAAAAATTGACTGGAAAAACAATCCCAAATGATGTAATCTCTGAGGCCTTTTCCAGAATGGAAATAACATATGATCCTATAAAATTATCTGTTTCCAAGTCTGCTGATGATGCTTTTAATCTGGGATTCTTGGGAAATAAAAAACCAGATCTTTCAAACATATTTGATCTGAGTATCTTGAACAAAATACTACAAGAACAAAATCTACCTATTGCATCCTAGTCTTTTTTCTTCTTCCAAATTATTATGCTGATTGCAGCAGCTGCAATTGGTATTGTCACTAGAATATAGTTTCTAAAATTGTCTGTAGATGGCGATAATCCAGGTTGGTCAAATCCTGAAATTGCTAAATATGATGTAGATTTTGGGGGCAATGATAATGCCACATGCCAGTATCCATCAGAATCCTTACTTTGCACAAATTCTACTGGTTTGCCATTTGACAATACGGAAAATTTTTCTCCACCTGATTCTTCTGGAAACATAAAATTCACAAACCCTGTATCTGGAAATGGATATCTGACCGTTGTTTTGATACTGTGTGTAGAATCATCAAATTTAGTATCAGTAACAGAAGCTGAAGTCAAGTATGTGAAATTGTATGGCTTGCCATCTTTGAGAACAGACGCTGGCATGGTAGGATCATCTCCTACTACAAAGCAGCTATAGTAACTTACCATTGAGGCATGTTGAGAATCTGGATACATGGAAAATGCAATCTTTTCCCCTGGCTCCATTTTTTCAATTGTTTCTATACTTTTTCCAACATCCAAGAACTTGCCATCTTTTCCGTATATTGCAGCATAAACCCTTACTCCAAGAGCAGTGGATGTATCATTGTTTATGATAAAACCCGTCTCATGACCGTCAGCATGTTTTTTCAATGTCTTATCATAGATTATCTCAATATCTGTGGAATTGTGACTTGTTACGACAAAACTAACCTGAGGTTTTTCAAGTGTTGCATTTTTTCCTTCAACTTGAGGCATCTTGATGTTAAATGGAATGTCTTTTTGAGAATTTGTAGTTGACAGAATATATTTTTCTGATATTGTCTTGTCGTTGTCTTTTACATTTATTGTAATTGTTGGAATTATTGCACTGGCTTCGGTATTTTTCACTGCGCCAATGACTGTATAGGTACCATTTGTACTGTAAAATCCACTAAACTCATCATCTGGAATCCACACATTGGCATATGCGGAGTGAGATGCAAAGATGCCAAGCACAATCATCACTGTAACTATTGAAACTGGAACAAGCAATCGCATCTTATGACGCTCATCTTGTAACCGATCTTTAATTTTAATCTAGATGGTAATTTCCATGTCCGTTTCTCTGGAAATGCTCAAGCTGACCTGATCTACTTTATCTTATGTAGAAGGTCTAATGCACCTGCAAAGTCATTTGGAGAGCTTATCAGTACATTTCCTGCAATGTTGTCAATCTGCTTTACAAATCTGACCAAGTCTTTGCTATATTCTGACCAGTCCAGATTTAACATCTGGGCAGATTTTTTGTTTTTCTCAGATGATAACAATACACAAGGAATTATCTTAAATCCTTGTGGTTTTAGCTTGTCAACTATTCTAGTTACCTGATCAATAGAATTTACGACTTGAGTTACAAATCCTCTTGGCTGGGCTTCTATTTTTTTATGCATCTTTTCAAAATCTGGATTATTTGAGATTGAGAGATACATGTCAATTCTTTTCCCAAAACCTTGTTCGTTGAACTGTTTTATTACATCACTTGGAATCAATCCAGAATCTTTTGGACCCGATGGAGGAGCATCTCCCTTGAGAACGAGAACTCCGTTCAGATTTAATAAAATTGCGTCACATATTGTCTGGGTAATTGAAGTAAGGTTTCTGTCTCGTACTCGTATGCTTGCAGTGATTCTTATCTTGTTGTTAGAGTTTCGTATGAAAAATCCGGCTGTAATGGGAGAAACCCTTGGAATTCCCAAAACTGAGTCCGTGAGATGGATTCCATCGCTTACCTGACCAATCTTGATGGCTCTCTCCTTTAGTTTCTCTACCGATTCTGCGAGCTGGTCATGAGATAGTATGGTATCCTGAATAACCTTTGGAGGATTAATCTCATAAATTATGGTCATAATTGACTTTCCTGACTACTTGATTATAACCTTTGAAGTGTAATTACATCATGCCAAAACAAAACAGAATTAAATTGATGATAACCTCAATGAGTTATACTTGACTGAAAAAACTCCACTAGATATTTTGATGAAACATCAGATTGTACTCTTTGATGGTGCAATGGGTACTGAAATTCAAAAACTAAATCCAAAACCTGAAGACTTTCCAGATGGGAAAGAAGGATTCAATGATGGACTTTCATTTACACGACCAGATTGGATAAAACAAATCCATCGTTCATATCTTCAGGCTGGGGCAGATTGTGTTGAGACAAATACATTTGGTTCAAACAAACTAAAGCTAGAAGAGTATGGTTATGGGGATCAAACATTGGAATTTAACAAAAAAATAGCACAACTCGCAGTTGATGTAACCCGTGAATTTGCAGACAAGCCAAGATATGTCATTGGATCAATGGGTCCAACTGGTTTTCTTCCAAGCTCAAATGATCCTTCACTCGGACAAATAAAACTCGATGAAATCAGGCAAGCATTTGAGATTCAAGCAGAAGGTCTCATACTTGGGGGAGTTGATGCATTATTGATTGAGACAAGCCAAGATATCTTGGAGGTAAAACTTGCAATTGAGGCATGTCATAATGCATTTAAAAAAACTGGCAAAAAAATTCCAATAATTGCAAATGTTACACTGGACAAGTATGGCAAGATGCTTCTTGGTACAAACATCCAGGCTGCATACACAACGGTATCAGAAATGGGAATTGATGCATTTGGACTGAATTGTTCTACTGGTCCAACCGAAATGATTTCTAGTGTACAATGGTTAAACGAGCAAAACGCATTACCATTACTTGTTGTGCCAAATGCTGGAATGCCTGAAAATCAGGGGGGTAGAGCAGTTTACAAGATGGAGCCAAAAGAGATGGCAAACGTGATGGCTGATTTTTTAAACCAGTATCCAAATGTGAGGATAATTGGAGGATGCTGTGGCACAAATGTTGATCATATATCGTTTCTACGCAAAGTAATTGACGACAAGTCCACCAGGAAATAACCGCTAGGTATTTAGAAAAAGCGCTAGAGAATGATGTTGTTGAAGACTCCAAGAGTAAGTTCTGCACTAAAAGCAGTTGACTTGTTACAGAATCCAGCTCCTTTGATAATTGGAGAGAGACTAAATGCCCAAGGATCTAAAAAGGCAAAGGAATGCGTACTAAATGACAATTTTGAGGAACTAGTAAAACTTGCAAGAGACCAGGTAGAAGATGGAGCACACTGTCTTGATGTTTGTGTTGCAACAACTGAGCGCTCAGATGAGTTGGAGTTTATGAAAAAACTTGTAAAACTATTGAGTCTTGAAATTGATGCACCCCTGGTAATTGATTCTACAGAACCAAAAGTAATTGCGGCTGCATTGGAGCAAATTCCTGGAAAACCAATCATAAACTCCATAAATCTAGAAGGTGATGGGAGCAGATTTCACTTGCTTGCTCCTCTGATGGTAAAATATGGTGTTCCAGCAGTTGCCATGTGCATTGGGCCAAAAGGAATGGCAAAGACTCCACAGGAAAAACTAGAGACTGCAGAACTACTAGTTGAGACTGGAAAAAAATATGGACTGACAGAAGAGCATTTTATTTTTGATGTACTTACGTTTACTCTTGCTACTGGAGAAGCAGAATTCTTGGATGCGGGAAAAAATACACTTGAGGGAATTCGTCTTGTCAAAGAAAAATTTCCAAACTCCTTTACAACTCTTGGACTGAGCAATGTGAGTTTTGGCCTTGCCCCTCATGCAAGAAAAATTCTTAATGCAATATTTTTGTATCATGCAGTAAAATACGGTCTTGACACTGTTATCATAAATCCAAAAGATGTCATACCTTATACTGAGATTGGAGACAAGGAAAAAAAACTTGCAGAAGATCTGATATTTAACAAACATCCAAACTCCTTGGCAGATTTTATTACATATTTTGAAAACTCAAAAGGCACCGCACAGACATCTGCAAAAAAAGTTGATGTGGACCCAACCTGGCCTGCGGGAAAGAGGGCAAACTTTAGGATAGTAAACAGGCTTCGTGATGGGATAGAAAATGACGTGGTTAATGCAATTGCAGAGAAAATCACTACCAAGTTTAATCTTGTTCAAAAAGATGGTAGGTTTGAGATTGATGCCACAAAAGACATGACCCACCAGGCTGCTATCTTGACACTAAATGAAGATCTCTTACCTGCAATGAAGGAAGTAGGTGACAAGTTTGGCTCTGGCGAACTAATTCTTCCGTTTGTGCTAAAGTCTGCAGAATGCATGAAGGCATCTGTTGCAGAGCTTGAAAAATATCTCCTAAAAGAAGAGGGATCAAGCAAGGGAAGACTTGTACTTGGAACAGTTTACGGTGATGTTCATGACATTGGAAAGAATCTAGTAAAAACAATTTTTGAAAATAATGGGTATACAGTATATGACCTTGGAAAACAGGTGCCAATGCAAAAATTTATTGAAAAAATTGAAGAGGTACATGCTGATGCCATAGGACTTTCTGCATTGTTGGTATCAACATCAAAACAAATGCAATACTTTGTAGAGCACGCAAGAAAAACTGACATGAAAATTCCTGTTCTTTGTGGAGGTGCTGCAATAAACACCAATTACATAAACAGAGTTGCAAAAGAAGGTGGGATCTATACTCCGGGTGTATTTTACTGCAAGACAATGTTTGACGGATTAAAAATGATGGACAAACTGGTCTCACCTGAAAAACAACAATTTGTCCAAGAGTGGAAAGAAAAAATTGAAAAGTGGAAAGAACCAGTTTTTGAAAAAGTCGAAGTGCAAGAATTTGCCCATAGTGGAATTGTTCCTGTCACACCGCCTGTTTGCACAAAACTAAATGATGTAATACGATTGGGACCAAAAGATATCGACCTTGACGAAGTCTGGAAATATCTTAACAAAAAATCGTTGTTTGTCTTGTCATGGGGAGTCAGGGGACAGTCTGCCAAGGACTCTGAACAAGAGCATGAGGTATTGTTCCAAGAATGGAAACAAAGGATACTTGATGAAAAACTGTTTGAGCCAAGTATAGTCTATGGTTATTTTGCGTGTCACAATGAAGATGGAAAATTGATAGTAGACCATCCAAACGGAGAAAAACTCTCATTTGATTTTCCACGTTCTTCTAAATCCAAACATCTCTGCCTTACAGACTATTTTGGAAAAAATGATCTGGTTGCATTCCAAGCAGTTACCGTGGGAACCAAAGTATCAGATCTGATAGACAAGTGGAATAAAGAAGACCGATACACCGACGCATACTATCTTCACGGCATTGCGGTGGAAACAGCAGAAGCAATGGCAGAATGGATAAACAACAAAATCAGAACAGAGCTTGGTATAGGTGAAAAACGAGGTCTACGATATAGTTGGGGATATCCAAGCTGTCCTGATGTATCACAACATCGTATAGTATGGAAACTCTTGGAGCCACAAAAATCTGGTATGACTCTAACAGAGGCAGGTCAGATAATTCCTGAACAGTCAACTGCAGCCATAGTTGTTCATCATCCCGAGGCAGAATACTTTACTCTCTAGTGGTATGATGTAATAAAATGATAAAAGACAATAATGAATTCTGAGTTGATAAAACATTGGATGTTGTAAACCTGAAGAAAATCTTGTCTAGTGGTATAATGGCCGAACCCCAAGACGATTCTAAAAACAAGCTTGCAGCCGTAATGATAATTGTCTTTGGCAGTGAGCCTATGGTATTGATGACAGAGCGACCTGCAACAATGAACCATCATGCCGGTGAAATCTCTTTTCCTGGAGGAACCTGGGAGGAAAAAGATGTGAACTTACTTGGCACTGCAATTAGGGAAACACAAGAAGAATTAGGGTTGGAAATTTCAAAGGAGATGGTAATTGGTCAGCTAAAACCTGTAACAACTCTAAATTCTGGATTTAAGATAACTCCATTTGTTACTATACTTGATACTTTACCTGATATTGTACCCAATTCTGAAATTGCCTCGGTCCTTAGAATACCGTTGAATTCACTTCTTCAAACAATTGAAGATGACAAGGATCCTCTACACCACTCAATCCTTGAGATGTATACTTTCAAGTTTGAAAATCACTTGATCTGGGGAGCATCAGCAAGAATGCTAAAACAAATCCATGACAAGATCTTGTCCTAGATTACATCTGTCTTTCTGAGATTCATTTAAAAAGAGGCTAAAATGTCAAATTTTTATGGCTGCCCGCAAGTCAACTCCCAGAAAGAACAGGTTGATGAAAAAAATAAAACAGAATTCATCTGTACCAGCTTGGATAATTGTTAGGACAAAGCGAAGAGTGAGAACTAATCCTAAGAAGAGACAGTGGCGCAGAACAGATGTGAGCGTAGGATAAAATGTCTACTGAATCAATAGAGAGAATTTACACTATTAACCTTGGAAAAGTACTCTTGTCACCAAACAACCAGAGAGCAAAAAGAGCAATCAACATGATACGAGAATTTGCTACAAAACATATGAAGTCTGAAAATGTCAAGATTGAAGAAGAGATTAGTCATTTAGTTTGGGCACGAGGCATAAGACATCCTCCACGAAAGATTAGAGTCAAGATTACAAAAGATGATGGTAACGTTATTGTCTCAAAATACCAAGAAGAAAAAGTTGCAGATGAAACCACAAAGAAATCAGACAAAAAATCTGACAGCAAAAAGAAAGGAGACAAGAAATCTGCTGACAAGCCAAAGAAAGAAGAAAAGAAAGTAGAAGACAAGAAGACTGAAGAGACACCAAAACCAGCAGAGAAAAAGACAGAAGAAAAACCAAAGGAAGAAGTCAAGGCTGAAGAGAAACCAAAAAAGGCAGAAAAGAAAACTGAATCAAAGCCAGAGAAAAAGCCAAAGAAAGAATAGGCTCTAAATTTTAATTTACTATATCTGATTGAAAATTATTTTTCTTGTTCGAGTTTTATTCTATCTGATCTAAATTCAGATCAATCTTTACACTTGCATCTGGCTCATCCCAGTCAAGCACATTTTCCTTTGGTATGAAACCAAGTGGGTCATATCTGTCAAAACGTGTCTCTCCTTCAACTGAAGTAAGCAATACAACTTTGGAGTTGTCACCGGCTGTAACTGACATGCTGACTCGTGTACTATCATCTCCGAAAATTCCACTTATTGTATTTACCATTGAATTCAAAACTCCTACTGGGACCTTGTTTCCGCCTACTACGTACATCAATGCACTCTTGATACTGCTTGGTGCTGCATCTTCGTATAACATCTTGATTGAATCTCTAAGGGAGGTCTCTACATCTGAAATATCCTTGCTGGTTGAAAGTATGCTGGTTTCAAGTGGCAATGTGGAGTTCTTGAGAGTAGATATCACGTGTAGCAAGGCCGAGTTTGTTATGACATTGCATGCATCTGGAGTAAGGTCTGGATTGCTCTCAAGCAATGCATCATTGTCTATTATTACAGTACAATCTGAATTTGTCTTTAGTCTCTTCAAGGATACTCCTGAGAAGAATATTCTGTCTTTTTCAAACTTGAATGGCATGATTCCAAAGGAGAGTACACTTTTTCCTGATTCTTTACCTATTTGAGACACAACTGGAGCAAGAGCAGCACCTGACTTTCCTGCCAGATTGGCAATAACCATTATAGTGGAATATCCGTTCATCTTCTCTTCAATGGAGTCTCTTGCACCAAATGAGACACCTCTTATGAGATATGCAGAGGGATTCAAGACAGGACTTGTATTTATCAAAATCTTTGAGGTCTCATGATTGAGATCTCTTGCATCATGGCTTACTAGGAGACAGTCATAGCCTAGTTTCTCCTTGATGTTAATGGCAAGTTTGCATCCTGCACCGCCTAAACCGATAATTAAAACTGGATCTTTCATCTGAAATTCCATGACTCCCTTTTGCTTACAAAATTGATTAAAAAACTTTGTTGCTTAGTTTTGATCCAAGATCGGATCTAAAATATTTAGCTCACTATGCTACCATACAGACCATTCGGTGCGGCACCATCGATCTTGATATTGACTTTTTGTCCAAGATTAACATTATCATCTATGACTACTTGTTTGTATGCAAAGTTTCTTCCCTTTGTTATGCCATCTGATACTTCATCAAACAAGACCTCTCCTTTCCAGCCTATCCACTCTTCATTTCTTTGCTGGGAGATCTTTTTTGCAAGATCAAAGACTAGCTTGCTTCTCTGCTTGACTGTATCAACATCGATCTGATCCATCTGGGAAGCCTTGGTGCCAGACCTAGCACTATATCTTGAAAGATTCACAACATCTGGTCTTGTCTCATTTATCAAATCTATAGTCTTGACAAAGTCCTCTTCAGTCTCTGTAGGAAAACCTACTATGATGTCAGTTGCAATGGTAAATCTATCAAATCTCTTCCTAAATTCAGAGTTTACGTCATAGAATATCTTTGAAGTGTGCATTCTTTTCATGTCTTTTAGGACCTTATCGCTACCGCTCTGGACTGGAATGTGGAGAAACTTGAAGACTTTGTCGTTTCCAAAACTCTCTAAAAGTTTGCCCTTGATGCGTGGGAGGTACATGGGATTCATCATTCCTACACGCATCATGAAATTCTGCTCTATCTCTGATACCGCATGTACTAGTTCAGGAAGGCTAGAACCAATGTCAAAACCGTAGCAGCCATTGTCAGTTGATGTGAGCCACACCTCTGCACAACCATCTTCAATCTCATGACGTACTTGTCTTACGATATCTCCAACTCGATAGCTCTGCAAATCCCCCTTGACTATCTTTGTCTGGCAAAACGTACACTCGCTCATACAACCGCTTGCAATCTCAACAATTCCTACTGCTGGATTTAGTCTGACTTTTGGCAGTCCAATTTTGCTTACATCTGTATCTGCAAGTTCTATTTTTCTTACTCCATCTAGTGTGGAACGTATGACCTCCAAAGTTTTTCCAAGTGAATTTGGTCCAAGCAAACTTGCATTTGGACTAAATTTTTCCACAGTTGCCTGTTCTGCTTTAGGAAGACAACCTGCAACAACAAGTGGATTTGATTTTAATTTTTTTATCCTATGAACCATCTTGTGCGCGGTTACATCTTTGACAGAACAAGTAACTATCACACTAAGATCAGAGTCTTTCTCATTTTCTGCAAGACTATGCCCTCCGTTTACAATAAGACCTGATATCATTTCCGAGTCTGCAAAACTTGCAGAGCAACCATATGCCTCTACCCAGATCTTTGCCATTGCTTATCCAAGTAATGCCTTTACTTCTTTTTCAGTCAACAATCCTTTTGAGATTACTAGTTGTCTGATTGTCTTTCCAGTCTTGAGTGATTCTTTGAATAAATCGGCAGATACTTGGTATCCAATCTTTGGAGTAAGGAGCGTTACTATGACTGGGCTATTTTCTATATACTGGCTAAGCTTTGTCTTGTTTGCACTAAGTCCGTCAACCAGATTTCTTGAAAATATTGGAACAAAATTTCGCAGCATATCCATTGAATCAAGAACTGACTTTACCATTACTGGAAGCATCACATTGAGTTCAAACTGGCCTGCCTGTGCAGCAAGTGCCACTGTAGAATCCTTTCCAATTATGTCAAAGCATATCATGTTCATACATTCTGCAAGTGATGGGTTTACCTTGCCTGGCATGATAGATGAGCCTGCATGAACTGCTGGAATTCCAATCTCAGAAAGACCTGCAACAGGTCCTGACGCCATTAGTCTGATATCATTTGAGATTCTTCCAAGTTCTAGTGCTAGATTTCTAAGAGAAGATGAAACTCTAGCAACTGCAAATCTACTCTCAAGTCCAAATTGCATGTCTGGTTCTGGCTTGAGTGCAAGTTTTGATATCTTGCCAAGCTCTGCAATTGCAAGTGTTCTATACCCTTTTGGAGTGTTTGCACCAGAACCAACTGCTGTTCCACCAAGTGCAACTCGCTCTAGTTCTTTTTTTGATTCAAATATTGCATCGCGAGCTCTTGCAAGTGCAGTAGCATATGCTGCAAACTCACTGCCAAGAGTTACAGGAAGTGCATCCATCAAATGGGTTCTTCCAATTTTTTGATAACTTGAAAACTCTTTTGCTTTTTTGATTAACGTCTTTACTAGTTCATCAATTGCGGGTATGACTTGGTTTACATCAAATAAAATTGCAACATGCATTGCAGTTGGAAATGTGTCATTACTTGACTGTGACATGTTTACATGATCATTTGGATGAATAACTTCATAGTTGCCTTTTTTATTTCCAATTATTTCTAGCGCTACATTTGCAATTACTTCATTAGTATTCATGTTAAATGCTGTTCCCGCACCAGAGTTTATTGCCTCTACCAAAAACTGATCCAGATGTTTTCCAGATAAAATTTTATCACAAGCCTTTATGATTGCATTTCCTCTTTTTGTATCAAGTGCTTTTACTTTCATGTTTGCAACTGCAGCTGATCTTTTGATCATTACAAATGCCATGATAAGATATGGATGGGATCTCTGCCCTGTTACATGATATTGTTTTATTGCTCTTGCTGTAAATGCGCCATAGTATGCTTCTGCTGGAATCTCAACTTTTCCTAGAGAATCTGAGTCAGTTCTAAACTTCACGCCAAAACTAAAATTAATTTTCCTAATATGCATTCGCATTTTTTAAAATTAAGGGTGGCGTGGAATCGCAAGAATCTGTGAAAATCTCAAGAAAATCCCCAATAAGTTAATATATTTAGATTCAAACATCCGAAACGATGAACAGACGATACAGTATGATGTCTATTGCCGCAGTAGTGGCAGTAGCAGGATTATTGTTCGCAAGTACATATTCACAGACTCAGATGACTGCATCTAGTCAGAGCATCCCTAGTGCATCAGCACAGGCCTCTACAAAGGCAGTCAATGACATGGGCGGTATCCAGTTACAAATGCCAGATGCATTTGCACAGATACCAGCAGATCAAATTGATGGTTTGGTTGCACAAGGACGCCATGTAGTAGATGTACAGCTAACAGCAACAAGTGCTAGCTTACCTATTATGGGCGGCGGTACATACTACGCATTGACCTTTAACGGTCAAGTCCCAGGACCAACTGTAAGAGTTACACAAGGCGATATCGTCAGAGTAACTCTCACTGTTCCATCAACTGAATCAACACCACACTCCGTAGACATGCACGCAAGTCAACTTAGTGCAACAAACTTTGGAGCTGTTAAGGTTGGTCAATCAGCAACCTATGCATACATAGCTGAGACACCTGGTGCATTCAAGTACCACTGTGAAGGAGTCAACCTCGCATCCATGGACCAACATGTAATGTCCGGCATGTACGGAGTAACAATCGTTGATCCATTGAATGGTTACAATCCATTGATAGTAGACAAGACTGATACCCAAGGTGGTAAAGTCGTAGTCGTACATCATAGATATGAAGCTGCTGCAAAAGAATTTGTCTTAGAGTACAATCAATTGTACTTGAACGCAGATGGTAGCTATGACCAGAGAGCAATGTTCCTTCACAATACAACACAAACTGTTGTAAACGGAATGGCATTTGGTTACACACCTAACGCAGACATTAACAAGCTGATAAAAGGTGATCCAACAAAGAATGTCTTCCCAGTGCAACCTTGGAATGACCCAGCACTCAAACAATATCAAGGACATCCATTATTTGTCGACCTTGACACACACTACAGAATCTTTGTAGTAAATCAAGGAAACATGCCAGTTTTCTTCCACATTGTTGGTGAAATCATGGATCGTGTGTCACAAGGAAACCATGTCCAAGCTCAAGGAACTCAGACTTGGTTAATCGGTGGCTCACAGGATGCAATTGTTGATGTTGTCTTTGACAGTCCAGGTGCATATGTAGCAGTCAATCATGACTATGCAGCAATCTTTACAGGTGCGGCCACAGTATTTGTCGCAGGTGACCCATTCAACTTGGGATACCATGCAGGCGATATGCCAAACCCATCTGACGCAGTACCACCAACAGGTATGAACTCAATTCCACAAAAGGAAGTAGTTCACTGTCTATGTACTGACGATCAAGCAGCTGCAATTGCGAAATCGATGAGCGGGTAAACCCCCAAACCTTTCTCTTTTTGTTTTTGAATAATTTTTTGCCATTTTGCTTGATCATGTCTTGATTTAGAAATTTTGTATCACTAACAAAGTTAGCGAATACATATAATCTCTAAATCAAAACCGTTTATTGCATATGAGTCAAACCTTGTGGAAAGATAAGAAAATTTTGATATTATCTTTTGTAACTGCTGCTACAACTGTAATTGCCGGAATTTATCACTTGCAAATGGCTCCAGGGTCATTGTCACACAATTTGGGAGAAGGTATACTTTTCCTGGTTGGTGGAATGCTGCAAGTCTTTTGGGCAGTTCCAGTAATAAAACGATGGGGAAAAGTATGGCAAATTATTGGAATTGTTGGAACAATTATCTTTTTTACATTGTGGCTTTCAGATAGACTTCATCTTCTTCCGGAGGGTGGTGGACCTTCAGGTCACATGCAGCCACACGAACCAAGAGGCAACTTTACTGGTGGTGAATTTCCAAAGGGTTCTGCGCCAAGAGGATTGGGACTTGAAATTGGTGGAATAATGGTGCCACCGATAGAAATGTTCCAAATTGCATTCATTGGTTTGTATACCGTTTTGAGCAAGATGCTATCTTCAAGACAATCCAAATAACAATTTCATTATTTTATTATGTTGCAAAAAATGATCTTGGCAATGATTATATTCTGTACCTGATGGCCTTCTTTTATGTCGATGGATAAATCTGTCTTGATTTGTGATCAAGTTGCTCCAATTCTAAATGAGATATTGCAAAAAAACGGATTAAAGATAACATACGAACCAGAAATTACACCAGACCAGATAAAAGAAAAAATCTCTAATTTTGATATAGTTGTAGTACGAAGCAGAACAAAAATTACAAAAGAAATGATTGACAATGCTACACAGTGTAAAATAATTGCACGTGTGGGCGTAGGCCTTGATAATATCGATGTTGATGCAGCCAAGACAAAAGGCATACGGGTAATCAATGCAGTAGAAGGTGCTATGAATGCCGTTGCAGAACTTGTTCTGGGATTGATGCTTTCAATGGCAAGAGAGATTCCAAGGGCAGACCGAGAGATACGAAATGGCAAGTGGCTCAAAAAAGAACTCATGGGAAGCGAACTTTCAGGAAAATATCTTGGTATTGTGGGACTGGGCAACATTGGAAAAAGACTTGCAAAACTTGCAAGAGGGCTTAACATGAATATTATTGGTTTTGATGTAATGCCAATTGCAGATGATTTTGCACGTGACGTTGGGCTGATAAAAGCAGACATTGATACCTTACTTTCAAGCGCTGATTACATTTCATTTCATGTACCGCTTACTGAGACTACACACCATTTGGTAAATGCAAAAAGGCTTTCTACCATGAAAAAGACTGCATATATCATCAACACTTCACGGGGTGAGATAATTGATGAAGATGCATTGTATGATGCACTCAAGGAAGGAAAGATTGCAGGCGCCGCACTTGATGTATTTGAAAAAGAGCCTGCTGTTGGCAACAAGCTTACTACACTTGCAAATGTTGTATGCACCCCACACATTGGTGCTCAAACAAAAGAGGCACAGACACTTGCAGCAAATGTAATTGGTGAAAAAATAATAATGATTCTTCGCGGCGTTATCTAGTGTACCTGCAAAAACAAACTGTACAAACCTAAACTTGGATAATTCCTTTCTGAATCAGATATTGTATTGACATGCCAAAATCATTGTCTGAAATAGAATCATCTGACCACCATTGGACATTTTTTATGAACCACTGTGGTACGTGCACTTGACCTGTCTGGTTGTATCCTGGAATGTTGATTATGTTGTCATTTATCAACTCTCGAATTATTCCTGCATAAGACTTGTCAGTAGGAGATCCTTGCTGTACTGTCTTTACAAGTGACTTGAACTCTGTAGGTATGGCAATTTTTCCAGAATCTACAAGATCAAAAGATGCACTGGCAGTGGCATTAGAATAATTTGCATCAATTCTATATGTTCCAGGACTAAAAGTTGTCTTGTAGAATGGAAATGGTGAAGTTATTGTACTGTTTAGATTATCTATTGGAAGATTGATTGGTGCGCTTGTCTTGTTTGAACTGTCTGTGATATGTATGACTATGTCATGACTTGTTATCTCTGAGACTAGAAAGTTGATCGAAAGGAAGTCACCATATTCGTAAACATGCTTGCTAGTTGAGATCTCAAGAGAAGGCGTTGCAAAGCTGTATTGTACTCCAAGAACTAGGGATATTACACCAACAAGCATCAAAGTTTGTCTTTGCCAGCTCATGGAAATTAAGAAAAATTAATTTCATAAATAGGCTTCCTTGATATTTGATTTATTTTGCAAGTAAAACCCTGCCTAATTTTCTAACAGAATATAAAGGGTAAATCTGTAGTGCCGAGTATGCCTAGCCGACAGGATCAGATCTGGATTAAGATGTGGAAAGAAAATTCCCCAGAGCTTAGAGCCAAGGCCATACAGTGGAGAAAAGAAAATGCTCTAATGCGTGTGGAAAGACCAAGCAGAATCCAGCGTGCAAGAAGGCTAGGATACAAGGCAAAACAAGGAATCGTTGTAGTAAGAATGCGTGTAGGAAAGGGTAACATGCGCAAGAAAAGACCAGTGGCTGGAAGAAGGCCAAAACACCTCGGTGTATTGCGAATCAAGCCTGCACTTAGCATGCAAAGAGTTGCAGAACGCAGAGTATTGGAAAGATTTCCAAACATGGATCTTCTTGGCTCATATTATGTTCATCAAGACGGTTTGTATCTTTGGTATGAAGTAATACTTGCAGATGTCTCACATCCAAGAATCATAAAAGACAAAGAGATTAGAGGCAAACTATCTACTCTGAAAAATTGAGAACCCAGATTTTATTATCATGTGTTATTTTATTAGGTCTGTTAGCAGTACCTGCCTTTGCACAACAAGTTACTGCTCCAAAAAATCTTGATCATCCTGGCATAAAGTGGGATTGGAAGATAAAAGCAGAAAATTATACTTTTGATGTATCTACCGTATCAAACTATGACATGAAAAATGTGACATTTAATCAAATAAACAAGGAACTTGTATTCACTGGAAATAGTACACATGATGGAAACATTGCTGAAATTGAGATACCTACCAATCTGATAGGTGGAAATCTTACTGTAGTCCAGGACGGCAAGCCAGTCTCTGCCATAGTAATTCCGGGCACTAGCAGTTCTACTATAATGCTAAAATTCAATCAAACCGGTACAACTGATACCAGTGTATTTGGAACAACTTATCTTCCAGAGTTTTCAAGTGTTGCCTTACTTGTAATGGTCTTGTCTGTTACAATGGTGCTAGTTATACCGCGACTAGGAAAATTCTAAAATCCATTGTTATAGTCTTCCCACATGTTTGCCCTTGTGGTAAGCTTGTTCATCTGGTAAAATATTCCACCAACAATTCCTGCTTGGTAGAATGCATACAAGTAAACCTGTGAGTGTGATGGGTCTGAGTGGGTAAATGTTAGTGCAAGCATGGAAAAAAAGATGTACGTTCCAACAAACGTGAATAATTTACTAAATACTCCTTCCATTCCGACTATTCTTTTTGTTGCAGCTGCCATTATCGTTATACTTGATACTATTAAAAATGTCAAACCGCCATTTGCCTGGACAAATTCGGTTGCCCATGGGATTAGTCCATCTGTAAAAATTGACTTGTGTGGTGGATGTGCACCTCCGTGGAGTGCAAAAGAGACTGAAGTAAATATTGCACCCATCATGAACAAAAACAAAAATCCCTTGAAGAAGGAGCGTTTTAGCGGACTGCGTGACTCTGAAGGCTGCATCACTCTGTCAGTCATTTTCAGGCCATATAGAAAACCAATTCCAAAAGATGGTGCAAACATCAGGTCTATTATCAATGGACTCTGCTTTGTCATCTTGTCAATGTCTGGTCCAAATATGAGATAAACTACAAGTGCAAGTACTGCAGCTCCGACAAATATTGCAATATCTATTGAGCTTCGATTCTTCCTGATTTCAAATAGGTCTGTTCCCCACTCGTCCAATCTGATGTTATTGTGTAAAATAATGGATTAAAGAAGGAAATCAAAAGGATTTTGCCTTTCTTATCAACTCATTTTGCCTTTTATTTAGGGACCGCGTACGTTATACCATGAAAGCCGCAATTGTAATCATATCAATTGGGGTTCTAGTCTTTGTGTTTGGGATAATTTTTTACCTGCAGGGAAATTCTATAGTTGGGCCTACTTCATCGTTTATGTATTCAAATCCGAAATGGATTGTAAACGGACAATGGATTGCCGTCAGCGGTGTATTGATCTTAGTTGCAGGTCTTGGAATCAGCTTACGACGCCCAAAGTCATAGTGGACCTGACCTTGGATAGTTGGCGAATCTTTTTTGTAATCAGATTATCCATCTGAGATTCCGTATCGGCTTCAGCTTCTACTACAATGTCATAGTCTCCGTATACGACTCTGGCATCCTTTACCTTGTCTATTTTCTTTAGTTTTCCGACAATTTCATTTTCGGCACCAAGCTCACAACCGATCAAAACGTATGCCTTTTCCATGATATATCAAATTACAACACAAGCTTAAATCCTTATTCCATGAATTTGACTAGTTATAATATAATATCATGATTTTTCCTTTGTAAATTTTTCATGATAAATACCGGCCATGGAATTAAATGGCGGTCATGAAGATGTATCCCATGGGATTGTTTGGAAGGTCAAAACCAAAAGACGATACCATTGAACAAATGAGGGTATTGCTTGACAACTTTCAGTTTGCCGACTTGGAAACATTTTGCGCTCAAACCCTTGGGGTAAAGCCTGCAATAGACCAAGAACACCTCTCAAGCATTGAGGTGCTTGATTTTATCTGGGACCAGTATCACAAGGGAAAAATACAATTCTTACAGCTAAAAGAGTTTGCAATAAAGAATCATGTTGTTGCAGAAAGCTTTTTTGAATAATCTAAATTTGTATCTCTAGTGTATTTAGTACATTTGTTTTTAGATCATACACTCGTATGAGGTGATTATTGGTATCTGCAATGTATAACTTGTCTTGGTACCATTCCACATCGCTTGGCTCGTACAGTCCTAATGTGTCACAGCTTGGGTCATCTAATTTGCACATTGTACCTATACCTTGCTTTCCAATTACTGTGGCAACAGAATCATTTTCAGAATCAATTTCTCTGATGGCAGAGTTGTAAGTGTCTGCAACAAATATCTTGTTTCCAGTTGCACATAATCCTAGTGGATGCTGTAACAATGATTCTCCTGTCTTACCGTCCTTGTGTCCGAATGCAAATAATCCGTGACCTACGATAGTCCTTACATATTCTGTCTTGAGATCTATCTCTCTAACAGATGATGTCTCACTGTCTGTAAAATACACAACATCATTGTAGACAAAAATTCCACTTGGTTGTGCAAGTTGTGCTTGCATTCTGTTTGCATCTATAATGTCTTCTTGACCATTTCCTGCAAAAGGTCTTACCACATCTGTATTGGTATCATATGTCCATATCTGGTGATTTCCAGCCATTGCAACAAAAACCAAGTTGTCTTTTACTGCAACATCCCATGGAGAAGAAATTGCAGTCTCTTTTCCAATACCACCCTGTGATCTCCATGGACCTTGCTTGCCTGTTCCAACAAGTGTGGTCACTATACCATCTTGGAGATTTATTTTTCGTAACGCATGATTTTCAGTATCTGCAACAAAAATGGTATCATCTTTCCATGCTACTCCTTGTGGTCTGAAAAATGTAGCCTCTGAAAAATTACCATCTTGCAATCCTATCTTACCGCTTCCAATGGTATACAGTATCTTGCCTACAAGATCAGTTACAATGATTCTGTTATGATTTGAATCTGATATTGCAATTTTACTATTTGATATTGATATCTTGCCTGGAAATGATAGAATAGCATTAGTTTTCTGTATGGTTTTTACAATCTTGATTGGCTCTCTTGCCAATGTGTGAGATTTTTCGTGCTTTTCTAAAAGAACATCAATTGTATCCTCAATCATCTCTTTTTGGCCTTCTCCTGACTGTCTATACACTAATGTTCCATTGGGATCAATTATTGCAATTGTAGGCCAGCCTGTCACACCAAACTTGTTCCAGACTGTCATTTTTTTATCAACAAGTACAGAATGTGATATCTCGTATCTTGCTACTGCTTGCTCGATATTTTTCCTGTCTTGCTCGTTGAAGAACTTTGCAGAATGTACGCCGATAAAAACAACTGGCTTATCCTCGTATTTTTTTTCAAGCTCTGCAAGTACTGGTAGTGTATGCATACAATTTATGCAGCAATATGTCCAAAAGTCTAGGACTATTACATGCCCTTTGAGTTTTTCAAGTGAAAGTGGTTCCTTTGTATTTATCCAGTCAAAATCTGGCGGAAACTCTGATGCCTTGGTAACCTTGGAAAATATGTTATCAAACATGTTATTGATTTGGAATTTTGATTATTTAATAGCTCTTCAATTGTAATTATGTATGGTATGAATTGTTGGATTATAGTCTAGTGTAAAAAACTGAAATCTGAATATGTACCAGAAAATCAAAAAGACATAGAATGTGAATACTCAAAAATGATATTCTGCGACAGTCTTATTATCCCACTAGTATCTTTAATGGCGTGGATATTTTTAAAAAGAAATTCAAATGTGAACAATGTGAAACAAAATTTACAGTTTACGATGATCTGATAAAGCATGCTCGTCATGATCACCATCATGACATTGTAAAATGTGACATATGTGGAAAAGAGTTTGTCCATGAAACAGATAGACTACATCACGCAAGAGAAGAACATCAGAAAAAAATGGAAGGACGTATACACAAAAGTGAACACAAACATGAAAACAAATCTCCTTCACCGCAGGATGAAGTGGATGCACACACAAGGACCTTTGGAGATAATCTGTAACTTTATCATATAAAATAAAACCATTTTATCTATATCTTGTGTGGAATTTTTTAAGAAAATCTAATGTTTAGCCGTTGACAAACTTGGCTTCATACATTTTTTTTGCATACTGGATTGATATTGAATCCATGTGTTCTATCACTGAGATACCCCTTAGATTGAATATGTTGTTTTCAAATTGAGATACTAGTTCTGTTGGTATCTGTACCACTGCCTTGTAGACATTTCCATATGTTGTGGGACAAGTTACTGTCATATACATGCCATCTGAAACACCAAGGCAATTATCGTATGTATACTTGGTATCTACATTGCTGCTTGCAACGATGTTTGGTGTCTCTGCATGAGGCGCTTGATTGGTATTTTCTGTCACACTTGGACTCTCTGATGGTGTAATTTCCTTAATCTTAGATGGATTGGGAATTGAAGATTCGGGATGAGTCGTATTCAATACTCCTAGAATTATAATTGTTACAATTATGCTTGAAATGACCAGCATGTTATTTCTGTGACTTTTCTTTTTCTTTGAAACCTTGGGACTGGGAAGATCCTGATAACTCTGAACTGTGGCAACAGTACTCTTTGTATTTACTATTTGGTATGGTTCAAGATGTATGTGGTGAAAATGAAACTCTTCTATTGTCTTGACACTACATGTAGTGCATATTTTTTGTACAACTTTTCTGCACTCTGAACATGTAGACCATTTTATGAGATCTCCTCCACAAGTTCGACATAGTTTATCTGGCATTTTATTTACTCCTATGTGTTTTTACAAAGATTGTAACTCCTGCCATTATTGCAGCAGCTGCTACTGATAGTCCAATTATGATGCCATTCCACATGGAATCACTTTGTGGAGGCTGGACTGTAGGATTGGTCTGTATTGGTTTTACTGTAGAAGAATTTTGTTTGATTGGCAATGTTGCATTGTCTTGCTCTGTTTTGATCTTGGTTACATTGACTTGGGTTGAATTGATATCATGTTTGATCTCAGGCTGTGGCACCTCTAGTTTTGTTGTATTTGTCTGTGATGTGGCATTAACAAAATTGGTTGAAGAGTTTGTCTGGTATGGCGGTAATTTGTAGTCAGGACCTGATACACCCATCTGATGCGGCAGTTTTCCAATCACTGCTAATGCCTGTCTTACCTGTTCCTCAGTCCAACCGCGTGCCTTGAGTTTTGCATAAAATTCTGCCTCGCTGATTGTTCCGTTCTGATATTGCTTTAGGATGGTATCTCCATTGTCAGCAACCGGTCCCTCAGATGGGGGCATTGCTGGTGTGACAAAAAATGGAACAGTCTTTGTGGTAAAACTCTGCTCCGAGTCGCTCTCAAGTACCCATGCAAGCTTGATTTGATACAGACCCTGCGGCTCGTCTTTTGTGTTACACAGGGTGGAAAATCTCTCTAGTATCTTACCGTTTACAATAACATCACATACGGAATTCTCATAACCGTTGAGAAAGACAGGTTTTGAATTGTTTGTGCTGGGCAATGAAAATGTGATAATCCTGTTTGCTACGTCATGGTTTAGGGCTTCGTCATGTGTGTAGATTGGAAAACAGTCTTGTCCGCCACAGTGGCTTGTCAGTGTAGTACCAAAGGGTTGCGAAAACGGGAGATAAATGTAAAGATCAGGATATGGGTAACTTGTCTTTGAAATATCTGGGATGTTGGACACTGTGATTGTTATCTTGGTTCCGGGAGGTCCAGAAGCTGGTGATATTGTCACACTTGGACTGCCAAGTGTTCCAAGGTCTGTAGTTGCCCATGCTGTACCGTATAATGATGTGATCATACCAAATCCTATTGCTAGTAAAAGTATGTTTTTCAATTATGACAAAAACTAAAATTGATAATTAATAAGACTTGGGTGTAATTTGTCAGTAAGATCTACTGTATAAGATATATTATATCAAAAAATATTTTATGGCATTCCTTCTGGAGAGTGTAGTGCATCTTGTCTTAGTCTCAGCGCTCTGTAAATTATTGGTCCATGATCGGCCTCTACATCAGTTGTGATGTATAGTATATGATCAGAATCAAGTGGCATGGTGATTCGTTTGAGTTTTTCATATTCTACAAGGGCATACTTGCCTTTTCCTATCTTATCTGAAACTTCGTTTCTTGATTTCCATGCATTGATTGCAAGTTGAAGTGATTTCTGACTCTCCTCTGGAGAAAGTAGGTTTGCTACTCCGTCTCGATGGGCACTAAATAACACCTGTCCTTTCATGTCAAATATTGTAGCAAAGCGAATCTTGGGGTCGATGGCCATGATTTTATCAAACATTGGTTTGTAATTCGTGGTATAGTCTAGTGCTTCTTTATGCATAAACTTTCTGGTATGTTTTAATTAAAATCCGGCAGCTACTGGGTCTGAAGGCTTGATTATCTCTCGTAGCAATATTGTTGCATACGAGCCTCTTGAGAGTGTAAAATCCACGTATGGTTCTTTGATTACAAAATCATGGCAAGATATCACTGCCTGCCTAAATCCTCCTTCTTCGCTTGCCTCTTGCATCTCTTTTATGAAAAACTCTTTGGGAGTTATCTGCTGCTCTGTTAGTATCTGGGATATGAAATTGTCAAATCTATTTTTTTTTGAATATGAATAACCCACAAGCGGTATTGCTAGTCTCTGCATGGGATCATTTTGGTATCTTCCGAGATTGTCATCTTTGTCAAAACATACATCTCCTTGTTGTGGTTGCATCATGTCTTCTCCAAATTCATATGCCTTTGATACTGTCTGGTTGTACACAAATGACTGGAATGCTTCAACAAAAAATCTGCGTAACTGTATTGGTATTGCACGCAAGGCCTTGAGCGCATCGCCGTGGTTTATCATTTCATCTAGTACAATTTTTTCAATGTCCATCTGTGGGGGAACTTGGTCAAAGACTTTGGAATAGTTTGACTTGTCTTTGAGCATATTGCGTATCTTGTTGTTGTGTGGCAAATCATACTCTGAAGTAAAAGAAAGCAGGGTCTCAACAGCATGATCAAAGTTTCTCTGCAAGATGGCCTTTCCTATCAAATGTGACACAGGTCGCTTACTTCCAAATCTTTGATATCCGAAAAAATTTAGGATCTTTTCATGATCTGCAAACTGTATGACCTTTGAAAAATTTGCATCCTCTATTTTTATCTTGAAATGGTTTCCTACCATGTCTTTTTTTGTCAAAGGCTTTTGAACTAGTCCAATTTTTTCAAGTGTATACCTGTTTGTAACTAGTGTATCAGTAGACCTTCCAGTTGTCATGTCGCAGACGTATTGTTCTGTTGTGGCATTTGCGTCCTTTAGGCCAAGTGCCTTGAGCCTAAGGCCATATTTTGTAAAAATGTCTGACAGTGCATGGTTTGTGTCAATGCCTTGTTTTTTTAGCTTGTATACGGTATAACTTCCAGAAGATGAAATTTTACCAAGTGACTTTTCTCTTAGTATCTCTGAGACAAAAAATTGATCAGGTGTTGATTTTATCTTGCCTCCAGTACCTTCTGTCTTGGTACAATAAGTGGAGATTCCAATCAGTTTGTCTAGGTTAGGAACCACTTCTTACTCTATTGTCACATTGATGTATTTTGATACGGTTACATCCTGGTATCTTGCGCCTGCCAATACCTGATAAGTTCCTGGCATGGCAAAGTTGTCTACAGATATTGTTACCTTGACAGTTTGTGGTGTGCCAACTGTAACCAGAGTCTGTTGTGGTTTGATTGTAAGTGTCTGCGGTCCTACTATGTTTGATGTAATTATTGATACTGGCTCACTAAGCTGCTCTTGTGGACTGATGTCTAGTGAAACTGTTACATTTTGTCCATGGTGCACTATGATTGAATCATCAGATGATGTTACGCTGATTGGTAATGCAACACTAGAATCCAAAACTCCGATGTTGTTTTCAACCCATTCTGTAAACCATACTTTATTGTGGTCAACTGTAAAGTCTAGTAACTGAGCAACTCCACAATCTTGTCCTACTCCACAATCTGACCAGTTTGGATTCTTGGATGGAATCACATACTCTACAAGAGATTGTGAAGCTGGGTCATACACTCCTAAACTATTTGCAACTTGTTCGTTGAACCATAATCTTCCCTTGTCATCGAAGTGATTCCAGTATGGTCTTGATATTGGTGTCTTGATTAATCCTGATGCATTACCGTATGAGGATATGGGTGGTGGAGATGTTGTGTGCTTGGTAAATTTCTTACTTGCAGGATCAAAATCGAAAAAGTAACTACTGGCAGTATCCATTATCCACAACTTTCCTGATGTATCAATTGTTATTCCGTTTGGTGCTTGAATATCTTGAGGTAAAGAATACTGGGTAAAGTTGCCAGTTTTTTGGTCATAGCTTACAAGACTTCCTCCCTGTTGGTATATCCAAATTGTATACCATATTTTTCCTGCAGAGTCTGTAACCATTGAACTTGTAAAGTTGTAATTGCCAGGAGATGGAATGCTTGTCATACCAAGGTCTGGACCTATGTGATCTGTAGTAAAGACTCCAATCTTTCTTCCAGTAAAGTCGTTGATGTATGCATTCTTGCCGTCAATTAGAAGCATCTGTGGGAAAGAGCCCTCTGATGTGTCACTCTTGGGGAATGCAAATCTTTGATAGCTCTTGTCCACTGGATTGAACTTCCAAACTAGATTATGCTGAGAATCTGTAATCCAAATATTTCCATCTTGTGCAGTACCAAGACCCCACATCATAGATTTTTCTCCTTTCTGCCACTGTGCATTTGTAAATTCTTGGAATGATTTTGTAGTCAAGTCAAACTTGCCCAAGTTTCCGGTGTTTGACTCTGTAAACCAGACTGCTCCTGTCGAGTCTGCCATGATTGCAAGTGGCTGGGTACAAGCGGTTGGAATCTTGAACTCTGTTATGTACTTGGTTGATTGGGCAGGACCTGTTTCACAAAACGTTGCTCTCTTGGCATCTGGGTAGTTATCAGCAGGTGTTCCAGTAATTGTTGTATCTGTAGGTTTCTGGGTCTGGGTTGCAACACGTCCTCCTCCCAAAAACGCAACACTTACTGTAGAAACGATGAAAATTGCCATAAATGCTAATGCAAGAATCTTCTTGGTATTCTTGTTCACAAAATCTTGGCTGTTTTTACCTTGTTATATCTTTATACGTAAAACTCATACACAAGGAATTACTCTTGGATTACTTTCTCTTGATTGATAGAGTCTTTTGAACTTCGTTTATACTGCTTAGGAATTTTTGTTTGGCTTCATACTCGTCTGTTACCTTGATGACTATCTCTGATGCAGAAAACATTACATCCTTGACAAGTATTGGAGGGGAGAGTCCTAAAAGCTCACCTAGTATTGCAAGTATGTTGTTAAAAGTTGTATTATTTTTGTAGTGGAAAATGGTATTGCCTTCTGCAACCTTTGGGTTTGGTTCTAGCGGAATGACAAGTTCATGTGATGTAAATTCTGTTATAAATAACGCAATGTCTTCTTTTACTTTTACGGTGAGTTCTTCTTTTAGTGCAACAAGTTTCTCTCTTGCTTTTTCAAGGTCCACTGATGCATCGTAATAATCCTGACCAATCATTTTTGCAAATGTTGATTCTGTTGGACTCTTGAGCGGAATTTCATGAATTCTAAAATTTACTGTTGCAAGCTCATCTTCTGTATCTTTTAACTGCGTCCTGTTTTCTCTAATACGGGTTGCAACCTGCTCTAGAAAGGCAAAGTCAGACATTTCTAGCTAAACTCATGGACTACGTCCATAAGGCTTGCCTTGAATTCTTCAGTGGACAATCCCCACTTGCCATATTCGTCTTTGAATGCATCCCATGAAGCTTCTGCTTCGCTTGCAATCTCCAAGATCTTTGGTCCAATTGCTTTGGTGTTGACAAGCACTGTAACGTTTGCTTGCTCTGTCTCTAATATTGGAATCTTGATGAAGATCATTCTTGCGTCCTCGATGTGGAATCTGTCCTTAATCATGTTCTTTAGAATGTCTCTTTCTTTTGCTTCGAAATCTCCTTTTACTTTGACTAGCGCACAGCATGAATCTTTTGGACCGCCCTTGTCTCGTATGTCATTTTCATCAATATCAAACAATATACCGTCTTCTTTCTTGTTGATGTGCTCTACGATTCCTTCCATTGTATTGTGCTTTGTACTTGTCATCAAGTCAGAACTCCACTGTCTTTCTTCTGGAACAATTGGAATAACCCATGGAACTGCAAATCTTGGTCTCTTTGTTGCAAGCCACGTTCTATAGTTTGACATATCCCATTCTGTTTCTCTTGCAAATGATGCAGTAAACATGGACATTGCATTTGCCGCAATTAGATTCATTCCTCTGTAATCCTTCCATCCTACTTCGTGTTCTTTTGGAAGGTCATCGATAATTGAAGACATTTTGTCTAGTCTCTTTTCATGTCTTTGTGCAAGCTCTCTTAGTCTTTTATTTGAAAATAAAATTGAACAGTCACTGTATTTTATCTGGTGTTCAAGATTCATTACAATATTAATTGCAGATGCTTCTAAAATTACTGGATCCCATCCAAACTCTGGCAATAATCCAAATGATGCAATTGTTGCATGTTCTTTAGTATCTTTTTTGATATACTGCATAAACGCACTTGCAAAAGAAGCACCTGTACCTCCACCCATTGCAAATGGAATTGTGAAACCTCTTACTGGTTCTGGGGATAGACTTGCAAGTTGTTTTTGCATGTCATACTTTGTACTGACTTCTTTGATGAATCTTGTACGTCCCTCTGCCCAGTTTCTTGCGGCACCTCCAGCACCTGAAATGACATGCTTGTCTCTTAGTGCAAACAAGTCTGGATATGATTGTAATATTAAATTGGCAGCTCTTGGATCAAGATCAATTAAGAGTGCTCTTGGAATAAGTGGAATCTCGTTTCCACCATAAGCATTTGGAAAACGCAAGATGGTACTTCCATATCGTTTTAGTATACGGGACTCGTCTTTTTCTCCCTTTAATGTTGGCTTTAGTGGATCTGCTCCAACATCAAGCAATAATCTTCGATATGTTTCAGCACCAAGACCAATTCCGCAATGACCAAAACATGTCATGATAACTGGCGCTGGTGGTAATGGAGCAAACTTTGACAATGCTAATCACTCTCTAAAACCTGAACTTGTCTCTTTAACTGTATAGTCCAAGATTTTCCATCCTGTACTTGATTGTTGTAGACATGATATTCTGGTTTCAATCCTGTGCTTTTACAGGTCTTTTTGAATTTAAGATTTTAGAATGATTTATTCTTCATTTGTCAGAGCTTTTTTGAGTACTCTGAACTCTTCAATTGAAATCTGTCCCTCTGCAAGTCTTACCCTGAGAACTTCAAGTGATGTATCTCTTTTGGGCTGTGGGATTGACTGGGCCTGTTCTACATCTGTTGCATTAGGAGATTCTAGTAAATTCTGGATGTATCTGTAATCTGACATAACAATTGGTTCGCCACTTTTTACAGTCTCAATTATTTCTCGTAATCTCTTTGCGTTTCCTCTACCAGCTGATAGCAATCCCCTGACCGTCTTTATCATATCTTCTGACATTTTACTTCACTATTGTTCTAAATCTTGGATCCCCTTTTATCTTATCGAATGAAGAATCCTTGACTGCCCAATTCTTTATGGTTCTACCATAATGAGATATTGCTTGCGCAAGAAGAATGAGAGCATCATCGTTTTGTCCAAGAAGTGCCTTACTTCTTGCCTTTGCATAAATTATTGTGCCATTTTTTGGAAACTCTTTTAATATTTTATCAAAAATTGCAATTGCTTCCTCATGCCTTCCAAGCTCTGACAATTCAGTTGCCTTGTAAAATACTGCCTCGTTGTTGTCTGGCTCTTTTTCCAATATTTTGTCAAGATATAGCAGTGCCTCATCGTGTTTTTTTTGCTTGCCCAGGACTAATCCTTTGTAGTATGCTGTCTGCATGTTTTCTGGTTCCTTATCAAGAACTTTATTCAAACAGTCTAGTGCATCATCATATCTTTCAAGTCGAATTGTTGCAATTCCCTTGTTGTACAGTGCGGGGATGTACCAGGGATCATTTGACAGCGCCTTGTCATAGTATGTTAGTGCTTTTTGGAATTGTTGCAATTCGGCATAATGGTTTCCTAGATTATTTAGTGCGTCAACGTGATTGGGATCATGACTAATTATTTTCTCAAAGCATGATATTGCTTCCTTGGTTTTTTTCATCTTCAAAAGAGACATTCCCTTGTTGTATAGTGCATCTACATTTTCTGGGTCTTGTTTTAGTGCCGTGTCAAAAAATGATATTGCATCCTTGTGCTTTTCAAGCTTAGCATAGCTTATTCCCTCTAAAATTGTTTTTTCAGCCTGATCTTTTTGACTCATTTTGATATACTAGAATATTTTCCAAGTCTTGTTTAATGCTTTTTGATGCAACTTGTGAGAAATCAATAAATTTGTGATTAGCTATTCTTTGGCTCTTGCGTTGCTTCAGGAAATGCCTTTTTGATATACCTTGAAAGAACTGGATACTGGATTATCAGAGAAGACAAGACCACTCCGAAAGTGATTGTCTTTAGTATCTCTTTCATCTCACTTTCAGGCAAAGTTGCAACAAGTGCAACAGAAAGTGCCCCCCTCATGCCTCCAATCATGATGACATGTCTCCATGCCCCTGTTGTCTTTTCCTTTGTAAAACGATGTGTTGCTGCAAGTATTGGATATGTTGATACAGCCCTTGCAGCCAAGACTGCAATGATTGCAAGTGCAATTAGAGGTAGGTTTTGTCCTATTCTTGCCATGTCCATGTTTAATCCTAGATACAAAAATGCAACAGAGTTTGCAAAAAATGCAATCATCTCCCAAAAGTTTGATGCGTATGCTCTTACCTTCTCGCCCATGATGTTGGGCTTTCTCATTATTACGCCAAACCATAATCCTGCAGCGGCCGCTGCAACAAGTCCTGAAAAACCAAGTGCATTTGAAATCACGACAGAACCAAACAATGTTGCAACTGACAGTGCAGTCTCAGAAAATGGCTCTTCAATTAATCTGTGAAGATATTGTGAGCCTACTCCAAGGCCAACTCCTATTGCAATGCCGCCAAAAAATACCCATGCAAAATGTCCCAGTGTTTCTAAAATGTTGACATTGATCCCTGATATGTTGTCTGTAGAAAGTGATGATCCTTGTGTTGCTGCAATTGCCATGATTGAAGAAAATATGATTACACCTGTGGCGTCATTGAAGCTTGCCTCTGACTCCATCAATGTTGCAAGTGTCTTTGGAATCTTTACTCTCTTGAAGACCTCTATTACAATTGCAGCATCTGTGGGGGCAATTAGTGCAGCAAAGGCAAATGCCACTATTGTTGGAAGTCCTGCTAGATATGACAATAGCAGTCCACCAACTATTGTGGCAAGTCCCACTCCAACTGTAGCTAATGCAAGTGCAGATATCCTGATTGTCTTGAATTGCTCACGATCAATTTTCATCATTGCCTCAAAAATCAGTGGTGGAATTACAAAGTATAAGATAAGTTTTGGATCTACCTTGAATCCTGCAATGTTTTGGATTCCATGTCCTGTAAAATCCATCACTGATATTGAAATTCCAATTGCCACTAGAATCATTGTATATGGAACCTTCACCCTTGTTGCAACAAGTGATGCAAGAAATATTGTCAAAAGGAAAACTGGAATAACATATTCGTTTGATAACAGGTGAGCCAAACTTAATTCAGGCATCTTTAGACTATTACTGTCAAATTATAAAAATCGTTCCCAAATTTGGTATGATTTTGATTATTTTCTTCGGTTTAGCTCTTGTCGATCTTTTCTTAGAATTCTAAATCCAAGAAAAATTCCAAGTGAAATGTTTACCATGCCAAGTGCAGTCAAGATGAAATTTGGCTGGGTAAATACGACTAGTCCCATGAACAAGCCCCAAACTCCTGCGATAAAGAACATTACAGTAATGATTACTTGTCTGCGACGGGATGGATTATTCATTAGCGGTTTTGATTTTATGACACTATTAAACATTCAGAGAATTGTACTGTATTCTAAGAAAATAGAATTCTAGTTGAATTCTTTTCTTGTATTCTGGGAAAATCTTGCATGGATTCTTATCCTCTCCAAAGTCTGTGCAAGCTTCATCTCAGTTCCTGGGACATGATGTTTTGTAAAGAATTTTTTTATTTCTTTTTCTTTTTCAAAATCAGCTTCAATTGAGACACTGCCAATTATTCTGTTAAGAAGTGGATTTCCTACTCCGAATCTTGATACAATTCCTTTCCAGTTTTGTTTTATCCATGGCCAGACAAGTTCCTTTCCTTGTGGGTTTATCACCATTCTTGCAATTGGTTGGAATAGATTTTGTGTCCTGACTTCTTTTGAGAGTGTAAACAAGAGTGTCTTTGATAATAATTTCTTGTCCTGAAAGTTTGCAAGTGAACTGAGCAGTCTTACCATTTCTTCTTGTGTTGGTGCCTTGCGGTACAAGCCAAGCATTTTTTGGTATGTTGAAGAATCTCCAGTCCATGCTATTACAGAATATACTGGTCCTCTGAGGTCTGGGTGCAGCTGACCTGTTTTTAATAAATTGGCAAATCTTGATTTTGCTTCTGCGACTATTTCCTCATCTTCTAGTCTTCCAAGTGAGCTAATTACTTGTCCACGAAGAAGTGCAGTTGTTGATTTTTCTCCCTTGACTTGATCCCATCCAAGTCTTGAAAATACTTTATTGAAAAAGTCATGGTTGAATTCTTTAATTTCATTCCAAAACTCCTCCTTTGATAATATAATGTAGAAAAAGTTCAGGCTTGCTATGATGTCTGATAGTACAATATAGTCATCTTCATCTTGGTAGTGTTTTACAAAGTCAAGATAATCCCTAAATGATATCTGGCCTGACACACACAATGCAAAGAGGTCGTGGTGGATACTCCATCTGTCTACGTTTGATATTGCCTTTTCTTCAATTTGTTCTCCTAGTGCATCTCTTGCGTCCTTGTCATACTTTACTCGGTAGAATCCCTTCTGACCGTCATTTACCTTGAACCAGTCTGATTTGTAGGGAATTGTTACAGGTCCCTTCATTAGTTTGGTGACTGTCTTGTCTTGCATTCTCACAGAGAGCGGAATTATCCAGTTTCTCTGTTTTGTTTTTGTATTGTTTTCTAATAGGAATCTACTCTGAGATAATTGTAATCTTGAATTTTTTACCTTGGCCTCAATTACTGGATATCCAACTTGTCTTACCCATGTATTCATCATCTGCCTTACTGGCTGTCTTGATATTGATCCAAGTGAATTCCAGAGATCCTCTGTTGTGGCATTTGCATACTCGTGTTTTTCCAAGTAACTGTGTAATCCTTTTCTAAAGTTTTCATCTCCGATAAAGTTCTCAAGCATCATCAATACACACCCTCCCTTGTTGTAGCTTATTTCATCAAATATTTGTCGTACATCTGATGGGCTCTTTACTGGAACATCAATTGGATGCGATGATTTCAAAGAATCAAGACTTAGACCTCCTATCATTTCTGAAATGAGGAATTGGTCCCAAAAGTCCCACTCTGGATATAGTGCATCTACTGCCTTTGTTGCCATGAATGTTGCAAAACTTTCATTGAGCCACAGGTCATTCCACCACTTCATTGTGACCAGATTTCCAAACCACTGGTGTGCTATTTCATGTGCAATTACTTCGGCAATGTGTTGTTTTGTTTCAGTAGATGATGTCTTTGGGTCATAAAGCAATATGGTTTCTCTAAATGTGATTGCACCCCAGTTTTCCATTGCACCTGATGCAAAGTCAGGTATTGCAATCATGTCAAGCTTGGGTAATGGATATGAAATCTTGAAATATTTTTCAAAGTATGATAAGAATTGTTTTGTAAACTCTAGTGAAAGTTTTCCTTGGTGTTTCTTTCCATGTGTAGTGATTACTCGAATAAGCGTCTTGCCTGACTTGCTTGATATGTATTCAAATTCTCCAACTGCAAGATAGAGCAAATATGTAGACATGATTGGAGTTGTATTAAACTTGTACAGTGTCTTGTGACCTAAATTTTTCTTTGATATTACTGGCATGTTTGAGATTGCAGTATGGTTACTGTCAACTAAAAGTGAGACATCAAATGTTGCCTTGGCTTCTGGCTCGTCCCAGCAAGGAAATGCTCTTCTTGCATCTGCTGCCTCAAACTGGGTGGTTGCAAGGTGTTTTTCTTTTCCTTTGTATTCATACTTGCTTCTGTAAAACCCTACAAGCTTGTCATTTAGTTGTCCTGTAAAATCAATCTCAAGTGTTGCCTTGCCTGATATTTTTTGAGAAAAGACAAGTGTGAGCTCCTCTGCTTTTTCATCGAGTTTAATTTTTGGTATTATTTTCTTTCCGTTGTACCATGCACTGCATTGGTTTATTGCAAGTTCTGCTGCGTGCAGTGTTATACTATTTGTAGGTCTTGATATTTTGATTGATATTTTTTCTTGTCCTCTAAATGTGAATTTTTTAAAGTCTGGCTCAAACGTTAGTTCATAATTTACTGGGGATACACTTTTCACAGAATTTTTGTTCTAATATACACATAATATACTTTCTAGTGTAAAACGTGGACAAGCCAATGTATGAAATGCACTCCAAAGAATACTATGGCAACTGCCTTGACTGTCTTGCCTGTTGTCATTGCAATAGAATATTTTATGATATTGTACTTTTTTGTGCCAGCTATTATTGATACAACATCTCCAATTATTGGAATCCACGGGGACAAGAAAATTATTGTAAACCAGCCATACTTTGTCATTATGTTGATGCTTTTTTGTTCGTACTTTTCCTTTGGAGCCTTTCTGATTTTTTTTAACAGTCTTCCATTGTATCCAAGATAATATGCGATATAGCCTCCAATTATGGAGCCTATTGTTAGAATTAAAAACACATCAAGTGGATTTGTGCCGCTTAGCAGTAAAGCAGAGATGGTAATTTCCGTGGGAATTGGAATGAAACTTGAAAACATTCCATTGAAAAAAAGTCCAAGCAAACCATATTTTATGAATAGCGTATCATGCACTAGAGCATTTATGATCTCGCCTAGCATTGCCTGAACTTCATTTTAGCTCATTTTAAATGAATTGCCGGATTTTACGTCATGATCATAAATTGCATTGCCTATTTTTTTGAGAAGTTTTGTTTTTGATTTTTGTGCTTTTTTATCATGACTGTAATCTTTTTTTTCTATCAAATCATGAAGACGTTCAAGTTCTGGTCTTGATAACGCATTGACTCCTCTTGTAAATACAATATCTAATAGTTGCAGTCTTTCTAGGTCAGAGTTGTCGTCAGACACATTTTGCCTATTGCCTTATCTTTAATATTTGTCTTGCACCAAAATGTATCAAATGTTCTATAAAGTATCAGTATCATTTCACAAGGATTATCTGAAAATAAATGGTGATCTTATAGAGATTGGTGTCATGGTTCCACCTGTAAAAGGCAAGGCAAATGCAGAGATAATAAAAAATATTGCAAAACATCTTGGAGTGCCAAAATCCCACATACGAATAGTTTCTGGAGAAAAATCTCAAGACAAGGTAATCGAAGTGATATCATAATTTACCAAACCCTAAAAAATGAGGCAAATCTAATTTATCCTATGAATGTTACAGTTACAATGATTTTAGCTACTATACTTGCAGTCTCGATGGTTCCATCTGGATATTCTCAACTTGAAAAGTCAAGTGCCACCCTTGAAAATGGGGTATGGCATACTACGGTTGGAAAACAAGTCCAAGTTACAACTGATGTCACCAATGGACAAGATAGGGCACAGCCGTTTGCATACCTTGTCCAGATAGAAAACCAAGACGGAGTAGTGTATTCTTTATCGTGGATTACGGGAACGCTTGACGCAGGCCAGTCACTTAGTCCGTCCCAGTCATGGACACCCACTGCTCCTGGGACATATACTGCACAGATCTTTGTGTGGGAGAGTGTGGGAAATCCTAATGCGTTATCTCCTCCACTTACAATGAAGATCCTGGTGGCATAAACTGTCAGGAACTTAGTTTAGCATCAGTTATAATTTGGAAATCCAAACTATACGTGTGAGCATCAAGCGAAAGATTCCAATATATTTTGTAATTGCAATATCGTTTGCCTTTACTGCATACTTTTTTGCATCACCGTTCATCTCTTCTTCAAATCAGGATGGCTTGGTACCTTCAATTAGTCAAAGTCCTGATTCGGTCTCTACACTTGCAAGTGATATTGACTCGTGCATCTCAACCCCGACTTCGGATTGTGACCAAGAGATGTTACAAATAAAAAAATATTGTGCTGATAACAAGGATCAAAATATTTCTGTATGCTCTGATGTGCGAGTGCGGGAGTATGTTGACAACAGGGGACTTGAGCGTCCAGCTATAAACACTGGCGGATAATTTTTTATTTTTGTGCTTCTTGCATGAATCTTTCCATGTTCTGCTTCACAAGAGGAATTATCTTCTTTGTGATAATCTGATGGAAATCATCTGCATCAGGATCAAATGATAACAGCAACACATGCGCAAGTCTTCTGTTTTCATCAGCGATTGGTATTGTAGCCCTGATTATTTTACTATAGTGTGAGCTTGCATAAGAAATTCTTCCAAGGAGATATTCCCATCTGAGTCTGGTGTACTGTCTTGTGGCTGCAGTTATTGCATATTGTGCCCTCTCTTCTGGCTTCATGATTGGAGCCAGGCCTTCTCTTTCTGATGCCCCCTCTAATGTTCCGTCACCGTCTGCAATGCCTGCAAATCTTATCTTCTTGTCTAGTGCCACTACACTTTTGCAGAAATCCTCGAAAAATGCCATTGACTAGGGTGTATCAGTTACGGTATATTTGCTTTCTGGGAAATTTTTCTTCACATGTTGTCTTGTTTTACGCTAGCAGGCCTTGCCTTTTGAAATATGAAATTACATAACAACATGATTCCAATCCATATCCCAAGCATCAAAACCGATGTGTACTGGCCAATGCATTGTTTACATGCAAACTTGTCTACCAGAAATACAATTGCACCTCCAACTAGGGCACCTGTTGCATAATCTAGCAGCCTCCACCAGAAATACTTCATTTGGTCTTTGTTGATTTATCCAAAATATAAGATTGATTTTATCTGCATGTTAGGAAAAATGTCTCTTGATGTTTTCTACTTCGATCTTTATCCACTCACAAAAGATCTGCCAAACTGCATCAGGGGTGGAATCGTACTGGAAAAAAGTAAACATGACTGCAGTAAAATTGCCCGGAAGCGAAATTATTCTCATGTATGCAGGCGTCATGTCTTTTTCTACGGACCCTGCATAGATCTCAATGAGGCCTGATTTTTTATCTGAATCAAGTCTGATGAATACTTCGCCAACTGGTGTTAATGCCTTGTACTTGCCATCCACTAGGGATAGTCTTTTGACAAACTTGGTAGCCCATTTTGGAATATTTTCAACATTGGATAGAAACTCAAACACGTTATCTGCAGGTACGCTTACCACACAAGTCTCAGTTACGGAATTCAATGTTTTGTGTCAAAATATCTGTTAATTAAACGATATTTCACCAAGTTTCAAAAGAATAACTCATAAACCCATGAGTTGCTTGATTGCAATATCATGTCATTAAAACCCAAGAGCGCTGAAGAGTCAAAAGCAGAGATGACTGTACGAATGTTTCCATCCGATGCAAATCCTGCGGGAAACGTCTTTGGTGGAGAGATACTAAAACAAATTGACTTGATAGCAGGTCTTGTTGCTCAGAGACACTCCAAGAAAAATGCAGTCACTGCATCAATTGACAGGGTCAACTTTCTAAAGCCGGTCCTTGTGGGAAATGCGCTCATACTAAATGCCAAACTAAACTATGTATCAAAATCATCAATGGAGATTGAAATCAAAGTAGAGGCAGAAAACTTGCTTACTGGGATACGTACCCTGACTAATACTGCATATGTTACCTCTGTAGCATTAGACGAATCTGGCAAGCCAACTGATGTGCCTCCACTTTTGCTTGTAACCGAAGATGACAAGAAGAGGTTTGCGCAAGGCGAGCAGAGAATGTTGCAGAGAAAAAGAGAACGAAAGCACGAATAGATTTTTTATCATATTATAATAAAACCAGAGGGCGTGACTGGATGTCTGATTCCCTCTGAGAAAATAATATTGTAGACATAAAAACAGACTACAACTAGTTTTCTAAATTTACTTCTCGGTATTGCATATGTTACTTGCTAAAGACTAGAGCTTAATTTTCATAAACAAAGCTGAGCTGGCAAGATGTATATGATTACGATGGATAGTAGATATTAGTAGAAATGACTTTATGCTATGACATTTGGCAACCTAGTGTTAATTCAAAAATGAAACTTGTAATATCTTGTTGTCTAGTGGTACTTGTCCTGTCTACATTTTTGTCTACTGTCCAATATGTTGCAGCTGAATCACTATCACCTCCAACAGATGCCCAGATTACGATGAAAATTGACAAGAGTAGGTATGACCGGGGCGATATCATGATTGTCTCAGGCGCAGTCAAAAGCGTTGTTGGCAATATTCCGCTAACACTCCAGATACTTGACCCTGACAACAATCTGGTTCACATTGAGCAAATCCTAGTTGCAGCAGATGGGAGATTTTCTTTGCCAATACGAATTGACGGTCCGATGTGGCGTATGCCCGGTGACTATACTCTTGTGGTACAATATGGATTCAAACATGTTTCTGCTATTGCACATTTCCAATTTGAGCAAGCATCCACATCAATAACAAGTTCATTTAATGTAAAGGACCTATCCAGTGGACAAAACTTTGATCTTAACTACACCATCACAGGGGGACAGGTCAAAAGCATGGTAATTGATACTTCTGATATTTCGCTTGTTGTTCAGATTGATTCTACAAATTCTGGCATGCTTCATCTTCAGGTGCCAAGATTATTGCTTGATGCAAAAAAACCAGGTAATGCAGATGAATCATTTTTGGTCTTTGTAGATGACAATGAAATAACATCATTTCATGAGGGAACTTCGGACTATGGGTATCGATACTTGGACATTCCTATTACAAATGGGGACTCTAGAGTTGAAATCATTGGAACTGTGGTAGTTCCAGAGTTTGAAAATATTTCAAGTCTGATACTTGTACTGGCAGTTGGGTTGGTTACAGTCTTTACTATACTCTCAAAGACAAGAATGAATATTAAACTAAATAATTTGTAAAAACTGTCTAGTGTTTTTCGTGATCTTCTATTGTAAATAACGCTGCACTTTTTGCAGCCATCTCGGCAACTTTTTTACTCTGTGAGCTTCCAATTATTATGACATCATTTTGTTCAGGAGATAATTTTTCCATTATGAGCACATGTATCTTTTGGTCGTTTCGCATCAAGTCTTCGCCCGTTCCTGGCAAGACAAGCCTGTCATTTTTGCAAAGCAACGTGGTTGCACCCACGGCTCCTGCTTTTATTGCTGCATCACGTTGTTCAATTCCACTTTTAATGTTGCAAGCCATGCCCTTTAGCAGTACGGCATGATTGAATTTCCCACGGGCAACTGAGCACTTGGCAATGTCCATCTCTCTTGGAATTGAAACGCGCAATTTGGAATAGAGGGTTTCTCCCTTGCTTGTCGTCCACATACCTGCGTTTGAGTTTTCAACTAGGCCATACATTTTGAGATGTTTGACCAATGTTTTGATCGTACCCTCGCCTAGTCCAAGCTGTTCCATCATAAGCGATCTGCTTATTCTTTTTTCATCTGCCATCATCTGCATTGTCTTGAATACATGGACCAGATCAAAACTTAGCATTCTACTTGGTGCATGTCTTTGTGCGACTTTGGATAGCAGATGTATTACTTGGTGCATTGTACTGTGAATCTTGGCATTGTATTATCAAATTTAAGTCTAGTATGATCTTAGATTGGATAAACTATCCAATTGTTTAAATAATCATTTTACTTCACAAAAATAGAAATGGTAAACACATCACAAATCACAAAGAGTCAGCATGCCGTTCCAATAATTGCCGCAGCAGTTCTGTTTGCAATATTTGGATTGGGTTACTTTGTAGTGGGCTTTGACCAAGGACAGATATTTAGTATATTTGAAGGCCAGTCAGCATATGCACAGATGAATGGTGTTGGGTACATGCACGAGTATACCCATGACATGAGACACGCATCTGGTTTTCCATGCCACTAGCGATTTTTCAGTGAATTTTTTCTTTTTCATTAATCTAAAATTTTAACCTAGTACAGATTCTATTTCTTGACTATGGCGTGTAGCTTATTCAAAATGAAAAGACATGGACATAAGGCATACTATTCTGTATTATATTCATTCAACTAGAAGGGGACTCAGATCTTCTATTGGTGGTCTGACCGACCCCTTTTAATTTAAAGAAATATTATTTTTGTAATTTCTTGACTGGCAATTTTATGATAAATGTGGTGCCTTTTCCAACATCTGTTCTGACCTCTATTGTTCCCTTGTGCTGCTCTATGATGTTTTTACATGATGATAGCCCAAGACCAGTTCCTTCCTGTTTTGTGGTAAACAATGGCTCAAAGATTTTGGGCAGGACGTCTTTTGGTATTCCTGAACCTGAATCTTCAATCTCAATTCTTATCCAGTCCTCATCCTCGTTTATCCTTGTAGTGATTATTCCTGAATCTTTCATTGCATGTTTTGCATTAACCAAGATATTTTCAAAAACCACTTCAAGTTTCTCAGAATCACAATCTATTATGGCATCATTTGGTGGCAAGTTTATCTTGATGGATTCTGGAATGCCTGCTTTCTCTATTGCATTTCTCAAAATACTGCTTACTGATTTTGTATCCATTTGAAGTTCTCTTGTGGTAACAAAGTCCATTACATTTTCAAGCTGGTGGGACATTCTGAAAATTGATCTGTCTATTCTATCAAAATCTTTGATAGTTTCGGGGTTTGAACCATATTTGTGTCGTATCAAAAGCAAAGAATTTCGTATTACACTCAAAGGATTTCTCAAATCATGTGCAAGCCTTGCAGCCAATTCTCCTATTGCAGATAATCTCTCTGTCTTTGCTATCTGTCCTTGTTGCTCTTTTAGTTTGGATGTCATTATCTCAACTTCATTTCCTAGTTTTCTGACTTCCTCGTATCCGATTGATTCTGATTTTATGTCCAAGTCTCCTTCCTGGATTCTCTTGGTTTGCTTATGAATTTCTATGATTGGGTTGATTAGATTTTTTCTAAATGTACTAAATGTCAATAAAATCACTGCACCTGTGATGCTTACTCCAACTGAAGTAACAAAAAATATGATATAGTTTGCATTTTCGATATACTGGTTTGCCAAATCAAGTGAGGCATATGTCTCAATTACGCCTAACACCTTACCAGAGTCTGATTTTACTGGAACGTAAATTTCTATTAGTTCATTAAATTTTTTCTCAGATGTACTCTCTGACTTTTTGAGGTCTGAAATTTCAGAGACAACATTTCCATCTAATGCCTTTTCCAATTCGTCATTGTCAGAAAAAGTCTTACCTACAATGTCTTTTTCATCAGAATACACCACCGTTTCACCAGTACTCCAAACCTTGAATCTGACTATCTCGTCTGTGTCTATTTCCTGGAAAAATTTAGAGTACGTGACATCTTTTTTGCCAAAGTCGTTTGCAACAAAGTCTTCAGGTGTCAAATGCTGTTTTGCCTGAACACTGATGAACTTTGCATTGACATCTACATCTCGCTTGAGTATTGTCTGCTTGAAATAATCTGATACGACATATGACATGGTAAACCCTACTGATATTACTATGCCAATCACTAGTACTAGCCACAATGTGACTCCTGTCTTTATTTTCATTATATTATCATCAAATGGTTACTTGAGATATCTCTTGGATCTGTAATTATTAGTCTGAAGCTTGTTTGGAACGAACAGTGTGGGAATTTTCAACTTTAAAATTTTCTTGTGGTTTTATCAATGCACAATGAATAAATGATATGTACGGTACCTGTATGGTGTGCAAAATGCCTGTTTTTCTATGACTTACATTGCATGTAATTCTCCTACGGTACGAGATAAGCCATGAATTTTGAAAAAATAGTTGATGACATAATTTTGACTAGTAATCTGATACGCTTTGTAATGATAATAAACGAGGAAGGAAAACCAGTCCAAAGTAAGGTAACCACTACATCGTATCTTTTGCGATCTGAGCATGCCTCCTTGCTTGCTATGGATATGCAGATCCTCCGGAAACTGTTAAAGCTCTACGATGAGAGTATTGGTGAGAACACCTCTGTACATCTTGTCAGAAAACAAGTTCATGTGTTAATTTTCTATGTAAAAGAATGGATTGTAATGATAAGCTGTGATAGAACAGCTGACAGAAAAACTGTAGCGGAAATATCAGACAAGATAGAAAAAATAATCAACAAAGATTTTGGATAAATTTTTCTAGTCTGAGAATGATTGTATCTTTTTACAATTATGGATAGCAGTCAAATGTTCCAGGAGGTGGATTTTTTATCATCTGCTGAAACTCTTCTGCAGGATATTTCTTGGCTACTGCATATGGGATAAATCCAAAGATTGGGGCATTGACCGAAGTTGTTATGGTTGCCTTGGATGGGTCAAATGTGGAATTTTGCTGTCCTATCCTGGTGACAGCTTCCTTGTTTATCGCAAATACTCCATCTAGTATAGCAGCTGATTTTGGAGATAATGTAGAACCCCCCACTGTAGCTTTTTCTATTATATCGGAATTGTAGAATGCGTCAATTTCATACTTGGTAAATGTTGCAGGAAAATACGATGGATTGCATGCATCTGTCTGTATGCTAAGCTCAGTGTCTGAAATTGCTATCTGCTGGCCGTGATGAGGACGAAATTGTAAATTGTTTACTGCGTATACGTCTAGTCCTACATATGCTACTATAATTATTGCAACTATGATTCCTATTGAGGCATATTTTTTTGCAGGAGATCTCTTTGCAGGCTCTACTGTTTCCTGGGTTGGTGCCTCTGGACTAGAATCTGGAACTATGTTATCAAACACGTTTTCTGGCTTGGGTTCTGCAGGTGTATCTTCTGGTGTTGACTTGGGTCTGCTCTGTGTAAGGCTTTCAATGTATTGATGATCCTCAAAGGAGACTGGCTCACCATTTTTGATTGCATCAAGAACATTTTGTAGTCTTCCAACATCACATCTCTCGGATCTTATCAGTTCTTCAATTGTACTAACAAGATCTTCTGACATTCCTTGAAAGCGATTTATTCTTAATTTAAAGCAAGTGTATGTCCTGGTAAGAACTTGGTTTGTATATCCAAAGAAAAATTAGAAGAAAAATGATCTACTAGTATCTGATCTTTATCTCTTGGGCTATCTCTAGGAACTTTTCCATCTCTTGGTGGAACTTGATTCCTTTTTCTGTGATGACAAAACTACGACTCTTCTTGTCTGTCCTTGATTCCATGAGTCCAAAATCTATTAGCTTTTGACATTTTTCCATTGCGGTATAGTGTGATAAATTGGCTCTTCGTGCAATTGATGATATTATTGTACCTTGCATACCACAGTCCATTGTAATCTGTAGTATCTCAGAGACTATTCCTACCTCTGATCTGTATTGCTGTTTCATGCTTACTGCCATTTTAGACTACCACACTTGCAACCGGTTTTGTGAAACTTTGTTTCATGTCTCTTGTATAAGAACAAGGTCTATATATTCATTAGCTTCCTAATGATTAGGAATCAAATGAAAAAGTTTGATTATGAAAACAGTATTGGATTTGTGGTATATTCTGCATCAAAGATGATGCAAAAGGCATTTGATCTTGAACTAAGAGACAAAATAGGAATAAACTTGGCACAATCAAAGGTAATATTTGCACTATACATGCAGTCTGGTCCAACTCAACGAGAACTTGCAGATAAAATTGGTATTGAAAGTCCAACACTTGTACCGATAATTGACAAACTAGAAGAAGATGGATATGTCAAAAGAAAACCTGATGCCAATGATAGAAGAATAAAAAGAATCTATACTACCCCCAAGACTGATTCTTTGTGGGATTCTATGATGGAGTGTGCTGGACAAATTAGAAAAATTTCAACAAAAGATCTCTCAGACCAAGAGATAAAATCTGCACTTGGAGTGGTCAAAAAAATAACTGAAAACCTCACTGAACATCTTGGGGATGCTGTATCTGACTCTAAAAAGATAAGGGATTAAAAGAAAATTTTCTCATATTCTATATTGTGATAAAATTCATTGTTTTTCCTGAAAAGCTCTTATTTGTCCTAGTCTAAGATACGTCCTGTGAAACGCAAAGTTTTAGAAATTATTCACTGGAGCGTAATAATATTTCTGATTTCATCTGTCTTGGTGTTTGTCATTGAGGTTGGACCATTACTAAACCCAGATGATATCATAGTAAAGGACAACCACATATTGTTTTGCCAGGAAGGAAATTGTGTAAAACTTGGAGAGAAGATCTATTGGACATTTGTAGAAATATTTGCAGTTGAGATAGTAGTAGGCGCACTTGCACTAGTGGCAATTCGAGAAGAGATTTCCCTTGAAAAAAGGGTCAAAGACCACAATTTGTAACCAATCCATATTTACCGGTGGGCACTAACTAGAGTAGGATGTCAATACTCAAATCAATTGGGCGTGTATTGGTATTAATCGTAAGCGGAATTGCAATTATAGTTGTGGGTGGATTTATGATGGGCGCTGTAGCCAAATTGTATTTGCCGGGGCGCAAAAAGGACAGACAAGAACCACCTGAAAAATTTTATGAACGCAAAAAAACAGATTAATATAAACCTCGGAAATTTTTGAATGCAAGACATGTCTAACACTGATTCACAAATTTCCAAATTACACTCTATCAAATATTTTACTCCGGCACGATCTATTGTGGAGGCAAATTCTCTCTTGCCAAAAGTGGCAGAGATTGTAGAAAAATATACCAAGGCCTTGATGACTTGGAAAAAAGATAATGACACTCTACAACATGCATCCGACTCACTTTGGGATCTAGCGCGAGTTGCAGCGTTAAACTCTGACAAGACAAACACATGGGATTCAGCATGGAACTTTGCATGGAAGGAAGCAAGCCAAGCTGCTCGTAATAACTATGGATGGTATGGAAGTGAGTTTCTCTTAGGTGAAACCGCAAGAGATTCTGCAAGAGATGCTGCAAAATATGCTGCAAGATATGCAGTGTTTGAAGCAGTCAAGGAAAAACTTGGCGGAGTAAATCCGTTTGAATATTTGATTGAACTATATGCAATGGGTCTTCGACCGACATATTTTAGAAAAGTTGACGAACAAGAAAAGTTTGTAGTGGACTTTCCACTAATTGTAAACGGAAAAAATGTGATTGGATGCTATTTGCATGGTGACAGCGAGATAACATTTACACATCAATGGATTGATTACTGTACACATCTCACACCAGTAAATAATCCTGAATCCAAGAGATCATTTGTATAAAAGATACACAGTCCTTAAATGTCACAATTTTTTATAAAATTATCATGTGCGAAATGATGGATGAAATTGAAGTTGAACAACTAAGAATGGTTCTAGCCAGGGCACGAAAAGAGATGCAAGCACCAGAAAAAGAGATTCCGCTTGCTGCAGTTGCCTAGTAATTCCACTCGCTTGAAATGTTATTCCAAAGTGAACGATATGGTTTTGCGTCCTGTGAAATCTCTCCTTTAATTCTGTGCTCTATTGAAAAGTACATGGTCTCAAGAGCGTCTACACCACCGTCTGCAAATAATTCCTGACCTATCTCTTTGATCCTATCTTTCTTTATAGAATAATCCGAAGCGTTAGAATTTTGGATGCAGTATGTTATGAGGTCGTACAACTCTTCTTCAAGATATGCGTCCAACTCAATTTTGGAACCATTACTAACTGTATAAAAGTTCTCGATCATATCATATGAAAATTGATAGGATATTGGTTCCTTGGCCTGATCGAAGGTAGAATTTTGGCTTTTTATGGACCCAAGATTCCAAAGGTATAACAAGACATACCTCCAAGTATACTCATAGCCCAAAATTCTGTTCAATTAAAAATATTGGAAGCGTATACCCGTGATGTAGGCCGGGGTGTTACACGTATTGATTATGAATCAATGGATGCTCTTGGTGCGTCAACTGGTGATATTTTAGAAATTACTGGAAAGCGAAGATCTGTAGCACGATGTCTTCCACTATATCCGTCTGATGAAGGAAAGGGAATCATTAGAGTAGATGGACTAGGAAGAAACAACACTGGTGTGGGAATCGGAGATACAGTAACTGTGAGAAAGATCAAGACTGTACCTGCTGAAAAAGTCATAGTTGCACCACTTGATTCTATACCTCCAATTGACGAAAGATATCTTACAGATTCTCTAGAAAACATTCCTCTTGTAAAAGGTGATAATATCATGGTGCCATACTTTGGCGGTAGGTTGACATTCCAAGTAATTGGAATAACTCCTGCATCTGATGCAGTGCTTGTAACTCCAAAGACAGAATTCCACATTGCTGAAAAAGGTGAAAGCTTACGTGGAGTACCTCAAGTGTCCTATGAAGACATTGGAGGAATGTCTGACGAGATAAGAAAAGTCAGAGAAATGATTGAGCTGCCAATGAGACACCCAGAAATATTTGAAAAACTAGGAGTTGAAGCTCCAAAAGGTGTCTTGTTATATGGTGTACCAGGAACTGGAAAGACACTACTTGCAAAAGCAGTTGCAAATGAAACTAATGCGCACTTTATCAGCATATCAGGTCCTGAGATAATGAGCAAGTTTTATGGAGAAAGTGAAGCAAGACTACGTGAAATATTCAAAGAGGCAAAAGAAAAAGCTCCATCAATTATCTTTGTAGATGAAATTGATTCTATTGCACCAAAAAGAGAAGAAGTTACAGGAGAAGTAGAACGTAGAGTTGTTTCACAAATGTTATCATTAATGGACGGTCTTGAGGGCAGAGGAAAAGTAATTGTCATTGCTGCAACAAACAGACCAAATGCACTAGACCCAGCTCTTCGACGACCTGGTAGATTTGACAGAGAAATTGAGATCAAAGTTCCTGACAAAAAGGGAAGACTAGAAATTTTGCTTATCCATACAAGAAACATGCCACTACATGAAGATATCAACTTGGAAAAAATTGCAGGCTCTAGCCACGGATATGTAGGAGCTGACTTGGAATATCTTTGCAAGGAAGCTGCAATGAAATGCCTACGAAGATTATTGCCCGAGATTAATTTGTCTGATGAAAAAATTCCTCCAGAGACTTTGGATAAACTAATTGTAAATGCTGAAGACTATCAACTGGCATTCCGTGATGTCACACCAGCTGGAATGCGTGAAGTATACATTGAAACACCTGATATACATTGGAATGAGATTGGAGGGCTTGAAAATGTCAAGCGCGAGCTCCAAGAGGCAGTAGAGTGGCCCATGAAATATCCTGGACTGTATGCTCAGCTTGGGTATAGGATGCCACGAGGTATCTTGTTGCATGGACCAAGCGGAACTGGAAAGACACTACTTGCAAAGGCGGTCGCAACAGAAAGTGAGGCAAACTTCATCTCTGTAAAAGGTCCTGAATTGCTATCAAAATGGATAGGAGAATCAGAACGAGGAATCAGGGAGATATTCAGACGAGCAAGACAGTCATCACCATGTGTCATATTTTTCGACGAGGTTGATTCCATTGCACCAGTTAGAGGAATGGGTGAGAGTGCAACTACTGAAAAAGTTGTCAGCCAGTTATTGACAGAAATGGACGGAATCACATCATTGAACGGTGTAGTAGTAATTGCCGCTACAAACAGGGCAGATATGATTGACTCTGCATTGCTTCGACCTGGTAGATTTGACAAAATCATTGTAGTTCCAATTCCAGACAAGGCGGGAAGATTGAAGATATTGGAGATTAGCTCACAGAATATCCCCATCGAAAAAGAGATGGGAACACCAAATGGGCTAAACCAAGACTTTGTTGACCTTGCAAAGATTGCTGAAATGACAGATGGCATGAGCGGTGCAGATGTTGCCGCAATTGCAAATACTGCCGCATCAATTGTTCTGCATAACTTTGTTGACAAGTATCCGGATCCAAAAGAGGCAGAAAAACAAGTAGAGATGGCAAAAGTAAAGATGCGAGACTTTGAGGAAGCAGTAAAGAAAGTCAAGATCCAAAAGGAACTAAAGATTGGACAAAAGGTAGCAATATCACACTTTAGGTAATTTTTACAAAATATTTTTAAAATCTTTATAAAATAATGTCTACTCTTGCAGGGATATCAGACAAAATTATTTTCAGGACAAGTCTGGTTTTGTTTTTTTGTCAGGTACCTTAATGTCCAAAAGTTCGCGCAAACCCTTGTATCTGTTTCGTATAGTTACTTCGGTAACTCCAGCTGCTATTGCTATTACTTTTTGTGTTGTACTGTCGCCATGTATTACACATGATAGATACAATGCTGCTGCTGCAAGACCCATTGGATCTTTTCCAGCGGAGATCTCTTGCTCGTTTGCCTTTTCTAAAATCTTGAGTGCTTCACGTTTTACTTTTTCACTAAGGCCTGATTCACTTGCAATTCTTGACATGCACTTTATTGGATCAAGTACTGGCATTGTCATGTCAAGCTCTTGTAATAACAACCTGTAACATCTTGAGACATCTTTCTTTTTTACATTGATTCTTCTTGCAACCTCGTTTAGTGTTCTAGGTGTACCAGTTTCTCTACATGATAAATATAATGCAGCTGCAATCAATCCTGGAATTGACCTACCTTTTGCCAATCCTTTTTCTAATGCTTTTCTGTAAATGTATGCAGTCTTTTCAACTACTGCATCAGATAATGCAAGTTTGTCCTTTAATCTACTAAGCTCACTGAATGCTTGTCTACAGTTTCTCTCAGTTGCTTCATGGACCTGACTTCTATTGTCCCATGTTCTAAGACGGGTGATTGTATTTTTCATTGAAGCTGACAAAGGTTTTCCAGTCGAGTCCTTGTTTGCCTGACCAATCACTGTTGCAAGTCCCATGTCGTGCATTGCAAGGGATGTTGGGATACCGGTTCTTGCCCTGTCTTCGAACTGTTCTTTTGAAAATGACTGTCTTTCGGGACCCAAATCATTTACAATCTCATTTACCACAAATCCGCATCCTCCACAGAATCGTTCACCTGTTGTGCCGTCTGTTAGCATCTTTGCCTTTCCACATCTGGCACATCGTGCTTCCAATGCTGTAGAACTATGCGTTACCATGAATAACACACCTATCCAACTGTCATTCAATAATAACCCAACTATTGTACGACGAAACTTGTACAAATGTGATATTGGTCTCTATCTAGGCATACAGAAATTCTGATGGAACAAGCCATGTTTCTTGATAGTCCAAGTTCTTGTCAACTAGGAGTACTCCAAGCTTGTATTTTTTTGCCATGTCTATGAGAAAATCTGAAAGTGTCCCTTTTTGCAAAATAGTGGGTAGCTCAAGAATGTCTGTTGCCAACAGGACCCTGGTACTTGGAATCTCTTTTTTAACACCAAAGATGTCTTTTTGAATCTCTAGTATTGCCTGTCTTGTAATTTCTGGTTGAATCTGAACAACTACAGCTCTTTTTTCTTTTCTTGCAACAAGATCAAACCTGTATTGTGGATCAAAATCTGAATATGCTGAATCATGTTTTACATGCCACTGCATGTCCATCAAATAATCTGATACTATGTCCTGAATCATGCCTACCTCCATCAGGTCTCTTGTCATCTCAACTCTTTTGTGTGCTCTAAGAAGTGATTTGAAATATTGATCAATTAGTTGCTTGGAATACTTTGACATTTTATCCTTCATGAAAATTGAATTGAGCAAAAGCTTGTTTTCCTGATATGTACTAAATGGGTCAAAGTCCTTATCTTCCATCGAAGACTAGACATATTTCCTACTAAATAATCTCTTACCGTCTGTGTTTTCACACTCGTAAAATATTGAGATCTAGTGGATACCGAAGAAGGTATTAATCATAAAAGACCAAATGACTAGTGTGGATTTTATCCAAAAGAGCGATCCTGATGTCTCAAAGCCTCTGTTAATTGCAGCAATGCAAGACATGGGAGATGTTGGAAGCATTGTCATTGATTTTATCAATTCAAGTCTTGACACTACAGTATTTCGAGAAGTGGAACCATCATACCCTGCATATGTCATTGATAATGGTGGATACATTGACATCCCAGAAGAAAAATGGGATTATCGCTATGCAAAAGATATCATCGTATTTGGAGGAGGTTCTGGCCAGCCATCATCTACAGAAGAGCTAAATGTATTATGTCAAGATGTTATTGATGTCGCAAAAAAACATTCTACTAGATTCATCTATACACTAGGTGGTTTTCACACAAAAAATCCAATCGAGGGAGAACCAAAGACGTTTGTTACTACTACATCAAAAGAACTCACAGACCAGGTGAGAAAACTTGGAATCTTGACAACACCTGAGGCCTCCATCATAACAGGATTCAATGGATTGATACTTGGATTTGCAAAACTAAATGGAATACAGGGAATTGGACTATATGCAGAACTGAATAATCCAAAGCTTCCTCAGTACAGGTCTGCCAAGAGTATAATCAAGACACTTGAAAAGCTGACTTATCGCAAGTTTGGAGACACGTCAGATTTTGATTCTCTTGCAAAAGATGTTGAATCACATAGCCACAAAAAGCGCTTTGATCCTGATCAGAGCTACTCTGTTTAATTGTAATAAAATAAGAAAAGATTTTTCCAACTAGATTGTATTTCTACAGGCGAATTGGTCCAAGTCTTGTAACTGTCACTATTGCTACAATGGAGATTGCTAAAACTATGGCAGCAACGGGTCCAAATTCTGGCACTACGGTTGTCCCAACAATTGAGATGTTTTCAGTAAGAGGTGTGATTGGTATTGATACTAGTGTATCTGTTGTCTCATCTGTTGTTGTGTAGTTTGTCACTATCTGGCCGTCTACAAAGACTCCAATGAATCCGTTAATCAGGCCCTTTGGTAGTTTTATGAGTAGTGTACTGTTGGTGTCAGTTTTTCCTGCAAGTACAAAGTCAACAGACTTGTCCTTTACACTAACTGATGCACTTACGATATCCTTTGTTGAGGAATATTGGACATCATATGTTGTCATTCCATCTCCTGCATCTTTTCCAACACTTGGAAATGTCTTGTATTCTTGGGCAAAAGATGATGATGCCATTGGAGCAAGCAAAATTACGATTGCTGTAACTATTGCTATCTTGAGCATGTCTGAAATTTGCTATTTGACTAGTTAATGGGTTTGGCTAATTATTTTAACGAAACCGCGAATTTCTTTGAAGCTTCAAGCAGGTTCTTGATGTCTGACTCTGAATGCACGTAAGATATGGCACCAAGCTTTCCTGGGAGGAAAAATATTCTATTTTTTGCAATCAGTTCAAAGTGGTATCTCTTCAGTGTCTGGGTATCGCACATTGCCGCCTCTTCTGCGTTTGTGACATGTGTTATTCCATTTGCTCGAAAATGTGGCATAAATAAAGAACCCATGCCAGTTACTGTAACTTTATCTTGGAATATTTTTGCTAGTCCCTTTCTTGCTTCTTCACCTAGCTTGCCAATCTTTTTGTAGACTGGGCTTGAATTTTTCTTTAAAAATTTCAGCATTGCTTTTCCAGAAGTCATTGTCATTGGATTTGCAGAAAATGTTCCGCCTCCAATATATGACCTGTCAAGTCTTTTGTTTGAATTTGTATCTGTAATTTTCATGATTTCATCTTTTCCGCAAATTACTCCAATTGGAAATCCGCCACCGACAATTTTTCCTAGTGTCACAATATCTGGGTCAAGGTTCATTGTTTTGTAAAGACATCCAAATCTGAACCTAAAACCAGTGACGATCTCATCTAGGATGTATAGTGCATTATTTCTGTGAACAAACTCCTGGATTCCTGTCAAGTATTCTTTTGTTGCAGGGATGCAGCCTGCGCCTCCTAGAACTGGTTCTATTATGACTCCAGCAAGATCATTTTTCACAGATTCTAAAATTGATATTGATTTTTCTAAATTATTGTACGGGATTGAAACTATATTGGATTCATCTGTTAGTCCTGCACTCTCTGGCTGGTCAAATGGATAATTGACTGACTTTAGTAAATCCGTTGTATATCCGTGCCAGCCACCATCAATTTTCGCAATTATTTTTTTCCCAGTCTTTGCCCTTGCAATTCTTGTTGCATACATTGTGGCCTCAGTACCTGTTGAGACATAACGAATCTTTTCTGCAACTGGAACTGCTTGTTGTATAACTTCTGAGAATTCAATTGTATTCTCATTTACTGTTCCATGCATCCAACAACTGTTGATTTGTTTTCTGACTTTATCTGCAACCTTTGGTGCGGCATGTCCCAAAATCAGGCTCCAATGGCCCATCCAATAATCTGTATACTTGTTGCCATCTACATCTACTAGATGTGTTCCTCTTGCGGACTTTGTAACAAATGGATATGGCTCAAAAAATCGTATGTTGTGTGATACGCCGTTGATGTGGAGTTTTTTTGATCTCTCAAATATTTTGGCAGACTTTTTTGTGCGTTTTTTGTACGTGTCTAAAGCAGAAGGCAATCAAATACAATTACCAGTCTGTTTAATATTAGTGATCGGAAAAAAATTGTAAAAAAAGCAAGTTTTGTGCATGGTTTATATTATTTCTATTTGATCCCCTTTTTGCATACGTAACAGCAAGGCGGCGCTTGTGATGATGTTTGGTGATGTACCAGTTTGTGATTCACAGGCCTCCAGTTACGCATACAACATGTGGGTTTGATCAAAAGATCTTATCCGAAGTTTGAAGAAAGTGTGTGCAATCCACCAATTTCCAATAAAAAATTTACGTCTTACTTCGACGCGTACTGAAATATGTACGAACAAAACGAATCCGGTTGATCCTGCCGGACCTGACTGCTATCGGATTGGTACTAAGCCATGCGAGTCATTGTAGCAATACAAGGCGGACGGCTCAGTAACACGTAGTCAACCTAACTCGTGGACGTGGATAACCTCGGGAAACTGAGAATAAACCACGATAGATCATAGTGCCTGGAATGGCTTATGGTCCAAACAGTTTACTGCCATGGGATGGGACTGCGGCCTATCAGCTTGTTGGTGAGGTAATGGCCCACCAAGGCGATTACAGGTACGGGCTCTGAGAGGAGAAGCCCGGAGATGGGTACTGAGACACGGACCCAGGCCCTATGGGGCGCAGCAGGCGAGAAACCTTAGCAATGTGCGAAAGCACGACTGGGTCAGTCCGAGTGATTCCTGATAAAGGAGTCTTTTGCTTGTCCTAAAAGCACAGGTGAATAAGGGGTGGGCAAGTCTGGTGTCAGCCGCCGCGGTAATACCAGCACCTCGAGTGGTCAGGACGTTTATTGGGCCTAAAGCATCCGTAGCCGGCTTTGCAAGTCTTCGGTTAAATCCACCTGCTCAACAGATGGGCCGCTGGAGATACTACAGAGCTAGGGAGTGGGAGAGGCAGACGGTATTCAGTGGGTAGGGGTAAAATCCTCTGATCCATTGAGGACCACCAGTGGCGAAGGCGGTCTGCCAGAACACGTTCGACGGTGAGGGATGAAAGCTGGGGGAGCAAACCGGATTAGATACCCGGGTAGTCCCAGCTGTAAACGATGCAAACTCGGTGATGCATTGGCTTATGGCCAATGCAGTGCCGCAGGGAAGCCGTTAAGTTTGCCGCCTGGGAAGTACGGACGCAAGTCTGAAACTTAAAGGAATTGGCGGGGGAGCACCACAAGGGGTGAAGCCTGCGGTTCAATTGGAGTCAACGCCAGGAATCTTACCCGGGGAGACAGCAGAATGAAGGTCAAGCTGAAGACTTTACCAGACAAGCTGAGAGGAGGTGCATGGCCGTCGCCAGCTCGTGCCGTGAGGTGTCCTGTTAAGTCAGGTAACGAGCGAGATCCCTGCCCTTAGTTGCTGCAGTTACTCTCAGGAGTAGCTGGGCTAACTAAGGGGACCGCCACTGCTGAAGTGGAGGAAGGAGGGGGCCACGGCAGGTCAGTATGCCCCGAAACCCTGGGGCTACACGCGGGCTGCAATGATAGAGACAACGGGTTCCGAACTCGAAAGAGGGAGGCAATCCTTAAACTCTATCTCAGTTATGATTGAGGGCTGCAACTCGCCCTCATGAATATGGAATCCCTAGTAACCGCGCGTCATAACCGCGCAGTGAATACGTCCCTGCTCCTTGCACACACCGCCCGTCGCTTCATTGAAGTTGGGTTTGTGCGAGGTGACGCCTAATTGACGTCATCGAACACGAGTTTAGCAACAAGGGAGAAGTCGTAACAAGGTGACCGTAGGGGAACCTGCGGTCGGATCACCTCCTTAAACATAATTGGGTTGTGTGGGTTGTCCACACTTTCTTCAAAAAAAAAGATGCAACTGGACAAGAAATTGTTCGGTGAAGGACGTAGCTGGTACCCCTAACCCGGGACTAGCGATGATCGTCGTGTATAGTCGTGTAATATTATGACTGAATATGCTGATGTGCCGACGCCAATAGAGGGATGGCTTGGCTTGAGAAGAGATGAAGGACGTGGCAAGCTGCGATAAGCTCAGGGTAGGTGCAGGCGACCTATGATCCTGAGATGTCCGAATAGGAATCCGATGCGTTAAGCATACTCAATTACAATGGTAGTTGAGATCGAACCGTGGGAAGTGAAGCATCTGAGTACCACGTGGAAAAGAAATCAACAGAGATTTCCCAAGTAGCGGCGAGCGAAAAGGAAAGAGCCCAAACTGAATCTGCCATGGTAACATGGTAGAGATGTGGTGTTGTTATGGTATTACGATCCTCAAATCAGAGCTTAAGTGGCCTGGAAAGGCCTGGCAGAGAAGGTGAAACCCCCGTGAGCGAAAGAAGAGAGGATCTTACTATAACTCGAGTAGTTGTCCTTGGTAGTGGGCAATGAATATAGGTGAAAGTAGCATCTAAGGCTAAATATTTCTCAAGACCGATAGCGGAGTAGTACCGCGAGGGAAAGCTGAAAAGTACCCCGGAAGGGGGGTGAAAAGTGCCTGAAATCTATTGGTTACAGACGTGCATGGCATGAAAGGAGTTTTTGTCAGATTGGAGGTTCTAGCAATAGGGCTGAAGGTCTGGCGTTCATAGCTCCAGTGTCATGCGTTCCGTCTAGAAACACGGGCCAGGGAGCTTACTGTTATGGCAAGCCTAAATCTTCAAAGATGGAGGCGAAGGGAAACCAAGTTCTCGCAGTGAATAACGAGGAGAAGCGTGTGAAAGTGCGTTGAGTCATAGCGGCAAGGCTAGAAACCAGACGATCTATCCCTGAACAAGACGAAGTTGGGCGAAAGCCTGATGGAGGTCTGAAGCAGTTCTAACGTGCAATTTGTTTGTCTGATTTGGGGATAGGGGTCAAAAACCAATCTAGTCTGGTGATCGCTAGTTCCTAACGAAGTGTATCGCAGTACAGCCTTTATGGAGACAGCGTGTCCTGTAGAGCACCGATAGGGCATGTCGGGAGAGAAATCTTTCGCTGCCCATTCAAACTCCGAAGGGATGCGCGTCGTAGAAGTAAAGAGACGGATTTACGTGGCGTAAGGCTCGTAATCAAGAGGGGGACAACCCAGACTGAAGTTAAGGTCCCCAAGTTTTTGCTAAGTGTCAAACTGAAGGGCGTATTTAAGCCAAGACAGCAGGGAGGTAAGCTCAGAAGCAGCTATCCTTTAAAAAGTGCGTAACAGCTTACCTGCCGAGCTTGGATGCCCCAAAAATGGACGGGGCTAAAGCAAAGCACCGATACTTCAGATTGTTATCATATGATAACACATGGTAGTTAGGCGTAGGGATTGGGTCGAAGCAGGGTCGTGAGGTCCTGTGGACCGATTCCTATTGCAGATCCTGGCGGCAGTAACAGCATAGTGGAGTGAGAATCTCCACCATCGTAAGCGTAAGGGTTTCCCGGCAATGCGTCGTCAGCCGGGAGTTAGTCGATCCTAAGATCAACCTCAACAGAGTTGATCGAACGGGAAACTTGTTAATATTCAAGTACCTTATAGGTGCGTTATAATCTAGCATACGCTTTCGGATAGGGCTTACAGAACCATCGTTCTGTCTAAGTATTCAAGAGTTGGGGAGTGTCGCAATGACGAGAACCAATTCGAGATGCGAATGGCTTGGCGTTAGCTGAGTTTGCTCGAGTCCAAGAGACCATGAAAAAATGCGTAGTGAGCGTCTTATAATGATCGTACCGAGATCCGACACAGGTGCGCTGGATGAGAAGTCTAAGATGTATCGGGTATACCGTAGGCGAGGGAACTCGGCAAAATAGTCCTGTACCTTTGGTATAAGGGATGCCTGCAGCGGTAATGTAGAATTGCCGTCGCAGGTCGCAGTGACAAGGGGGTCCCGACTGTTTAATAAAAACACAGGTGACTGCTAGTCCGAAAGGATGCGTATAGTCACTGAATCCTGGCCAGTGCAGGTACCTAAAACTTGGGTTCAACTGAGCTAAGGGCCTGTAAACGCCGGGAGTAACTCTGACTCTCTTAAGGTAGCCAAATGCCTTGTCGGGTAAGTTCCGACGTGCATGAATGGAACAACGAGGGCCCCGCTGTCCCCGCCTACAACCCGGTGAAGCCACATAAGCTGGACGAACAGTCCAGCATCTTCCATCGGGGAGAGAAGACCCCGTGGAGTTTTACTGCAGCTTGTGCTTGCGGTATGGTGGAAATTGCATAGAGTAACTGGTAGCCATGCTAATGCCTTTTCGGGGGCATTGGAAGCAAAAGTGTAACACCAGTCATTTTCCTTCGTACTGCTTACCCCATTGATTTGGGGGACAGGTGCAGGTGGGCAGTTCGGCTGGGGCGGCACCCCTTCGAAAAGATATCGAAGGGGCCCAAAGTTCAGTTCAAACGGGTCAGAAATCCGTTGAAGAGGGCAAGGCCACAAACTGGACTGACTGGATCTCCAAACGCACGGGATTCAGAGAAGAAATTCGGGCCTAGCGATCCATGACGTCCCCACTATTGGGGGCTCGTGGTGACAGAAAAATTACCCCAGGGATAACAGGCTCGTCGCGGGCGAGAGCTCCTATCGACCCCGCGGTTTGGTACCTCGATGTCGGCTTTTCCCATCCTGGCCCTGCAGCAGGGGCCAAGGGTGAGGCTGCTCGCCTATTAAAGGGGAACATGAGCTGGGTTTAGACCGTCGTGAGACAGGTCGGACTCTGCCTGATGGAAGCGTGGATACTTGAGGGGAAGTTGCTCCGAGTACGAGAGGAACAGAGCAGCGTGGCCTCTGGTTTAACGGTTGTCTGATAAGGCAAGCCGTGCAGCTAAGCCATTTAGGCTAACTCCTGAAAGCATCTAAGGAGGAAACCTATCCTGAGAAAAGGTATCCGGTCGTAAGACGAAGGGTGGCAGCAGAAGACTGCTTTGATAGAACAGCAGTGTATGCCCCAAGGTTCGCCGAGGGGCGAGCTGGCTGTTACTAACAACCCAATACATCAGTCAGTCATAATACATAGAGACTATACACGACACAATCATACGTCATCTCTTTTTTTCAATTTTCTATATGCAAAATTGTACCTAGTGTAGACTATAGAGCGATCATTTTTATCTTGGTTTGCATCAATATAGTAAGAAATTGAGTAGCGTAGAAAGGATCCATATGCACTGCGACTGTGGCATATGTGGACATTATACAGAACAGGAATGCGTCCAAAAGGAATGCAAGTGCTGTCTTAACTTCCATGTAAGGTCTGGACCCAAGTCCAGTTCTCATGGAAAAAGATCAAACTAGAATAGATTTTTTTGTGTTTTGATTTTTCTAGTGTAAACTATAATTGAAAAATAATTTTGCGTATCCCGTACAGAAAATATTCTTTTTGGATGGGATGATTTATCAGGATCTACATGACATGTTTGATAGAAAGATCCATGAACGAAGCAAGAAAGGCACTTGTTGTTTTGGCAATAGAGAAAACATTGCTTGAAGTGGGCAAAGCAACATACGATGAAGTGCTAGGCAAACTCTACGAAGATTATGGCTGTTATCTTGCAGATTGTTACGAAAAACCGGAATACTTGGCACATGTGCTAGAGGAACTGTATGGTCCAAATCATGTAATCATAATTGAATCAATTAAAAAATATCTTGCAGAAACAGGCGCGCAAGAAGACATTTCACAGTTTATCATAAAAATCAGTGAATAGAAATTGCAGGCGCGGCTTGAGAAATTAAAATCCCAAAAGTTCTTGCTTTTTTCGCTGACAGTTACTGGATTTGCAATTTTGATTGCTGAATATATTGGAAAGGAGACTGCCATTGTTTTTGCAAACTGGATTTTTGTGCCAATACCTGGGTCGATGCTTATTTTGGCAATAATTTCTGCAAAAAAACATGGCATAACTGGAAATCATGGAAAGGCATGGATTGCATTTACTGTATTTTCTGCATGTTGGTTTATTGCAGAACAAGTATGGCTAGTTGAAGAACTTTTCTACCATGAAAAGACATTTCCATCAGGGGCAGACTTTTTCTATATTGTAGGATATCCAGCTTACTTTATTTTTGCAATTTTGTATCTGAAACCATTTAAAAGTGCCATTTCAAAAAAGATGATAATTTTATCCTCACTTGTTGCAATTGCAGTCCTTGTGCCAGATTTGTATTGGACACTTGAGAATAGTACTGATGAAGACCAGTTTTCAATCATCTTGGGCGCAATTTATCCAGTATCTGATTCCATAGTATTGGTGCCTGCAATTGTAGGAATACGGCTATTTCTTGGAGGCAAGGTGAACTTTCTTTGGACTCTGATGTTTGTTGCCATATTGTTAGAAGTGGCAGCAGATACAGGTTTTCAATACTTTTCACTTGATGATTCGTACTATACTGGACACCCTGTTGATATTCTATTTTTATGGTCATACCTCTTGTTCTCTTTTGGAATCTATGATAACATCAAGATATTTGGCAATAAAATGAATTCCTACAAGGATAGAGAAAGTCTTCGATAAGTGGGCATTCAAAGGCTGGTCATCTCTTGGACGACTGAATCAAATACTGGGAAATCATACTTTTGACATGGGAATTAGGACTGTCTCTGATTATGTAAAGTTCTATGTGGGCCTGAACATGCAGGATAGCATCAGTCTTTCAAGTTTTGCGTATAATGAAAAATTGGTACTAAAAAACAAGACAGCAACTGGCAAGTTGACAAAAGAACTAATCATGCAAAGCCTTACACTCTTGGACGAACTCCTAAATGAAATACAAAGCATTGGTGAGCAAGCCGTCATGGAAAAATATGTAAAGTAATTTTGTGAATTACATCCCGTAAAAATATCTGGTACTAAACTTTTTTGCTTTAATCTTATATCTTTGAAATTCCATATTATAACATGAAACAAGAATTTTGTCATCTATGCAAGGAAGGTGGGAAGCAATGTGTTGAAGTTGACACAAAACAACAGGTATACATGGAAATGTTTCATGTAAAATGCTCAAAATGCGGAAGACCACTCGTATCGTAAATTCTTTTTTTTGATTTTGCAGAAAAATACTGGTTTGGCAATGTCCTGTTAACGCAGATTATGTCTAATTAGGCGTCCCGGAAGGATGCCACAATGGATCCTCCATGTTCACAAATTACCATAATGGATTTGATATGCCCTGTGAAATTCCAACCCACTTAATGGTCTTTACGAACAAAATTGATTATGCCAGATAGGCTAAGACAAGCATTCTATAATGAATTTTCTTATCTGGGGATATTCTCAAATTATAGAACATGTGACGGTTTGGTAAAACTTTCGGTGGGTAAATACAATGAATAGCAAATTTTCGTTTTTCATGTTATTTTTCTGTGGAGTAATGTTGCTTACATGTGCCAGCATGGGGGCAGTCAAGTACAACTCTAATTACATTTCATATAATTATCTGAGCTTGTTTACTTTTCAAAAAAATGGACAAGTGTATGATTCTGATGATCCACAAAATGAAAATTCAGCTATCATGAAAAAACCGAAACGATCTAAACTTGACGATTCTGAAAATGAACTTTACACTGATACACATGCTGACCTAAAACAAATTTTATCTGGAGACTTTGAAAACATATCTACAAAAAAACCAAAGAAAGCAAGAACTGATCTTATTTTTGAATCACATAACGTCATGATGTCAATCACTGATGAATTTACACAATTTGAAACTGATACAGGATTGAACAACATATTGCTTTTCAACCATGATTTGAATTCTGTCTTGGTACAAGATCTATCCAAATTAACAAAGTCAATAGAATCACAAATTATGATACCGTATTTCTTTGACGCTCTATACAAAAAAGACACTACAATCAACACAACACAAATTTCAGGACTTGATGTAACAGATGAAAATGAACTAGCGACACTATTACTATTTTCATGCATTGTCATGTTTGTTCTTGTATCTGGCAAGAATGAAAAAATAAAATTAAAAAATACAAAATTTTTATCAATCTTCTTTATTGTAATATTGTTATCGTCTGTAACTCTTACTCCCTTTGCACTAGGACAAAGATATTGGGGAATGGCCTTTGCAGAACCTTTCAACTCGACAAATAATACTTTATCAGATGGTATCACACCAAGTGTAATTAATTCAACTCTGAATAACATCAATGAGACAAATTCTACACAATCTAACAACGGGACAACAAACTATGACTTGCCTGCATTATCAACCGGTCTTGTTGCAGAAAATCTAACCAATTCTACGGAATCACATAGTTTGTCTCATGACCTGTCTGATGCTATTGGAATTTATGAAAATTCTACCATTTTACAAAATAATACATCAGGTCTAATTGGCAGTAACATTGCGTTAGACTCTCTTGGAATTGGTAGTAACGTGACAATATCGCACAATGAAACTGCTTTTGTTATGACTGGTAACTCTAGTCTCTCTACAGATTTGACAATATCTGACTCTGTGAAGGCAACCAAGATTGGAATACCCCTTCCAAATGCAACAAAATCTTGGAGTTTTGCATCTGATAATGATACCGTGGGAAAAACCAAAATTCAAAACAATACCTTGAAACTACAAGGAAATGGCTACATTCGCCAAAGCCTTAACTCTACAAATGTTCTCAAGAATTTCACAATATCGGCATGGGTAAAACCTGATTACTCCCAAGGCTCTCCTGTATTTGCAGTAATATCAAAGACAAATCAATTTGCGTTAGATCTTAACAACAACATTCCACCAGTTAGGGCTGCAACATTTTCTATATTTGATGGTGTGCGATGGAGTACCATCAATTCTACTTTGTCCATACCTGAAAACAGCTGGACATACTTGGCAGGTGTTTACAATGGAACATCAATTAGTCTGTATGTTAACGGAACCTTGCAATCATCATACAATCTACAAGGAGTCTTGACAGTATCTGACGATGGACACCTAGTGCCAGTAAATCCTGATGAGATATCATCTAATTATGATGTGGTAATAGGAGCATCTATCAACCCAACACGATCTTCTGTGATGGACAAGTTCTCAGGAGACATACAAAATGTCAATTTCTACAAGGATGTGCTTGGTCCAGAACAAATATCAAAAATATACCAACAAAATACCAAGACTGCAAATCAAAATACCATGTTAGATGAGGGCCTGCAAATGACTGATTCTATCGTGATGTCTTTGAATAATAGTACAAACAGCACTGCAATCAGTACAATGCAGGTGGTACCGACAATCAAAAACACCAAGGCAAGTTATTCTATTGGAGAAAATCCCGAATTTGTATTCAAAGTCTTCAAAGATTCTGATTTGAAAAAGATACGAACCGAAATCAGACAAACAATACAGCAAAACATCTGGAATGAAAAGAATTCTACAATATCTGTAAAAATCTTGGCACCAAATGGAACTCAAATTCCAGTCAATGTGCAATTTACAAAACTAAAGGAAGGACAATTTGACATCAAGATACCATCAAAACGATTTGGAAAACCTGGAATGTATACAATCCAAACAACTCTGGTTAAAAATGGCAAAACATACACCACACAAGAGCAATACGCATGGGGCCTTGTTTCTGTCAACACTGACAGGAGCATCTACAGGCCAGGACAAATGGCAAACATGACAATTGTAGTACTGGACAGTCACGGTAGCCCTGTCTGCAATGCCGATGTATCGATGAATATTGTGTCACCTGATTCTACGACCACTTTACTATCATCAGAAAATGGAATCATCCAAGGTTCAGAATGTGGATTATATGATGCACAATATCGTACTGCATCAGAAGGAAATTACACTGTAAATGTATCTGCAAAGGAAAATTCTATCAACACTAATTTCTCTACATCATTTCTCGTACAAAATAATTTTGCGTTTGATATAGTAAGAACAGCTCAGAGCAAGATTGATCCAAAAAGCAATCCAAACTTGTTTAATGTAAAAATAGATGTGGCATCCTTTACAAATGCTACAAATGTTACAATAAAAGAATCTGTACCGGCAGTATTCGATGTCACTACGGATGGAACTGTTCAGACTGTGGGTGATACAAAAACAATTTCTTGGAATAGAGACCTTGTAGCAAACAAGACATCGGCACAATATTCGTATTCAGTACCAATGATATTTCCACAACTCTATGCATTAGGACCTGCCAAGATTTCATATGGAAATAACATATTTGTAGAATCACGACAATGGTTTGTTGCAAACGATCCTCCTGCAGACACAATCCAATTTGATGGTGTTCCAACTAGCCAGGGATTTTCAACTACAGCAACCAACACCGAAAAAAACATGTCTTTTACAATTGGAAGTAATCCAAATCGTCTCTTGCTAGTACAGGTTGCAGTAAACAGCGCAAGTGCTACAATAACTGCCTTTTGGAAAGGTATTCAATTAACTCCAATTGGAACAGGAAACCAAAATACTACAAAAACCGTCAAATTTTTCTATCTTGTAAATCCACCTGCTGGAACTGACAATATTGTAGTGGATACATCAACAAACACAAAAGGTGTAGTTGGAGCGTATTCACTTTATGGTGTTGATCAAACTACTCCTGTAATAAAATCTGGAACAAATACCAAAGCTACCAGTGCAGCTCCCGGTATCACATTGACAAACAGTAAAGCAAATAGTCTACTCATAGATCTGGCAGAAAACACTGCAGCTGTCTTTGATACTTCAAGCTGTGCAACGTGTACAATTGCATGGAATAACAATGGTGGTGCAAGTACAATTCAGGCAGGTTCACAATGGGTGAGAACTACAACTGCAGGTGCATCCACTGCATTTTCTTGGACCTTGGCTTCAAGTAAACCGTGGATAATGACTGGAGTTGAAGTGGTTCCAGCTGGAATCATGGGACAAAATGAAACGATGAACATATCCGAACAAATCAACATGACAACAAACAAAATTTTGGCAGACTCTGTATTGATGAATGATCAAATATCAGCTTCAAGACTGGTCAATGCTTCTGAAATTTCAGATAATATTGGAATATCAGAACAATTATCTGCCAACAGAACAAGACATCTATCACTCTCTGATAACATATCCATCTCAGAACAGGTCACTACTTTACACTTCAACGAGCATTACTATGACGGACTTCCAGTTACAGTGACAACTATCTCTACATCACTTGCAAGCTTTACTCCAGGTATTTCAGCAGGTGATAACCTCATAATAGTATCAGCACAGTTCAATGCCTCATCAACTACTCCTCTCACTACAGTATCAAGTGGGAATCTACAACTAAAGAAAAATGGTGTTACACTAACATCAAATCCATTTGATATCAACATAGAAGGAGACCTTTCAGGAACAGAGCAAGCATCAACTGTATTGCTGTACAAAGATACTGGTGCATCTGCAAATCCAACATATGATGTGACAGCATTGGCATCACAAACCATTTCAGGTGAAGTAAAGATTCTAGTCATACATGAAGCGCCAAACTCTTCGTTTGGAAACAGCACTGTAGTTGCACTACCTTCAGCAAAAAGCACTTTGTTCTCACATACATCCAGTGTTCCAAGTGGTGACAACTTGGTAATTGCAGAAATTAATTTACATGATACAGGAGCTTCACGTACGTTTGCAGCAGGAGCATTAACCATAGATAGAAGCGGAAACACTCTCTCATCAAATGTGAATACAGTCAAGCTTGATGTGTCAACAGGAGTAATTACATCACATAGCATCCTTCTCATAGCAAGCGACACAAATGCTCCTGCAAACCCAACATATGACATCACAACTGACCCATCAAACACAGGTGTAAATGGACAGGCACAAGTATTTGTAATTCAAGGTTTGAAATACTCCTTTGTTAATGGTGCGAAAATTACAACTGTTGGAACTTCAGATACACAATTAGCGTCAGGAAACATTCTAACAAACGGTGCTAATGACAAAATAGCAACCATTGCAGCTGTAGAAACTATCGCTACTACTTCTGTTAGAACAATCAGTCCGGGAGGAATGAAATTAAGCGTAGGTGGAGTTGTACAGTCAACCAATGAATTTGGCATGGATCTAAAAGCCTCTGGAATACCATTCAGAGATCATGTGTTACTTGACAGCAACAACAACTTTGGGCAAAACCCAATCTTTAACGTAACTGAAGCCCAAAGCAATCCAAGTGGCATAACCGCAGCAGCAAATATTGCTACAATTGATCTCAACGTTAGATCTACTTCATTGACAGACAATATGGAAATGACTGAACTTGTCAATGCAACCGGAATAAAGAGCAAGTCATTGTTTGATACAGTAGGAATAAGCGAGCAGATCTCAAGATCACGACTAGTCAATACCGCATTAAGCACAGACCAAGTTTCAATTTCTGATCAAGTATCTGCAATGAGGATAGCAAAACTCTCACTTTCAGACAGCTTGACAATATCAGAGCATAACACAGAACTACGTTTCAATGATCATTACTACGATGGACTTCCAGTTACAATAACAATCTCTGCAACAAACATGGCAAGATATACTCCAGAAATTCCAGCGGGCGACAACATAATAATTGTTTCAGCACAGTTTGATGGTTCTGCAACATCATCTATCACAACCGTGTCAGGTGGAAATCTACAATTAAAGAAAAATGGTGTTACACTAACATCAAATCCGTTTGATATCAACATAGAAGGAGATCTTTCAGGAACAAAACAGGCATCAACTGTGTTGCTGTACAAAGATACTGGTGCATCTGCAAATCCAACATATGATGTGACAGCATTGGCATCACAAACCATTTCAGGTGAAGTAAAGATTCTAGTCATACATGAAGCGCCAAACTCTTCGTTTGGAAACAGCACTGTAGTTGCACTACCTTCAGCAAAAAGCACTCTGTTCTCACATACATCTAGTGTTCCAAGCGGTGACAACTTGGTTTTGGCAGAGATAAACTTGCATAATACGGTAAGTGGAACACGTACATTTGCAGCAGGAGCATTAACCATAGATAGGAGCGGAAACATACTATCATCAAATGAAAACGCCTTTACGCTTGATGGCTCATCTGCTGTTATCAATTCACATAGCGTCCTTCTCATAGCAAGCGACACAAATGCTCCTGCAAACCCAACATATGACATCACAACTGACCCATCAAACACAGGTGTAAATGGACAGGCACAAGTGTTTGTGATACACGGATTGAAGTATTCGTTTGTTGATGGTTCTAACACTGCATTGACAACCACTGATACAACACTTGCTACAAACAGCATAACCACAAATGGGAATATTGATACCATTGCATCTATTGCAGCTGTAGAAACAAAAGATACAGGAACTACTGTAAAAACAATCAGTCCAGGAAGCATGAAGATAGTAAACGGTAGTACTGTATTGGCATCAAATGAATTTGGAATTGAACTAAAAAGCTCAGGTACGCAGTTCAGAGATCATGTGTTACTTGACAGCAACAACAACTTTGGACAGAATCCTACTTTTGGTGTAACAGAAGCTCAAAGTACTGCTAGTGGGGTGAACGGAGAAACAAAGGTTGTACTAATTGATCTTAGCTCAAAATCCATTGGATTGACAGACAGTATGAGCATGTCTATTGTTCCATCATTTGGCAAGTCCGTTTCAGTATCAGATTCTGTTGGCATGTCTGAAACTATGTCAACTTCCAGTGGGCCCTCCGTGTCAGTTTCTGATTCTGTTACAATGAGTGAGTCTGTTGCAACAAAGCATAACGTAGTACTAAACCGTTCAGATAATGTAACTACTTCAGATGGTATTGAAGTAACAAAAGGCGGTTCAAACCAAGTCATCATTGGTGATACAACTCAAGCTGTTACAATACAGTCAGGAAAGACAGATCTTCTTATTTCAGACAATGATACAGCACTGTCTACAGTAAACATACCATCAAATGTATCAACTGCAACATTGAACTATTCTAAAATAGCAAGTACCAACAGCAGTTCAACAACAATTGGTATTGTGAATTCACTAGAGATCAAAAAAGACCTTGACGGAAATGGAGTTTCTGACATACAAGTGATGTTGCCTACAAATATCACAATAAACGGGGATTCATCATGGAAAGGGGATATTACTGTGCCTACAGTTACATCTGCTCCAACAATACCTATCACTGAAGGCCAGACAATTACAGTATCAAAGACTATCGAGATAGGTTCAAGCAAGGTGTCACTCTCATTTGACAAGGCCGTAAGAATTCTCTTTATTGGAGAATCTGGAAAGAAAGTAGGTTACTTTAATTCCAATACATCATTTACCGAAATTACTCAAGCCTGCTCTGATGATACTCAAACTACAAATGATGGACTTGCAAGTGGAGGAAATTGCAAGATTGATGTTGGTAATGATTTGGTAATATGGACAAAACATTTTACCGGCTTTTCAACATTTACTACTGCAAGTTCATCTAGTTCTGCTAGTTCCACTCTTGGGGGTGGTAGTTCCGGCGGTGGAAGTACAGGTGCCGCCACATCTGGAGTTGGAGCATCCTCATCATCAAGTAATGAGGGAGGAGAGGGACCTTATCTGAAGATCCAAAAAATATCATATGATATCTGTGATAAACAAGTTGTACAAGTCCAAATTGGCACAGATGTCAACAGTACAAATCCCATGGTGATAATTCGTACATCTCTTACCGGTGTAGTGTATGCTACTCTTGTATCAGAGCAGCCGTATGAAAAAGAAAATGTCAATGCAACAGTGAGACAACTAGTCTATGAGGCCTCTGTTTCTCCGCAAGAAAAATCATTTGAAGTTCTTGCATTAGAATCAGTTGGACACAATGTATTCTCTGTAGGAAAGACAGTTGATGTTACTGGATGTAGTGCAAACTTTGACTTTACCCACATTGGACCTATGATGACTCCCACTGAAATTGATACATCTGCACCAAAGATATTTGATGTAAAACTCCAAGCAGGAAATAAAACAAAGATTTTATCATCTGAAGATAATATCTTTACAGATTCACAACCACTCTCTGTGTTTGCAATTGTAGATAGTAACGCTGCTCTTGACAATATGGAACTTAGATTTACAAAGTTAGGTGATGATGTATCAAACTATCAAATTATAACAATGACTGCAACTCCACTACAAATATCTAATACTACGTATATCTTGTCTGGAATGATTCCAAAAGAGATGCTACAATCTCCAAGCATTTCTTATTGGGTTTATGTGAAAAATTCTGTTGGCAAAACATCAGAATCGGATCATTATGATATTGGGGTAAAACCAAGTTATGCTGTAAAAGGAAAACTAGAGTTTGATTTGAAACGCCAAAACAGAGCTGAGGGAAGCACTGGAACACCAATTGCTTACTTTACAAACTATTCTGATGGACCATTGTATGGTACTGTATCGTTGATTGTGAATGGTACTGTGGTATACACTTCGCCTGTGCAGGAATTTGGTGAAAATCAGACTGCGGTTCCATTGGAATGGAAAACCCAAACGCTAGGAGATACAGTCACTCATCAACTGTATGTTGTTGCAAAATTTTATGGAAAATCAATAATCAGTGACACCCAACAAGTGACTACATTTCATGCTACAAAATCTGTACCTATATCGCTCTCCCCAATCAATATTGATATGTTAAAAGACAAGGGTGGAAATGTCATTGCATCGCCACAGATCCTGTATGCTTCATATGCACATACTGATTCTGAAAACTTCAAAGTAATTGCGCCTGATGGAACATGTGTCATAGGTCTGATAGGTTGTCTTGTGACAAGTTCAACAAATGGCACACAACAATACTCTAGCATAAAAATTGGTGACCAGAATTATAGGGTACGATACTTTGAAGGCAGCACACTTGAAAGGTTTACAATATCATCAGTTGATCCTATTGTCGGCCAGTGGCATGTGGAAATTGATTCAAACGGCAAACCACAACATAATGTTATAACTGATAATGTATCACTTGACATCAAATATTTTGATACCAAGTAATCTGATAGTCAATCCCGTGGTAATACTTGAATTAAAAAAAGTGTCTCTATGCCTATTTGTAAATGATAAACATAGAGGGAGCGATAATTTTGTTTAGCCGATTAAGTTGGGCTAAGTCCTGCAATCGCTCGGGAGTAATCTCTGACACTTGATTTTCGTGTATGTTGTAATCAGTTTTAAAGATTAAATCCAAATTATTCTAGCGATTAATCAATTATAATTTAACATTTTTTGATAATCGATCTATGTTGTTTATTGTACCTATGACATCTATGACGATAATTCTATGGCTGTGCTGCTAAACACTTAGTCTAATTTTTCTAGCAGCCTAGTGCTTTTTCGTAGCACTGTGAAGCTTCAGCATGTCTTTTTAGCTTGAAAAGAGCCAATCCCTTGTAACCTGATGCTCTTTTGGATGATGGGGATATCTCTAAAATTCTATCATAGCATCGCAGTGCCTCTTCGTATCTTTCCATACATAATAGCAATTTGCCTTCATCATATAGTGCATTAATTGCCTCAGATGAGACATTTTGTGGGTTGTCTGTTTGGTGTCTGATATCTTGCAATCTAGTTGTATCTGGTGTGGATAATTTTTAAAGTGGCACTAAGTTTCTTCTGGAACAATCTTTTACATCAAGTGCTTGTGCTATTGTATGTGGAACATAATTTTTGACATAGAACATTCTTACAAACTGCTTTTATAGTAAATCTCTCTATTTCTTGCAATGAAATGCCTTGATAGTAAAAATGCCATAAACATACTACAAAATAAATCTGGTAAAATTATTCTAATCTTGGGCCTTTTTGCAGTATTGGTTGGGACTACACATCTTGTATCACTTGCATCTGCTGATTATGGCGGCCTGGATTCATCTTCTGATCTTTCTACAAAAATACATGTAGAAAAATCTGGCATTGGGGAGAACGCTTCATCTGATGCACACATGTCCGGTCAAATGAGTTCTAACATGAGCATGTCAGGACAGTCTGACTCTAGTGCAAATGCATCAGTTACTACAAAATCTCAAGATGAATCTCATGAAAATAGTCATGCAAGCTCAAACGAATCTGAATCACATGGACATTACAAAAATACATATGAAAAAATTTCTGCAAATTCTGATGATGAATTTACAGTCCAGGCTCAAAAACATCTCTACAAACCTGGTGATAACGTGACAATACAAGGATCTATTTGGTCTGACCTGATGACATCGCTTGGTAATGTAAATACTGTATCAATTCAAGTAAAAGACAATGATGGAAATGTGGTTTATGATGGCAAGGGACAAGTGGATGCCAATGGTGACTATACCACACAATTCCAACTTTCATCTGATGCCAAAAAGGGAGCATACACTGTAGATGTAAATGCTGATGTCGGTGCTGACGTACTTGGTAATCTTGCACTCAAGACAAAGGCTGCATTGGACAGTTCTACAAAATTTGTAGTTGTTTCTCCAAATTCTCTGAGTGTAAAAGCTGAAGGACATGATTTTGATGTACAGGTTGCAAGCAATTCTACAAGTGTAAGTGATCTTAACTTTGATGAACAAAACAAGAAACTGTCATTTACCGTACAGGGTGATGCTGGAACAAAGGGTGTAACCGAGATAACAATTCCAAAATCTTTGCTTAGCGGAGACTTGACTGTGATGATTGATGGACAGGCCATGGCGCAAAGTGATGTGGTAGAAACTGCTAGCACTGATACTGCAACAACACTTGAACTAAATTATCATCATAGCACTCACCAGATAGATATAGTTGGAACAAATACAGTTCCAGAATTTAGCTCTGTTGTATCTCTAGTGCTTGTTGCTTCGGTGTTGACTATGATTGTGATATCATCTCAAGTCAGACGCATCCGTGGGTAGAATTGTTTTTTTGACAAAATTGAAATATGTTCTATTTGGCAGCAAGTGAATCCAGGGTAAATGCAGGCTTGCCGTCTGTAACTATTACAATGTTTAGTGTCTGGTCTTGGGTGAGCGATGACTTGGATGTGTCAAAACTAGTCTGATATAATGAAATACTTGAATGCCATTGTGGGCTAATCCACGCTTTGAGTGTTTTAACATCTGGATTTGTCTGAGATATTGTGATGTGATTTACACCAAGCGGACCGTTATTTGTAATGGATACAAAAGACGTGAATTGTCCACCGCCCATGTTAAATGTGCTAATTCTGGTAATGTCTCCTTTTGTGTATGGCAAATTATTTGCGTCATACGATGCATTTTTGATGTTAGTTGGTATATTTTTTATTCCAATTAGAGTATTGAATTTTTTGAGCTGACTTGATACCAAATTATTTATCCAAGTGTTCCACTCTCCGGGTTTACAGAGATGGTCTCCACATACTTTACTACCAAATAATCTGTATGTACTAACATTGTCTCCAAAATCTGATCTAGGTGTTAACGCATTTGCTACTGGTAGCAATAATATGACTGATATCACGCCCAATAGTGTTGCAGCCAACACGGGTTTCATGTCAACATGTAATTATTTTCAAACACTAAATCAATTACTAATGAAAACTGCGCAACTGTTTTATCTGACAACCAACTCTATCTCAGAAATTATTTTATATTACACATGAAACTATAACTAGTTTTATTTTAAAAAAAATCCTCACGCCTGAAATTACTTTTTACAATCAATAGTAGAAATCATAAGCAAGCCTAAAATAAAAAAAATTGACATATGATACATTGAAATTTTCTAGATCCTGGATGCTGTTTATTTTGCCAGTCATGGCATGTGTGTCATTTTCTGCGTCTTTTGCCGAAGTTCAGGTCACAATTCCTCTTGGAGCGTCAAACCCAAACACTCCGTTTTCCTTGTCTCCATCAGACCTTGACATTCAGGTCAATGATACTGTAACATGGAAAAACAACGATGTTGCTGTGCATACTATAACCACTGGAAAACCTGGACTAGGATTTGATGGTCGAGTGGACAGTGGTGTAATAGCACAAGGCGGTACGTTTTCTTACACGTTTGACAAATCTGGAGTTTACGAATACTATTGCCTGTTTCACCCTTGGATGACTGGATTTGTAAGTGTGGGTACAAGCATTCCTGTACTTCCAACCGGAATCTCTGTCTTGACTGACAAGACTGTATATCACAATGGGGACACAATCCAAGTTTCAGGCCAAGTATCAAAATTTGTTCAAAACAAGGAGGTTACTGTCTGGGTGACTGATTCTAAAGGTACTGGAGTATCTGTAGGTCATACTGAAACCAGAACTGGAAGTGATTTTTCTGTTGGAATAGTAACATCTGGCAAGCTCTGGATTCCTGGAAATAATTATACGATATATGCCCAGTATGGTGCTGGAAGCTCTGTTGCAACCGCTGTTATACAATATGAACCGCAAGCACCCGTTGAAAAAAACAACACAACTGACACTAGTACGGCCAGTTTGGAATCTACATCATACATGTCATCTTATGCCAAACTAAATCCCGACTCGAACAATTACGTTACAGTTCAAACAGCGCACAAAATTTACCAGCCCACTGATCAAGTCAATGTGTATGGTTCAATCTGGAATGGACTTCTCACTGCGGGAAGTGGGGCATATCTTGCAACCGTTCCAGTCAGTAGTGTTGATGGAAATACTGTCACAGAGCTAGTCCTTGTAAATGTCAAAGATGAACATGGAAATGTTGTATACACAAAAGAAACTCAGGTGGATGGAAACGGAAACTATGTTGTTCCAGTAAGTTTACCTAATGATATCAGTGGAAAATATTCTGTCGAGTCTCTACTTGAAACAAAGACTGGACTATTAGGTACGCTGGATTTATCCACTGCTGCAAAACTAGACTCGTCTACAAGTTTTCTGGTTATGACACCTGACGAATTTTCTGTGCCAACAAAGAATGCTAGTTTTACTGTGGGAATATCTAGCAATTCTACCGTATCTGACTTTGCCTTTGATTCTGCAAACAAGGAAATATCATTTAATGTTCAAGGAGTGACAGGAACCCATGGAACATCTGATGTTGTTATTCCAAAGTCATTGCTTGGTGGAAATATTACAGTTTTAGTAGATGGTATCGTGGAACCATACAACTCTGATTGGGTTGTCATGGTATCCGACACTCCTTCTGAGACCGTACTTGAGATAAACTATCACCATAGCATGCATACAATACAACTTGTAGGAACAAGTGCTGCTGAGGTGGTGCCTGTTGACACGCAGGCAGTGCCAGAGTTTAGCTCTGTTGTATCAATCATACTGGTTGTATCAATAATATCCATGTTAGTGGTATCATCAAAATTGCGAGTTTTAAAATGATATTTGATCATGGATAATACTGTAAATGACGTAATGATATCATGCAAGACAAGGATACGCCAAAATTTTGCAAAGGCATTTGCTGGTTCTGCCAAACCTCATGTGACATCAAACGATATACGCATGAAGAGTGTATCATAAATTATTTTAAAAAACCAAAACAACCTGGCCTAGTCAAAATCTGAGCATGTAAAAGGATGGTATGATATTTGATTACTCTTCGTATATTACCCATGCAGAAAAAATTCCTACATTGTCATGTCCCATAAAATGAGTAAATTTTATGTCCTTTGATCTTTTTATTGTAAAAATTTAGCGACACGATCATCTTTTTATTTTATCAGGTGTATATCTATGCGGGTAGCAACCAATGGAATGAATCACTGACGCGCCTATGCTAGATCAGTGGAAATGTGGTCTGAGGATTGCATAGAGTTCCTATGTATTGCTATCCAGTTTTTGATTAAAATAATATCATTCCATTCTTTTGTAAATTGATTTGAAATCTTCTGCAATCAAGTATGCAGTATTTTCAATATGTGTCATTTCAGTCATGTTTGACTTGCCTCTTGCAATCTGCCTCATGAGCGTCATACACTTGTGAATCTGGTTGTGATCAATTGTATCCTCGCCAGACATTGCATTAAAACAGTCTACAAAATCAAGACAGAAATTCAAGACTATTAATTCCCAGTTTTCTGTATTGACTGGATATCCTATGCCTTGAGCAAATATGCGAAATTCATTACTTCTATCAATTAATAACATTTTGAGAGCTTTGTGAGATTTTCTTAAATCAAACTTATCCAGTGCACTAGAGCCTTGCATGATATACATACGTGTAAATTGTATTTTAAGATGGATCTGAATTACTCTAGTTGGTAAAATGTGTCCAAGATCAAGGCTTGATTGTTTTATTTTGACTTGTTGCACTTGGGCAGTCTTCCATGTTCATACTGGAATGCTGTCAACTGTTTTTCCTCTTCTGCTTCTGGGAATAAAGTTTCGTGATAGCAAAATGAGACTGTTTCTTTGATGCATGAATCAGTTGAATTCAGGTGCTCATGTAGTCTTTCTTTTATGTTGTTGCTTGCACCAATGTATGTTGTTTCATGTTCAGAGCCAAGAAAATATACCCCTGCCTTGATTGGTGCATTTCCTACGGTTTCCTTGTTAAATGGCACCCAGTCTGAATATGACATGCAAGTTATTTTCATATCTGACATTTAACAGATGAGGTGAACAGTTTGTAACAATTAGTTTATGCTCAAGACATTTTGCATTTGCTGGAAAACATCTGTCACCCTTAATAGTGTCGGATACTATATTATGCCATGAATATCTATGACAAAAAATCCATCCACTGTTCAAAGTGTGACAGATTCATAGGTGAGATTGACTGTGACGCAATAGTAATTTTGCCAAAATGTGGCAAATGTGCAAACCCAATGCCAGAAGGAGACGACAAGGTGCAGTATATCGTGGGCAAATTCAACAAAAACCCATCAAGCCTTGTACCGGTAGATCAAGTTATTGCCTGATTTGCAAAAAAACTTCCATAACTGTAGTATATTTTGCTAGGTGTCATCATGTCATGATTTTATGTAAAAATAAATCATTTTGATGTAATGATTACAATTCTCTTCTCTATCTTTAGCGGTTCTTGTTTGTCAGTCTTACAGGACTCAAACCTGAGACAAATTATCTCCATCTATATCTGGTCTGTAATCACATATTGTCATCATTACTGAAAACATAGATCTTGTTTAATAGTAAGAAATGATAAAATAAAAAAGTAATATGACTAGGGACATGAGGGGAATTTGTGTCGAATGTGGATTTCAAGTCAGAGGCGATACATTAGACGATTTAGATGAGAGCTTCACATTACATTTTGAAAATGATGGCCATGATACCTACTACTTTGTAGATAAAGAAGGCAACAAAATAGAAAGAGATGTTTCTAAATTATGATTATCTTTTAACTGGATCGTAATTGTTTATAATAAAAAATTAAGAAAAGAAATCTTGTATCTTTGTTGAGTGATCTGTATTTTATTTTCGTGGTTTCCAACGTAAGGATACTATTCCGGCAGTTAACAACAATGCAAAACTAATTGCTCCGAACATTCCTGCAGACGTCAAAGTTGCAAATGACAATATGACAAGTATAGTTCCTGTAGCCTTTGTGTTTCTTACTGCAAATGGAATTAACATTGAGATGATATACAGGGCTAGTGAAATCCAGATCTGATTCATAAATCCAATATACTCTGGAGTTTGGGTTCCAACATAATTGAGAATGATTGACAGCAGCTGGATAGTTGTTCCAGCCCAAAATACTGTGATTATTCCTATGATTCCTCCAATTAGAGAAAGAGCTTGGTAAGACCTAATTATTTTAGAATCTGATTTTTTCTTTTTGGGATTATGTTCATTCTGATATGCTCCACATATTGGGCAGAACTCATGTGTTCTAAATATTCTAGAATCACACGCAATACATTGCTTCATGGATGTATTTTGGGGTAATTGTTTAGGATATCCTTCCTTTTTTTGTTGCGCCTTGCGAATATCTACAAAATTATGTTCATCATGATATGCACCACATTTTGAACAAAAACTAAACATTCTTGGTGCCGGAGAACTGCATTTTGGGCATATGTCAACAAGATTTTCATTTGTAATCTTGCTTTCTCCTTCGTATCTCTGTTTTACATTTTGTATTTTTCTCTCAAGGCGACCCATTGGTTTTCTCAAACTTTTGCCTTCTTCCTCGTGTGGATAAAGATATTTTGAAACTAGCATGTCTACATATCTCTGGTCTGAAGGATATGGTAGTTCTCCATTTCGTAATCTGTTTGATATGGAATCTAACCTAAGTGAATCTCCGTAACCGAACTCTACTAGTTGTTCTACAAGTTCAAGCAGTTCTTCATTCATGAATATTAATTGACTTATTTCTCTGATTAAAAGACATTTTGTTCACTTTCAATATGTTTCCCAAGAAATATTTCTCACACGTTTGGTAATTTCATAGATTGGATGTAAAACGAGTCTTGACTTAGATACTTTTTGGTATGATTATAGTAAAAGTTGTGGGATTGTTTGACACTGTAATCTTTCCACCGTGTTGCTCTACAATGCTTCTGCATGATACCAATCCTAGTCCAGTTCCTGTCTGTTTTGTTGTAAACAGTGGATCAAATATCTTGTCCATTATATCTAGCGGCACTCCTGGTCCCAAATCTTGTACTATAATCTGGACTAGTCCATGTACTTCTTTGACTTTGATTGTCATTGTACCTTGGTAGTTCATTGCCTCCATTGCGTTTGTTATCAAATTATTGAATACTATCTCAAGTTGCTTTGAATCGCATTTTATTTTTATATCAGAAGGCTCGATGTTGATTTTTACTTCATCTGGAATTGCAAGTGACTTGATTGATTTGGAAATTATAGATGTGACTGTATTCTCACTAATCACTAGTGGCTTGCTTCTGACAAAGTCCATTACATCGCTAATTTGGTGTGTGATTGCAGAAATTGCTTTATCCATCATGTCAAAGCGTTCCTGGCTTTTTTGATCCGTGACTTCGTATTTTAAGAGCGAAATTCCATTTTTGATGATTGCAAGTGGGTTTCGTATGTCGTGTGCAAGCCTTGAATACAATAGACCGATTGTTGTTAATTTTTCATCTTTTTCTTTTTTTAGTCTAGCCTCTGTGATTTTCTGTTTTTGTTTTTGATATACTAGTATGGCAATGACAATGCTTGCAAGTATTATTCCAAGTAGGCTAGGAATTATTTTTCCATAAATTTCAAAAAGATGTATCTTCTCTTTGGTTTCTTCAATTGCTATCTCCTCTGCATATTGTGCAGTATGTGTGTTTCCAACTGAGACTGGAATTTTTTTACCGTCTATTACTGTGTAATCTGTCCAATGTTCATCATAGTATATTTCATTTCCTGTAGTTGGCTCTATCCATGAATTGCATGTGTAATCTGATAAAATCTTTTTTGGCTGGAATTGTGGATATGAGTCAGACAAGTCTGATGTGAGACTGCATGAAAATTTGTAAATTGTTAGGCTTTCAACTGTAGTCTCCCCTTGGAATACAAATGGCTGCGGGTCTACTCCTGAGTATAAATACACTAGATAATCTTGTTTTTGTGTATTTTGTGGAAAACGAAAGTATGTGTTTGCAGGCTTGATGAACTTGCCAGTATTTTTATCAACCATATTTGTACTGTTTGAATCCCATAATTTTTTTTCTGTTGCTGAATCGTAGATGTTAAACGATGCATCAACTTTTACTGTAGTAGAATTTACCGGGCTTGTCTTTTGACTGTATATTGAATAAATCATGGTAGGATCTGGCATCTTATCTCCAATTGCATCAACAGTGCTTGATTTGCCAACATAGAAATCAAGTTGTGTGAATTTTTCCAAATCATTTTCAAGACTTGGTGTGGCCCAAAACACCCATGATAAAATCAGCGCAATGCCAATTACTGATATTGTAATTGGTATGATATACTGACTTGAAGTCATGAAGAATCGGTATTTTGTGGCCTATTTTTCTGCTTTGCTGCTGTCTCATGGAAAAATATGTTATACCATAGCGATAATAAATGGAAAAAAAATAGTAAGTGAAATGCCGATTTACTATTGTCTTGACTGCAAAAAAGTAATATTTAGCAAAGGTGGAGATTATGGACCGATTTGTCCTGCGTGCAAGCAAAAAAGAAAACTAAAAACTTAGCAAGTCCCTTTCATTGACTTCATAAATTCATCTGCAGCTTTTCCAATCTCTTCTTGGGTCATGTCTTTTTTGTGTGTGCATATGGTCCATCTGTGACCAAATGGATCGTCAATTCCACCGCATCTGTCTCCCCAAAATGCGTCCATCATTGGCATGATTGCTTTTGCACCTGCAGAAACTGCCTTATTGAACACATCGTCTGCATCGTTGACATACAAGAAAATTCCACTACTTGCTCCTCCAACTGACAAAGGTGAGAGGGCTTTCATTTGCGGAACTTCGTCATTTAGCATGATTCTTGAATCTCCTATCTTTATCTCTGCATGCATAATGGTTTTTCCATCTGGGCCGTGAAATCTCATTATTTCTTGTGCTCCAAATGCTTTTTTGTAAAACTCGATTGCATCTGCCGCGCCACGAACTGTCAATGTTGGTGTTATGGTGTGATATCCTTCTGGGATGGGATTTGTCAAGTTGTACTTTTGTAGTATAGGATAATTTTAACTGTTTTGACAGGTAATTACTAGTTACATGTTTTTCATATGAAAACATTAATTTTGTATAATGATTGCACTTGAGATTTTTTTATATTTTGTTATTAAATAAAATTATTACATGATTATCTTGGTGTAATTGTCAGATTGTTGTCATGTTATAGAACAATCAGTCTAAATCGTTATAAGAAAAAATAACAAATTGGTACCGTGGGAGAAATTGATGACATGGTAAAAGATCTTGATGACCTTATTGCAGGTCTTCTTAACGTAACTTCCAAGAAAAATGTCACTAATAAAAAAAGGCCTCTTACACCATCTCTGATAAATATTTCATTTAATGTGATGTCTCATCCATTAGATGAGACAATCTCAGACATGGCACAACAAAAACTGTACCCACACCACGAGAAAGAAGACCCACTGCTTGATGTAATAGAGACAGAAGACCAAATGCGTGTAATTGCAACACTGCCTGGAATTAAGAACGAGGATGTCTGGTTTACAGTACGAAATGATACTCTGACAATTGAGATACTGACAAATGGGCAGATACTACGAAAAGATATTACATGTAATACAAAACCTGAACGGATTTCAATAAAGTCTTCCAAGGTAAATAATTCCGTGCTGGAACTTGTGTTTGATAAAAAATAAGATATTACATTTTATTATAACTTGATGTCATATTTGTAACCTAGAAGAATCAGGCACAGTCCTTTAAAGAGTTGGGGTTCTATGTAATAGCGTGACCACATATGTTAAAACAAATTCTGCAAATAAAACATATGGGAAAATAAATAATTCAGAAAAAACTGAAATTCTTTTTGGTCAGCATGATGTTTTGGAAAAATGGAAACAATGTGCGTTTAACACTAGAAATGAGATCAACATTTATGCTGATTCCAGTGGTTCCCTTGAGACACTTGGATTCAAGAACTATCTTGAGATAATTAGGTCCCTCAAACAAAGAGGTGTACGAATACGATACATTACAGAAATAACAAAATCAAACTTGCAGTTCTGCAAGATGCTCATGAATATCATTCCTGAATTTCACCATCTTGATGGCATCAAGGGGGCGTTTGGTGTTACCGATGACGAGTTTTTGGCAACGGCAACACTGCAGGAGATAAAGCCAATTTCACATGCAATATACAGCAGTGCAAAACAGCTAGTCGAAGTACAAAGACACATCTTTGAGACACTATGGAACAGGTCTGTTCTTGCGGAAAGAAAACTAAAGGAGATTGAAGAGGGAACAGAGGCCGAGTTCTTTGAGGTGATAAACGATCCACAAAGATCTACTGAAATCATAACAAGTCTTGCTGGCATGACCCATGAAGAGGCACTGGTCTTGTTGCCCTTGAGTAAATCCATGGTGCGACTGTACAAGCTTGGCATTCTAAAACAACTTGCCGAGTCATCGAAAAAATCAAAAATTAGAATAATCTGTCCAATTGACACTGAAAACGAGGGAATTGTCCAGTTTTTGCGCACATATCCTAACATCAGTGTCCTCAATGGACCTGAAGGATCTATTGGATTGTTAATCATTGACAACTCTAAATTTTTCATATCCGAAGTTCATGAAGAGACAGGAAAAGAATTTTCAAATACTTTGGGATATGGGTTGTACTCTAACAGTGTTGCAGTAATACAATCAATACGCTTGTTTTTTGACTTGCTGTGGAAGTCTGATGAATTAAATGAAAAACTTAAAGACCATGAAAGACTCCAGGCTGAATTTATCAATATAGCAAGCCATGAAATCAAGACTCCGATACAGGCACTTCTTACATATTCTGAACTATTACAATCCGAGTCTGAGAAAAATGAATCATATGTTGATGCAATACAGCGAAACGCACTACGACTAAAATTATTGTCAAATAACTTGCTTGACCTATCCAAGATTCAAAACAAGACACTTACGATTCGCAATGACCGGTTTGACATATCTGAGCTCATGTCATTTATGGTTGAAGATTTTCGAAACCAAATAAAAAACAACCAATCATACTCTTTTGTGGATTTGCAATTTGTAAGAGACGGGCCAATGTTTGTGGATGCTGACAAGGACAAAGTTGCACAAATAATATCTAACTTGGTTCATAATGCGTTAAAGTTTACTGCAAAGGGTGCGATATTGATCACGCTAAAAAAAGGACATGATACAATGATAGTATCAGTGAAAGACACTGGTACTGGAATCGAACCGCACATGATTCCAAACTTGTTTACAAAATTTGCAACAAAACATCACAGTGGAACAGGAGTTGGGTTGTATATCTCAAAAAACATTGTAGAGGCACATGGTGGAAAAATCTGGGGCAAGAACAATTCGCATGGCAAGGGGGCCACGTTTACATTCACACTGCCTGTGAAAAATTAAACCATTGTACATAAAACCTTAAAAGTAGCAACCATCGAACTCAAAGAAGGCTATGACATTAGCCTTGGAAGATTCCTAAACCGCTCCTAGAAAGGTGCTGATAATGTCTACCTAATGGAAATTAAATAGGTAGACAAATGAAAACAAAAATTACAAAAAGAAAAATTTGGTTGCGAAATGACGATGCTTCTAGTCAGTCTAAGATTATTTCATTAAATTCTGTGATTGCACTATCTGTCTTGTTAGTTTTAGTTGCAAGTCCAATGTTATTACAGATATTCATACCCCAGGCCCTGGCGGCTGTACAAACAGTTACCATTCCTTATGGTGCATTTGATCCAAACTTTAACACTGCAGCTCCGCAGTGGTATTTGCCAACTGCAATTACAATTCAGGTAAATCAGACTGTTCTATGGGTTAACCAAGATACTGAAGGACATACTATCACTAGTGGCAAAGCGGGAGGAAGGGAAGGGCTGATACAAAATAACATGGGGCAGTCATCTGGTATTTTTGACAGTGGAACAATCAAGCCTGGAAAAACTTGGTCATACACATTTACAAAACCTGGACAATACGAGTATTTTTGTACAATACATCCTTGGATGGATGGATACGTCACAGTAAATGAAAAACAACCCGATCCTACTGATGCTGACGGAAGAAAACTAACTCAATTTCCTCAAGTACGCCTAACATATGATAGACGATATGAAGTAGATCTTAGCTGGGAACCACACTATGTGGTAACAGGACACAAGATCATTTTAGTATATCAAGTCTATGACAATGTCATGCCACATCCAATATCTGCGCATTATTTACTTACCATAACACAAAATGGAAAACAACTCTTCAAATCTGAAGACAAGACCGAGTTTGGAGGGGGGTATACTTATTTCACTTTTGATCAGCCAGGACCTGCCATCTTTAGATTTGATAACGTTGACAATACTGATCAATCTGTACAATATTCAGTAATGGTAGAACAAATGAATTCAACTTCTGATATGGGTAGTATGGCTGGGATGGATGACATGGTCCAGCCTGCAAGAAATTTGACGTTACAGAATATTTTGTTGCCATTATTTTTTACTCCTGCCTTGATAACAGCCGGAGTTGTTGTGTTTGTTATAAAAATGCGTAAAAAGAAATCACATGAGGTAAAGTCAGCAATATGAGACCTTGTAATTTAAAGCAAATATTAGAAAACATGACAAAAATTCACAGTAAACTTGTGTGCGGAATATTTCTAATCTTGATTACTATGTCATTTGTAGGAAACCAGGCCTTTGCGCAAACTGAATCTGGTGATTCGTCTCTTGTAGTTGTAAAAGGTGTGTCCCAAGATGGAACTGTTGTTGTTACAGTAAGTTCCACGCCAGTTGAGATTCACAAACCTCTAGCACTCAAAATATCATTTACAGATCCAAAGGGGAACAAGATTATGCATGAAAACTATGCAATTACAGGCATACAACAAGAGGGTAACGGGATTACAATTCTGTCAAACCAGTACGCTTATGCTGCAAATGGTGATGATCTTCAAGTGACTCTAGCTTTGGACAATCCAAGTCCGGTAAATTTTATGATACAACTACAGGGTTCTGGTCTGCCAGGTACTGATTCATCCACTTGGACAGGACCCATTGATACTGTTGGCATAACTATTGGTACCAACATTGTTCCGGAATTTGGTTCTCTGGCTCCCATGATTCTCATATTCTCTCTTCTTGTTGTAATATTTTTCATACGTAGGTTTGGAATTAGATTATCATATTTTGATAAATATGCAAGTTAGGGATAAATTGGTGTGAAATACTTGGAGATAATTTTATTGGCATTAGGTGGGCTTGTAGGCGTGTTTATACGATATGGCATGACTCGGTCCACGTTACTTCTTGGAGCACTTCCTGTAAATGTCTTGATTGTAAATGTGATTGGCAGTTTCATACTTGGTGCATTTGCAGTGCTTTCGCTGCAGTGGAATCTTGACAGCAAGTATGTCTTGCTTGTTGCAATAGGATTTTGTGGTGGAATGACGACCATGTCATCGTTTGCTTTGGATTCTGTAGGTTTGTTAGATAACAAGCAATATTCTCTGATGGCAATTAATGTAATTGCAAATGTTGGTCTGTCCCTTGGTGCAATATTTGGTGGACGCGCCTTGACAAGTGTAATACTTGGTGCATTAAGGTAGGTCTTGATAACTGTGAACTGGAAATAGAAGAATTCTACACCAGTTTTTTAAATCATGGTTGTCCAGTACGTCTAGAATATGAAAATATCGTATTTTTTCATGATTTCAGTATTTACCAGTGTCACCTTGGGCATAATTATGCAACTTCCTATTGCATCATCAGATGATTTTGGTGGTATGACTCAACTCTATGCTACTAGGCCAGACCTTACAAAAATATCATTGAGTCTAAATGATACGTTCCAGCAGACATCACAAAACTCAACAAAAGATCTACATTTTAGATTTTTTGATGCAAACAACAATTCCACCATAAACAATGTTACATTTTTCATTAATGTAACAAAAAATGATAAAGTCTTGATACATGATTTGTTTTATACCCCAACTGGTTCTATGACACTAAAATTCTCTCCTGGTAACAATATGGAAAAATGGGTTGTGGATGGTATTAATGAACCAACATTGGGAGGATGGATGTCAAAAAATGATACATTACATATCCAAGGACCTGCGTTTATGGATGGTACATATCACATTCATGTGGAAGTACTATCTCTTTTTTACGTTAATGAACTAGTTGATCAGAACAATCCTCCAAAATTTGATTCTTGGTGGTCAGTAGATGACAAGGGAAATATTTCACAATATAATAGTTCTACCATATCTTTTGGGTCTACCACACTCTCTGTTAAAATAAAAGATGAGTCTCCACTAAAACAATTCAAATCCGGAATTGCAGCTAAAGATGTAAAATGCAACGAAGGCCTTCAATTTATTATGAAAAATGAAAATGGTCAACCTGCTTGTGTTACTTCTCATACCTTTGATGAATTAATAACTCGTGGATGGGGCGTAATACCGCTAGGCGGACTTCCTACATCTCATGATACGTCCAACGACATTGCCATTTCTTACAACTATACTCTTTATGATAAGGGGGCATTTTATGTTAAACAAGGCCAAAATTTTACTTTAATGCTAGATGTAACATCTAATCCTGCAAATGTTCCAGTTACACTTTATACTGCACCGCATAGCGGATTTACAAAAACAAATGGAATAGACTTCAAATTATCAGATACTGTGGTAAATACTCCCGCCAAAGTTATGCTGTACATGTTAGTTGGTAAGGACGCCACACCTAGTACCTATGGAGAAGCAGTCCGGTTAAATGATACTAACTTGGGATCAGTTACCTACCTCTTCTATGTCACAGTACAGCGATAAAATGAAAACTCTACAAATCTTGATAATTGTAATATTAGGAATAGTAATCACATGTACGTCTTTTTTTCTGATTTATTACTCTGTATATGACAAACAGCAATCAATGATGGCTAATCTTGGTCCACTTAACCAAGTCACTACTGTCATAATTCCTCAAGGGGCAGAAGACCCAAGTTCAAGCAAGAATTATGATCCACAATACATTCGAGTAATAATTGGCGTAAATAACACTGTTAGATGGATCAACGATGGCCATACAATGAATAGTGTAGTTGCTGATAACTTGAGTGATCCTGATTTCTATAATGTAACAAATAGGTTTTCAGCACTAATGGGGAATGTAAAAATGCCAAATTTTCTAAAACCCGGTGAATCATTTGAATATACTTTTACAAAACCAGGATATTTTGGATATCACGGAGTGCCACACCCATGGCAGAGGGGATGGGTATTGGTATTGACATCAGACCAGTCGGATAAACCGATTCCAGAGCATGTGGATTTGGGTGCAAGTGGTCTTTTTGATACTTATGCCGTTGGACAGAAAATTGATTTTACTGTTGAACTTTCAGGATATGGAATAACGTGTCCAATTCCTGACATTGTGATTCAAAAAGATGATGGAAACATCATATGGCACGCAAATCATCCTGCCATTACATCATGTGATCCAGAACGTGGTGGATTTAGAATACAACACAAACTCTCCGATGGATTTGGAGTTCCAATTATGAATGAAACTGGTTCATATGTGATGGTTGTATCTTATGATGACCAAACAATGAGGCTGCCATTTGTTGTGGTACCAACAATTAACAACATAAAAGATCTCTCTGAAAGTTTGCCACAATACGCGACAAAAGAAAATCAAACTGAGGTTAGCGTAACACAGATTATTCCATCATGTGTTTCTAACATTTCTCATCAATATGCTTCCGCTGGTCCAATGGGATTACCACTCTGTCCATTTGCATGGTACAGTGCCTCAAGCAAAATCCTCAACGCTACGGGATTTTATGGCATTTACAACTATACTGATTACCCATATGTTAAAAATTATGTTCTAGAGCCAGGACATAATGGAACTCTGACATATTCTATTTCAGTTAGTTCAATTAATACAGATGCAAGGATCCCAGAATATCCAGACGGTGTCAACATTGTCAACGATGTAGAGTTTATGCATGATGCAAACATGCAGAATCATCCGGGAATTGATATTTCAGTTGATCCGCTTGCAGAAATTATCCGTGAACATAAAAGCGCTCTTGTTAATATTACAATGTCTGCATCTCAAAATGCTTCAGATGGTACATACTGGATGCATCTACCTCCGGGTGTTTGCCTTGGAGGGCAAATCATAGTTCTAACAATTACAAACTGTGAGAAATGAAAACTCTACATATTTCAATACTGGCAGGATTGGGAATTGTTGTGATTGGTATAGCTCTTGTCTTTTTCCAGCCCAATAATCCCACATTTGAAGAACGCCTTGGTAATCCTACACAAACATGGTTAGCACATGATGGTGCAATACTCCTTCTTAATCAGACATCTAATAAACCCGAATACAAAGTAGGAGAAAACATCACGATCTCTACTGAGTTGATAAACGTAGGAGACAAAAGTGTAGATATTGGATATTGGCCTCCATTGGTTGTACTGGAGATTAAAGATAAGAATGGTGCACTTGTGTGGCCTGAAAATACTAACCTGATGGCTATCCTAGAATTTTATGGTGTGGAAACAATAAGACCTGGAGAACATCTTGGTGAAAAACCATGGGGACACGGTAATTTCACTTATCTGATGTATAAAATGCCTCTTCCTCAGTTACATGTGCCCGGAAAGTACACTGTAGTATCAATGGCACTATTTACATTCAATATGACTACTGATGGTCATGGACATAGAGAACCAACAGGTCTTACAACACAACTCTGGTCAAAACCAATTCAGATTACTGTATTGCCTTAGTGATTCAAAAATGTTGAAACCATATGTCCTCAAACCTTATAACATTCCAAATCCCAAAAAAATCATGTTAAAATTCAAATGCAAAGATGTGGGATTTGAATGTGGATTTGTAGCTAAAGGTAAGACAGAAGATGAAATCCTATCACAATGTGCAACTCATGCAACAAAAGATCATGGCATGAAACCCGAAGAAATAACTGACGATCTACGAAACCAGATCAAGGCTAATATTCACAAGTCTTTGTTTTAGGGTTTCATGTTATCAACAGACGCAAAGACCTCAAAAAATCTCTGATTATGCATCCATTGAATATCTACATTGTCAAGTTTTTGATTTTTTGGATTCTCTTAAAAGCAATTCCAAAAATTCACTAGTATCAATTCCCGGGTCTACTTTTTTTGCATCTTTGATTGCCTTTATGAATCTCGTATATGCTTCCACTTTGACTGTTATGGTTTTGTATTCTTTTCTTGGCAATGATTCTTGTATGTATCTGATATATCTTAGGATATTGTCACAAAGTTCTAGAATAATTTTCCATTATTTTCTTTGTACTTGACAATAAGTGATTTCATGTTGTGTAAATGTATCATAACTAATCTTGCACATGTAATAGAAAAAGATCGACAGATCTATAAACAATGATTTTCTTATATCACAAGAATTGATTCCTTGGTGGAATGGTTTTGAAAAATTGGAAACAGACCTTGAAGAGTCTAGTGTGCAAACCATGTCTGAAATAGTACCTGATGTCAAAACCTAGTATCTGATGTTTATTTCCTTGATTGTATCCTGGAATCTTTTTAGTTCATTGTACAGTTGTATTCCTTTTTCGGTTATGGTGAAACTATATTTTCTCTTGGTTCTACTATCTGTTATCACGCCTGCATCAACTAACCTTTGGCAATTACACACTACAGCATTGTGTGATAGATTTGCCTTTTGAGATACTCTTGATATCAATATGCCATTCATGCCTGCATCCATACATGCCTCTAAAATATCAAAAGTTATGCCAAGAGATGTGCGATATTGATGCCTAAATGATATCATGGCAGGTTTCTTGTCACTTGTCAAATCATATGTCATTGAAACTTGGTTTGCAACAATCTTACTATTATCTATGATCGAAAATTTTTACATGAAATCATTACTTGTCACTGCAGTGAGCCAAATTTAATTACGTGTATACATTACCAACTAGAACAACACTAACAATATTCTATTACTTTGAATCTGATAATAGAGTAGCATTCCCTATATATTTTGGCGACCAAATATAGCCCGTGATAAGAGACTATGCTGTTATAACACTTGGAGTACTCACACTGCTTGCAACATCTGGTGCAGTGTATGGCATCTTGACTATTAACACACAAATCCAGGCAAAACCTGAACAAGTAAAAATTCCTGATTATACTGCAGAGCTTGATTCTCTAAAATCGCAAGTTGATTCAATTAATTCACAAATTGGAACCATGAGCACTAGTTTGGCTACACTTGATACGCTAAAAACTAATGTTGCAGACATTAGTGGAAAATTATCTGATCTTCAAGCAAAAGCCGATGCTGTACCGCAACCAGTACAAACACCTACTGCGCCTTCAGTATCACTTGCAATTGTCTTGGACAAGTCTAGCTATTTGCAAACTGATACGATAAAAATTACTGCAATTGGTGCAAATCCTCAAAAAACTGTAGATATAGAACTCATTGACAGTACCGGATTTGTTGTATTGCACAAAACAACATGGTCTGATTCATCTGGCAAAATATCTTATGACATGCAACTCTCAAGTGCATTACCTGTTGGAAATTATCAAGTTCAGATAATATCTGATGCCCAGACAAGTACACAACCAATTACAATCACACAATCAAGTACCGTACCTACCACAACTAGTGGTATATTTACTGCCCAGACTGACAAGTCCGTATACAACACTGGAGACTTTATCCAAGTGTTGGGTGCAGGACAAGCCGGCACTTCAATAACTGGAGTCCTTACAAGTCCAACTGGAAAAACCTACTCTACTGCTACAACTATACAATCTGACGGGTCATTTGTCATGTTCTTTTCGCCTTCACAGCCGTATGAAACCGGAACATGGAGCATACTTGTGACAAACCTTGGGCAAACCAAGTCTCTTACAATATACGTTGGCACAAGCTCGTCTGGCTCGTATGCATTTACTGCCCAGACTGACAAGGCAGTATACAACAAGGGCAACCTAGTCCAGGTTTCTGGAACTGGCCAGCCAAACACTTCAGTTTCTGCAGTCTTTACAAGCCAATCTGGACAGACCCACACAACAACTACAACTTCAAACTCTGATGGAACATACTCGTTGTTCTTTTCAATTTCTACATCTTATGAGACTGGAAACTGGCTTGTATCTGTGTCAAATCTTTCTCAAAGCAAGACACTTTCAATATACATCCAATCATAGATGGGAATCATTTTGCAAGTTTTCTTGTCTATTTGTGACAGAAAATGTATTTTGTTTTATTGTATCATTCGACTAGAACCTTGTCACCTATAATTCTTAGACTAGTTATATGAAAAATAACTATATTGTATTGCTATGCGGTTATGGTGTAAATAATTGCACGTTAGACTCTCCAGTCTAAAAGAAGCGGTGTGACTCCGACTTGACCGCACCAAATTATATTTTTATATATTTTTGATTACAACATTTTTTTTGAAATTATGTCTAGTTTTTATCATGGATAAACTGGATTGATCGTATAGAATATTTTTAGCATATTGACATATGGAATGTATCTATAAGTATGATGTAAATAGCTTGATTGAATCAAAATACAATCATATCTTTGGAAAAAAGTTTCTCAGTCTAGTTTTTGCAACTATATTCTTGTCATCATTTGGAATAATATCAGGTGACATGCATGCATTTGCAACTTCATATTCAATTGATAAAACAAAATCAGGTCTTGTTGCATCTGATCCGCTTGACAATGAAACAAAAACAAAACAACAAGTTCTCTCAGATACCAGATACTGGACATATTATGGCACTGCAGTATCTGAGAAAAATACTGCATATGACATTTCCAAGGATTCACAAGGAATGCATATTGGAGAGCCGGGACCGAATCCTGCAGTATATGGTGATGGCAGCTATTCTGGATACTATGCCGTATCTCCTGATACAAATGCTGTTCTTGTCCATGCTGTACTGACTGCAACAAGCCAGCCTGTTTTGAAGAATGATTTTCAGAATCAATTAGAAATAATGACCACAAGCGGGCAGGTCAACTACCTTGACTGTGCTGCAATCACAAACTCTGATGGCACATACTGGACTCTAGTCCATGGCTATGGAGATAATGTGGAGGCATCTACCTTTGATACCTTGTGGGTTGACACCAGTCCAAACCAACCTCTTACCAGGGATTGTACTGTTATAACAAACGGTGACAATTATCTCAAGTTGTACATGGACAATGTACTAGTTTACTCTAGCAATACTCTATCACTGAACATGCCTGCACCATTTGATTACTATCTGCAGACTATGAACTCTTACTATAACCAGATGCGCTATGGTATCTTCAAGGACTATTACGCAACAACTGATGAAAATATCCAGGTTACAAACAATCCATCAAATGCTGCAACTGTCACACTTGTAGACTCGTCTGGAAATTCACTTGCAAGCTCTTCTGTTGCATCTGGCACTGCAACACTTGATGTTGGAAAATATCACTTTCCAATTGCTGGAACAATTAATGTGTATGATTCAAGTGGTGGTGTGATTGCATCTACTCCTGCAAGCATTTACGGTGGAGATGTATTCTCTGTAGATGTATCCTCTGGAGGAAATCCAACTGTACCACAGCCTCCTACGAACCTGTCTACAACTTCTATATCATCGTCACAAATCGATTTGTCTTGGACTGCACCAAGCAATAACGGAGGATCTGCAGTTACTGGATATGAAATTGAAAGGTCACAAGATAATGGCAATACTTGGTCTATACTAGTGCAAGACACTAGTTCTGTATCTACTGCATACTCTGATACTGGACTGAATCCCAGTACTAGCTATTCCTACAGGGTGTCTGCAATCAATTCCGTTGGAACTAGCTTGCCGTCAAATACTGCATCTGCTACAACTGGTGTAACCGCAACTGTGCCACAGCCTCCCACAAGTCTATCTGCTAATGTCATTTCATCATCTCAAATCAATCTGTCTTGGAATGCACCAAGTGATGATGGCGGATCTGCAATTACTGGATATGAAATTCAAAGATCAGACGATGGTGGAACCACCTGGAGTACGATTTCACAAAATACAGGTTCTGTATCTACCACATACTCTGACACTGGATTGAATCCAAGTACTGCATACGCATACCAAGTATTTGCAATCAATCCAGTAGGTACAAGTTCTGCTTCAAATACTGCATCGGCTACAACTGGTGCTCAAATGTCTGCACCGCAGTCCCCCACTGGACTTGTAGCATCATCTGCCTCTGCTACAACAATTAACTTGCATTGGAGTGCACCTGGGAATAATGGTGGCTCGCCAATTATTGGCTATAAAATTGAACGATCAACCCAGGGTGGGGCCTGGTCTACTCTGGTACCCAACACAAACAACCAATCTACCACATACTCTGACACTGGACTGCTACCACTCATGACATATTCTTACAGGGTGTCTGCAATAAATTCAGTAGGGACTAGCTCTGCATCTAACACTGCTTCTACCACTACGCACTTGGTAGGACCTATACTGGTTCCAGGTGGGCAGGCCATCTCGTTAGGTATATTGGCACCAAATTCTTCTTGATGCAAAGGCAACTTTTGTACAAAAATACCAATCTATGACTTAACAGATTCTCTCAAGAAGTGACTTGTCACTTTCATGGTATAATACAAGAACCGGATTTTCATCTAAAAGTTTTAGCAAGTAAAGTGTTCCACCCTTGCTGTACTTTTTGGTATTTTTTATAATATACACCTTGTCGGATTTTTTTTCTTGCTCTATTATGCGAACTCTCTCACCTTTTGCAAAAACTGACATGATTTTTACAAAAAATATTTGCACATTAACTTTACTCACAAATTTCCAGTAACAATGTTCTATACCAAAGAAATGTATCTGTCTTGCAATTATATCCTGACAAAAGATCTATTGTGTATATTCTAGTATGGTTCCGGTAGTGATATAAATTTTAACTTGAACAATTCTTTCATGTGTAAGTCCAATGTCCATTGTTATGTCACATATTGTACCATTCAGACTTGCAGACTTGAATACAACTGGAGAGTTATATTGCTCTAGAAATTTTCTTGCAATCTGTATGGCATTTCGGACTCTGATATCTGCACTCATTGATAGAAAATCATTCCTGTCAATATCATCCTGTAGAAAATTTTGCACATTTACAAGTATGATCTGTGTAATTTAACTATTAGGCGTATCAACTCTGTAAGAATTTTTAGTAAAATCGATCCAGAACATTATTGTTTTTTTAATAGATTATGATCTTGTTGAACCGGATACATACATGGCAAATAACTATCTGGTGATCATGCTAGTGAATTATAGATAATTATTCTAGCTATTGTTCTAGTAATTTTTTAGCATATGGAGATATTTCTTGAATCTTGATACATATTGATGAAAAATGCCTACTTTGCTATCAGTGCAGCAATAATTGCAATCATGTTTATTGCAATTGGCATTCAAAATGTACATGCTCAAGTAAATGCTCCCACTCTGAGCAACTCTACTGTAAACGCAATACTCAACCAGTTCAATCCTGCAAACCAGGCAATTCCTACTACATCCTATGTTCCTCCAAGCGGATGCCAGATGTCATCGTCTGGCAATGCTACAGGTACAATTAACAAAATACAGTGTGGTTTGTATGCCTTGGATCCACTAAACAACAAGACTGCAACACAGGAACAACTGACTACAAACTCGACATATTGGGTATATGGGGGAGATGCACCAGGTGAAAATGCCACATATTCATACAATGAAGACACTCAAGGGCTTCATATTGGAGTCCAGGCACCGGCAAACGGAACTTATGCTGGATATTATGCAGTATCGCCAAACAGCAATGCAATGCTGTTTCATGCTGTGCTGACCACTCCGGTACGAACTGTACCATATGGTGACTTTCAGAATGGATTGTATGTGCAGACAACACAGGCACCTGTAAACTATGTCACATGTGTTTCAATAACAGATAACATTGGAACTGTTTGGGCACTAGTTCACACATATGGCAGTCCATTTGGATCGCTTGTATTTGATACCTTGTGGGTTGATAACAGTGCAGACCAATCATTGACAAGAGACTGTACCATAATAACAAATGGTCACAACTATCTAAAATTGTACATGGACAATACACTTGTCTATTCAAGTAATACTTTGGCGTTAGGAATGCCAGCTCCATTTAATGCATTCTTGGAACCGCAGACATCATATGATGGTGCACAATTGTTTGGAACATACAACGACTTTTACTCTGCATTGGGTGAAAATGTCAAGATAATTAACAATCCATCAAATGCTGTGACTGCCCAGATAGTTGACAGCTCTGGAAATTTGTTAGCAAACTCTCCTGTAATACTTGGCAATGCAACAATTGACATTGGAAGATATCACTTGCCTGAAAATGCAAGCATTCAGGTTCTTGACTCTAACAATGTATCTATTGCATCAAGCCCTAGCGTTGAAACTATCTATGGCGGAGATGTGTATTCAGTTGCAGGCAGTACTGGAAACATTGTAATGCTGCACTAGTTTACAATTGATTTTCCCATTTTTATTTTTTTAAAAACTTGAAATTTGTATTGATAACATAGAAGAATCTTACCATGTCTTTATCTGCGATAAATAAAATCACACTGTGGATGGATTGGGACTTCCAATGGTTTGTATCATCCCATCAAATTGCATTTGCCTCCTCATCTGATACAAACCCACATTTTTTCCATGACGGGCCTGATGCTTTTTTGTATAAAAAATGACCTTGACATGAATTTTCTTTATATATGTCACGTACAGCCAAGTATCTTTCCAGTATTGGTATCTATTCGCACCTGACGTGTATTGTTTTCTGACATACCTACACACATTGTGACAAACCATTCATCTCCCTTCAAGACTGCATCGGCACCACTCACATTGTGATGTTGCTCTAGAAATTTTTTTGTTATCTCTATTGCCTGGTATTTGGTAATTTTTACAGGTGATTCGTTAAAGTGGCGCATTGGAATTATCTCTTTTTTCCTGGCTCTAGATTTTGTTTTTGACAAACTCCCTTTTATTTTTCTAGTCTGATAACTAATAAGCATCGCTTACTGCTGTAGCAAGACACGTTGTAATGTATGATGATTTTAGAAGATCAATCTATCTTATTTGGTCTGAAAATTCTTCTAATGGATCAAAATCTGAAAATACTGGATCTAGTTTGTGCAGAAATTCATTTGGATTACTTGATTCATCAAGTAGATTAATTCCTTTTTCAGTGGTGTGATATATCTTACTGCCAATTTCGCATCGTAACAGCTTGTGTCCAACCAAAAACTTGAGATAAACACCTGTTTTTTCCGATGAAAGATACGTATCATGCATTATTCTTGATTTGGTAGCACCATGCAGTGCTGATTCTAATATCATCCTGATAATACTTAGACTGCTTCTGGTTTTCAATACTGAATATCTTGAATTTTTTTATTAAAGTACATCGTACAAATTGTATGTACCGGTCTTCTGGTTTTATCTTTGCTGTAGTTTATGTTTTCTATATGTAATATTTTTAAAATATCTTGTATTACTTTGGTATTGCGTTATCGATTTGAACGGTACACGAAGAAAAGTTTCCACTAAATCTGGTTATTGCATTAAATGCCACGGTGTCATGAGCCTTGATGTTTGATATGTTCCCACTGCCTGTTGCTATGGTGTGTCCATTTTGATCAAGTACTAGCATTTTTAAGAAAATCACCCTATAAGGCGTATCCCCATTGGTAAACTGGCCTGTTAGTAAGACATTGCCAATTCCTGCAGTACACGTAAAGTTGCTAAAACTCTGTATGGGAGGCGTTATGGCTCCAGAAGAATCACCTTGAACCTCTTGGCTAGATATGATGTATGATAAAAACAAGGCAAGGAAAACAAAGTTGGCAAGTCTCAAGTGTAACTTGCTGATTTTATTGTGGTTTGATTTGGTATTTTCTGATATGTTGGGTATCAAAAGCCACCTGATTCGGATTGACACCTGGAGCAAATGACGCTGTCATCTGAGCCAAATTCTGTATCCATATCAATTTCTTCGATATCTTCCCAGCACATATCGCAACTTGGATTCAATGCTCTTTTCTGTGTCTCAAATATTATCTGAATTTGCTTAGAAATTCCTGAACATTTTTTCTGTAATTTTGTTCTGAATTGATCATACTATATTAGGTTTGAAATAAAAAATCAGGAATTTATTGCCTGTAAAAAGTTTGCAATAGATTTATCGTCAGAAAACATTTCCAGCTGTTTTGTAATTGATTTTGATACTGTACCTGATATGGTATCATGCTTGTCTTCTAGTATGGTGCTGAGGTATTCTGGATGTTTGTAGCAATCATTCAAGGTACCATTGTATTTTTTCTTGATCTCTGATGTTACTGTGTGATAAATTCCTGCATTGGCAAGTGCTTTTTCAAGAACTGTATGTACTAGCATCTCTCTTACCTTTTCGTAAGAGTACAGTTCATGAGGTTTGACAAATTGTTGCATGTCTGACATTGGTACTGTATATTGTAATATCATTTGTTTAATGTGTCAAGTAATATTTTTCTAGAAAAATCTATCATTGGGATATGGTGTGTTGCTTCTCATTGTGTATCTGATTGTTTTATCTTGTCAGAAGATTGTTATGGTCATATCATTGCAAAGTCAAATAACAATTACATCCTATCATAGGGCATGAAAAAACACCATCTGTTTGTTTTTGGCATACTAATTTTTCTAGTTCTGATGGTCCCATTGATGACTAGCAGTGTGCAGGCCTATAACAAACATGGCCCATCTCCAATACCTGGTAATTTGATTCCATTTCCAGGCACAAATCATGATAAACATCATGATTCAAAGACACCTCCTGTAATACCATTGCCAAAAAAATAACTAGTCAATTTCTACAATTTTTTTATTATTTTATTTTTCTTGACACAAAATAATATCTGTCCAACTTACTATGGCATTTTATTATTTGGTTACAGAATACAAATACGTAATACCATTCTGGTATTTTCTGCGTATACTGGAATAACATATGAAATTATTTGATATGCATGAAAAGAAACTACGTTCTGTTTTCCAGTCTTTTGTTTTCTGTATTGTTGATGTCATCTTCTTTTGGTCCTACTGCAAATGCTCTGTCACTTCCAATTTTATTGCAACCTCCAACAAATCTTTCTGCACATGCAGTATCCACTTCTCAAATTAATCTATACTGGAATACTCCATCTAATCTTGGCAGTCTTGTTATTACTGGATATGAAATTCAACGTTCTACAAATGGAGGCTCGTCATGGAGTACCATTGTATCAAACACTGGTTCTACATCAACTGTATACTCTGACACTGGACTAAACCCCAGTACCACATACACATATCGAGTTTATGCCATAACTATACTTGTAACTAGTCCTCCGTCCAATACTGCATCTGATACTACGTTTACACCAGTAACTGTACCGCAGCCTCCAACAGGTCTTGTAGCTAACACTGATTCTTCTTCTCAAATAACTCTGTCTTGGAATGCACCAAGTAACAACGGTGGTTCACAAATTACTGGATATGAAATTCAACGTTCTACAAATGGAGGCTCGTCATGGAGTACCATTGTATCAAACACTGGTTCTACATCTACTGTATACTCTGACACTGGATTATCTCCTAGTACAACTTACACGTACAGGGTTTATGCAATTAATTCAGTAGGGACTAGCTCTCAATCTAACACTGCTTCTGCTACAACTAGTGTGGCAACAACTGCACCTCAACCTCCAACAAGCTTGTCTGCTAATGCTATTTCATCATCTCAAATCAATCTGTCCTGGAATGCACCAAGTAACAATGGGAATTCAGCAATTACTGGATATGAAATTCAAAGATCAGACAATGGCGGAACCACCTGGAGTGTGATTTCACAAAACACTGGCTCTGCATCTACTGTATACTCTGACACTGGACTAAACCCCAGTACCACATACACATATCGAGTTTATGCAATTAATGCAATAGGGACAAGTTCTGCATCAAACACTGCATCTGCAACTACACTTGTCCAGATTCACAACCTAACCATTACACAGTCTGGACTAGTTGTATCTGATTCGCTAACAAATGAAACAATGACAAAAGATCAACTCTTGGCAAACCAACAATTCTGGCACTATGGTGGAAGTGCAACTGTCAACAACACACCATATGACATATCACGTGATCCGCAGGGATTCCACATTGGTGTTCAATCTTATAACGATGGAAACTGGACTGGATTTTATGGTGTAACACCTAGCTCAAACGCAGTACTATTTCATGCGGTTGTAACCACTCCAGTACAATCAGTTCCTACTACAAACGACTTTTATGAAAACGGCTTGTATGTGCAGACTGGTTCTCAGAATGTAAACTATGTTACATGTTTTGCAGATACCGGTACTGCGGGAACTGTATGGGCAATAGTATCTGCAACAGGTAATGTCAATGGTGCTACAAACTTTAACGTATTGTGGGTAGACCAGAGTGCAAACCAGCCACTGACTAGAGACTGTACCATCATAACAAACGGCAACAACTATCTCAAAGTGTACCTTGATGGTATGATGGTATATACCAGTAATACATTGAATTTACAAATGCCAGGACCATTCATTGCATTCCTAGAACCACAGACATCCTATCCAGGACAGATGCTCTATGGAACCTACAAGGACTATTACTCCACAACTGATGAAAATGTCAAAGTAACAAACAACCCGTCAAATGCTGTACGAGTAGATATAATCAGTCCATCGGGAACTGTGATTGCATCAGGAGCAGTAAATTCTGGTGTTGCGACCATATCAATTGGACAGTACCACTATCCAATGGCTGCAACCATAAAGGTGTACGACTCGGGAAATAATGTAATAGCATCTACTGCAAACGTGGTTAACATGTTTGGCGGAGATGTATATTCATATAATTAATTTTAAAATAATATTTTTTAAAAAATTAAATATAAAAAATTTAGATTGTTATTTTTGCCAGAGTCTCTTCTGGTTTTGATGACACCATGTCATCAATCTCAATGGACAATTTCAGGAACTTTCTGCCTTTTTCTGTTATTCTGTATACTTGAGTTCCTTTTTCGTAGCCTATCATTCCGCTTTCTTCCAAGAGTGAAAGATATTCTTTCAACTGGGTGTATGACAAGTATGCCTTGTACATGATCTTGGTTTTTGTAGTGCCTACTGTTACTGAATCAAGAATCATTGAGATTATCTCTGTACGACTACGATACTTCATAACAAAAAGATGCAAATATTGCTATAAAAGTAATTGGTTAGAATCTTCTAGAACATTGTTACATTTTGATAAAGTATGATTGTTCTAGAAATTTCTGTGCATATTGTGATATCTGATAAATCAGACTATTTTCTATGCACGTAGATAATTTCTTGCACGACGATGGAGTATGGGGAAAGAGCCCTGCTTTGGCTTAGGGTGTAAATTAATGAGTCGTGATTTGTACAAGAAAACCTCGATTTTGGCCTCAATCGTGCTTGTTTTTGTGATATGTGGGTCATTGGGATCTCTACAAAATGCATATGGCCTGCCTAAAACAGGCATGATTGTACCTCTGTATAGTTATCCTGGAAATGACTGGAATACACTTGTACAAGAAAAGCAAAACCATCCATCCGTTCCAATTGTTGCAATAATCAATCCCGACAGTGGACCTGGTACAAGAGATACAAACTATCTGTATGGTGTGCAAAAACTCCAGTCTTCTGGAATCCAAGTGATTGGATATATCTATACTGCAAATATTGGTTACAATGAAATTACAAGTTACATCAACGACTACAAAGATTGGTATCATGTAAACGGAATATTTTTTGATCAAATGTCAAATGTGAAAGGAAATGAGACATTTTATGCAAGTCTGACAAATTATTCAAAATCAGTTGGACTGAACTTTACTGTGGGCAATCCTGGCATAGATACACTGCCTTCATATATTGGAACTGTAAACAACTTGGTAATTTATGATAATCCAAATCTTCCTACGGTATCATCATTTGAAGGATGGCACAAAAATTTCACCAAGTCAAATTTTTCCTTTATTGCATACAATGTAAATGCTACAAACAAAACCTATGTTGAAAACATGTCAAGACTAGTACAATACATGTTCGTATCAAACTCTACACTACCTAATCCGTTCAACTCTCTTCCAGGATATCTTGATACATTAATGAGCTTGCTTGATGTACCACAAAACAATACTGTATTTGTAACAGTCAATGCGTCAACTACTAAAGGTACACCACTGACTGGACTCTGGACTGTAGTAACATTTGGAAAAAACAGCAGCTCTGGGTTTACACCATTTACATTTAGTGCCATTTCTGGAAACAATTATACTGTAACCCTGTCAAACTTTGGAAACTATACGCTAGATCATTGGGATGATTTGACAAAAAGTAATACAAGAACAATCACCCCTGCAGGTAATCTCACACTTACTGCATTCTATGGAACAAATCATACAATTCCTGTAAACCAAACAAGCTTACCAGTGATGAAAAAACATGTCTTGTCTAATCAGAGTTATGTCTACTCTGCACCAAAGTCAAGTCAAGTATCTCACACTGGCTCTATTCATGCCACAATATCATATGCAACGGGAGACAGGGCCTATAGCTATGGTGTATCCTTGAAGATTTACCAGGATTCAAGCCAATCAATTTACCGAAACATTGATTCTATATCTGGAAATCCATTTGAGATTGATTCACTACCACTTGGTCATACATACAAAATTGAAGTTTATGCAAATGGCATGTGCGCTGACATTGAATATGTACGCCTTGATCCTAGTAAAAACTTGGCACCAAAGGATTTGACTTTACATTTATCCCCGCCAGGTGGTATGCGTCCTAATGTGTTTTACAATGATGGTGTTACTCCTGTTGCCAATGCTATTGTATACATAAAAGATCAAGACAACAAAACATGGGCCATGGACTTTACTGATATCCATGGACAAACATTGCGTTTTTGGCTAGAGCCCACTATTATGAACAATGATCATTATACAATTGATGTAAAAATTGGTCAGCACATGTCCTCTTCTTACTGGCCAGTATTTTTGTATCCTGGAGTTGCAAGAGAAGTGTCAATTGTCACACCATGGCCTCCGATGGTTGACAGTCTTGTTACTGTCAAGGCATATGATGAACAATCAAAACTCTTGTCTGCAAAGAATAGCAGCTTTTCAGTAGACCTTTTGGACAATAATGGCAATCTTTTATCTGAATCAAAAATTAATTATCATGGAGAAGCAAATTTCTCAAACCTCAAGGTGGGTGACTATGTATTTCGTCTGGTAGACCCAAGTAATGGAAACAAGTGGAGCGAGTCAAAAGTTACAATCGATGGCACCAAGACAAGTTTTTCAATATTCAAGGACCATGTACCAATTGGAATGTCTAGTAATCAAACCTCTGGAACCAATCAAAATTAAATCAAAATTGCTTTTTCACAATTTGATATCTTGATTTTATGTCTCATCGTGTGTAGAATTTGTGTGTGAATGTTTGTTTTTCACCGGCAATCTGAATGAAAAAATTGCTCCCCCATCTGGACTATTTTCTGCTCCAATTTTTCCATCATGTGCCTCTATGATGTTTTTGCAAATGTATAGGCCTAATCCAGTTCCTCTGTCTGATTTTGTGACAAACTTTGAAAACAAAATTGGAATTATTTGATGATCTATTCCTGGTCCATTATCTTTTACACTTACAGTTACATCATCATCCTGAACTTTTGACATTATGGTAATTGTTCCAGTTTTTGTAAACTTGATTGCATTGTGCAACACATTTGATATCACTTGAGCTATCCTGTCTCTGTCTGCTTCAATGTCTATGGGATGACCGTCATTTTTCACTATGATATTGACATTTTTATTTTCTATGTGTGCTTTCTCGTCTTTGATGACATTTTCTATGAGTGCATTGATGTCAAATGTTTCTTTTTTTAATGTGAGTGTCTTACTTTCTATTCTTGTTACACTTAGGATGTTATCCGTAAGTCTGTGAAGCCTTTTCGCATTGCGCACAATTATTTTTATTTCATCATTGTCGCTTCCTAGTTTTTCTGTGAGCAATTCCACGTTTACCAGTATGGGCATGATTGGTGTACGAAGCTCATGGGCTGCAATATTGATAAATTCTGTTTGCATGACTAGCTGTTTTTGAACTGATTTGAAAAATTCTGAAGTGATAATTTTTCTTGCCTCTGATTTTGCAGTACTTGATATTATAGGATCACGAATTGCTTTTTTGAGCATCTCATCTTCCATTTCTGTATCACGAAGAATCTGGATGAATTTTTCAAGTGCTTCAAGACCTCGGTTTACACGAATGCTTGCCTCTCTGAAGACTGCTTCCTGGTTTAATCTGTCTTTTATCAATTCGTGTTTTTTGATTATAGATAGTGTAGTATCGTTTAATTTTTGTCTGACCTGTTCTATTTTCTCAGCTCTTCTTTGTATGAGCTCCTCACGGGCTGTGAATGCATCCATCTTTACTTTTTCTACCTGATCTTTTATGTGATTCTGGATTTTTTTTACTTGTAATGCATGCATTATGGCCCTGTCGTTTTCGTCGTATAGGCTCAATCTAGGTCTCTGCTCCACTACGTAAATCTTTTAGAATTTCTTCTTCTCTTATGGCGTATGCCTTGTCATCAATAACTCCTTTCTCATAATCTGTACGAAGTCTGATCAATCTTGTTTTTATCCATCTTGCACGTTCTGCCTTGTCTGCTTCCAATGCAAGACGATTACATTCGTTCAAAATTGATCCGAATGTTAATTTCATAATCAAAAATGTTATCAGCATGACATGTACCTCAACAAAATGAATATGGCGCCCATGGGCCGCTGTGGTGAATCACTAGTCCTTGTTTTTTTGACTGTGTTTTGATCTTCTCTACACCGTCAATGAATTTTGTAATCTCGTTTTTATCAATAAGGTATGCTGTATTGAGGACTATCTCCTGCAAGTCTGATTTTAGAACTGCACTGTCTATTGCAATGTCTGCAAGTTCTTTGTGAATTACGCCTGTTATCTCATCAATTTTTCGTAATGTTTCATTTTTGAGGGACTCGTCCATTCGCATCTTGAGAAAATATGCTTCACCGTCTCCTGACTTGGAAATTTCTTTTTTCATCTTTTTGACTTCCTTTGAATTTGTCGCTACTAAATTTTTGATCTTCTCCATGCCTTCTTTTTCTATTATGACCTTGATTCCAAACTCTTCTTTTCCATGTAATTTGTTCATCTTTGATCTAAAGTCATTGTATGATTTTACTAGAAGCTGTTTTACGCCATCGTCTGTCTTGAACATTATTCCAAATCTTACTGGTAGGGTAGTTCCAATACTTCTTGAATTTTCTACAACCTTTTGATGCGTTATGATGCTGTCAACGTCTGGTTGCATCTCCTTGAATGTTATTTTACTCACAACTGCACTAATGTCCCTGTGGTGTATGGTGTACACTTCACTATTCTCAAGGCCAATTTTGCCAAAATTCTGGCTTATTCCACCTCCATCCATTATACAGTAAACATACTTGCCTATTGTCTTCATTTTGACTTGTTTCTCCTCTTAGTTGATTTTTTGACTCCATGTACTGCAGACAATACACCCAAGAGATCAAGTATGACCAAATCAATGTCTGCAACAGAAATTTTTACTTGTCCTCCAAGTAATACTCCCTTGTCAAGCAAGTGATCAACTACCTCGACAAGAGTTGTCTGTGTTGAAGTGCCTGTCAATTTATTGTGAGATTGGTTTAATCTGATATCAAACTCTTGTGGCGAAAATCCAAACTGGTCAGATATGTCAGTTATTGTTTGTTTTATCTGCATAAAGGCAAGTCCAAGTCTTTCAACCTCTACTTTGGTCAGTGTGCCAGATGAAATTCTTCTCTGGGCTTGTTTTTCTAACACCTGTCTGAGCAATTCGATTATGACCAGTACAAGCTTTGCAAGTCCCTTTTGTAGATTCTCACCATCTAGATTTACTTGTTGTATAGTTGCATTTTTTGATTTGCTGATCTTCTGACTCATTGTAATGCGTTACCTCTTTGCATGTTTCTGTGGTGTAATTTTCTGAGGTATGCGTTTTTGTTCTTTCTCCCATCTTTCCCACGGGAGTTTTATGCCGTATCGTTTTGCAGTCTCAAGTGATGCTATTACGAGATTTATCTTCAAAGAAAGCAAATCTACACCGACTATGGAAATTGTAATGTCACCTGTAATCACTACTCCCTTGTCTAAAATTCTGTCCACCAAGTCTACTATTGTCAGCTGCCCTGGTGTGAATTGGCGTTGCTGACTAAGAGACATCTTCGCTCACACCTTCTCTTCTAATTTTACAGTAACCGCATATTCCACTATCTTTGAACCAGTGACGTGGACAAAATCCATCAAGATATTGTTCTGTGACAGTCTTTGCCAAGTGTGCCATGATGATATCCAATGGCGTACCTCGATGACACTCTGGACATCTCATAAAAACCCAGCCTCCACTCATTGCTTTTTTAAGATCTACTTCCTCGAATTTACCGCATACTAGACACACTGCCAAATTGGATCAGCTCTATTATTTTTGAGGCAATCCAGGCGGTGCAGCAAGTCCTAGTGCCGATGCATATCTTAGGAATGTATCAATACCTGATACTACTATTCTTGCTCTTATGACAAGAATTTCTATACCTACTAGTGAAACTGAAAGATTTGCATCAATAACCAGGCCCTTGTCTAAGACACGATCAACTAGATCATAGATGTTAAGCATTGGTCTGTACATTTGTTGCTGTGACATACTCTAGACTATTGTACTGTGAAATTCTTAGATATAAGATACTATGGTACATTGTTCTATTTTGCGAACCTGTTGTATCTGGAAACTAGAAAACAATCTGATTTTCTAGCAGAATGTTAGTTATCACTATTTAAAATATAAAAATAATTATTTATATGATTGAAAAAAATCCTCACAGTCGTAATCATATCTTTAGCCTTGTCTTTTGTACTGTATTTTTCTTTTAAGGTGCCAGGAACTGAGTTGCGTGATGATGCTATGGGAAATATGACCGAAAATCAAACTGTGAAAATGATTGTTGTTCCATACTTTGATCCGTATGACCCTCAATGGAACCAGATCTATGAAGCAGCTGACAAGTATCCTAGAACGATAAAATATGTAATAATAAATCCCTGCAGTGGCCCATGTGGGGACTCTCTATCCGAAGACTGGCAGAGGGTTATATCTAATCTAAAGCATCGCGGAATCAAGACATTGGGATACGTGTTCAATACATCTGAGAGTATTGCAAATATCGATTATTACATGAAGTCTCCTGTACCAACTGATGGAATATTTTTTGATAATGAGAGCAGCACCAATAACCTGCAGAACTTTAGACAATTCTCAGATCATGTTCATAGTTTAGGTGGAATTGTATACATCAATCCTGGATATAATTTTCCTCAAGTGGATAGTTACATAACAAGTGGAAGTACAGACATTGCAAATATTCATGAAATTGAATCTGACAAGTCACACCATATTTTAATTAATGAAGAACTCTCTCCTACAAAACTAAGCGTCATACTTGGTAATGTCACTTCAAGTGATGAAATGATATCAAAACTGACAGAGGTTGCATCAAAAGGAATTGGGACAGTGTATGTTTATGGGGACTCGTACAGTGCTCTTCCGCCATTTTTTATTGATGAAGTAAAACAAGCATCGGTAACCCTGATAAAACAATAACATGTGTTGTTGAAAAATTATTTTTCCAGTTCAGAATTTATGTGTGTAACAAGATCACTGATTGTGATGGGTTTTCTGATGAAACACTTGACTTCTAGATTGGGAAACATCTTTCTAAACTCATCATAATACACCTCAAAAGCAGTAAAGAAGCAGATTCTGACGTTATTACTTTTCTTTTTTACTTCGCGATATAGCTCAAAGCCGTTCATCTTTGGCATCCTGATGTCAATCAACAGAAGATCATAGATATCTGGTTTGAAATTTGATAGAGCATCTGTTGGGTCATTGTATATGTCAACTTCAAACCCCTTTCTTTGCAATCCGTTTTTTATGGATGTTGTAATGTCTGGTTCATCGTCAACAACTAGGATTTTCTTCATCGTTTTATACCCCGATTCTTGAATTTAAAAATTTAGTGTATCGTGTGTTGGAATCTGTGTTATTTATGGGGATTTTAAATGAAAATGTTGCACCATTTTTGTCTCTATTGTTTTTTACCCAGATCTGGCCCTCATGTGCCTCTATGATATTCCTGCATATATACAAGCCCAATCCGGTACCATTGTTTGATGATGTGACAAATTTGCTAAACAAATTTGGTGCTATGCTTTGGTCTATGCCAATTCCTGTATCCGTCATTGACAAAAATATGCAATTTTCACCTTGCCTTTCTTCTAATGTAATTGTAATGTCTCCTTCTCTGGTGAATTTTGTTGCATTATCTAGGAGATTTAAGATAACTTGCGACAGTCTTTCTGCATCTGCATTGACAAAAATATCTTCTGGCGATTGTACCGTAATGCTAATTTTTAGTTCATGACATCTACTCATGTTCCTAAAGTCTTCAACTAGAGATAAAACCAATGTACGAAGATTGAATGTCTCTTTTTTTAATTTCAGTATATTTGCATCAATTTTGGTAAGGTCTGACAAGTTGTTTGTGAGCATCTTTAGTCTTAATGCATTCCTTAGTATTGCCTTGACGTAATCCTCTCTTGACTCATCATGTTTGTTTTGCAAAAGTTCTGAATACGTCAATATTGCTTGAATTGTAGTCTTCATTTCATGGCCTGCCATATTTACAAATTCAGTTTGGGTAGGTGTCATGAAATATTTTTCAAGATCTGCATAACTTGTATCCTGATTTTCTTTCTTGATATTCTGATGTATATTGTATTTTTTTACTAACAAGTAAGGTAGATTCTTCTATAATTGATTTAAGGAGTATGGAAGATTCTTCTATTTCCTAGACAACTGTTACACTATGGGTTCTATTGAAATTTCATTATGCCCTGTGTGACTCTTTGAGACTATGGCATACAGGTGTGACCATGGAATCTCTGACTGGAGGAAAAGTGAACCGTTTATTTCAAGTATTTTCAAATGTATGTCTGAAATCTCTGATAGATATTCAAGAAGACTGTCTTTTGATTGCCTTAGGACAAATACTGATAGAGCAGAATTTGATTTTACAAATGATACTAGGTTCTCAATTCCACGTCTTCCATTTTCTGTATTTGCAAGACCTGTGGCCATGTCTGAGCCTACTATGCTAAGCAGTCCTTTTTTGTGCCTAGCTTTGAGTCTGCGTATTGCACTCTGAAAGTACTGCAAACGTTTCTTGCTCTCGATATATTTGGGGCTTGATAGATAATCTGCAATCCTTGCCTTGCTTGCGTTTGATAGTATCTCAATAGTGCCCTTTGGTTTTGACCCTAGGTAGGGCTTGAGAAGCTGATCTATGTGCTCTTGCTCCACTCCTTCAAATGGCTGGAATGCGACTGGATTACCACGATGCACAAAGCTTGCTATTATTTTATCAAGAAACGCCATTGCAACCCTCGTGTTTACATGTGTATCAAGTTCAAGCGTGACTATGCCGTTGCTTGGAAATCCACCTCCAAACAATTTGTCCAATTCTCCATATCCTGATGGGATGTGTGATTTTTTTACACTGGTGTCATGATCTGCCTGACTCAAGAAATCTTTTGAAACTGTAATGTTGGAAAATTCTTTTGGTTTGTAATGGTCATAACTTCGAAATATTCCGTCATTTAGAGAAAAAATACACGATGGTCTGTTTATTCTAGAGCCACGTAATTTTGACAAAAAGATCTCTCTGACTTTTCTGTTATTGTGATATCCTTGTTTTAGTTCTATTACTCCGTCTGCGAGAAAATCAAATGTACTGTCATCTGGAGATTCTGTGACAAAAATTAATTTTGCACCAGCTCTTTCTCTCCATGTCTGTAACACCCTGGCATTGTTCATCAAAGCTTCTTTATCCATGAAAAATCCTATTGCATCCCATGTATCGATGATTATTGTTGGTGCTTTTACATCCATCAGCTCATTTGTAATACGTTCAAAAAGAGAACCTGGTTCATCAAGTCTTGCATCCACAAATACCAGAGAACTGTCTGAGTCACTTGTTGATTCCGTTAATTTTGTTTTTCTTGAACCGCCAAAGGATTCTTCAAGCCATGGATAATACTGGAAGAGCTGATCAGGAGATATTCTAGTAGATATGTACAGGCAGTTTGTCTTGATTTGCATCTGGTGCAGGATTGTGAGCGCAAGTGTAGTTTTGCCTGTTCCAGCAAATCCCTTTATTATTAATGAATATGTATCCTGCTTGAGGAAATTTACTAAATCGTCTGGTATGTTCCCAATTGTGAAATTTTTATTTCCTAAATCTAGCATTTAGTGATATTTGGTTTGTCTGATATATGATAATATCGGATAAGGGTAAATATTGTGAGACAAAATATGTAAAAAGGGGATTCCTCAGTTCTGGCAGAGAATCTGAGGTTGTTTCTCTTGCAGACTCCAGCATGTACTGTGGTACCACTTGTTGCCGTTGATTATATCTCCGGTGTCAAAGTGTATTGCTTTTTTACACGCTACACAAGTGGGGGTATGAAAGCCTGCATGGTCTGCCATGTGTGAAGAATCATGAATTTGATGAATATCTTTCACCTCCTATGACACTTGATATGATTGAGCGTTTTTTGTCTAGTTCTGCGTCTGATTTTTCTTGCATGTGTGATATCCTGAACATCATATTTACTTTGACTACTCTACGTTATCTTGATTTGCTCAAAATGTTCTATAAGATTTGTTTTTGCAGTGGAAAATTAAAATCGATTCTACTTGACTGTAACTGATTTGGCTAGGTTTCTTGGATAGTCTGGGTCTGTCTGGTTTTCTAGTGCAGCATAATATGCAAGAAGCTGTATTGGTACAATTTCCACAAATGGGTATGCAGACTCGTTGATTGTGGGTATCTCAATCCAGTGATCATATACATCACTTACAATATCTGAAATGCCTATTACCTTTGCACCTCTTGCCTTTATCTCTCTTGCAGAAGTTAGCGTGTCAGTATATGTTGAATCATTGGGATTTATGACAATTACAAAAGAATTTGAATCCATTAGGGCCAGCGGCCCATGCTTTAGCTCACCGCCTGGCAAGCCTTCTGCATGTATGTATGTCAATTCCTTTAGCTTCAATGCAGCTTCTAATGCAATTGGGTAGTGAATTCCTCTTCCAATTATGTAAATGTCTGAGGCATGTTTTAGAACCTGTGAGATTTTTTGAATCTTTGAGCTAGATTCTAGTACCTTACTCATGGTGGAAGATGTTTTTTGTATGTCAAATCCTACTTGATTTTCGCAAACCAGGTCTGCAATTTTATAAATGACTGACAATTGTGATGTGAAACTCTTGGTTGCTGCAACTCCTATCTCTGGGCCGCAGTTTAATCCAACAGAAATGGATGAAACTTGTGTAAGAGACGAAGTCATCGTATTTACAATAGAAAATATGTCGGCACCGTTGTTTTTTGCAATCTTTACTGCTTCTATTACATCTGCACTCTCCCCGCTCTGGGATAAAGCTATGAGAATTGATTGGTTATCAAAATAGTCTGGGTAGAATCGTGCCTCACTTGAAATTATTGCCTCTATCTTTTTTTTGCCATATTTTAAAAACAAATGCTTTGCAACAAGTGCTGCGTTATAGCTTGTGCCGCTACCTGTGATGTATAGCTGCTTTGCAACTCTTACTGTATCTGCAAATGATTCTATTGCTTGTCTTGTATTCTCTCCTGCCTTTAAAATCGAAAGAGGTTGTTCCCAGATCTCTTTTAATGTGAAATGTGCATAATCACCTTTGTATGCATCTGCAAATTCTTTTGATATCTTTGTAACCTGATGCATAACTGGGCTGCCTGTAAAATCAAATAATTCAATTCCATCAAAATTAATTATTACAATTTCTCCATTGTCTGGATATATTGCCTCGTCTGTATGCTCTATGAATCCCAAAACATCACTTGAAATAAAATATCCATTTTTTCCTACTCCTACTATGAGAGGCTCGTGGAATCTAGCCGCTGCAAGTGTACCATCTGAGAAGACTGCCACAAATGAATAGTCTCCCTTGAGTTCATTTACTGTCTTTATCATGGATCTCTTGACATCTTGTGTTGCATCAAAATGATATTGCAAAAGATTTGCAATTATCTCGCTATCAGTTTCGCTTTTGAAAAAATATTTTCTGGTTTGAAGAATTTCTTTTAGTTCTTTATAATTGTCAATTATTCCATTGTGAACAATGGCAATTTCTCCTGGGCTTGACAGGTGTGGGTGGGCATTTGCCTCGTTGACTCCTCCATGTGTTGCCCATCTGGTATGTCCTATTCCTATGTTGCCTGGCAATGTATGCAGGTTTGATTTGGTGTTTACCTGTTCAACTTTTCCCACTCCTTTTTTAACACGAATCTGGCTGTCTGCAAAAGTTGCTACTCCTACACTGTCATATCCCCGGTACTCCATGCGCTTTAATCCACTCACAAGAATCTTTGTTGCAGAGATATCACCGAGATATCCTATGATGGAACACATTCCAACCTTAACTCTCTTTGAAGATTAAATACATTAACGAAAACTTTCTCATTAGGTCGTTCTAGAACTATTATCTACAAGATTTTACTTGTAGAAAATTACTTTCATCTTAAAAAATACGACATTGAAATTCACATGGATTGAAAAAGCTGGAGACATGGATGGATAGAATCACAAATGAATCTAATCTGTGGCTTAATGCAATAAAGATGGAAGACGAAGGGGACTATCTCAAGGCCTTTGTCTTTTATCTGAAAGACTCGACAGAGTGCATAAAACAGAATTCATTTGTCAGGGCTGCACTTAGCTGTTCCTGCGCTGCAGATTGTCTTGCAATGGGAGGCAACCTAGCAGGTGCAAGACAGCTATACCTGCAGACTGGCATTTTATACGAGAATAATGCAGTTCATGTGATAGGAAATTCTGTAAGGGAGGCACTTTGGTCATACCAGGAAGCATACGAGTTCTTTAATCTCGCATGTGAAAACAACAAGGCACAACACATCTATGAAAAATATGTGTCCCTTTCAAGAAAAATAAACCCATTTTTTGGCGAAAAGGAAGCCATGGAGTCTCTGAGGATACGAAAAGCAGACGTCGAACCACAATCTGGGATACATACGTCAAACATGCAAGTTTCTGCAGATGTTGATAATGCCATCAAAAATTTCTTGAATGATATTTCTGTTACATCTGATGACAAATCAAATCCTCATATCATTGAACGCATTTTCAATAAAATCTCAGAGGCAAAGGCATGAAAAAAGTTTTGATAATCAACTGGGATTGTTATCCTAATTTTGCAACAGGAGGTGTTTACACCTGGACCAAGACACTCATTGATTCCATGCCTGATTATGAGTTTGCAGTAATCAATCAACTATCAAACCCTAACAGTAATGGGGTCTATACAATTCCAAAAAATGTTACAAATGTAATTGAAGTTCCAATATTTGGTGCTACAAGATATGAAGAATTTTGCAAAAGAGATGGCAAGCTACAAAAAAGAATTCTTAAAACAACACGGCATGTGATACAAGAGAAATTCATTCCGCTTTATCGCCAATTTATGGCATGTGTACTCTCTGATCGTTGCAATACGCAGATTCTAGCAGATGTTATAATACAATTACATGATTTTTTGATTACATATGATGCAAAGAAATGCCTTGAGCATCCACTGACATGGGACATTTTCATAGAACAACTCAACAAAGAACCAATCTATAGTAACATGACATTCAAAGAATCTCTTACTGCATTCCAGTTAATACAGAGAAATATACAACTTTTTTCAATCCAAGTACCAAAAGTAGATGTCATACATTGTTCCCTTGCATGGCTCCCATCACTAGTTGCAGTGTATGCAAAAAAAGAGAGCAACTGTCCTGTCATAATCACAGAACACGGTGTTGCATTCCGGGAATTATTGTTGTATTACAATGCATATCTGTTTGATGAACCATCAAAGATATTTTGGAAAGTATTTTCACACAATATCGTAAGGGTGGTATATTCAATTGCAGATGTAATTACACCTGTCTGTGAGGCAAACAAAAACTGGGAGAAAAGCCTTGGGGCTGACCCGGCAAAAATTAAAGTCATCTACAATGGCGTCAACACATCGCGATTCAAACCAATGCAGGTTCAAAGAGAAAACAGCAGACCTACTGTTGTCACTGTTGCCAGAGTTGATGTCTTCAAGGACATTGTGTGCCTAATTCAGGCCATAAAATACGCAAAAGAGATGATTCCTGATATCCAGTGCTTGATCTATGGTACCTCAAGCGATCTTGACTATTCTCTCCGATGTATCAAGACCGTAAAGGAACTACAGCTTGAGGACCATGTAAAATTCATGGGAGGAACAAAAGAGCCTGAAAAGGTGTACAATGCAGCAGACATTGTTGCAATAAGTAGTATCACTGAAGGGTTTCCGTTTACAATTATTGAAGCAATGGCATGTGGTAAAGCAGTAATTGCATCCGATGTTGGAGGGGTAAGAGAGGCCCTTGATGGGTGTGGGTTGCTTGTACGAAGCAGAAGGCCACATGAGCTTGCACAAGGAATGGTAAAATTATTGCAAGATGAAAATCTCAGACATCAACTAGAAGCTGCTGCCATAAAAAAAGTACATGATGAATTTACACTAGAAAAATGTGTGGAGAACTTTAAAAAAGAATATGAAAATCTCACACGGACACATTCATCGCAGGAATCCTCACGAGAGGTTATTGTTCAATGACTATAAGAAAAGCGCTAGTTACTGGAGGTGCTGGATTTATTGGAAGTCACATCGTAGATGAACTGCTCAAAAGAAAAATTGAAACATTTGTAATAGACAATCTCAGTACTGGCTCGCTTGAAAATCTAAAACAACATGATGGAAATGACATACTGCATGTAAAAATAGGAGATGCAAAAAACATTGCAACTCTAATGGATGGAGTCTCTGATGTTGACGTTGTGTTTCATGAGGCTGCAATTGCAAGCATAACACGCTCGATAACTGAACCAATGGTGGTCCATGATGTTAATGTAAACATGTCACTTGAAATAATGAATTTCTGTGTTGCAAATAAAATCAAAAGACTTGTCTTTGCCTCATCTGCTGCAGTGTATGGAGTCCTAAAGGGAAAAGCCTCTGAACGTCAAGTCTGCAGACCATATTCTCCATATGGTGCAACAAAACTTGCAGTCGAGGACTATCTCAGTGCATATTATAACACATATGGACTTGAGACTGTAGCATTGCGATATTTCAATGTCTTTGGAGCAAGACAGAAACTAAATGACTATAGCGGCGTGATAACAATTTTTGTAAATCAATTGATGAACAAGCAGACTCCTACCATATTTGGGGATGGTTTGCAGACCCGAGATTTTATTCATGTAAAAGATATTGTACAGGCCAACATGCTTGCCATGGAATCACAACATGCTGCAGGAGAGATGTTCAACGTGGCAACAGGTCGTGCAACTAGCATACTAGACTTGCTTTTGACTGTAAAATCTGTGACTGGCACTGGAAACATATCCCACAAATTTGGGCCTCCAAGACCAGGTGATGTCAAATTTGGTCTTGCAAATGCTGAAAAAATAGTCAGTATCATGGGGTTTGCACCAAATATCACACTTTCTGAAGGTCTTGCAGATGTTGTCAAACATATACAATCAAAACTTGCACCCGAGATTGTCACATAAAATTTGGAGTAGAAAAAATTGCTTACAACAAAATACTCTACCACATCAAGGGAGTCAAGAATATTTGCACAAAAGGTTGCTCGTTCCATAATCGAAGTACAACCAAACGTGAACAACACTGCCGATATCATAGTTTTACTAGAATGTCTTGGTTATAGAAAAGAGACTTTGATGCAATATGGTTTTGCAGACTTTCATGCGCTCGCAAATGGGATTTATAATTTTCTTGACATGTATGAGACAAGAGGAAAAAGCAAGGAGATGTTCATTGAATCATTTACAATGAAGATTCCAAGCATACAAAAAAGACTAGTCGAGGGAATTGGAATGATCTTTCCATGGCTTGGCTCTCTTGCACTGTTGTTTATCACAGGTGTCTCACTGTGGATGGCGTGGGGGCTTCCAATACAGATAACAACTGCATTTGTAAGTGGAGTATTTCTTGGGCTTGTAATAACTGAAGGAACACTACAGGTGTTCAACCGGCTGTTTTTGTTTTATAATGCGCAAACCAACATGGGAGAAATCAAACGACTACAAAAGCGGAGCTATTGCCTTGTAGGATCTGTCTTGGCTGCAACTGTTTGTATTTTGTTTGCAGTTGGATATGTCACAGAAATTCCATTGAACCTTATTGGCATAGTAGTAATCAGTACGATAACTGTATCTTTGCATCGCGCAAGCTACATGATAATATATGCACTAAAGAAACTAGTCCAACTGATTATTGCATACTCTGTTGCATTTGCATCTTTACTTTCTGTGTATTATTTTGGACAACCTATATTCTCTGATAATATCACACGATACTTTGCTGGACTGGTGATTGCTTTTGCAGCCCTGTCAGTTTTTTCAATCTATCAGCACTACAAGCTGCTAAAAACTAACATTGCAACCACCTCTGGAGACAAACCGCATTTTTACAATCCGATAAGCAGAACCGATAAAACAATCAAGTCAAGGTTTGGCATTCAGCTCTGGGAGGTCATGTTCTATTCAATTTATGGTACATTTTACCTTGTAACCATGTTTGCAGACAGGATTCTATCCTGGATGTACAATCCGCTGGTTGTCTTGAAGGGATTTGGACTGCCGATGGCCTTTAATTCTGTGTATCATGCGGGGGCTGATCTGGCTTTGGTGGTATTACTGCCTGCCTCAATAATCCAGTATGTTATGATGGAGCCAATTCACATGCACATGAATAACGTCAGCATAAAGATCAAAGTCTCACAAGCAGACATGATTGGAAAATACATCCAAAATACATACAGAAAACTTTTCTTGATTACAATGTTTGTATCGGTTACAACTGCAATAATTCTTAATCTTGCTGCACCATATGTAATGTCTCATGTGGAATTTTCACCGACAAGCATGCACGTGCTTCAAATTGCATCTATTGCAAACGTGTTCATGTCTCTTTTTACTGCCAATAGCCTGTTTTTGATGTTTACAAATAAAATCAAACTGCTTGCGGTACTCATGATGATATCCTCATCAATAGTAATAGTGGGTGGTATACTGGTAGCAAACTCTGGATTTGAAAATCTTGTATTTGCATATCTTGGGGCTACAATATTTGCCGCATTGGTATCTACAATTTATGCAAATAAAACTATCAAGAATGCAAGTAGCATAATATTTGCAAGACTTATTTGAGAAAATAATTTTTAAAAATATTCTGGAATAAAAGCATCAGAGTGTTCCACTTTTTTTCGGTGCTCTACTTTTTTGTATGTTGTATATGGAACATATACTTCATTCCAATATCTCATGCACACTAGTTTTTTGTATTCCTTGATTTTTATATTTTCACCAAGCACTATATTGCGAAATACGATATCAGGTTCGTTTATCCCTGCAACTGCTCTAAGTGGTGATGTTGCAGAAAACCTTGCGTTTATTTCAAATATTTTTGGTTTTTCATTGACTGTTTTTGCCTGGATGTTAATTGCACCGATTGCTTTTATCTTGACTGCTACCTGTTCTGCGGATCTTCGAATGTTTTTGAAATTGTCTATGAATGCCCTGTAGGTCTGACCACCCTTTAGAGTTTTTTTCATTGAAATTGAAGACATTACTTTGCCGTCGTAACCTATTGTAATACCTGTTGTAAATTCCGAGTCATCACCTTTGATGTACTCTTGCAATAATGGACGCCATCCTGCATTTCGAATTGCATTTTCTGCATTATCTAGCTCCCGTGCATTATGTACTATGTAAAAGTGCAGAGAACCATGCCCCTCTCGTGGCTTTACTACTATGGGAAACCCTTGTTCCTTGATGAACACATCCTTGTCATATGGTAGGGATGATTCTGCACAGGGAAGGCCATTTTCCCTTAAAAATTCGTATGTTTTCCACTTGTCGCCTGCCTTTGATACCACATCTACAGGGTTTGAGAGAACGACAGCGCCTGTCTTACTCTCTATTTCCTGTCTGGCTCTGGTTAGGGGCAAAAGTTCTTCATCCGATCCTATAAAAATTGCCATTATTTTTTTTTCAATGCATGTCTTTGTGATAAAATCAAGATAGTTCGGGGCTGTGACTGGCGGAACCAAAATACCTTCATCTGCCCGGTACAACCCCGGTGCCTTGGCACTTGCATCTGTTGCAAAGATTTTATAATTTACATCTGATTTTTTTTGCTTGTTTGCAAGCTTTAGACATTTTATAATTCCTTGTGAAACTATTCCACCAGATGCTGTAACAAGTACGTTTGATTTTTTCACATTTGCATTTGTGATTCTTAATTTATTTGCTTTAACATAAATAAACAGTAATTATCTTATGGTGTAATTTTCTATAACTAAATTTCACAATAGAACTTGCATACATATTATTTCTACGGACTTTTTTTATACTATAGAAGATTATTCTGGTATAACATGATAGAACAATCTTCTAAAAGATTTGTCGCAATGATTGCAATTTTATTACTTGTTACAACACCATTAACTGTTTTACCACATCAAGCTCATGCAGCATCACAAACTGGTGTGATGATTGCATTATACACATATCCTGGTAGCACATGGGATGTTGTAGCACAGGCAAAGAGTGCACATCCATCAGTACCTGTCATCGCAATAATTAATCCAAACAATGGCCCTGGTAGCTCACGAGATGCAAACTATGTGTCCGGGATACAAGAACTACATGCTGCAGGAGTTATTGTACTAGGATATGATGCAACAGGATATGCATCAAATTCTGCAAGTTCTGTAAAGTCTGTAATGAATACCTGGAAGAGCCTTTACAATATTGACGGAATATTTTTCGATGAAATGGCAAACTGGTCTGGTCCAGAAAGCTACTACTCGGACCTTACAAGTTATGCAAAGTCCCTTGGATATACCATGACTGTTGGCAACCCTGGAACTGACACGCTTCCAAGCTACATTGGAACAGTCGACAACCTAATGATATATGAAAACCCAGGACTTCCAGCACTATCTGCACTCCAAGGCTGGCACACAGGCTATGACAAGAGCAACTTTTCCATGATAGCCTTTGGCGTCAATTCTATATCCCAATCATTTCTTACAAGTGCCTCAAACTATGTGGGATACATTGACCTTACAAACGACGTACTTGACAATCCATATGATACGGTGCCACCTTATTTTGGCACACTAGTGGCAGACCTTGACACTGGCTCTGTTGCCCCAACTGCACCAAGTGCACCAACTGGACTTGCTGCCACTGCCACATCTTCATCACAGATCAACCTATCCTGGACTGCACCAAGCAACAATGGCGGCTCTGCAATCACTGGCTACAAAATTGAAAGATCACTTGACAACGGTTCTACATGGAATACAATAGTATCTAACACTGGATCTGTCTTGACTACTTATTCTAATACGGGTCTTACTGCAAGTACACCTTACACTTATCGAGTCTCTGCAATCAATCCAGTTGGCTCTAGTACTCCTTCTAGTATTGCATCTGCAACAACTACCTCAGGTACTGTTACAACTGTACCACAACAGCCTACGGGACTAGCAACAAGTGTCGTCTCTTCATCACAAATCAACTTGTCCTGGACTGCTCCTGTAAATAATGGCGGCTCTGCAATAACTGGATACAAAATTGAGAAGTCAACTGACGCAGGTACTACTTGGGTAACCATATCTGCAAATACTGCCTCAGTCTCCACTACATATTCTGATACTGGTCTTACTGCAAGTACACCTTACACTTATCGAGTCTCTGCAATCAATCCAGTAGGGACAGGTTCTCCATCAAATACAGCATCTGCAACTACCCTTGCTGCTTCAACTGGTGGTACAGTATCAATTACTGTAAAATCTGTAAATCTTGCTGGAGTGCAATTCAATGGAATGTGGGTTGAGCTTCACGCATCAAACGGAACAACATTAGCAACTGGTTATACTCCAGTGACATTCCAAGTTACTTCTGGAAATGCGTATACTATCGTATCATCAAACTATCAAAGCAATGTCTTTAACCACTGGAATGATGGTACCACAACTGCATCAAAGACTATCACTCCTACACAAAATACTACACTAACAGAATACTATTCCACTGGCCCTGTATCGCTCAAAGTAAAGGCTGTAGACCTTTCAGGTAATGTCATCACCGGACTATGGACAACACTTGTGTCTGGAGGAACAACTCTCCAATCAGGATACACCACAATGACTTTCTCAGTAACTCCTGGAACTCAATATACTGTCACTGTTGCAAACTATCAAAACTATGTCTTTGATCACTGGAGCGATGGAAACACAAACCCACATAGGACAATCACACCCACACAGGCTGCAACCTTGGTAGCATATTACAACAGCTAGGCTATCTTTCTTACATGGCATGCCATGTCAGTGGCGTTATGAATTGACAATATCTCGTTGTATTTCATGTAAAGATAACCTGCCTCAAATTTTGGATATGACTCCTTACAGGAAAATAGTGTGAGAACTATTCCATCATGGTCTACTCTGAATCCGTTGCATGGTTCGTGTCCTCTGACTAGAGCCTTTGTATGTGTGATATCTAGCCATTTTTGAGTAATATCTACCCCGAAATGTTTTCCATACGGTCGTCTTGATGTTTCCCATTTTTTATCTCCAAGCATTCGTGGATCGTTCCATAACATGTCTTCGAGTAAAAGAAATGTATTGTTCTTACTTGTGGGAAAGCACATCTCTTCTACTGGTTCACTTATGTGCGGTGCCAGTCCTCCGTGTACTAGCAACAAGTTGTCTTCTACCAGCACCATCACTGTCAATAACCTAAACAATGATAATATCACAGAATACATTTTATCATTTTGTTCACCAAAATATTCTGTGATTCTCTGTGGCAGATCATGTGACTGGAAAGGAAACTCTTCTGACGCCTCGTGGTTTCCACGCATCAAAATTACAGAGTTGGGGTATGTCTGTTTTAGTTTGCATATTGTATACAAGACTGCAACAGAGTTTGATCCTCTATCGATATAATCTCCAAGAAATATTATCTTGTTATTTTTATTTGCAAGAAATACCTCAAAATTAATCTCATCTAGAATTTTGTAGAGTGATTGCAGATCTCCATGTATGTCTCCTATGACTGCCAAGTTTTCTGGAACCTGCAGCCAAATGCAATTGCCTTTTATTTTTCCATTTTGTATCTTGTTGGTTTTTCTTTCTGTTTCAAGAATTTCTATTGTATTTGTTATGGTTAATGTAAATTCATGTGAACTGATTTTATTTGAAAATTGTACCAGACTAGAGCTCAACTTGGATCAATTCATGTGGTTTTGAGCAATCTGGAGAATCTTGCAGGGGAATGGTCTCTTCTAAATATTCGTCCTTTGGTTCTATCTCTGGTGGTACTGGTAACGATCTCTCCTTTAATATCTGGGCAATTTCCAGGTATCTTTTTCGTATTGTTATGGTTGTAAGCTCTGCTGCTACTGCAAGTCTTAGCTGCGTGGTATACTCTTTTGTCTCAAGTGCTGCCATGTATAGTGCAGCAGCTGCTAGCGATATTGGCTTTTTTCCTATTAGGATTGGGTCGTCTCCAACTTTGGATAATATGTCTAGTGCCTTTCGTTGTGTTTTACCGCCTAGTTTTGCTCTTGCTGCAATCTTTGAGATGTTCTGTGATGGCTCTGGTATGCTCACACTCATCTTCATCTGCCTGAGCAAAAATTTGTAATAATGTACAGTCGTCTTTTTGCTAATATTTTCTACATAATCTCCAACCTTGTCTATTGGAAATGAAACGCCGACATCTTTGCATGCGATATAGATTGCAGCAACTGAAATTCCAGTAATGGAGCGGCCCCTGATCAGGTCTTTGTTTAATGCTTTACGATAAATGTATGATGCCCTTTCTGCAATTAAATTTCCAAATCCTAGAATTCCTGTTATTCTGCGTATGTCTGCCATTGCCTTGTTCAAATTTCTAATCTTGGAATCATTTGAGATTGTAAACTTGTTTAATCGTCTTAGTTTTTCCATCTCAAAACTGCCATAGATTTGTTTTCCACTTGCATCTACATTTTTTTTATCAATTACAGTAGAAAGTGAAATGTCATACATCATAGATGATGTAGGTTCATTGTTGCCTGAATGATCAACATCATAGCTTGAATTATGATATGAATCATGAGATGTCACTATGCCACAGTTACTGCATATATTTTCATTTTTCTCTAAATCAACAATTAATTTTCCCATGCATGAGACGCATATGTTTGAGTTTTGTTCTGTTATGTTATTTTGTATTGACATTAGCGCTGATCAATGAATACTAGTTTTAAAGCTCTTTGCAAGATTTATAGATGATTTTAATCAAGAATAATCTTTGAGAAGAAACTTACATTAGAAAAATATGTAGAGCGATGTCATGTTAAAACTAGCCTGAAATTGAAAATCTAAAATTACATTCGAAGTATTTTATCGTCTACTTTGGTACTGATTAGGTCGTTTATCTTGTCATATGCTTCTAAAAAGCCTCGTCCCTTGTCTGTAATTCGGTATATTTGATTTCCCTCTTCATACTTGATGAGGTGGTTGTCCTGCAGAAATGCAAGGTATTCCTTTACCTGCGTGTATGACAGATATGCTTTGTACATAATCTTGGTCTTTGTTACCCCGTTATGCGTAGATTGTAATATCATTGCCACTATGTCTGTCCTACTACGGTACTTCAACTAATGATTATATCATATCATGTTATAAAAATAATTTGCTTTATTATTGTAGAACAATGTTCTATTTTCATTCCTATTTGTTATGGTTTGTCAAAAAATGAATTTTATGAAAACCGGCTATGGTAGATTCCAAATTCATATGATAACTTCATAGTGAATATGCGTAATGCTTTTTGCTTTTCAACAAAAGCGATCTTACATTCTCATGAAGACTGGTAAAACCACACATACTCCGGTATCAAAAATTAAAAGCGAAATACAAAGAATAGATTGGAAAATAATAGAAAGACTTGTGAGGTTGTTATATTATCAAAACCAACTCAAAAAGACCCATATCTCAACTAAATGCAATCTAAGCTATGACAAGTGCTGTCGTTATCTTGACTGGATGGAGGTAATGGATCTTATCAAAAAAGAAAAAAATGATGATGGTTTTGAAATCATAATCCTGACAGAACGAGGAAGTGTACTGTATAATAAAAAATTCAGAGACATGAAAAAGGAATTATCATACTGATAATGACTATCTATGAATTTTACTTGCTATGGTAGTGAGAGCCTGTTATTAGTCATGATAAAACACTACATCAAATGCGCGATGAATTGTGTAGATTCTGTGGTGCGGAACTGACAAACTTTTCCATCTGTCCTGAATGCAGAAAACCCGTAAGACGTATCTGTACTAGATGTACAAGAAAAACTGAAGAACACTTGCATCTTTCATGTCTTTCTGGAGTTGATTTTATGCAGGCACGAAACCAGTCTGCAGATGTCATATCAGATGACATGATGCTCAAAATTGCCGAGACTGCGTAACTTGACCAAAATAATGGAACTGGGAAAAATTGCTAGTTGTGTATGGTGTGTAATTTTTTTTAATTACATGGGTGAGGAATGTTCTAGAACAATGTGCCAATTGTGTTATATCTTGATCTTTACATAATTTATCAGGTTGAAAGCAACCATTCACCAGCCTCAATATTTTCCATATCCTGGGTTTTTTCACAAACTTAGCCTCTCTGATGTGTTTGTTATAATGGATGATGCACAATATGACAAGCGATTCACAAATAGGAACAAAATCATGGCAACCAATGGCTGGACATGGCTTACCGTACCAATCAATAAAGATCATAAATTTTCTCCAAACTCTCAGGTGGAAATTAACAACGATCTATCTTGGAGAGATGTACACTGGAAGAAAATTTACCATTCGTATGCAAATACTATTTATTTTAAAAAATATGAACATTTTTTCAAAAGCATTTATGAAAAAGAGTGGCAGTCACTGTTTGAATTAAATTTTGAGACGCTAAAAAAAGTAATAGACTTTCTTGGAATAAATATAAAAATAATAAAAAGTTCGGAATTAAATGTCACTGGGGCATCAACTACAAAACTAGTCAATCTATGCAAAGCAGTTGGGGCAGACACCTATGTCTCCGGAACTGGTGGACGAAACTATATGGATGAAAATCTGTTTGGTAAAAACAATATCAGACTAGAGTATCAAAATTATACTGCAAAACCATATCCACAGCGTCTGGCTTATTCCTTTACGCCAGATCTTTCAATAATTGACATGCTGGTAAATGTTGGTCCTGACTGCATGAAAGTTATTTCAGATAGCGATGTATCCCTTGCACCAATTGTAAACTAGTTGAATATATCGTAGAGTTGTTTGTATGCACTGATGTATCTTTTTCCAAGTTCTGTAGTTTTGTATATGTGACGTTTTGATCTACGCGATTCTGGTTTTCCATCTAATAATTTACAACCTATCAAAAAATCAACATACTGTGTTATCTGTTTTGAGTTTAAGTTGCACTTGTACATGATGTGAGTCTTTAGTGCACCCTGGATGCATGTCTCCAGTATGAATTCGATTATCTCTACCCAACCACGGTTTCCCCATCCCATTACACTACGTTCGATGGCGCCTGAAGGTTCAAACATTCTTCACAACTCTTGAAGAATTCAAGCAAGTTCCAGAATTTCATCTAGATTGGCAACAGCTTTTTCATTTGTTATTTTTTCATATGGGACTGTCAATAGTTTGAAATCGTTGGTGAGGCAAATCTTTAGCACCTCAAAAGCCTCTACATATTTTATTCCTGTATTGAGTCTGCTTTGCAATGCCCTGTACTCTGCTAGGCCCTTGATTGCGTTTGCCTTGAGGTATAACTTGCTTTGCTGAGACCAAAAGATCTCAATTAATTCCACTTTTTCATTTACAACCTCTGATATGTCCACAAATACCTTGGGATCAAAGTTTCGGCTAAGGGGAATCTCATAAGACAAAACATTGGAATTAAACCTGGCAGCTTCTAGTGTGGCAAGTGCTATTGCCCTGTGATCATGGTGCACGTCTCCATGTGAATGGGTAAGAATAAGATCTGGGTTGGCTTTGTGTATGAAATACTCGATATGATTTATCAATTCACTGCTTACTGTAAGCTTGGAATCTTCAAAATTATCAATCCATAATTGTTTTGCCTTGATGAATCGAGCTGATCTTGCTAATTCAATTGACCTTTCTTTAGAGTCGCCTCCTGCTCCACCTCTTGTAAGGGAATACATGAATACATTGTGTCCCTGTCTTGCAGATTTGATGAGTAATCCGCCGCATCCTAGTTCAATATCATCTGGATGTGCACCTATTGCAAGAATGTTCATATGTAATTTTTCACTTGGTTTTATTTATTGTTCTTCTAATATTGTTCTATAGAATTTTTAATATTGATTCTTCTCAAATCATGATACAATTTGAATCATTTTTGGTAATTTTTTCATTCTAGACAAAACTTAGCTAAGATTATCAAGCTAACTGTATAATGTAATGCAATTATCAAGTTGCATGGAAAAAACCAGACAAAAAACAAATGAACCGTACACATGGGATATTAACGGTGAAGACTATTACTGGATAATAATAAGTGAAAATGTGCAAGACTTGCCATCTGAATTAAATACACAAAAAAATATTATCTGTAAAACAAACCAAAATGAAAGCAAAATCTTGTGAGAGAATTTCTGTCATGCTTGATTTAAAATAGAACAATGTTACTGTGTTATTTAAAAATCATGGAAATGTGCTATATCGTTGTGTGAAAGTGTCTGATATTGGCCAAGCAAAGGAGATCGCAATAAAATTTCTCGAGCAATACAACTCTTCAGTTACTTTTAGATCTGCAACTTTGGAAGGTGATACTTGGATAGTCATATTGGACATTGGGCTGACAAACAAGCAAACCCGTAAAGTCTTGATTAACAGCTCGACTGGAAATATACTCAGTTATACCTCAAAGGACTGCTAGCCTGTAAAATCGTAATTTGTGGCTCTAGTCATGAATAGCCCAGAATCCTGCCTGAATTTCCATCAATTTTTACTATTTTGGTCTGTGTATTTGAAAATCCCAGGTATGCTGTTACTACCCATACTCCGTTCTCCAAGACTGCCTTTGTATCAATTACACTATGGTACTGGCCAAGAAACCTTCTTGCCAATTCCTGTGCCTTGGAGGAATCTATCTTGTCTTCCATCATTTTATCATCGTAATATTCTGTAATTCTTGCCACCCTCAAAATATGTACGCCGTATCATACAATGTCATATTTTTTCCATTTATCATCATGCTATAAAAAAAATCCGACACTTGATTTCAGAAAGTGGTTACATTTTACGTGTATTATGTATGGATATAATGTATATCACTTCATTATATTTTTCTAGATTATTTTTCTAGAAATTTGGTTGTATAGTGAGATAAACATTAGATATCTATTGTTATCAAATGAAAACTCGTCTATTTCTTAGTTTGATTGTTGTGTCTATTATGATTGCTCCATTAACTACAAATCCGACTGCACAGGCTGATACTTTGAGCAGTCCAGTTCCTGTTCCAGGTAATCTCTTTCCTATTCCTATTCCTGGAACTGTATCACCACTTCCTAGCATTCCAAACTTGGGTACCGTTCCAGTCCTACCTCCTCTAGGGTCTCTTTATACGATATCTAAAACACAATCCGGTTTGGCTGCATATGATCCATTAAACAATGAAACTAAAACTCAACAAGAACTTTTGGCTAATCAACAATATTGGAAATACGGCGGAGATGCAATAGCACGTAATGCACCTTATACATTTTCCAAAGATAATCAAGGCTTGCACATTGGTGTACAAGCTCCAGCAAATGGTGCCTGGGCTGGAGTTTATGCAGTCACTCCAAACACTAACGCAATGCTATTTCATACAGTAGTATCAACACCGCTTAGAGTGCTACCCACATTAGCACAACCACAGTGGTATGAAAATGGAATGTATGTACAAACAGCAGGATCTCCCGATGTGAACTATATCACTTGTACTTCGGCAACAAGTCAGTGGGGAACCACTTGGGGAATAATTTCAACATTAGGAACTGTAAATCAGGCAAATACATTCTCTACATTGTACCTTGATACCAGTGCAAACCAACCACTCACACGAGACTGTACCATTATAACAAACGGCAACAACTATCTCAAAGTATACTTGGATGGTGTAAAGGTGTATGAGAACAGTACACTAAACCTACAGATGCCTGCTCCATTCAATGTATTTGAGGAACCCCAGTCATCTTATGCTGGTCAACTATTGAACGGAACCTATGCTGATTATTATGCCACAACCAGCGAAATTGTAAAGGTTACTAATGCTCCATCTCTTGCTAGTACAATAGATTTGGTGGACCCAACAGGTAAGGTTCTTGCTACCTCGCCTGTAACATCAGGTACTGCAACTTTTACTATAGGACAATTCCACATGCCTCTAGCGGCATATATCAAAATGTATGATTCACACAACATACAACTTGCATCTACCTCAAGCCCTGTGAACATATTTGGTGGAGATGTCTACACGGTAAGCGCTATCCTAGGACTGTAATATTGTGACAGACAGGTGGTATCGTGCTAAAAAATGAGACCATCAACAATCTTCAAACAAGAAAGAAACAAACACTGGTTATAGAAAATAGCACAAACTGGCTTGACAATATTTTTTATTCAAAAGATGATCTCTCCTCGTTGCAAATAATGGGCAAGCCCATGATGTTATACAATATTGAAAAATTACTTTTACAGTATGACATTGATCACATTGCATTGCCTGAAAACTTTTCTGGTATATCTGATATGGTGCAAGATAATTTTCCCTTTATTCAAATTGATGAAATTCAGGATCATGATAAAACAAATTCATCTGATTCTATCAAAATACCAATAAACTCTGTCATGACAAAACCAAAAGGATCTGAGGCCTATGTTGCACGTAAGATGGTGTATCCGTGGGATGTTCTAAAAATAATGCACGAAGTTCTTAATGCGGATATAACAGAAACAGTTGTTTCAAAAAATTCCTCGATTGCAGAGTCTGCTATAGTAAAAGGTCCATGTGTTATAGAAGATGGCGTATCAGTTGATGATTTTTCAAAAATAATTGGGCCTATCTATGTGGGCAAAAATGCCAAAGTTGGCACCGGTAGCCTTGTTAGGCATTCTATGATGGGCGATGAGACCAATATTGGCTTTAACTGTGAGATTGCCAGGTCGTTTTTTGCAGGAAATACAAGGGTTGCACACCTTGATGTCGTGCTGGATAGTATCATTGGGTATGGCTGCTGGCTAGGAGGTTTTGTAGGAACAACTAATGTGTTGCTTGACAAGCAAACAATCAGGTACAAGCTAGACGATGTGCTGGTATCAACTGGACTAGATCAGTTCGGTGCTGTGATTGGATATGGTTGCTCCATTGGTGCAGGAACAATAATCCTTCCGGGGCGTTTTGTACCTCCAAAATCTATCATACAGGCAGGAACTGTATTTTCTAAATAAGATCTAGTGTACAAAATATGCATTCTGATGTGATATTAATTTGTGAACAATATGGTATAATGTACTAGAAGAATTTTCCATGGCAACTTAAGTAAATCAACGACGTATGTCCAGTACAGATGCGATTGCCGAAAAATGTTTTATCTTATGAAAGAGATACCATAAACGAAATGTCAAGACTTTCATTGGTATCTGTATCGGTTGAGAGTTCGCTTCTTGGGCATGATGTGCGAGCTTATGAAAAAGTGTCTGAATTGCTAAACGAAAAGTATCACTGTGCAATGTATGAGTGCTATTACCATCCAAAATATCTACGCGAGGCATTACAGATATTGCCTACAAATTCGCGTCATGATATCGTACAATCAATACAAAAAGGACTTGGCGAGTTTACATACATTGATGGCATATCGCAATTCTTAGATGAATTAAACGAGTAATCTCGTTTGGAGTTTTTATAATTTTATTTGCTGGAAAAAAATACTCGTAATTCCGACTTTTACTTGAATGGTATTATTGTAGGGGGAATTACGACAGGACCTAGTATCTTTAGTGGACCAAACAAGGGAGTAGTTGCAGATGCTGTATTTGATGGAGAACTTGTCCCTACTTGATTGATTGCAGAGACTTGGTATGTGTATGATGTGTTTGCTGCAAGTCCCGTATTGGAGTATGTTGTTGCAGTATTACCGGTGTTTGATACAATAGTACTCCATGTAGAGCCGTCATTTGTTGACCTCTCTATTTTGTAGCCAGTGATTGCAGAGCCACCATTGTTACTTGGTGCAGTCCAGGATAGGTTGATCTTAGAGTGGGACATTGCCTTGGCAGAAAGGTCAGTTGGTGCACTTGGTGCACTGGTACTAGGATTTGTCCACTGGATGCTATATTGTCCACCGCCTGCTACAAGTGTACTCCATGTGACTGTCTGTGTTGCATTAGGTGCCACGTTTGCTGGATGGCCTTCTGATAATGCAACTGCAATGTCTTTGTCTGGTCCTGCTCCGTTGACACATGTACCTAATTGGTATCCTGGTGCGCTTGTGTCATACCAAGTGGTTCCATCAAGTGTATTGTTCTGAGAACTTGAATCTGGTGTGTGGATTGTAATTGCAACATCGTATGTCTTGTCATTGTCAAGACTGAATGTAAGACCTGGGTTTGCTATTGGATCGTATGTCTGTCCATCGACTGTTACCTTCAGAGAAGTGATTTGTCCGTCATACCTGTTGTTGCATGTGCCTGGTGCCTGACCCATGGCAAATGCTTGGTTTGCAAGAATACCTGTAGATGCTAGCAAAACCAACACAAAGACTGTGGAGAAAAAATATGTTCCACGGCTATTTGTGATATTTTTTTCAAATTTGGATGTCATTAAAATTTGTAGTACAACATTACATATCTGAATATACACATATTGTTCTGTATTTTGAGTACACTTCAAAAAACTGAATAATTCCGTTATAAAGAAAATTTCAAAATAATTTCTAGATTATTTACTGGACAAACTCAGAACCTGACGATCATCCTTATAATTATGAATACATAATCTGCAGCGGGGACATTGGTGTGAGACGTAAGGTACCTTTAGCTATGCTTTTTACAAGCCTGCTATTTCTTGGATTGCCACTTCAAGTAGAAGCCCAGGTGAATAACCCCTCTGCGGTAGAGCAGGCCAACATCAATTTGGCAATACAAAATTTCCAAAGTCTATTGCATGAGCTTCAAAACCAGCATGGTTATCCAAAAGCAAATTTTGACCGTTATAATGCAACACTTGCAAATTTACAATACATGAATGGTGCAAATAAAATAAAATCAGTTCCAGGACTTCAAGCAGGAACTGCAGGGTATAACGAAAATGGCGGACCGCCAGAACATCCTGCTGCTGCATACTGTCCTCCTGGAGGATACACACAGGTGAGAGGCAATGCATGTCCTGATGATACAATAATTGTAGACCCGTCATACCTTGACCCAAATAATGGTGTAGCACTAAACGAATCAAATCCTGTTGACTGGGGTAAAAAATGGAACCTGACAAGTGTCTTGATTCATGAAAAGCAACATGAAATGTACGTAAAAGAAGCACTTGATACTTTGCATGCCAAAGCCTGGTGGAATACCGTCACTAACAAGGATCAAAGAAACACAAATGCCATTGCAGCTGCATTAAGTCAGCAAAACCATGGACAAGTTTACCAAATTCAAAAACAAAATCTAAAAGATTTACTAAAATCTCTTGATAATCAAATAAAGCACTCTACTTCAGCTGCTGAGAAACGAGACCTTAACATCAAGAAAACCGAGATTACAAAGTTTCTCGGATTGTTGAAAAATAACGAGCGAAGAATGTTTGGTGGAGGGGGACTGGCAAAATTCGAAGAGTGTGGCTGGCCAAATAATTTTCATGACGGAAACGTTGCCTTGTTTATGACGTCTCCTTCTATCTGGGAGCGCCTTGACATGCAGGTAAAGGGTGGATCAATAGTAAACCAGACAATAACCCAGACAAGATGGGAAGGCGAGTCTGATATATTCTCTCCAGTTACTGTCAGCCCGTCTTTATTTATTACAGCATCCGAGCAGACACTTTTTGACCTATCCGTATTGGATGATTCTTGTGATTATTACAGCACTTTAATGCAAACTGGCGATATTTCCTACTCGACTAGCATTCCATTGTTGTTTTCTGTTGCAATACCTGAATGGATAAAAACAGATGCAGAACTTTGGTCAGATGGTTCGATTAGCGACAAGGACTTTGCAACTGCAATTGGTTGGCTGATACAACACAAGATAATTTCTGTCAATGTTCAGACAAACTCTGATGGTACCATAACTGTTGATGATGGTATTCATATTCCAAAATGGATTAAAGATGATGCGTTCTGGTGGTCACAAGGTACAATCCAAGATTCTGATTTCATGTCTGCAATTGAATACATGATAAACCAAAAAATAATTTCATTTTCAGGCTCTGAACCATCCATTTTATCCCAAATTGAATCACAGAATGGTATCAAGACTGGTTCTTCTACTGGTACCTCAAATGCTGGTGTGATGCAATTACAATCAAAATATGGTACATATGAGCCGTCTTCCCAGTCAACACCAGACCGTGAACTGTACGACGTACTATGTACTTGGGTATTAAAATCGCAAAATGGAATCGAACACAAGGCAGCTCATGTGCGCTTTACAAATTCAGCTGGCAATTCAATAGATGTCACTGAGTCAATTAAAGATGGAGTGATTCACACTGACTATGTATTGGGTCCTGACACATGGACGTTTACACTGGTTACAATAGATGGTCTTGCACCACCTACAGACAATGCTGTAGAGATTGTAATTCACGCCAAACCTGCATCTGGAACACCATCTACTGTACAAACTACACCTGGTACTTCTCTGACACAAAATACACTAGAGTTCAGTGTTCCCTCTACAATAACTCAAGAGGCCACAAGTAGCTCGGGTGCAGTTGTATCATTTACTACTACATTTTCTCCTGGCGGTTCTGGTCAGGCCATCGTAACCTGTAATCCTGCATCAGGCAGTCACTTTCCGCTAGGAAATACGATAGTCACATGTACTGCAACTGATCCATCAAGCCAGAAAACACTGCAAAAAACATTTAGTGTTATTGTACAGGATACGACTGGTCCTGCAATTGCACCGTTTGCGCCGCACAATGATACCCCTGATGATTCTGGAGCAGTTGTTTACTTTACTGCATCTGCAACTGATCTAGTTGACGGTCCTGTATCGGTACATTGTAACTATGAATCTGGTACCAAATTCCCGTTAGGTGTAACTGTCATAACCTGTACTGCAGATGACTCTCATGGGAACCATGCATCAAGGTCTTTGCAGATTAGTATAACAAAATCCTGATCCGGCCCTTGAGATCATCTTTATTGGCTACCAAGTCGTATAGGTGCCCATGGTGATGGCACTTGCAGCTCACCATGTGGATATACCTCACAAGACACTAGGCATGATAGATGACACCACAAAAGATTTGCCAAAAGTTGTTTCAAATCCTGATGGTATCACTGTATCCAGTATAATGACACGCAATGTTGTAACAATTGATCATACCAAAACTGCACATGATGCGGCTGTACTAATGATGGAAAAAAGAATTGGATGTGTCATAATAACTGCGTATGGCAAGCCATTTGGTATTGTAACTGAGCGAGACTTGGCACGTATAGTTGCAACACTGAACATGTCAAACAAGTGTCTAATCTTGAGTTATCTTGCATCAAGGCCATTGATTTATGCAAATCCTACTGTAACGATTCAAGAGGCTGCAAATATTTTGGCCAGGTATAACATTGACCATCTTCCAGTGTTGGAGGGCGACAAGATTGTTGGTATGGTTACAACACGGGACTTGGCAATGTATCTGCTTTATGCTTAAAGTGTCTGTGGATGATATTGTTGCTTCAAGCCTAACTTGATAGTTATAGTTTCGTTCTTGTACAAACTTATAACTTGCAATTTTATATCAAAAATATGGGAACCAAAGTTTTTGTGAACCTGCCTGTAAAAGACTTGGAAAAATCTAAAGAATTTTTTACAAAACTTGGCTTTACTTTTAACCTTCAATTCACTAACAAGGATGCAGCATGCATGGTAATCAGCGAAGAAAATTATGCCATGTTGCTTATGGAATCGTTTTTTAAAACATTTACAAAAAAAGAGATTGTCAACGCCAAACAAAGTACCGAAGTTCTTGTAGCACTATCTGCAGAAAGCAAAGAGAATGTGGATAAAATGCTACATAGTGCCTTGGATGCAGGTGCAAAAGAGGCAAATGAACCACAGGACCACGGTTTTATGTATGGTCGAAGTTTTGAGGATCTGGACGGCCATATCTGGGAAATATTCTGGATGGACCCAAAAGTAATAGTTCCATCTTGACTGTGGTTTGATTTTTTAGATGATTCCTTGTAATGATGGAAAAATTGTGGTTTGACTGTTTGACAACTTGTCATGATATGTGATCTACAATTTCAAACTAGAATAAACATGTCAGTTTTTAAATGGATAAAATATTGTATTTTTTCATGAAGATGATGATATTGCTTGGGGCACTACTTGCAGGAATCTTTTTGCTTGTGGTATTGCACTAAAACAAGTTTAATTTTGATTATGTTGTACAAATATCATGGAATGTCCAAAATGTGGCTCACCAATGGATAAAACTATGAAAGGGTCTAATGTTGTCTATACTTGTTTTTGCTGCAATCATACCATATCACAAAACTAGTTAAATCAAAGATTGTACTGTTTAGTACCAGTGAAGTTTGACGAGTTTTGGGGTCTAGTATCACATGAGCTTGTCGAGCCCAAGCAGTTTGCAACGCAGACCAAGCCGTTTTCTGCCAAGTATTCTGGGGGAAGGATAATGGTAAGCACTAGTGATACGGTGTGGCCTATTGAGAGGTCTACTGTAAGGCAGGTTTGGACCAAGGCTTTGTCCATGCATGAGAAGATGAGGTTTGTTCATACAAATTATTCGCACGAGGGTATCAGGACATCTTCGTATATCATTTCATTATTGAAGCACTTTGTTGTAGATGAATCCAAAATGGAGTGATGATTTTGGAGAAACATTATAGCCCAAGGCTTGTACTAGTATAATCATGGAAGAGCGCAAAAAGATGAAGTCAAACACTGAAGACGAGTATAACAAGGCACTAGCATCAGATGACCCTACTGTAATATCTGAAGAGGAAAAAGAGAGGCTTACACGCGAGGCAATAAAAAAATTCAAGTCGCTATGATTAGCCTTGAATGGGTTGTAACAGGTCTTGTGTTGTTTGGAACCATGATTGTATGTGGAGTTAGCCTGTATGTGAAAAGACGCAGGGATGCAAAGCTTGAGCTTGACAAGCAAAATGAGTTTAGGATCTGAGAAACCAGAACTTTATCTACATCTTTTTGTAAAATTTTCCTACGATTACAATATCTCAAGATGATTCAGGTACCAGTCATGTCAAAGCGTTTGTGACTGATTTTACGGGTTCTATGGGCTATTGTGAATTTCAGATACCATTTTTCATTGAAGGTGTACGTGTAGAAACATCTCAGATGCTAGTAGGAACAGAATACCACGAGGAAGCTGAAAAAATAGACCGAGAAACAGCAATTGTTATGCCGTTGACAAAAACAAAACTACAAGACAAAAAAGAGGATCTTAATTTTGTGCGAGAAGACATTCAAACATCATTTGTGCAAGAATTTGATTTTCCAGAATGTAAAGCCACACTTTCGTTATTTGGAAGAGCCGATAAAGTTGTGCGCAAAAAAGAGACTTTGATAGTATCTGATGACAAACATGTCTCAAATCCAAGACGCTATGATGTGATGTCAGAACCATATGTCGGTCAACTTCTCCAGGTACTTGCATATCTTAATTCAAAATACTATTTGGGAGAGTCTTTTGGTGGTTGGAAAGAGATACCGTGTTCTACAAAGATGTACCAAATTAACATTGTAGATAGCAAGACAAGATCAATTTACAAGACATATGAAGAAATTATAACTGAAGAACATGCTGAGTTGTTTCTTGATTATACATCAAAATTTATCAAAAAATGCCTGGAACTTGATTCTTTGGATCATCACAACAGCAAGCCAAAGTGTAAGGCGTGTGGATATTTTAGTGACTGTTCTCATGCTTTGAAATAATTTTGGATGCTCTCATGTGGATTTTTCATAAAAATCATTCATCAATGTTTACATGGTTACTCTTAAAACTACAAATGATGTGCTGATTTTATGTTTAGAGACTTTCCTGAGCTTAAACCACCAAAAGGCAAGTTTCGTATCATGGGAATAGACAAGTTTGAGATTCCAGGTGAAGGCCACTGGGTAGTAGGAGATTTTGATAACTGTGATGAGGCAATAAAAAAAGCAAGAGAGATGACTAGGAACGCTTCAAAAGATGCAACTATTCCAAGCGAGGCGACTGTGTTTTATGTGTACGATGAGAATGGGACATATCTTGGCGGAGATATGTCTGATAAAGACTAGAGAATAAAGTAAGATGCGGGAGATGACAATCTGAAACTTGATAAATCAAATGAGTTTAGGATTTATTTTTTTTAAAATAATATTTGAATTCAAGATAAGATAAAAAAATGGCCGTTTTTAGGACATTTTGTTCCTAAACTTTGGCCGTTTTTGGGGTGTGGTTAATTCGTGAGTGAACCTTGTTTGCTTGATTCAACTATTGATGCTTCTCGCGCTTTCTTTCTTTCAGCGATTTTTGACTTGACAGCCATAGCGCGTAGGGCGACTTTTGTGTAATAGTCTGTGAATCTCTCCTGCGTCTTGATAATTGATTCTAAGATTCGTTCTTTGAGGACATCGTTTTGTGTAGACGAAAATAGATTCCATTTTTCTTTCTCAACTTGCTTTAGTGTGTCTATTCCTAACACCAGTTGTTGGACTCTTCCTATGTCTGCTGCTTCTGAAATTCTTTCTTCGAATTTATCTTCGATTTCATTTTTGTGTCTTCTATATGTCCTATCACTCATGGTTATTCCATTTTTTGCAAGGTATGCTAATGCCTCTTCTGTTGTGAATCGTCTGACCTGACATTCTATTATTAGGTCGGATTCTTTTTCTGTAATTTCTGTCATTATGTATGATCTATACTTTCTAGTATGTAACAAATTAAGTGTCACTTAATTATAGTTAAATAAAATTTAATGTGGTTTAATTTTTAGTCATGTGATAAGTTTGAGAAGATCCTGTGATGTGATTATTCCAACTATGTTATTTTTTTCTGTAATAAGGACGCATCCTGATATGCTAACTATGTCTTTTAATGCACCTGCAGAAAAGTTCAAATCAAATATTGGTGGTATGGATTTCATTATTTTTGATATCTTGGTAGTTCTAGTATAATTTGGATTATCTGTATGTTTTGCAATTCCACCTTCGGTAACTATTCCTACACATTTTTTTGTATTAACAACTGGGATCTGACTAAATTCATGGTCCTTCATTTTTTCTATTACTCTGCCCAATGTATCTAATGGTCCAAGTGTGATAATTGGTCTAGTGTAGATGTCACTTGCCTTTTTTTGATTTGAAAATTTTTTTGTCTCCAAATAATTAAAGATAACTTTTGCAGTATCAAAGCTTGGTTTTGCGGTTCCCTTTTCTATTTGATTTAGCATAGAGGCACTGATTCTGCATTGACTTGCAAGTTCTTTTTGTGATATGCAAAGTTTTACACGTAATTTCTTGATGTATTCTAAATCATATGACATGAAATATTGTAATTGTGTTTTAAATTAAGCCTTACTTAATAATGATTTAATTTTTGGAGTGTTATTATATGATGGAATTCTACTAAACAATGTTGGTATCTGTGCGAACAGTCTCCAACCAGTCCTTGATTACCCTTGTTGCAATACAATCATCTTCGTTGTAATCTAAAATCAACTGAAGCTTGTCCTTATTTTTATTAGGGTTTGCAACATAGCCAAGATACAAAGCAATCGACTCTGTCGCATCCACATTTTTGTGCCTCCAGGAAAAGCCCAGGTATTTTGCTACTGGTTTTAGACCATTTCCATATGTGGGAAAAGCCACCGAACTTGTTGCAATCTTGTATATGTCAACCATGTGATCAAAAACCAGCTTCTTTACCTTTTCATCTACTCCATATCTTGTCATCATCTTCTCAAGATGTGTCTTCTCATAGTGATGGTAATGGTATATCACGTAATCCTTTTGTTTTTTGATAAAATCTAAAAACTCGAAAAGCATCTCTTTTTCATGGGAAAGATCCTTTGCAACAAATGACAAGTACTCTTCCTTGGAACCCACTCTTACAAGAGCACCTATAAGATAATCAACTTGGATTACCTCGTCACCCATCATTGAAGGGTCAACTCCTTCTAAATCCAGGAATATCTCTACTTTGCATGTGGGAAATATGATTGAATTTTTATTTTTTATAATTGGTTTTTTTGACTGGATTGCCTTTGCAGAATGTACAAGCTTGGCAGCAGTTCCATTACCAATCCCTTTTATTTCTACTAGTTTTTGGATATCTGAGATTGCCAGGTCGTGTACTGTTCTGAGCCCATGCTCTACAAGCTTGTGTTTTGTCTTCAGGGAAACGCCCGCTACAAGTGAAATGTCATTTGTTTCTTCAGCTAGTCTATTACAGTATCTCTCCCATGGAAAGCCACAGCTTCCAAAAGTCGGGGAAACATGTTCTTTTTTTATCAGTATCTTTCTTGTACCCTCGATTGATTCAAGAAGCAATTCCTCATACTCGCTGTACTGGTATGCAATCTCTTCCCCATCTCGGTTTATGAGATGAAATGTTTTTGGTGTAACGCCTTGGATCTTTCCAAGCATATAGTTGTAAAATGCGCCTTGGATGACATGATCCTCTCTTATGTTCTTTGCAAGTTTTATCTCCTTGATGGTATAGTGATATTTTCCAAATATTGATCCATTGGATTTTGACTTTTCCAGGACATCTACCTCGCCCACAAGGCCCTCTGGCAGGTAAAATATGGGTATGCCGTGCATGATATCTGTACCATGTACCATTGATTCAAGGGCAAGCTTGAAGCCTTCTTCGCGCGTAGCAAATTGTACTGAAACTATATCTGGATATTTGTCCTTTACCGTCTGTGTCTCATGTGTTCTTCCACGCTCAAATAATAATTGTTGATACTTGCTGATTTCGTCTTTTTCTTCTTCAGGTGCAAATTTGTTACAATGAATCTCAAATGGCGAAGTGATGTATCTTGAGACTGTAGTTGCAGTCAAAGGTTCCAATGTGGTTGGAGCAAGACATTTGGAAAGTATACTATTGATGTCTACTGTTGTTGTCATGTTCGATTCTTACTTTTCTTGTGTGCAAACCATCTTTGTCGCAAAAACCGTAGTAACGATACATCATCTTCTTGCTTTACCTGGGATGATATGATGGAACTTGTAAGCTTTGAAGTAATTGGCTCTAGCTGCATCAGTACCTCTTCTCGTAATCTTTGCAGATCAGATTCTATAACCTTGATAAAATATTCCTGGCTTCCTATTGTGGAATACGCTTCAATGACACGAGGCTCCTTGCGGATAAACTCGTGCAACTTACCCAAGTCTTTTTCTCCAAGGCTTGTTTCTGCACCAACATATGCTGCAATTCCTAGTCCTATTCGTGACCAGTTTATCTGGATTTTATTTTGTAAAACACCGCTTTGTTTCATTTTTCCAACACGCTTGGCTATTGTACGCTGGTCAGCATTTAATGATTCAGCTAGTTGTTTGAACTGTACACTTGCATCTTTTGCCATGTATTCCAATATCATCAGATCCAACTCGTCGGGCACAAAGGGTGGCTCTCTAGTTGCTCTAGACATGATATCTAATATCATTATCCAAGATTAAAAACGTTATTGAACAACGTAAATATCTATATTCATGTATCTTGATGGATATCTGATTTCAGATGGATACAAGTGTAGAATTGCAAGTGTTGGAAAAAACACATCCCATATGGGATCAATTTCTCCATTGTAAAGACAAGACCTAAGGTTATTCTATATGGATATCATAATTTTACTAGTCGTACTGGTAGGTTCTCTTGGACTTGCTGTAATATTTGGAAGATACATGGCAAGGCTGATTACATATGAAAAAAGACCGCTAGAAAAAACAATGGGTCAAGTAGAAAATGGATTCTATAGAATAATTGGTGTTGATAGATATGAGCAGATGACATGGAAACAATATTTCCTTGCTATTGTAATCACAAATGTAATTGCTGCAGGATTTTTGATGGCAGTACTATTGTACCAGAACAACTTGCCATTGTCCCCCAAGCCTGGCCTGTCACTTGATCTTGCGTTTAACACTGCAGCATCATTTGTCACAAATACTAATTTACAACATTATGCAGGCGAGCAACAGCTATCAATTTTTTCCCAGATGGTTGGATTAATTTTTATGATGTTTGTAGCACCAGCGTCTGGAATTGCTGCAGCGTTTGCATTCATCCGTGGATTTATCAGAAAAGAGTTTGGACTGGGAAATTTCTATGTTGATTTTACAAGAATCATACTTACACTATTGATACCTGTCGCATTTTTCTCTGCACTACTATTGCTCTTCCTTGGTTCGCCGCAGACACTAGATTCGACAATTACAATGGGTACACTACAAGGTGGAGTCCAGACAATTCCAACGGGTCCTGTTGCATCCCTTGAATCAATCAAGGAGCTTGGAAGTAATGGCGGCGGATTTTTCTCTGCCAATTCCTCGCACCCATTTGAGAATCCAAATGGCATCTCAAATGTCTTTGAATGCATCTTAATGCTTGTAATACCGTTATCCCTCCCAATTGCCTATGCCCACCTGATAGGAAAAGGCAGGGGAGTCTCCATACTTGCAGCCATGATGATTGGTTTTGGAGTCATGCTCGCCCTTGGATTGTCAGAATCAAGCGGCCCTGCAGGCCTTGAGACAAGGTTTGGCAGCTTTGGAAGTACTTTATTTCTGGAAACTTCAGTTGCAACAAACACTGGTGCTGCAAACGCAGCACTCTCTGGCATGTCGCCCAACGCAGTAATTGGATTCTTTCTTGGGATGTTTGTACAGGCAATTCCTGGTGCAGATGGCACTGGCATGATGATGATGATAATTTTTGTCATACTGACATTATTTCTAGTCGGACTGATGGTTGGCAAGACTCCTGAATTTATGAGCATGAAAATAAATCCGCGAGATGTAAAGCTTGCAGCATTTGTATTTTTGATACACCCCGCACTGATACTGATTCCAACCGTACTTGCATATACCACTGGCAGTGCACATGATACCCTTGGTGCAACAACTCCTGCAACATTTACCCAAGTGTTGTATGAATACAGCTCTGCTTCTGCAAACAATGGCTCTGACTATCTTGGAACTTTAGCAAACACTCCATTTTGGAATTGGTCCACTGCATGGATTATGTTGATTGGCCGTTATGCCCCTATCGGACTGATGCTTGCAGTTGCAGGATCGTTTACCCTACGAGACAGAAAAGAAGTTGTCGAGCCAATTAAAACTTCGGGCTTTCTTTTTGTAGGCGTATTGTCTGTCATGGTATTTGTCCTAACAGCTCTTACGTTCTTTCCGTTTCTTGTAATGGGGCCGTTTTCAATCTAGTGTGATGATACCATGGCGTCAAAACTATTACAAACAATATTTGACAAAAGAATGCTCAAGGACTCTGTAACAAAGCTCAGCCCGCTTTACTTGGCCAAAAAAAGTCCTGTGATGTTTACTGTAGAAGTTGGATTCTTTTTGGTTCTTGCAATTGGTCTGTTACCTACAATGTCAACAGAATTTGTAAATGAAAACCGTGTATTCTATATTGAATCTGCAGTAATCCTAATTGTTACAGTCTGGTTTGCAACATTTTCTGAATCACTCTCAGAGTCACAAGCTAGGGCAAAAGTGGATTCACTGAAAAACTTGGAAAAAGAGGTCATGGCAAAAAAACTCGTGGATGGAAAGGAAATATCGGTAAAATCAACCAGTCTACTAGTGGGAGACAGGGTCCGAGTCTATGCAGGAGAGATAGTTCCAAGAGATGGAATTGTACACAGTGGCAAGGCATTTGTAGATGAATCAATGATGACTGGAGAATCAAACCCTGTCTTCAAGGAACAAGACAGCCCAGTCATGGGTGGAACAAAGGTAGCAAATGACAGTATCGTAATTGAAATCACTTCAGAAGCTGGAAAAAGTTTTCTTGATGAAATGGTTGGATTAATTGAGAGTGCAAAAAGACCCAAGACCAAAAATGAGATTGCACTTACCATACTTCTTGCAGGACTGTCACTGATTTTTGTAACAGTTGTTGGAACTATGTTGTTCTTTGGATACTATCTTGGATATCATATGGACATTTCAGTTCTAATTGCACTACTTGTTGCATTGCTGCCAACCACAATCGGTGGACTGTTACCTGCAATAGGAGTTGCAGGAATCAATAGATTAGCAAGAGACAACATTGTGGTAAAATCTGGAAAGGGAATCGAAGCAGCTGGTGACTGTGATGTACTTATCCTTGACAAGACTGGAACAATCACCGAGGGTGCAAGACGGGCAATTGGATTTATTCCAATGGAAAAATTCACAGAACAAGATATTGGTGAAGCGTCATATGCTGCATCATTTAGTGATCACACACACGAGGGAACATCAATCATTGAACTTGCAAACGAGAAAAAAATTGAACCACCATTTATGATGGAAATAATGACTGCAAGACCTGTAGAGTTTAGCTCAGAGACTAGGTGTAGTGGAATAGAATTTTCACAAAAAAAGAATTTATCCGGTACACAAACTCCTACTCTAAAAACATCATTGCCACGGACAAGAGTCTGTGCCAAAGTAGAAGGACTAGAAGAGTCCAACATTCCTGTAAAAATTCTAAAGGGTTCAGTTGAGGCGATTCTCAAGATTGCAACAAATGTAAACGAGCCAGAACTGCGATGGAAGGCCCAAGAAATTTCCAAAAATGGCGGAACCCCCCTCGCTGTTGCAATAAACGATGAAATCATTGGATTGATTTCGCTCAAGGACACTCTAAAAAAAGAGATAAGGACAAAACTCGATGAAGTCAGGGTATCTGGAATTACTACAGTCATGATTACAGGTGACAACCAGCTAACAGCTCAGGTGATTGCAAAAGAGGCAAACATTGATCAAATCATTGCAGAGGCAAAACCGTCTGACAAGCTAAACAGAGTGGTAGAAGAGCAGCTAAAGGGACACGTTGTAGGCATGATCGGGGATGGAACAAATGATGCACCTGCGCTTGCCAAGGCTGATGTGGGCCTTGCAATGAACAGGGGTACTGCGGCTGCACGAGAGGCTGCAAACATGGTAGACCTTGACTCTGATCCTTCAAAGATTCTCAAAGTTGTAAAACTTGGCAAGCAGTTACTCATGACACGTGGTGCAATCACCACGTTTTCAATTGCAAATGATGTTGCAAAATACTTTGCAATCTTGCCTGCAATGTTCATGAAAGACAACCCAAAGATGGAGATTCTTAATGTAATGCAGCTTCACAGCCCAGAAAGCGCGGTACTGTCTACTTTGATATTCAACGCAATTGTGATTCCTATTCTAATACCATTATCACTAAAAGGTGTAAAGTACAAGCCAGAACTTCCAGAAAAGACGTTTATCAAAAACATGATGATATACGGATTTGGTGGAGTTGTATTTCCATTTGCTGGCATCAAGGCAATTGACCTGCTGCTGTCGGTGTTTATGAGATGATCATACCATGAGAACCATAACAAGCAAAGTATTTTCGCCTGCCATCAGAATTGTAGTTCTGATGATAATTACAACAGGAATTGCATATCCACTACTTGTCACTGCAATAGGACAAACAGCAATGCCATCCCAGTCAAATGGTAGTCCAGTAATTCTAAATGGCAAAGTAGTTGGCTCGGAATTGATATCTCAGAGTTTCACCTCTGCAAAATTCTTCCAGCCAAGAAATGATTCTGCATCTGGAGTGGACCCTGATATTACTCCAGACAGTGCAGTATCCCAGATACCTGCAATAAGTGGTGCAACTGGAATTCCTGTTAATGCATTAAAGACGTTAGTTGATCTGGATGTTGCAAGAAACAAGGAGACAAATGCGCTAGTGTTTACACCCGATTACGTTAACGTACTAAACATCAACGTGGAGCTTGTAAAACAATATCCTGATGTATATGCACAAGAGGTTTCTGCAAAGGAGGTACCGTGATACAATGGATGGCATATTGGTAACATTTGTTGTCTCCCTTGCACTGGCAGGTGGAGTATTGATGTATTCATTGCTGAGGGCCGAAAAATAATCAAGCGTGGTTATGCCGTGACTGAACTCTACGAAAAAGCAGTTGAAGGGCAGTGGTATGACCCCCGCACTAGAAAAACAGTTCAGGTCTTTGCAATAACGTATGAAGTTACACAAAAACCAAACCGTGAAAAAACCCTGATAATGGAAATACTATATGATTTTCCAGATGCTGGAAATTTCGAATATGCCGATGATGTGAAATTAGAGTATGAGGGTGGTATGCCGGTTTATCCACAGATACAAGTTGGAAGTACAAACAAAAGAGAGATCCTTCATCCCTGAGATCTACGAAAATATCTAATCCAAAATTTCTAACTACTCAAAATCTATATTTTTAAGAAAATCTCGCTTTTGAGACATTATTAAATGTCCGGTACTATTTTAAGGAAAAACTAATCTTCCTATACTCCTAAATAGTATTAATCATATATAATCCTCTAATTGTGGGAAATTGTATGAAAGTATTACTTATTGATGACAATGAAACAATAACCGAGATGATGTCCAAGTACCTTACCGCCAAGGGTCACCAGTGTTCAGTTGCAAATGATGGTAGGTCGGGTCTTGCACTGATAAACGAAAAAAAATTCGATGTAGTACTATTGGACCTGGCAATGCCAGACTTTACCGGAGTAGATGTTATAGAAGACCTGAGCAAAAGTGGAAAAATAAAAGACAACAAGATAATACTGTTTACCGCTTCTTCTATTACTGATGGTGAAATAGATACCTTGATAAAAAAAGGGGCACACTCGTGCCTCAAAAAACCAGTCAAGCTTGCAGTCTTATTGCAGGTAATAGGGGGCTGAATACAATTAGTTCAGCCAATGATGGTAATCTAAAAAAAGAAAGATCACTTGGTGCTGACGCAAGCAAGATAAAGGAACTAGAACAAGAAAAATTTCTACTCAAAGAAATAAGTGATTCAGTCTCTGCTCAAGCAGAAGATCTTGTAAAGTCAAAACATGACCTTGAAATAAAACTAGAGCAAGAATCAAAAAAATCAAAAGAGCTAGAGCAAGAAAACATAATTTTAGAGGAGATAGTAAGTGACGGAGAAAAAATAGGTTACAAGGCAAGCAAGAAATTGTATTCTATAATAGCACTCATTGCAGTTGGTGTATCTGCAGGTTTTGTTGCATACTCGTATTATGAAAATGAGATACTGGTAAATACCGTACTACCAATACATCAAAACTATCCGTCCAACTATCTCATACAAAACCTACAGGGTGATACGGTAGATACATGGGTTGCATGGAATATCGCAGATGGTAGGGTAATCAATATCCACATTACAAACACTGCAAACGCTCCACAAAGTATGATTGATGCAATAAAAGACGCAATTTTATCTACAAAGACTGTAACAATTGATGATTCTCTTACGGGAAAGGGACCGAAAGGCACATCGTCAACATATTTTGTTGGTTGGGAAGGTGCGATTGATAATGCCTACTCTGAACCGACAAAACGGTACATACCGCAAAAATTTGACATCAACGGCGCACCTAGTGGTGTAGGAGATATAGAGATAATTCTGACAAATGACGTAAATCCAGATGGATATTCTGGATATACAAAATCAATTGTAGACGGAAATGAAATTTTAAAATCTAAAATAACAATATTCAAGGTAAACAGGCTTGACTCTGACAGGCTTGAATCAATCATACGACACGAGTTTGGCCATGCCATGGGTTTGGGGCATTCTACTGCCACTGAAGACCTGATGAGTCCCATGCTTCCAGACTATCCATACATTTCAGGTTGTGATGTTGACACCCTAAAGGGTCTGTACGATGGTGACAAGAATAGCAAAGTGGTGTGCCAGAAATGACTCTTGCTACTGATGCCATGGAGAACGCCTAATGTTCAAGCAGACAACACATGCAAAACTAATTGTCATTGCATCACTTTTACCAATTGCATCGTTTGGAATTGTTGGCACCATATCATACTATGAAATAAACAGCTTTTTGGACGATGAAAATTGGGTCAAGCACACTTATCAAGTCGTAGGCCAAGCTGACGACGTAGAAAAATCAATACTTGATATTGAAACCGGAGAGCGCGGATATCTTTTAACACAAAATATTGCATTTTTAGATCCTTACAATTCTGGTCTAAATCATATCCAGGCCCAACTTGATTCACTTAGGACATCCACTGTGGATAATCCTGTACAACAAGCAAATATTGAAAAACTTGCACTACTAGTTAACCAAAAAATCGCATTTGTAAACCAAACTCAAACCTTGGGAACAAGTGGAAATCTTGATGCTGCTTCAACACTGGTCAAAAGCCTAGAAGGCAAAAAAACCATGGATAGCATACGACAGGTAATAAATGACATTAAAAATGAAGAAAATACACTACTGGATAAAAGATCTGAGGCATCTAAAACTTCTTCACAAAATACACTCAATACAATAATTGTAGGAACTGCTATTGCAATAATAATTACAATAATCTCAACTATAGCGGTATACAAAAAAATGAAACAAAGAGACGAGGTTGATAAGACAAACATTGAACTTCATCTTGAGACTGAAAAGCTAAAAGAAAGAGACAATGCAAAGGCAGAACTTTCCGCAATGGTTTCGCACGAACTAAAGACACCGCTTGTCACAATAAGCGGTTATGCCGAAATGCTTAGAGATGAAAGCGTACTTGGAAAACTAAATCAAGAACAAATTCATGCAGTGGAAACAATCAGTTCCCAGACAATCAAGCTTGAGAGGCTGATTAGTGATATAATGGACGCCCAGAAGATGGATCTCAAAAAAATGAAGTTCAGCAAGAGAGAATTTGCAGTAGACGATCTCATGGATGAGCAAATCCAAATCCACTCAAAATTGATGAATGACAAAAACATCCAGTTTACAAATACGACAAGAGAAAAATTAACGATAAAAAGTGACCCTGACAGACTAAACCAAGTATTTGCAAATTTGATAAAAAACGCAGTTGACTTTGTTCCAGACAATGGAAAAATCGAGATAAATGCAGCAAGAAAGAACGGAGATGTCGTATTTTATGTCAAGGATAATGGAAAAGGAATTCCAAAAGAAAAGCAAGATGGACTATTCAAAAAGTTCTACCAGATAGACACATCCCTGAAAAGAAGCCATGGCGGAACTGGTCTTGGCCTTGTAATCTGTAAGGGTATTACAGAAGCATTGGGTGGAAAAATTTGGCTTGAAAGTGAAGTTGGAAAGGGAACAACATTTTATTTCCAGATCCCAAATAATGAAACCATAGATCAAAACCACAAAGAGGTGTGAGTTATCAAGAAAAATTCCAAGACTGGAAAACAAAAAAAGAATACAAAATCCGATGAGGAAATATCTCACAGATTAAATGAACTAGAACAAGAGACAATAATTTTATCCGGAACAAACAAGTTGCTTGAAGACATAATGGCAGAGTTCAAGACATCAAGCGCACAACAATTAAAAAAAGAAATTCACAAAATAAAAGAACTGGAGCAGAAATATCATAGCTTGTATGATGGCTCGCCTATACTGCTTCGCACCATAGACCTAAAGGGAATCATAATAGATTGTAACATGCTTTATGCAGACAGCCTTGGATATTCCAAAACAGAAATAATTGGAAAATCAATTTTTGATCATGTTGCAAAACAAAGCATTGGTGCATTAACAAAGTCTTTCAAACAATGGAAAAAAACCGGCATTGTCAAAAGTAAGGAGGTTTGGCTACAAAGAAAAAATGGCACAAAATTTCCAACCTTGCTTAGTGCAACTAATTTGTATGGCAGTAAAAACAAGCTAATTGGTAGCAACACTGCACTACGGGATATAACAGAAATCCACGAGGCGCAAGAGAAAATAAAGTCACACGAACTAAAGATGCAAGAGCAGCTAACGCAACTAAAAAAACTAGACGCACTCAAAGATGATTTTCTGACCATGATAACACACGAGCTAAAAACTCCACTTGTTCCAATAATGAGCTATGTCGATATCATGTTGTCTGAAACATTTGGAAAACTAAATGAAGAGCAAAAAAAGAGGCTGGAAATAATTCGCACAAGTACTGGCTCGCTCTTAAAATTAATATCTGATCTTTTGAATACGCAAAAAATTGAACTCGGCCAGCTAGTGTTACACAAGGATGTGCATGACCTAAATAAAATAATACGTGGCGTTGTTGAAAAGATAAAACTACATGTAGATAGAAACAATATTGCACTGGCTGTGGATTTGGAAAGACAAGTCATGGTATTATGCGATGATTCTAGAATGGATCAAGTAATATCAAACTTGATACTCAACAGCCTCGATTTTTGTCCAAAACAAAATGGAAAAATAGACCTAAAGCTATATTCTGAAAAAAATTATGCGCATGTTATAGTAAAAGACAATGGTATTGGCATAATCAAAGAAAACATTGGCAAAATTTTTGTAAAATTCTATCAGGTGGACGCTAGCACGACTAGAGAACATGGAGGAACGGGAGTGGGGTTGGCAGTCTGCAAAGGACTAGTAGAAGGGCATGGCGGAAAAATATGGGCCGAATCTAAAGGACGAGGAAAAGGCACGGAAATTCACATTTTGTTACCACTGGCACACAAATGATCTGCCTTTGCAACCCAGGGGTAAGATGGATGCATATGTGAAAAATAAATACACGCGATCGATTGTTTGTGAATTGAAAAATACCGTTTTGGAATTTGTTTTCTGTCCTGTATTCCGCACTTGATATACTGTATAATGTAATAAAATAATCAGATAGGCATGTATGAGATCTGCATAACATCTAGGGTTATTCTTTGTTGAACATACATGCCGAGTATTTTAAGAAAAAACTAGGTGTATTGCCAATTGAGACTCTCTGGGAGATTATCGACAAATTGATCTCTCCATACCATAACTCATTTAACAAAAAATCAATGAGTTACGATGATGTGCTTGAACTGGCTGTTGTACTCCAGACATCAAATGAGATATTTCGGAATCTAGAACAAATTGCCGTAATAAAGAAAGAACTTGATAGTGAAAATATCCTGTAAAAATAACCATATTTTCAATCTAGTTTTTAAAATTCTGACAAGGTATTGCACCAAGTTTTTTCCATCGGATAAATTTATCGATCAACTCACTCCCACAACTTATAATGAAATCCCGTAAAAATAAAATTGTATGACTATATCGGGCAAAGAACCTGGTACGACAGTATCGTCTTCTGCATGGCTCTCACTAGCTATTGTCAGCGGTCTTGCGCTGGTTACAATGTATGGAGAAACGATGGTTTTGCCTGCAATTCCTGATTTTATCAAAGATTTTGGTATAACATATAACGTATCGTCATGGATTTTGTCATCGTATCTTATTGCAGGTGCAGTGATGACACCAATTGCAGGAAAACTTTCTGATATCTATGGAAAAAAGAAAATTTTACTAATTGTCATGATGATATATGCTGCAGGAATTCTAGGAGGGGGATTTGCAAACTCGTTTGGCACCATGATATTTGCACGAATTGCACAAGGTGTTGGGATATCCATGTTCCCGATTGCATTTGGTATAGTGCGTGATATCTTTCCTATGCAAAAGCTTGCAATCGCACAAGGAATCTTTACTTCAACATTTTTTGGCGGCTCTGTAGTTGGATTGATAGTTGGCGCAAGAATAATCTCAAGCTATGGCTGGCACTATACATTTTTCTCGGTATTTCCTGTTGCAATCATTCTTGCTGTTGTAATGGCAAAACTAATACGAATTCCAAAGGTGGAAAGTTCTGAACAATCACACGGAATTGACATCAAGGGAGCAATTGCACTCTCTGTCACGGTTATCTTGTTTCTCATGGGGGTATCATATATGCAAGAAATTAGCCAGGGAAACCTGTATTCTCTAGTATTTTTTGCAGCAGCTGCAGCATCGGGATTTGTATTTATGGCAGAAGAGAAAAGAACACCATTTCCGTTAGTTGATCTTAAAATTCTTGTAAATAAAATCCTCTTGCCAACAAATGTCATACTCATGATAGTTGGTATATCCACATTCATGGTGTACCAGACAATTCCAATTTTAATACAAAGTCCACAACCATTAGGCTTTGGCGGTGATGCGATAACTACAGCAAATGTCCAGTTGCCGTTTATGATAATATCACTCATAGTCTCTGCAGCATCCGGGTTTATAGTATCAAAGGTAGGAAATTTCAGACTTACTGCGCTTGGAACTATTGTATGCACAATAGGATTTTTTGGACTGGTCGCATTTCATTCTACAGAGTCTATGATCTCTGCAGCACTTGGAATAATATCAGTAGGATTGTCGTTTGCATTTGTAGGGGGGTTTAACATCATTTTGGTGTCGTCTCCGCAAAAATCTGAAGGAATATCGCTTGGCATGTCGGTACTGTTGATCTTGGTGGGACAGTCACTTGGTCCTTCAGTTGCAGGAATGTTCCAGCAAATGTACACACAAACAATTCCACATGTGCCAGGAGCATTTCCATCTGCGTTATCATACCTGCAAATATTCTCTAGTGCAGGAATTTTATCACTGGTATCTGTTGCACTAGTTGTTGTGTTGAATAAAAAAATAAAGGCACACCGAAAAAATAACATGGCACAATAACATGAAACTTGCAATTGCAGATAACGCTCTAGAAATAAAATTTAGTACAACTGAAAAGATTCTAGCAATACATGGTTCAATGAAAATTCCGATCTCTCATATCGTACAAGCTACTGGGATGCTCTTAGAGCCAACCTGGAAATCAATACGCATGCCTGGAACAAACCTTCCTGGGATAATCAAGGCTGGAACCTATTACACAAACAGAGGAAAGGAGTTTTGGTATCTCACACGAGGATCGGAGGTGCTCAGACTGGAACTCAAAGACGAGTCATACGACAGGATAATTCTTGGAATAAAGGACAGTTCATTTTGGACAAGCAGGCTTGAAATTACAAAATAAAAAAACAGTGGATTGTATCATTTAGGGATTATAACTGCCGCTCAGGTATGCACCAGAGTCCATTGCAGATGTTGGGATGCTACTGTTTGTATTTTTACATCCTGTCTGAAATGAATAGCAGTTAGTTGTGCTTGCTGGTACATGTGATGCGTCACTTGTTCCTGTGTATGTTCCAGGTGTTTCCCATCCTGATGCTGACAGCATTCCTACTGCTATTGCTATTGTACCGCCGACGCTTGCCCCCAATATGATTAAAAGTGTCTTTTGTAGCATTAAACATGGTACGCGTTTTTTTCATTTAACTCTTGACTAACAATGTTCTGTAGGTAAAATTACAAGATGGCCCTATCTTCATATCTTGAGACTTTTCTGAATTATGCCGTGGATGTACAAATTGGATGCACTGGCTGGAGCTACAAAGGATGGATTGGCCCATTTTATCCAAAAATAATGCAAAGTACAGACTATCTAAAGCACTATGCAAAAACATTTGGCATAACAGAAATAAATTCAACATTTTACAAAATTCCTTCACAGTATACAACAACAAAGTGGTTCAATGACACTCCAAAAAATTTCATCTTTACCGCAAAGATGCCAAAGCAGATAACTCATGATACAAGACTAAAGCCTGGGCCATACCTGGACCAATTCTTGAATTCAATCAAGCCTCTTGGCTCAAAGATGAAGATACTTGTAATACAGCTTCCGCCATCGCTTTCCTTTACAGAAGCAGAATTGAACCTGGATAAAATGGTAAAACATCTCCCAGAAAATTACAGGTATGCAGTGGAGGGAAGACACCCTTCGTGGTTTACAGAAAAATCATACAAGTTTCTCTCAGAGAGAAATCTTTGTCTTGTATGGAATGAAGTACAAGGGGTACTAAATCCGGCTGAGACTACAACAGACTTTGTCTATCTTAGATTAATTGGAGACCGTTCCATTCCAGAGGAAAAGTTTGGAACAATACAAAAGGACGGGACAGAATCAATTGCCAAATGGGCCCACAAGCTAGATGAAATAAAAAACAAAGTATCCCTTGCAGTTGTAATGGCAAACAACCACTTTGAAGGATTCTCACCTGTCACTGCAAACAAATTACGACTTGCATTGCACCTTGAAGAAATAACATGGCATGGCAAAGATCAGGTAAAGTTATTCTGACGGTACAAAATCCTTGGTCTTTTTTAGTGCCAAGATGAGACACGCTGCAATCAAGAGTGATGCCACCATAAAGATACTTCCTAAACTATACGAGTCTGTACTAGTCTTGAGATATCCTACGATGGAGGGGCCTATGAATCCACCAAGGTTTCCTATTGAATTTATCAATCCAATTGACACCGCAGCAGATGTCTCTGTCAAAAATATTGTAGGCAGTGACCAAAAGGGTCCAAATGCAGAATAGATTCCAACTGTTGCAATCGTAAACATTGCCATGGACAAAACCAAATTTGGATAAACCATTATGCTAAGGCCCAGTCCCACTGCACCAACTACAAGGGAGAAAAATGCATGCCACTTTCGTTCTCTTTTCTTGTCAGAAGATCTTCCAACAAGTATCAGGCCAAAAAATGCAGCAACATATGGTATTGCCACCAAATATCCAACACTTGTAACTGATTGGTGTCCTAGTCCATCAATTATTGTTGGAAGGAAAAATCCAAGACCATAAAAGCCGATTATCCAAAAAAAGTAAATCAGAACGAGCAGTATGACGTCTCGTTCTTTGATTGCATGCTTCCATGACAAGCCATACTTGGTATCTTTTATTTTATTCTCACTTGCCATCTTGGATTCAAACCAATTCTTTTCATCTTGTGTGAGCCATTTTGCCTGACTTGGCTTGTCAGTCAGATACAAAAATGCAAACATGCCTAGAATAATTGATGGAATTCCTTCTAGTATGAAGAGCCATCTCCAGCCCTGCATGTCAAGCCAGTCAACTGATAAGATATGAGTAGAAAGCGGCGCACCAATTATCTGCGATACTGGAACTGCTGCCAAAAACATGGAATACGCAACAGCTTTTTCCCTTCCTGTAAACCAGTGGGATATGTACAGTATTATCCCTGGAAAAAATCCTGCCTCGCCCAGCCCAAGTGCAAACCGTAGCCCGTAAAATTGCCCTTCTGTATTTGTAAATGCCGTAAGGACACTAACAATTCCCCAACCAATCATTATTCTTGCAACCCATTTTCTTGCACTCCACTTTTGTATCCAAACTGTAACTGGGATCTCTAGAACAAAATATCCAATGAAAAAAATTCCTGCACCAAGACCAAATATTGCTGCCGTAAAATGCAGATCCTTTGTCATGGTAAGTGCTGCATAGCTGATGTTTACCCTATCAAGAAATGTTATGATGTACAGCGCAAATATCAGTGGAATTATTCGAAGAAAGCGTTTCTTGCGTACTGTATTTTCAATGCTTGACAAAGTCATATGCTATCATCAAATGATTCCAACAAATCTATGCACATTACACCAGTGAACATTTTCCAAGTTATTTATAGTGATGTTGTTTACGTAGGTTTTTTATCATCTGGAACTGTTGCCCTATTTTTTCTTGCAACCAAGATGGAACCTGCTGTTGTTACAATGTTTGAAAGTATGATCACATAGACTGCAATACTGACAAATGTATTTGCAAGTGGAATGCCATCGTTTAGTGCAGCTATGGATAATGTGGCAGGAACAACTCCTTGTGCACAAATTAAAAATATTGCAAGCTGGTCCTTGCGAAGCTCTGATTTTATGGTAGATGCCTTTGTTGCAATGAATCTAAAGACAAGCAAGATTCCAATTACTAGCAACCCTAGCATGAGGTTTGACAAAATAGTAGATGGTGTAATCACAAACACAAGGCCCAGAAATACGAAAAAGAATGTCTCCATGATAAAAGAGATCTCGCCTTGGAACTTGTAGAACTGATCATTCATCTCAACGAGGTCAAACTTTTGTCTAAGACGTGACAAGATGACCTTTGAGCTTCCAAGAAACAGACCAAAGATGAGTACTGCTACAAGTCCACTTCCATGAAACACCTCGGTTATTGCATATGTGAAAAACAAAAGACCCAGGGATAGGACGTATGTGTACTTGAAATTTCTGACATATTTTAGGACAAACATCCACACGATGGATAAGCTAATTCCAACTACAATCCCGATTGAAAAACTGGTTCCAATTGTAATTACTGGTAGTGTCCAGTTGCTGGTGCCAGTCTTGTACAGGCTGACAAATGCTTCATAAAATACAATAGAGTAAATTGAATTTAAGATTGACTCTAGTGTGAGAAATGTTATTGTATTCTGTCCTAGTCTAAGTGATCTTGATAGTGGTATGACAACAACTGCTGCAGTCTCTCCACCTACAATTGAACCAAAAATCAGGGACTGGATCAATTCCCAGTGCAAAATAAAATGAAGTGAAAAGCCAATCAAAAATATGCTTGATACAACATAGATTGTAACCTGTACTACTGTCCTTGGGCTTCCCTTGATGACTTCTTTTATTCTCATATCCATGCCGCTGTAAAATAAAATCATGATAAGAGTAAAGCTTGCAAATATGCCCAGTACAGGAATCAGTGGCTCCCGCGGAAATACGTTGAAGACTGGACCAAGTACAATTCCGACTGCAATCAAAAACAAATAGTATGAAATTCCTGTTTTCTTGAAAAATATCTCCCCTGCAAATCCTAAAAATATTATTCCTGCTGCGGCAGAAAAAATAACTATCTCATTTATCATAAAATTCCTAAAAATTAATGTGATAAATTTCTGTCGCATGTCTCAAATTCATGGAATTTCTCTAGTTTAAAAATAAAAAAGAAGGGGTGTTCCCTATTTTCCGTGAGCGTATACTGTATCTGCACTAAAGAAAGGACAGTTTACAATAAAACCAGCAGTTGCCATGTCTGTCATGGAACTCTTACTTGTGATATCCTGTGTGTTTTCAAGTACGGTTGCCATTGATGGGTCCTTCCAAGTTATCACCTGGATTCTCCACATTGGAGAATAGTACTGGTCTCCTTGTTTACTGCTTCCTACTCCTGACTGGAATCCAAGAGGTCCGCTGCCTGTTATACCATTTGAAAACTGGTACAGGTCTGCTGCAGCACTTGTGGTTATAGTTCCCTGAGTCTTGTTTGCAAGAACAATTCCTAGTGCATCTGCTGGGCCTTGTTGTGACGCATCAGTTGCGATATAGTAAATTGTTGAACCATCAGGACCAAATCCCCTGTGGGCTACAAAAGTTACTTGCATCTTGTCTGTGTCAATGTTTAACACTTGGGCACTTCCATATGCACCAGATTCACTGATTGAATCTCGTATCTTCATGTGGCCTGCAGGAATTGTTCCATTAGAATTACCACCCCATTGTACTATTGGACAGTTGACAACTATTGTTGTTGGAGTAATTGTAATCTTGCCAGCATTTGCTGCTTTTACTATCTCGTCTTCAGAGCCTAACACTGTGACAGCTGTTGCATCCTTCCACTCTACTAGATTTATTTTCCAAAGTGGACTGTATGCCATTTCTCCTGGAATTGAATCGACCACATTTGGCTGGAATCCAAGTACACCTCCTCCCTTGATACCATTTTTGAATGCGTAAATGTTTGCAAGTGATGATGCTGGTGTTTTTGCTAGTGCTGGTGCAAAAGTTACAGGAAAGTTTGTGAACTTGCCTAGTGCGCTTGCTATTGTAGAATCTGATGCCTCTGTTGTGATATAGTACACATCTTTTCCATCATACAATCCCTTTACCAGTGGGATGACCAAGGGTAGATTTGCATTTGATAATTTCAAAACAGAACCCAAGTCTTTTGATTCCATTGTCATTGTTTGTGACATTGTCTTGTTCTGCATCATGGATTGTCCGCCCATCATGATGGATACTTTTCCTGTTTGTGCTTGACTGAGTTCTTGCTGCATCTTGATATGCTCTCCTGGTCCACAAATGTGGTCTCCACATACTACAAAATTTCCACCATATGTTACAGTAAGTGGCTGGTCATTTGGTGCAGTATAGTCTCGTTTTGTGAGTGCATTTGCAGATGGGATATCCACAAAGGCAGTCACTGCAGAGATGGAAAGCAATGGAAGAATCAGCAATACTCCCAAGCTACGAATTTTACTTGTCATTATGCAATAAAGTCAAAATTTTATAGATAAGACTTGTTCCAAATCTCTTCCAGATCTTGCATGTTGGAATATTTTGAAAATGTCATTACAAACAAACTGCCCATATCTGATCTTTAAAAGGAACAAAATACGTAAGCGTTAAACTAGTTTATACATTTGATTGACATGATACTGTTTGTGTGTGATGCTAGATGAAAAGTAACACAAGTCCTGCGTCAGAGAACCCGTTAAAAAATACAATGTATCGATTTCTATGGGTTACCATGTTTGCATCAGACATAGGTGCGTCCATGCAAACGGCTGGTTCTGGTTGGCTGATGACATCGCTTGCCCCATCTCCGTTTGTCGTATCGCTTTTACAAGTGATGACAAGCTTGTCGATATTCCTACTTGCGTTTCCCGCAGGAGCACTTGCAGATATTGTTGACAGGCGAAAACTCTTTCTTACCACACAATATTTTTCACTTGCAGTAGCTATTGCTCTTAGCCTCCTTACCTTTGGTGGTGTAACAACATCTTCAATTCTTGTAGTGTTTACTTTATTGCTTGGTCTGGGTAACGCAATGAGTTTACCTGCAAATTTAGTAATTCAAACAGAGATTGTACCCAAGAAAATTGCTCTTGCTGCAATGACACTATTTAGTGTGGCAATTTACATTGGATTTGCAGTAGGTCCAGTTCTTGGCGGTCTTGTAGTTGCAGCAGCAGGACCTGGAATGGTATTTCTGCTAAACGCATTTTCTTTTGTTGGAATTATAATTTTCCTTCATAAATGGCACAAACCATCAGAAAGTAAACCTCTACCTCCTGAGCAAGTAATTGGAGCTATTCGTACAGGATTGAGGTACATGCGTCATTCATTGCATGTACGTGCACTCTTGGTACGAGATTTTGCAATCACAATTTGTGGCAGTGCAGCAATATCCCTTTTGCCTCTCTTGGCTCGTAACGAAGCAGGTTCAAACTCAATTCTTTTTGGAGTTCTAGTTGGAGCATTAGGCATTGGCGGATTGATTAGCGGTTTTGTTATAGTACCAAGAATAAAGAGCATATCAATAGAAAAACGTGTAGCAGGCGCGACAATTTTGTATGCAGTTGCAATGATAGTCATATCATTTCATCATGGTCTAGTCATTTTATTTGTTGGAATATTTGCAATTGGAACCTCGTTGATAATTATAACATCCAGCTTGAATTTTGTCGCATACAATTCTGTATCATCATGGGTACGAACACGTGTAGTCTCAGTTCATCAAATGATGTATTGGGGCGGAGTAGCTTTTGGTAGCATAGTGTGGGGTATTGTTGCAGAAATCTGGGGAATACCAACTGCATTGATTGCTGCAGCAATTGGACTAGTAATTGGTCTTGTCACTTCAACTCGTTACAAACTAAAACCACTCACTGATGTAGATTTGACTCCATCAATGCATTGGTACATGCCGCGTGTGATGATTGACATTGATGACCATGCACAAGGATCAGTACTAGTAGAAATGGAGTTCGAGATTGATCCAACACGTTCGCAGGAGTTTGAATCTGCAATGAATGACATGCGCTCTGTAATATTACGTGACGGTGCAATCAACTGGGAATTATTTCATGATGTTGAAAATCCCAGTAGGTATGTCATGATGTTTACCTCAGAATCTTGGACTGAACATTTACGCCACCATGAACGCATGACAAAAGCAGACCTTGCCACAGAACAACGTGCTATTTCATTTCACATTGGAAAGATACCTCCACGTATATCCCATCTTGTTAGTGAGGACATGTCAAAGCAAAATAATAAAATAAAAAATGAAAATAGTGCTTGATCTTACCGTGATAATAGCCAGAAGATATCATCGCTTGGGCTAATAAAGTGGCATTGATTTTTTTATTTTAAAATGATGAGTAGGATGGATTTTGATGGCAGACATTCTATTTTGGATCCGTTGTGCCTAATTTTATGTTAGAAGAGGTTTTCATTTGAGTGTACTTTCAACTAAAATTCCATTTGCCCAGTAAAATCCAGTTTGACCAGAAGGCAATATGTCATACGTATAAGTTCCATTGTATGGTACATGTTCCACATTTTTTATTTTAGAACCATCAAGAGTATCTCCTACCAATAACTCTCCGAAGAATCTACCATCTGCAGTTGGATGGTTTGGTGATACATACAGCTCTCTTTTATCAGACAAAACTACGTGGACCATCATATGACCTAGAGGGGCAAGAGTTCTTCCTGTCTTTAATATCGTTCCAGTTTGCAGATTACCAGAGCTGTCTTGTGTAAATATTGTCATTCCAGTCTTTAGATTTTTTATATTGCCAGGACCGTTTGGCGTGCCAATTATAGTATTTTCAGAAAGGCAAAGCGGGCATAGTCTGGTAAGATTTTCTTTTTTAAGAAATGTGGCAGTTCCATGACTAATCTTAACAAGTGTTAGCTCAATAGTACAGCCATTACTTACACTATCACCAATATGCAGAGTTATGGGATTGCCAACATTTGTCACAAGAGGGAATTCTCGAAAACTCAAACCTTGAATATTATCTGAGAAGATTTTTTGTACTAGTAATGGATTTTCTCTTTGGCCTTCTACAAGTGTCACAAAAACATTTTCTGGACTTTTTGCCCAGCCCCGTTGAACAAGTTGTGATGCAGTGTCAGGTTTTACACATGCAGGGGAGTTATCTCTTGATTTGATAATCAATTGGAGGCCTTTATTGCATGTGACATCATATGCAGCAATTCCTGACTTGAATTGCTTTAATGGTGAGTATGTGCCATGGATTGTTTCATTTGATTGGTTTGATATCTCATATGAAAATAATTTTGATATGCTGGCGGTGTTATTGTCAAATGACAAGTTAGAAGTCTTGCTGTCTATCGCATACGAGAATGTTATGGTTGCATTTGCAGTTCCAGATTCTATTGCTCTGTAAGCAAGGTTTGAGGCGAGACTTGATCCCGTGATGTTTTCACCGGGATGCAGTATTATCTGAATTGCCATCCAGTTACATACTTTTTTTACTTCAACTTTGGCATGGCCATCAAATGCTATGGAGAATGGCCCTCCACAACCATTTTTCACAGTTATGGTATTTGTGGAATTATTTACCAGAGTTGCGTTAATTGTAAACATATCTCCAACTCTTATAGGCGATGAGGTTTGAGGGTTGACAATCAGTATGTTATTTTGATTTTCTGCCTGGATTGGTTTTAGATATGATGATGCAGAAAAGATCAAAATTGCAATTATGGTATAATATGGAATCTTCATGTGCTACATGTACTGGACGAGTATTGTTTAAAAAACTGGTGTAGCTTTTCTCTGCAGTAATCTTCTAGTATAAAAACGATGAACCGGACCAGATTTGAACCAAAATCATAATACCATTGATCTGTATGCTGTATTGCAAAAATCATTATTTTATCCAAGTCAAAAACATGGCAATTACTGAAAAGCCCATCACTCCAACAGTTATCCATCCTACAATGTTTGATAATTTTCCATTAGTTCTGCCCTCAAGAATTTGCTTGTCATTACCAATCTTCATAATGGCAACAAGAAGCGGGACTGCAATTATTCCATTTATCACTGCTGCATATATCAGGGCCTTGATCGGGTCAATATTGGCAAAATTTACCCACAGTCCTACTATTGTAGATGCAGCAATAATCAAGTAAAACCCCTTTGCCTGCCTGAATTTTTTACCCAGGCCCTCTTTCCATCCAAATTCTTCTGATATTGCATACGCAGAAGAGCCCGCAAGAACAGGTATGGCTAGTAAACCAGTACCAATTATTCCAACTGCAAAGATGGTTTTTGCCAATTCGCCTGCATGTGGAAATGTTTTCACGAGAGGCTCTAGTGCTTGTGCTGCTTCATCTGCGGTGGATATGTCTGTCAAGCCATGAACATGAAGTGTTCCGGCAGTGGTAATTATAATAAACCACATGATTGCCTGGGAAAACCCCATCCCCACTGCAACATCTTTTCTCATCAATGAGATCTCTTTTTTTTGAATTATCGGTTTTCCCTCTCCAAAATCTTTTATTTTATTTTTTACAACATCTTCTTCTGCTTCTTCTGAAGTTTGCCAAAAGAAAAGATATGGAGATATTGTAGTTCCAAAGATTGCAACAAACAGCATTACAAAGGTGGGAGTAAACTCAAAATGCGGAATCACACTTGCAACCAATATATCAGACCAGTTTCCTCCGACAACAAACGCCGTAATCACATAGGCAAGAAGACTCAAAGTCAGATACTTGAGTACTGTAACATATTTTCTATATGGAATAAAAATCTCTGCACAAATAACAAGTGCAGTAAAAAGAATGGTTACAATCACTATGGGCAACTGTGGCAAAACAAGTTTTACAGATGCAGACATGGCACCAATATCTGCACCAATGTTTATTGTATTTGCAATAAGGAGCAGACTGATAATTGGATACACTGTTTTTTTCGAGTATCTTTTTTTCATTATGCTTGTTAGTCCACTTCCAGTAACAAGTCCAATACGGGCACACATCTCCTGAATTACTATCATCAATGGCAGCTGAAATAATGCAAGCCATAAAGTTCCAAAACCAAATTGTGCGCCTGCCTGAGAATATGTTGCAATTCCAGACGGGTCATCATCTGATGCACCTGTTATCAATCCCGGTCCTAAACTTTTGAAAAAAGATTTGAATCCATCAAACAAAGATATTCACTCGTGTAATACTTCACGTATTAAATTAATACAATTGTTTTTGCAAGATTTACTATATTCTCATATCATGAGGTCATTTGACGCCTAAAAGTGACACTGTTTCAGAATCAGTATCAAGAACAATTGCAACTCCAGAATCTTCTGCAGGATTCAATGAATATACTGCATGAGGCTTGAACACTATTACCTCAGGCTGACTTGCATGGGTAATTCTTTCAAATACCTTTGAACAAGTTTTGCCAGTAGTGGATCTAGATATGACATCAATCATTCGGATCTTTTCTTTTTCATCTTTTACAAAGCCTACTTTTCCTTTCATCTGATATCCTTTTAGATTCTCCTTGTCAAAAACTGCGACACTTACCCATGGGACAGTTACAAAATTGTAATGAGATTTGTGCTTGAAAAAATCAAGCCAAAAAATAGTGTCTTCTGTAAAAGAAAAAGCAGTTCGCGGTGACAAGTTACACATTCCATTTATATCAATAGATCCTACTACGACGAATTTCTGTGTGGACATCATGTCCTTTACTTGATCTGGAATTATGACCATCAATGTAATTTCTCTAGCCATTAATTAAAGATAAAACCAGATTACCTCTTATGATAATTACACGAAAATTACACATGGATGGTGTTATCACTAGTGATAATTGTCCAGTAGTTAAAATGTCAACATGTGCATTTGACTGGTAATGAAATTAGTCATTGCATCGTTATTTCTAATATCTATACTAGCATGTAGTGCAGCATATGCAGATTCATCACCAATGGTAATGAAAGGATCAGGAATTGGAATGTTAAATGGGGATTCTCCAAAAATGTATACCGCAAGTCTCAAAATTACACTACACAACAAAACAACAATTGATAGTGGTTATGTAATAATGAGTGCAGACCAATCCACCATAGTTGCAAAAATGCATCCAGACAAGTGGCAATTTGCTTACAATAATGATGGTTCATTTCATGCCACAGGGCCTGCAACATCAAGACAAGATGTATCATATAATTTGGTTTTAGATGGTAATAGGCTACTTTCATCAAAGGCAGGATCACTATGGAAGATAAGCGCAGAGATGAGTGGCAATAACAACAATTACCTTGTTGAATATCTTGCAAGTGGAAAAGACCTGTTTGCAAGTGTAGGATCCACCTTGATTGCAAATGTGACCATTCCAAATGGCAACTCTGCACAGTCAAGCATGGGTTTCTTTGTTCCACTCAACTCTGAAGTTTTACGGGGAACCACAATTACATGGCAGAACCAGGATAACATTGGACATACAATTCAGAGCATAAATGACCAAGGTACAATCATCCCAATGTTTAACAGCGCTATACTAAAGACTGGTGAGACATTTAGCTACAAATTCGATAAACCTGGTGTATACCATTACTATTGCTCCATACACCCATGGAGAATAGGTGTAGTAACCGTATCCTAGATAGTGTTTTTTTACACTAGTAATCGTGTTCACTAAACTCTGAACCAAGAGCTATGCTTGCAATCGTAGTGTTTGGAGTTGTTTTGCATTGCATCGCAAGGTTTGGTAGGAACTGGTGAAAGATTTGTTTTAAAAGATACTCTGTAAAAAGGGACCACTTGATTCCCAGATTGTGTTGTATTATAAAATGATGAATCCCACCTTCGATTCTATGATCTGATATCATGCCAGATGCACGCATGTAATCTTCTAGTGTCTCAATTGCGCGTTTTAGGTCATAGCTTCCTTTCATGAACATGACCCAGTCTTTAATCAAAGGAATCATCATGTCGATAATTTTGCTAATTTCATCACCTTTCATTTCGTTACCTAGCATCTTGAGAATTTCTTTTGGTACCGGAATTATTCCTATTTTATCTGCGAACCTGTCCCACTTGACATATTTTTCCAAGATTTGTTTTACAAGTACGTTTTGTGAGACTTCTTTTTGCATTGCCTCTGTTTCCAACTCGTTTACAATGTATTCTGGTAGTCTGTAGCTAATACTTCGTGTTTGTTCACGTTTGGGAGTGTGTCTCTGTCTCTTGACTGTCATCTTCTGTGGTATTGTTGTACAGGTAATAAAATTATACTAATCACACTTGGATATTTTTCCTTCACAAAATTGAGCTTTTCAAATTTCAATTTCTTATGTAAAATGAGGATCATTTTGTTGTAATATTGCATGAACTTTTACTTCATGATATGCACGAATTACGTCTGTTGCACTAATTACTCCTTCCAAGTTGCCGTTCTCATCAACTACTGGAATGCCGCTTATTTTGTATTCTGACATTAATCTTGCAGCCTTTGCAAGATCGTCTTCAGACCCTATTGTGAGAAGTTCGTTGCCAACTAGATCACTTACTAGTAATTCTTTTGCAGTAGTTTTTGGCAATAAATAATCTCGTGTATTTTGTTTTTCAAGTTTGAAATATTCACTATTTCTCAGAAATGTATCGTAACTTATTATGCCAACTGGTTTTCCATCATTATTAGTAACAACTAGTCTTGAAATGTTATTTTTATTGAGCAATGTGAGCGAAAATAACAATGAATCTGATTTACGGCAGGTTATCATTTTTGTATTCATGTAATCACTGACTTTGTAAACCCCTGCAAATGATTTTGAAAAATATTTGACCAGATCAGATTTTGTGACAATTCCTACTAGTTTTTCACTATCAATTATAATGATGGAGCCAATCTGAAATGCGTCCATGCGTATTGCACATTGTATCAAAATTTCATCTTGATCTTTTGATATTGTGAAAAGTTTTCTACTCATTATTTCATTGAGATGTATCTGATCGAGCATTCTTGATGTTTTATCATTTTGAAGAAATCGACCTATGTCACGTTCAGTTACAATACCGACTGGAACATCTTCGTTGACAATTACGAGTCGTTTTATGTCATTTTTTCTCATGAGGAATAATGCCTCATGAATGCTATTCTCAAGATGTAATGTGATTACAGGTACAGTATATGGCACATGTTTTGTCATTATCATGACTTGTATCTATTCGCGAATTTAAGACACCTATACGATTCTCACTGTTGGGTACATGTTAAAAATTTGAACAATTCCTAATTCTATATGATGGGATTAGGAATTATTTCGATATCAAGCAAGCCATTGTTAAAACAGGCAACGACTGACTTGATTTTGGCTCTGTACAAAAAGTGTTTTTTCCCATCTTTGTTGATTGATCCAGATATTCCTAGTATCTTGTGAGTGTGTAATTGCTGTACTCTTCTATATGCGGTACTGATTGGTATGCCGCAATCAATGCTTAACTCAAGGGCTGATTTTGATACAACTCTTGTAGCTTCTAGAATTGCACGAGAATATCTGTCTGCTACGATTTCAAGCAGAATATCTTTGGTTGTCTCTTCTTGTACGGGTTTACCGTGTAGTAATACTTGCATGTTTAGAGTATCTGTCTAATTTGATATAACGAGTAAGACTACACTGCACGGCAGTGCATACAAGTGTGATTCAAAATCTGACACACGTAATGATTTATCTAAATGATCTACTTGTAAATTGTTAGATTTTCTATTCTAGATGTAAAAATTTGGATTTGCTTTAATATGATGCTACAGATGCAGAACCTGCTAATTTTTCAATCTGAACATCTTGTGCAATCTCGTGAAGCATATCTATGTTCATGTTTCCCCTAGCAAGGATTTCATTTTGACCATGACCTGAGACTAGAAACCCATACTTGTCTCTCACGTATGATACTTTTGAAGCAGTATCGGTACCATTTTTGTAGTGTATCTGTAATTCCACCATAGGATATGCATCGGGCATCTTTCTTTCAAAAAGCATTACCTGCAAACCAAGTTCAACGTCTATTTTTCCCAATGCTTTTTCAACATTTGAAAGAAAACCATCATAGATTGTTTCGGCAGTACTTGACATGCCATATCATGGTATTCTTCAATAATTAAAGAGAAAACTCGATTATCATACGTGATAATGAGATTTTATTTTTCCGAAAACTTGTGCCACAGCCGGATTATTTTATCATCCATCTTTATTCTCTCTATCTGATACGAAATCTTTCCATCCTTGAATTTGATATTGATCTCAGATACCAAGCCTTTGTAATAGCTTTCATTGAGTCCCTCCTGTGTTCGTATCACCTTGGTCTTTTTTATAAGACATAGGTCTTCTAAGGATTTTATTTTTCTATAAGTAGTTGAGACTGGAATGTCAAGCTGTGTAGACATTTGTTGTGCAGAAAGCTCATTGGTGGTCAAAAGTGAAATTATCTCTCGTGCATAACTATCTGCAAGTACTGATATGATATCCTCATCTTGATTTTCCATTTCAGCTCTTCTTTACAGACAAGATCAAAACTATGAAACCTGCAATCTCAAAGCATTCTTCTATTATTTGCTGTAAATTTCCATCATGCAAAAATGAAAAGGCATCATCAACAACTGTTTCTCCTAATACTAGTAATGAAAAACCAATTACAAGAAGAAGCATTGGGCGGTATTTTGTTTTTTTATAGGCCTTTGCAGCATAAAATACTAGAATAAAACCTACTATTAGGTGGGCTGCAAGAAGAATGTAATTAGATATCAATCACTTCTGTAGGTTTTGTTAGTTCATAAAAACATCGTTTCCATTCTCATTGTTGAAAACGGTAAATAGACATTAAATTGGTTAATGCCAAGCATCTTCATTGAATAAAAATACAAAAAGATCAATATTGCTAGTATCCTTTCTCATGTCTATCTGTGGAATTATCTATTTTATAACATCGTACACCCAGTCATTGGAAGGAAATTCCACCGACTCTCAAATACAGACAATGTTTTTTGCAACAGCTGGAATAGTGTACATTCCTTTGGGGATGTGGATGTTAAGAAATAGGCTTCACAGTAGAGGACCATATGTGATCTCTATTTTGGTTTCAATACTTCTTGTTGTACTATATGTTGCATCAAGAACCATCAATCTACCAATAGTGGGAATTCAAACAGATGTAGGAACAGTTGATGTTATAACAAAAATCATACAGGTAGGAATCATAGCAATATCTGCAAGACTAGTACAAGACTTGAAAAAAGAACAGGTATTGCCTACAGTAAGATAAGCTGTAATTATCGAAGCTGGTAATCACTAGTTGCCTTTTATAATATGATGTGTAATTGAGAGTGAGAAAAAATGAGTTCGCCACAAATTGTTTATGCGCATTTGAAAGAAGTCCGGGATTTCAAGGTAAACAAGATACTAAAGAAAGCAATCATCATTGATTCTTCTTATACAGTATCCAAAGTGACTGGAGTTTTAGTAAATTCAAATTCTTATGATGCTTTTTGTATGGATGGCAAGGATGTACTAACAATAAGCACCCGAGATCTTTTATCTGCAAAAGATGTAGAACATATGAAGGTCAAGCCGCTGTTGCGAAAGATTCAGCCTCTGACTACAAGTGATACGGTAGAAAAAGCAGCCGCGATTTTGTCTCATTATAGGATGCGTTCTGTTCCAATAGTTGAAGGAAACCAAATACTTGGAGTGGTCAACATAAAAGACATTGTTGAACTTTTACACAAACAGAATCTAAAGTGGATACCTATCAATGATATACTTACACCAGAACCAATTACAGTAAAAAGCAATGATTCTCTTGCTACTGCAAGAAAAATCATGATTACAAGAAAAATAGATCACTTGCCAGTAATCAAAGGCGATAAAGTTTCACACGTCATGACATCCATGCATCTATTGCAAGTGGTAAAACCTGGCGAAAAAATAGGAATGGGATTAAGAGGAATAGATGCAAAGAAAAAATATGAATCAGAGATTGGAAATATCGGTAGCACACGCATTCCAAACCTTGACACTCATGTGCCTCTCAGTGCAGTAATAGAATCAATGTTGAAAAATGATGCATCATGTTGTTTGCTTACGTTATGGGATCATGTGCATGGAATAGTCACATACAAGGATATCATCAACATCCTTGAATCAAAAATACCAAGCGAAGTTCCACTGTATATTGTTGGTCTTCCTGAAGATTATTCAAGTGCAGAAGTTGTCAAGACAAAGTTTGATAAAATAATTCGAAACCTCAGAAAGGTGTATCCCGAGGTAGAGTCAGCAAAGGCATCAATTAAGACAGTACATAATCCATCTAGTAAACAACCACACTACGACGTAGGTGTCAGAATCATAACTCCATACAAGACATACAATTATGCAGAGAGTGGATGGGATCTCTCAAAGATTTTTGATACTCTGGGAAGCAAAGTGGTTAGGAATTTATCTCAGCATAGCAAAAAACGCTGGAAGACATCAATTAGAAAAATAGACAAGAAAGATATTTTCTAAAAATCACTCTTGATAATCTAAACTAGACTAATAATATCAAAGATACATTGAATCCTCATGGCAGATATTTTCATAGTTCAGGATTTGTATATGAAACATGGAAAGAAGATTATCAAATCTGATGTCAAACCACTTACTTGTCATGTATGTAAAAAAGAATTGAATGGAATTTCAATTACCGCAAAAATGTATGATGGAAAAATGGTATTTCTGTGCTCACACCATAGTGCTGCTAAACCATATCAAATTGTTTTTGGAAACTAGTCTGAGATGTGGTTACTTTTGAACAGTGACGACAATGAACAAATTTAGACAACCCATCATAGTATCAATCTTAGTTTAAAATGACTAAGTGACAATTGGATCTTCTCTGACCAAAGATCTAGCGGTCAGTTTAAAATCCTGCGATAACATCAAACAATGAATTGCCTGTTAGGAAGATTCGTATAATACTCACAAACCATTGCAAGGCCAGAGCAGTTGAGAGATACGTGACAACTCAAGATATATCCAAAATAATCAGCAATCCAGTTCAGACAATATATGATGAGGAGAGACAAAATTACAAGAGTTTTGGTAAGGCAGAAAAACCACCATACCCGGAACAGCCTTACCTAGTTGCCATTCATAACAAGATTAATACTTCTGTAAGGGTTATCACTGTAATGTGGACAGACAAGGGAGGATTGAAAATAATTGGTTTCAATAAAATTTGATAAAGAATCTGGAGCCATGTATGTACAACTACGCAAGGGGAAAGTTACAAAGACAATACCTGTGGGAAAAGACAGATTCATTGATGTCAATGAAGCAGGCAAGATTGTGGGAGTCGAGGTTCTGATGCCCGTAAATGCACCCGAAGTAAATGAAGCCATTGCAAAATCTAGCGATATAATAGAATTAGAACAATAATTTGATCTAACCATAACTTGTAATTTCTACAAAAATAAAGCGAGTTAAAATAAAATTATTGTTTTTGGATATTCACAAATCAGATATGTACGATACAATTTCGTACAATAATGTTATTTTTTGTCTTAACCTAGTCCTACGCTGTTGATGACATTTCCAGAGTTTGCATCAACTATCAAAATTATCTTCTTGCCCTTGTGGTCATATTGGGCAAACCATATTGGTGCATGCAACAACTCTCCTTCTGATACTTCCTCTTGTGTCTCCATCTGTCTTATCAGGTGATATTTAGAGTGGACCGCCTGTGACTGGACCTGGTCTATGATATTTTTTGCCAGGTTCTTTGCACCGTCCTCGTTGATGTCTCCATTTAGAATCTTGATTGATTTTAGAACCTTTTTTGAATCAAAATCAATCCTGTCATCAAGTGAAAACTCGTATCCATGTGGCTGGTATGCAGTCATGGACCTGACTGCAACTACAGGACAGTTGTAACTCTGGTTTACAGTGTATGCCTTTGTAGCATTGCCTCCTCCACCCATCATTCCACCTCCTCCCATCATTGAACCAAATAGCATGCCGTCCATCATTCCTCCACCAAATCCTCCTCCTCGTCTAGAACCTCCGCTCATTGCACCGCCCATGAGTCCTGCCATGGCTGCAGTGGCAGCAATGCTTCCCACTTGAGCAGCAATGTCTGTTGCAATAAGATTTGTCTTTGCAGTGACAGGAATAATCCAATATGGTATAAAGGATAAATCAAGCTCTTCTAGTTTCGAATTTTCTTGCAAGTGTCTATGCAAAAGGCCCTTGTCCATCATGTGGTGCAGTTTTTCAGTTATTTGATCCTGGTCTGAAATAGTAACTGGAAGCATTGTATGTTTTGCAACATTTTTCCATCCCTTGTTTTCAAGACTCACGCTGCTTCCACAATATTCGCATGTGACTACCATCTCGCCATACTTTGGAATAATTGGTGCGCTACAGTTTGGACACTTTACTTCCTTTGTTTCAGAACTTGTAACATCTTGTTGAGTTGATGTTGCAGCAACAGCTGTCTGCTTTGCTCCACACTTGACACAAAAGACTGCATCATCTGGAAGTTGGAGACCACATTTTACACAAAACATTTTTTCTCTACCTTAACTTGATTTGATCTCATTTCCGCAATGAGAACAAAACTTGGAATCTACTGCAACTATGGTATTGCACTTGGGACATGTCACTCCTTGAGATTTTTGTGCCACCTGTTGCTGGGTCTCACCACAGCTTGGACAAAAGTTGCTTGACACTGGCATCATCATGGAGCATTTTGGACACTGTTTCATTGGAGGCTGGTACATTCCTTGGCCCATTTGTCCTGCCATTGCATATCCAATGCCAGAGCCTACACCAAATCCAACTCCAAGTCCTGCCATGGAACCGGCACCACCTGAAGGATTCTTGGCAGCTTCTGTCATGGCTTGGCCTGCCTGATACTGCATATAGTTTACTCCAAGAACTGACATCTCTGACTTGGTGTTGATTGCCTTTTGCACCTCGTCTGGTAGACTGATTGTTAGTCCTGATATCTTGTTTATCTCTAATCCGTATTGCCCAAAGCTTGCCTGTGTGTTGGATAGTACAACTTGCTCTATGTTCTGCAAGTTTGTAGCCAAGTCTGTAATCTTCATTCCGCTTTCTTTCATCTTTCCAATTGCATTGAACAGCAAAAGCACCATCTGCTCTTTGAGTCTGGATTCTATTGCATCTGATGTCTGCATTGCAAATGTTCCAACAAACTGGTTTACAAAATTCTCTGGCGAAGAAATCTTCCATCTGAATTCTCCAAATATTCTCAAGTTTACCATACCTAATACAGGGTCGACAAACTGGTAAGGTCCCTGCGAGCCAAACTTGCCATCGATGTACCTGTTTTGCAAATAATATACTTCAGCTGCTTGTTCTACTCCTGTGAAAAATTTCAACAGTCCGCCTACTATTGGTGCATTAAAGTCTGTCAGTGCATATCTATTTGGCTTGTCAAAATATGTCAAAACTTTTCCATCTCTGAAAAATACTGCAATCTCATCTTCGCGAACTACGATATTGTCATTTAATCTAATCAATCGTGGAACCTTCCACATGATGTTGCCTTCCTTGTATTGTGATTCCCATTCTATTGTAGTAGAACCAACTACACTTCCACCAGAGTCTTGATCTTTTTTACGTCCAAACATTTACAGACAATCTCCAGTTCTTGCCATTTTTATCACTTTGTCACCAATATGCTTTCAACTGATTCCATTCTCTGTTTCCAGGAATGTTCCAAGTCGTCTAGCATCAAGCCTATCTTTGATGTGATATCCTGTACTGATTTACCAGAATTGTAATCTGATGTAGAACTTGAGCATGTTGAAAAAATCTGCTCTGCAGTACTTACAAAATTAAAATCATATTCATACAACTTGTTGAGAACACCTTCGTCAATTCTTATGTTAGGAGAAATTCCTGCAGACCCTTGCTGAGAGTGCTGGACAACTCCTGATATCTGCTGTATCTGGGATATTGTACTTCCAATCAGTGTAAGGCTTGAAAAATCGTTTTTTGCAGTTGCTGCCTTTCTTAGGTCTTCAATTTTATCCTTGGACTCGTTTAGGTTGTCTGAGACCTGTTTTCGTAATAATTGGTCAGCAGCTCTAATATCTTCAAGACTACGATATTCTTTGAGTCCTGGTATCTTTAGCTGTAATTTTTTCCAAGTACCTCTATTTTCAACTATCTTTTCTCTTAGGTCTGGATTATTTTCAGGCATGTATCTTACTTGGCTATATTATAAAACTTAAAGATTCCGAGAACAATGTTCCTGCACCAAATCTATTTTTGGCATGAATCTAGCAAAAATTGTCTTGCATCAAAGTCATATAATACAAAGATGCGTCATAATCTAATATGATGAAAAAAATTATCTTGTCTGCAATGTTGTTATCTATTTTGATTTTCTCTACAGCATCATCGTTTGCACAAACAAATTCTACTGTCCAGGATTTTAAAACACTACAGCAACAAAAAAATCAAAACAGTCCAAATTTATCCTATGCGGTATTTTACATCACAGAAAATGACAAGTGCTCTGATTCAGAATACAAGAGCTTGAAATTTTATCAAGTAGTAACAGACGAATATCTTTCCTTGTACGGAATTTCACATGACTTGCAAGGCTCACTATGTGTACCGCTAAAAAATTACCAATCTTATTTTTCTGGACTGTCCACATTTACACTTCCTGTTGTAATATCTGACAATACTGTTGGTCAGCAGCTAGTCCAGCAGGGCTTTTACGGAATGTATGAGATAACCGGTACTGGCATGCAGGCAATCTATGTCTGTTCATGTGATACCAAAATAGAAAGCTGGGCAGGTGCATGGATTTTGTCTCACGAACTGTCTCACTTTTCGCTACGATACTTTGGCGAGTCTGATGATATTGCAGTATCATGGGTGCACTATATCCAGGCACTAGAAAATGACTGCCAGCAAGGAGACTTTTCAAAAATCTGTCCGCAGTATTCTGCGTCTGTGACATCACCTTCCGGGGACCAGATTCCTGTGATGGTAATATACGGACAAGGTCCTTCCTCTAATCTTCCAAAAAATGCTCCACAAAGTGAAGCACTTACACTTCCAGAAAGTTCCATTGTTCCAACTCAAAACCCTGCATGTCAAACAAACCAAGTGTGTATTTTACCAGGAGATTATGTCAAGTATCAAATCACTACACCAGATCTAAACCAAACAATACGATTTGATTTTACAAATCCCACTGACAACAAGAACATTACAGTCAAGACAAGTGTTGTACAAAACGGCTCACCTGCATCTGAATCAGACGTACTTGACCTTACAAAGTCATTATTTTTGCGTCCTAGTGGCCAGACCTCAAACTTCATGTACATGCTTCCAATCCCACTGAAACTAAACAGTGCATATCATCCAGTGGCAGTACAATTTAACAATTATACAAGAAATGTCATGTCTGCACAAAATACAAACCAAACAAATTCAATTTTGGTGCAAATTGACAAAGACACTGGAATCTTGGTAAATCTTGCAGTATCAAATGTAGTAAACATCAACGGAAAAACTTTGGTCAGTCAACAATCATACAAGTTAGTTGATACAAACAAAATTACTTTTTCAAATTATATCGCTGGAACAATTGTAATTCCATCATGGGTAAAACTTGATGCCAAGTTTTGGTCAGATGGTTCCATAACTGATGCACAATTTATCCAAGGGATAAAATATCTGATTGAACATAATATTGTAAAAATACCGCCTGGTGCAACAAATAGTCCATCAACTCAGATACCGTCTTGGGTAAAAGATGATGCCAAGTACTGGTCAAGTGATACCATATCTGATAATGAGTTTGCAGGTGCTCTCCAGTATATGGTTTCAAACGGAATTATTCCTGTCTCATCTGTTCAAAATGATTCCACTACAAGCTCATCTGGTCTGCCAACAGGTCATATCATGATAGGAAACGTATCACTTGACGTTGAGATTGCAAATACCATGCAGAGTCAGATAAAGGGACTGCAATATCATACGCCTTTGACATTTAGCCAAGGGATGCTCTTTTCGTTTCCACAACCTCAAGAGATACCAATATGGATGAAAGACATGCAATTTCCTATTGATATAATCTGGATTGACAGTTCTGGAAATGTCTTACGTGTTGAAAAGAATGCTCCAGTCTGTACATCTGATCCTTGTACAGTATATGCCCAAGATCTACTTGATGCCCAGTATGTCTTGGAGGTAGCATCTGGTTTTGCAGACAAGTTTGGAATAACCACAAATTCACACATGAAAATCATGACTGCCTTACCTTGACACAAGACTAGATTTTTAAATTCGGCACAAACGATTCTATCTTGTGCCAAATAAAATCATGATAAACCTTGACAAGGCAATATACACAGAAGGAGAATATGTCAAGATAAAACTAGATTACGAAACTCTCACTCCAAAGCAGGCAATGCATCTTGTAATATTTGATCCATCAGAAAAAGAAGTCTTTAGCGAAGACCAGTATCTGAATGCACAAAAAGGTTCCTACTCTAATGTTCTACGATTTGATACAAGACCCTGGAGGACTGCAGGACGATACAAAGTTGCAGCGTGGGATCAAGAAGGAACAAGAAAAGAAGTCTTTTTCCAATTCAAGACAAAAAGTCCATAACATATCAAAATGCAAATTTCATTTTCTGCATCAAGAACTAAGTTAACTAATCGATAAATACATCAAAGAAAGGCAAGAGGTGTTGAAGGTTCTAGCGCTTTTAGGATTTGTTGCAGTTGTACTTTTTGTATCATCCATGGTTGCAACTCAAGTGAGTGCCCAACAATATCCCACTCAAGGAGGTAACAGACAGTTTCAAGGTACACGGGTTCCTGTAAATGGCACATACACAAATTCTGCTTTTGGTGTTACAGTGACAATTCCTGATGGTTGGAGTGGATTTGAAATGAAGCGAACCACTGGAAGCACATCTGTAATGGTTGCCCCTGGCGGATTTCACATGCAGCAAGGAGGACCGCGCTCTCCAATAATGATGATGGTGTCAATGTATCCAAGAAACGCTACTACACCTGCTCCACAGTTTACTCCAAGAAACATGGGTCAAAATGAAACATGTACTAATGATTCTAATGCCACTAAAACCATAAATGGATTATCTCTTACTGATATTATAATAGACTGTACTGGACAAATGACTATGAAGTCTGAATATGATGTAGCAAAAACAGATTCTTCCTATGTCATACTTGGATATCGCTCAAATCCTACATCAAGCTTTGATTCCCAGGTTGCAGCATTTGAAAGCATGCTTGGAACACTCCAGATTACAAATGCGTCTGGTACACCCGCAGTGCCTGAATTTCCAACATCTTTCATAGGATTGGCAGTTGCAATAATGGTTGGAACCGTAGTCATATTGGGACGATCAAAGATAATGCCAAACAGAACCTAGGATATTTTATCTAGAGTGACTTTTGCGGTCCGCATGCTACATCTGTCATTTCTTTGCCATCGTACAGATCCTTTACTGCGTTTACGTCACAGTCTGAAACAAATGGAAAGTTTGTCTCAATGACATAATGCATCAAGTCTTCCTGATCACTTGAATGTCCCAGTCCTAACGCATGGCCAAATTCATGCCTTACTACTGCACCAAGTCGCTCTGGTGACAACTCGCCTACATTGTAGATTGTTATTACTGACTTTAGCGTCTCTTGACCATCTGTTATTGACTTTGTATATCCTGAAAGCCCATCTGGATTCTCAAGGTTTGAGAGTGCTATTGTGATATCTCCTTCTTCACTTGGTGATTCAATGATGTTAAATTTAGTTGGTACGTGGAATTTTGTCTTGTCGTTTTGCATATTTTGTACTGCACCCTGCCAGCCTTTGTAGTATACAGAAACAGTACCGACGGGTCCCTTTTCAAGAAGCGAATTATCTATCTTTACAGATTCTTCTGAAAGTATGGCCTCTTTGATTGCATCTAGTTTTTCTTTTGAAATTGCATTTGCATTTATGATATTGATGATAAGCGGCTGATTATTTACTAAATGCCATGGCTTCCATGTATCCACCGTACTGCCTTTTAGATTTTGTATCAAGTACTGTGTTTTTAGCGGACCATTGTTGGAATTGTAAAATGATTGTAAATCACTTGGCACATATGAAATAAAAATAAACATTGCAAGACCAAGTGCGGCAACTATTGTAACATTTCGTAAAATCTTGTTTTTACGCGGCTCACTTTTCAATAAACCGGTTAAAACTTTCTTGTCTGCACGAAGATCATCAATTATTTTTTCTTTCTCTGAAATGTCATGCCTAAGATGAATTGTTCCTGCTTCCATCTCACTTACACGCTTTTTGAGCTCAGAGTTCATCTCTTTGAGAAGAGTCTTCTGAGATGCTAGGTCCTCAAATAGTTCCTGTTTCATCTTGTAATCACCCTCATGGAAGACAATTTGTTCAGTATGTGCATTATCTCGTTGATATCATATGGCTTGTAAACTATGGATGATGCGTCAAGGGCAACTAGTTTGTCATGCGTATCATTTGTCAAGTCTGCTGTTACCATTATGACAAATGCATCTTTCTGAATTTCTCTGATTTTCTCTAATCCATACAATCCATCATACGTTTCCATCATTACATCTAAAAATGTGGCATCTGGTCTGAGTTTTTTGTACAACTCAACTGCCTCCAATCCATCATACCCTTTTCCAATTACTCTGATGCCTTTTATCTGCAAAAAATCACACAGCACTGATACCGTATCCTTATCATCATCAATTACAATAGCGGTAACAGAATTGTTCTCACTATCTGCATGGGAATGGAAAAACTCTTTCAACAGTTATATCAAATATTGAATGCATATTAGATGAATTTTGTTTGGTTTGAACAAACTGTTTTATCCAAAATCTCCTTTACTACACTACATCTTCTTTTACCGTTACAACAAGAAAATACGATCAAACTTTATTAAAACGGCTAGAGTACTATTCTATTATTGAACAGTGATCAATGCTACCATTTACTTGGTCTAAAGCGCGGTGCATCTGTACCTGAGATTAGGGATGCATATCGTAAACTGGCACTAGAGTGCCATCCTGACAAAAACACGTCCGCCAAAGATGGTGTAAAATTCAAATTAATTACAGAGGCCTATCAGACTCTACGCATCAAAACCACAAATGTTGATAGAACTTTTGACACCCTGTATCAAAATCAGCATACATCTGGTAATGCCATGTCCTGGAATTTCTATCTGGATGCATTTTATGATGTTCTTGACCATGTCAAAAAAATGCGATATGTAAAGACCATTTACCCACATCTGTCAAAGTCCAAACCACTTCTTCTTGGCTGCTATGGGTTGGTACGGCAACACATCGCCATGCCATTGTTTAGTTTGATGCGATTCTCATATCGTCGTATTGGTCCCCTCATTTCTCGTATGCCGTACAGGGACTTGCTGCGGTACCTCGGCCTGAATTCCTAGACTAGCCAGATTTTTCATAACCACGATTGTAACTTTGAGGTATTTTTAAATAGAAAAGACACTAATCAATTTTTAATGCAATCTAGTGCTAAAACCGTACTGCTTACCCTCTCTATCATGGGTATTGCCATGACATTTGTCTTGGGACAAGTAGTTCCAGTACTAGCGCAAACAGTTCCTACATCAAGTAATCTGGTTAAACGAGATTATTCTTATACTGATGATCAACATCTTACTGCACGATTTGGCAACAGCCGAGTTTGTGGTGACCACATGTGTGCACCAGGTGAATGGACTAAACTACAAGAGAGTCTGAATCATGCACAAATTGGACACTCTGCAGCAGTTCCTGCCAAAACTGTATCTGTAACAACTAATGTTACAACTACTGCATCTACAAACTCTACAGTACCAGTTCCATCTACTCCAGCACCTGTAACACCGGCTCCTACGCCAGTTCCAACTCCACCATCTTCTGTTTGTACTGCAGTAAAGGTAGCTCTTACAAATTCAACTGTATCTGCTAGTACGGTTGCAAAAATAATGTCTGATCTTGGTTGCACTAGTTAAATCAAGACATTAAAAATAACATTCTAAATTCATGTTAATTATACAACTACGGCTAGTTTGTTTTTTCTGAACATACAACATGTATTGTTCTAGTTAATTGTATGCAGTTCATGTCCGGTACAGTTGGCAAAACCAAGATAAAGCCAACAAAAGAAGCAATGTTAGGATCTGGTAAAAAAGATTCCCAAAATGATCAGCTGTATTGTATTGATACAAAATTTTCTACTATATCACATATGGATGGTTTATCTGAACAAAACTACCATGACTTGTATGATAAAACTCCCTGTTTGTTGCGCTCTACAACTGTAGATGGAATAATAATTACATGCAATGAATTTTACGCAAAAAAACTAGGATATCAAAAAAATGAAGTTATAGGGAAATCCATCTTTGAGCATACTGCAGAAAAAAGCATCAAAAGTCTAAAAAATGAGATGGAACGCTGGAAAACTACTCATGAAGTATCTAATGTAGAAATTTGGATGAAAAGAAAGGATGGATCAATATTTCCAATTCTGCTAACTGGAACCAGTCTATATGATGAGAATAAAAAACTGATTGGAAGAACATCTGTCCTAATTGACTTGACTGAAATCCACCAGGCAAGAAAACTGCTCAACTCAAACCAAGGGCAAATAAAAAAACAGATCGATGAACTCAAAAAATCAAACATACTTCTTGTCAAGACTGAGCAAAAGTATCGGGATCTGTATGAAAACTCGCCAGATCTGCTACGAACAATAAACCTGGATGGCATAATTCTTGACTGTAACAATTCTTACTGCAAATATCTTGGATATTCAAAAAAAGAAGTTATTGGCATGTCCGTATTTGATTTTGTATCCGCTCAGAGCATTGATGCATACGTCAACTCGTTTGAAACATGGAAGACTACTGGAACGGTTTCAAATACCAAAGTCTGGTTCAAAAGAAAAGACAACTCTGAATTTCTTGGGCTGATAAATGCTACTAACCTGTATGACTTTGACGGAAATCTAGTTGGAAGTAATACTACGATACGAGACATTAGTGATTTGTATGCAATAAGAAAAACTCTAGAAGACAATGAAAACAAACTCAAACAAAGAAACGATGCACTTACTACTGCATATGATCACCTGCTTGAGACTGAACAGAGATATAGAACTCTGTATGAAAAATCGCCTGATCTTTTACGTACAGTTGATCTGAATGAAAACATCATTGATTGTAATGATGCATACTGCACAAGCCTTGGTTATCCACGAGAAGAGCTCATAGGAAAATCATTGTTTACACATGTAGCAGAAAAAAGTGTCAAAGACTTGCAGGATGCATTAATAGAGTGGGACAGGACTGGCTTTATTGAAAATCGAGAAATTTGGCTCCGGAAAAAAAATGGTGATGTCTTTCCAACATTGCTTCTTTCTACAAACCTCTATGACACAAACGGAAAACTGACTGGACGAATTGGTGCATTACGAGACATGTCTGCAATTTATGACGCCAAAAAAGAAATTGAAGAGCATAAAACAAAAAGGCTTTCTGCAATAGGTGAGCTCTCTGCACGCATAGCGCATGATCTTAGAAACCCATTGTCTGTCATAAACAACACCCTTGAGATAATAAAAATTCAAAATCCAAACTTTGAAAAAACTAATCAGGAAAAGTTTGACAGAATTGAACGCGCAGTAAAAAGAATGACTCATCAGATAGAAGAGGTGATGGATTATGTTGTACCACATCCACTAAATCTTCAAAAAGCTTCATTGCTTGGTATACTAAATTCTGCAGTATCAAATGTAAAAACAAATGGAACGGAAATTTACGTACCACAAAATGATGTAAGCATGATGTGTGACTCTGAAAAGTTAGAAATCGTCTTTACAAATCTGTTGTTAAATGCAACTCAGGCAATGAGTAACCATGGTATCATCCATCTGAGAATAAAGGAAGGTACGATAAATGACGGCCAAAACAAAGATTTTGCAACAATCGAAATCGAAGATACGGGACCTGGTATTCCAAAGAGCCTGTTGCCAAAAATATTTGATCCATTATTTACAACACGGCAGATAGGCACAGGATTGGGGCTTGCAAGCTGTAAAAATATCATAGAAAAACATGGTGGCTCTATTGATATCAAAACCGAAGTAGACAAGGGTACCACGTTTATCATCAATATTCCAAAGTAACAAAAACAGATTCTGCATGCCTGATCTTAGTCTAATCTGATATTGTAATGATGATTCCTCCGTAAAATCTAAAAACAATGGACCCTGAAATCTTGTATGAAAATAGCATACCTTGTTTTTGGGATTGTATGCATTACAGCACTGATAATTACACCAAATGCACTTGGCACCATGGCAGATTATAGTAAAAATGTTATATTGGATCAATTTCAACTCAAGATAAACCAAACAGCCTCCGAGCCTAATCATATCTCTGTAAAGTTTCTCAACGTAACTGAAGATTCAAGGTGTCCCTCAGGTGTAACATGCATCTGGCAAGGTGAATCTACAGTTGTTGTAGATATAACAAAAAATAGCCAAGACCTGGGAAATTTTAATCTTAAAATTGGACTGGGAGACAAAAATGCTACAGTCCAAATTCCAGGCGGTTATTTCTTGCAAATAATTACAGTTGATCCATATCCAATAAATGGTACCAAGATTCAACTCTCCGATTACCTATCCACATTTACATTATCACAAGCTGGCGTGGTGTCTCCTCTGAAACAATTCAAGTCTGGGACTAGTGCACAACAAGTACAATGCAATACAGGACTTGAGCTTGTCATCAAGGCAGAAAATAACTCCCCTGCATGTGTTTCTCATTCTAGTGCATCAGCACTGATGTACAGAGGTTGGGCAATTGTAAATACAACCGTATCCAACAACTCTTCCTAATTTCTGATTATTTCAAAAAGAATCTAGTCCCCTTCTGGGAACTGGTAGAATGTAGGCATGCCTTGTGGTACATCTCCATACACTAGAACAATCTCATCATGTGCATTCATCTTTGTGCTGCTCAAGTCTGTGCTGACCAAGACTCCGTTTACAAAAATCTCTGGTCCATTTGTGGCTGTTGGAAATCCACTTCCTGTTGCCTTCCAAATGTCAAAAAATTCTCCTAGTGTAAAGTCTCTTTCTTTTGGCGACTCCATGTGCACTATACCATCAGGTGTATGAGTATGTAGCCAATACAGACATGTATTTTCTAATCCTATCTGGGCTGGAACTTGGGTATGTTGACCGTTAACAAAAATATCCAAGTGTGCATGAATGTGATATGTTGTATATTCCTGAGTTTCACAGGGTATACCACCGATTGATGCAAAGTTGGTATCCACTGTACTGTCTGACCTGTATGTAGCATAAGCTACTCCTGCTATTATTGCAGCAATGACTCCTAGTGCAATGAACTTGTTTCTATTGGGAGATGCTTTTGTCTTGATCTCCTTTGGATTGTCTTTTTCTTTTTTTATCTTGGTCATGCTGTCTTAGTACACATTTTCAAATCAAGTATTAATGTATTTCAACTAGATAATTGACTGGTACAATTTCTATAACCGTCATACCATCTTGTCGCTTTTGCTGTAAAAGTGCATTATGGTAAGACCGATTATTGTAGATGATGTTGTTACTATAAATCCGATACTAGGAAATGAAATCATTAATGGCATAAATGATGTCCTTCTATCAATCATCCTTGCTGCAAAACTTAGTAGCAATGACCTGAACATTATTTTATCATTCCCCGTAACTGTTCAGGGGTAGCATTCATTATCTCATCTTTGGTGTATCGCTTGTTTAATTTCTTGTTTATCAAGACAATGCTCATGCCTCGAGGAATCTCTCTTTTTGAACTCAAGAATCTAAGGTACTGCTCTTTTTCGTCACTTGTACAAAATACTGTCTCATAGTTACTAGATACCCATACTTCCTCAAATGCTTCTTCATTCATGCTCATCATGCCCTAACTACGCTTGAGAATCTATAAGGAATTGCGACACATTGTTCAGTAACAAAGTTACTTGCGTTATATGCCAAAGCCATATGTCTTCTCGTGTGACAAAATGACCTCCTGTGGATTTATCCTTTAGTGATGAATCCTACGTTTCTCTTTTAATCATAATTGACATATCATATCTCAGGCAAACGGGAAGATCTCCTGTGAGGAAAAAGCCCAGATCCATCCCCATAAGATGTGAACCTGTTTGCCCACTAATTACATCTTATATCTGGTACATGGTATCTTTTGTATAATGCCTGATCTTGACGATTTGACAAAGGCAAAGATTGTTGCATTAATTTTAGACAAAAAAACAGAAGAGGCATTAGACTATCTAAGTAAATTTTACAAGGTCGATACTCCACAAATCGTAGTGGGTACCATAAAAAAGAAACGAAGAACAGTCTATGCCGTATATGTTGTACAAGAAAAAAAGATCTATGCATTAAACTCTGAGATATTTTACAACCCGTTTGTTATTTTACACGAATATTATCATCACATTCGCTCAAAGTTTGGAACACACAGAGGATCAGAAAAGCACGCAAACATGTATGCACAACAATTCATTGACTCATACATGAGTGTAGTGGAAAAATTAAATCAAAACAAAACACGTCTATAAAGATACGATAGAACTTTCTCCAAAGTCTTATCAGGTAGTTTTTCTTAAAAGGCACATGACATATCGATATTTTGTAACACTGGTAATTATCACCATATCATCATGCTGCATTGTTTTAATCACAACTGCACATTTATCTGAAGAATCAAGCTACTCCCCGATTGTCATATCCGGTGGAGGTTCTTCTAGTTCGCAGGTAAACATTTTGATTCATGCGCCTGACTTTAATTCCAATTCGTATGCAATTGATACAATTGGAGAAGATGGAAGCAAGGTCACAATATCTACACGAGAAGCAAGTATTCCATATAGATTAGTAGAAACGGGACCTGACACGGGAGACTTTGCAGGTTATGTTATCTTATCATCTTCAACTTCAGAGTGTTCTCCTGTATGCGGGCCAACTGATGGATTTTTGGCAGCAGGTGGTGATGATGGCATCACTGTCTCATTTACATACTCTGATGGTCAAACCATCTCTTCCTCATCATATGGCCAAAGTCCGACTCCTGTCTATACTAATACCGTACCAGAATTTCCTCTTGCAGGACTAGGATTGCTTGTTGGTATAGTGTCTCTAGTGTTGATTTCAAAAACAAGCTTTATGCTACAAAAATCATACAATTAAAAAGCATGGCACAAAAAAAGCAGGCAAAAAATGCACAATGTAAACGATGCCGGGATAAATTCATGGAAAAAGAGATCTATACAATCCAGCAGTTCCAGTATAGAAAATCTCCAACATACAACTGGACAAAAGAATTCTTTGCAGCACTTGGAATTGGTGAATGGGATTCTTTTTGTGAAGACTGTATGTTATATCATGGTAAAACATCACATGATGCCTGGATGCAATCTACACAAGGCAAGTGACTTTTAGTTCTTCAAATGTTCATCCATGAATGCAAGTGTCTTGTTCCATGCATCTCTTGTTTCTGTAGGGGCATAGGTTGCACCTGATGGGTTTGCAAATGCATGACCAATTCCGGGATAAATGTAAATCTTGTTTTCAACTCCTGCCATGTCCAGATCAGACTTGAACTCTCTTACTTTGTCAATTGGATTTGCTAGGTCCTTGTCACCATAAAATCCAAGGACTGGCCATTTGATTGTAGATAACTTGGTAATGTTTGTAACCGGCTGGCCATAGAATAGTATGGTTGCGTCAACCTTGTTGCCAGTAAGAGCATAGTTCAATGATTGGCTTCCTCCAAAGCACCACCCTATTGTGGCAATCTTGGTTACGTTATAGTTCTGTTTGAGAATATTTACCGCAGCATCAATGTTGGACATTGCTTTTTGTTCATCAAAAGAAAGTAAGAGTTTTCTTGCACCATCTGATGTTGTGGCAACTTGTCCTGCATACAGGTCTACTGCAAGTGCAACATAGCCATGTGCTGCAAGCCCTCTTGCCATGCCTTTGATGTTATCATTTAGGCCCCACCACTCATGAATCAGTATCACTCCTGGGAAATTGCCTTTTTGCACAGGCTCTGCCACATAGCCTGTGGTATTTTCAAAATACTTTACAGAATCTGTCTTTATCTCAAGGGGGCCGCCATCAAGCATGTCTGAATTTTTGATACCTCCTGTGGTATAATCTGGTAACACATGAAGTGCCCATCCACGTTCAATCAATATTGACTCGCTGCTAGGCTTTACACATGCTGGACTGCCGTCACTTTTTTTCATGACTAGCAGTAAATTTTCTGGACAAATAATTTGGCTAATAGGTACATGCATTCTTGCCTGCTGGAATGGTGTCTTTACAGGAACTGCTTGTGCTGTATTGGTATCATGAATTGAGAACCACGTTGATGTCAAAATAATTATCAAAAAGATTGCAACCACTCTTTGGAGCATAAAATGTGTATACCTGAATTATAATTTAAACTTGAATGAATATGAAATATTTTTCAATCATGAATTTTACAAATGTACAATCTGAAAAAATTTAATCAATAGGTTTCATATCTGTCTTGTATGTCGCATATGTCATCTAATTCTATATGGGAAATATTCTAAACCAATGGAGATTGTAATGTATCCATGGCATCAAATGAACCAGAAGAAATTTCCGAACCTGTTTCATCAAACACAGAGACAATTCAAGAAGTTAAAGAAGACGCTACAGTTGATCAAGAAGAATCTCCTGAACTGGACTAGCCCCATCTTTTTTTCATTATATGCTTTGTACGAATGTAATCTTTGGAATGCTACTGCTATTCTTATATGCGATCAAGTGTATTATTACCCCATGTCCCAGTCTGCACAATATCTAGACAAGATTCTGAAAAATGTCATGCATACTGACAAACAAATTCGATATGCCACAATCTTTGACAATTCGGGAAACGAGATACTGACTAGCGTGCGTGAGGGAGTAGAGCCATTTCTCAACGAGGTGGATACAAAAGAGACATTACACTATGCTGCAAATGCCTGGAAGATACGCAGAACCTTTGAGCCCAAAGTGGGTAGGGGAAGATACGTTCTTGCAGTATATGATAAACTAAGGCGACTGACAATGCCTCTTGGAGACAAGTATCTTCTAATGGTGACATGGGGAATTGATGGCGGCTCTGCTCAAATCATTGAACACTTGGAAAATATGTTTTCAGGTGACCCGACAAAAGATTGGTAAATAGCCAAAGACTAGCTTTACAAGTTCTGACTTTCGTCTACTGCAAGTAATTTTTCAATATGTTTTGGCAGTGTTATGGTAAATGTGGTAGGATTGTTTGACGCGTATATTGTTCCATGGTGCTGCTCTACCACATTCTTGCAACTTGGCAAGCCAAGACCGGTTCCGCGTTGTTTTGTGGTAAATAGTGGTTCAAATATCTTGGTTAATAGTTCATCTGGAATTGCAGGCCCTGAATTTTGAATCTGGATCTGAACCTTGTCATCAATTTTTTCAATAATCTTGATTGTTATCTTGCCTTCTGTTTGGTCCATTGACTGGACTGCATTTAATATTAAATTATAAAACACCGATTCTAATTTTGCTTCATCAAACTTTAATGTAATATCATTTTGTGGCAATATTATTTTGACGTTTGAAGGAACTATGATTGTTGAAATTGCATGTGTAATTACTTTGGTCAATGAATGATCTTCTAGATCTAATGATTTTGTCCTTGCAAAATTTAGTATGTCGCTTACCATCATACTCATGTTAAAAATTGCACGGTCCATTTTTGCAATATGTTCTAAAATGCCTGGATTGAGTTGATCTTTGTATTTTATATTCAACAAGTCTATGGAATTTTTGATGACTGCCATCGGATTTCTTAGGTCATGGCTAATGTTTGAGCTCATTTGGCCTAATGTCACAAGTTTCTCAGTCTTTATTGTATTCTCTGTCTTGATTTGATGAACCTCACTGATAAAATCACACTTGAAGCCTGCTGCCTCGTGGTGTTTCCAGATAGATTCCTCGTCTGGGGCATCTAATACACAATAAAGTCTGCTCTCAGTCTTGTTGAAGAACAACTCTAGGTGGGTTATCCCAAACTCATCTCGAGGTAAATTGACGAGTTTTTCTATTTCCTCTTGAGTTAAATCCTTTGAATCATGACCGTCGATAAATATTGGCAATTAGCAATATAGATCAAAATGTTTCATAAATACTTTGAGTATCATGTAACTTGTACCGTACAATAAATAAATTTCTATTTGCCTCATATTTTATTTTCAAAATAACCATTCTGGTCTTTTACTGTAATGGCATGAATCTTTCTCCAAAAATATTATCTTTTCATATCATGATGATATGACATCCAGATAATGTTACAATAATGGATCTTACAATAATCTTGTTATTAAAATAGGCCTAGATTGATAATGTTCTACATGGGTGCAGATGACCACAATTCCTGGTATGGTACAGGTAATGAAAATGCAAAGGACGGAAACCATGAAGATGCATTAATTGCATATGACAAGGCACTAGAGCTAGATCCCAATCATGTCAGTGCCTGGAACAACAAAGGAATTGTCTTGTCAAGACTGGAACGATTTGAGGAATCTATTGCATGCTATGACAAGGCAATTGAACTTGATCCAAAATATGCAAATGCTTGGTACAACAAGGCAAACGCACTACGTAACTTTGGCCAGTCCTTGATTGACAAGGCAAACGACGATCGTACAAATGCTCCTAAACTAGTAAATAGATCAATTGCATTATTTGATTCGGCGGACAAATGCTACGACAAAGGAGATGTGCTCTCGGGCAAAAAACATGAATCTTGAAAAGATCTGCGATGAAATAATGAAGTCAGATGGAGAAATTACACTTGTTGCCGTCTCATACAGGGCAGATTATAGTTTCAAAGAACGAGAAGGAATCAAAAGTCTGCAAACAAAAGAAGAGATAGAAAAATCTCTAGCTGATGCCTCATTGAGATGGGTGACTAGGCGTTCCCATAGGACACTTGGCGAGCCGCTTTATGCCATGGCAAAATATGAAAAAGCAAAACGAATCACTGCCCCACTTGGAAGATATGGCATAATTTTATGTGCAGTCCTTCCAAATTCTGATGCAGAAAAGATTGCTACAAAAATTATAAAACTTGCAAAGAAATATTCTGATTCTTAAAACTTATCCGCCGTAACCCGAGTTTCCAACAAAGTTTGCACTTGTGGGGGAACGATATTCTTTTGTCACGTTGATTCCTTGGTCTGTTGTTATGTACACTTTGTCAAGCTCGCTTCCCTCTGGCGGAGAAACTGAGATCTTTTCTCCGGGGTTCAATACTGGAATAGTATCTGGTTTTGCAGTACCTCCATAATATATCACAACATTTGTCAAAGCATCGGTACCAGTATTTTTGATGGCAACATGAGTCTCAGTTCCCATTTCGTCTTTTACGATTACCGGATCAACTGAGATGCTATATTTTGCAGAAGTGGGAATTATTGGCAGAAAACTTGACACCAAAAATATCGTAACTGCAACAAAACATCCTCCTATTGCTATTGAAAGGATAGGTTTTTTCAACTAGTATAGTTTGTAATCTAAATATTTCAATTCTACTGTTGGCCTATTGGTATCGTATTTTCAAACTCTTCTTTGTCAAGCAAAAGCATACAACTTGAATAATCTATAATAAATGGCAACGAATCAATTTTTTCATGTCAGTAGACATATCACTGCCAAATTTCATAGAATGCAAGACTATACTGCCAAACGCATGTTGGGTTGAGGCTCAAAATGACCAAAAAGATACAATTCTCTTGGTATCTGTGCCATGCGAGGATGTCTCATCTATTATAACAATTGATACAAACGGAAAACGAAGCGAGATGTGTTTTGCAATAGGCTCTGTTGTAAAAATCGAGGACAACAAGCTGTACTATAACAAAAATAGACTAGAAGACTGTGATTCTGAATAACTCCAAGGCCTATGTAGCAACTTTGGTCTTATTTTTAGACCAAATCAAAATCATGCATGCAAAAAATGCCACAAATATGGCATTTACAATTAGCGTAAATGGATTTGCAAGAGATTCCTGGAGTGTTCCATATGGCAATGGGTTTGTCCAAAATGTCCCTGGGGAAAAATAGATCTTTTGCCAGTATGACATGGATGTGACAGCATGAGCAAATAGTGCACATGCAATAAAAGAAATTTGTATTTTCTTATTTGTAATGTGTCTTGTAAAACTCCAAAATCCATATGATGCAATAATTATGATTGAGATCAAAAATGGTAACATGTATCTTTCAAGTGAAAGATCTCTTGCAATCATCAGTGTAGTGAAAAATGTACTGACAAACCAAATCAAGACAAGTGCTTCTGGGATACAGTCTTTGAGTTTTCGTATTTTGTTTATGATGTATCCAATTCCTACAAAGAAAAATACAGTCAATGGTATGCTGGAATTAGTAGGTGGATTGTTCCACCAAATCTTGAAAGTAGAGTTGGGATATGCCCCAGGTATTGTGTGCTCTATGGGACTAGGAAATAAAGTATAATGGAAAAGCGAGAGCATTCGAGTAGGCTCTAATCCCTGTATTGTAGGATATGCAATAAACCAAACATCTCTATTGTAATTGTCCATGTCTGACTTGATTGCTACAATCTGGTGAATTGGATTTTTGTAAAATCCTGGCTCTGTTAGCAAAAAGCCAAGTATTGCAATCAAGAAAAATGCACCAATTATTAGACTTGTTTTTAGAACATGTCTTTTGTCAACTGGCAGTCTTTGAGACAGGCCGTAAAATAAAATTATACTGGCAAATAAAATTGAAAATTCCACTGATAGTAACTTTGAGGTAAACGCGCATCCAAACGCAATGCCGCTTGAGACAAGATATTTTATTCTCAAATGCCCTGTCCTAAAAGAATAAAGCAAGAGCAACAGAGCAAGCATGCTAAAAAAAATATAGTGGACTTCGGTCATTATTGTCCTACTGTACCACACCCACAGGTTGTAAAACATGAAAAGAATCGAAAAAATTATTCCTACATTTCTGTTAAAGAGAATTTTTCCAATGAGAAATGCAACAACTACTGCAAGTGCGCCAAAGACTGGTGAGAGTGCGCGTCCTGCGGCCATCTGTTGTATGGTTGGTGCATTGTGAAAGTTATAGCAAGTAAACCAATAGCAAGACCAGTCGTAATAGTCTCCAGTGTCTAGGTGCTCAAGGCTTAGGGGAATGCCAATCAATATCATGCGAAGCGGACTGTACGTTGCACCATGTGCAGGTATGTGGTATAACAAATTACAATTGTCTATTGATACCAAGCACGAATTTGCAAGGTCGCCGCTGTTTATCAAATGGATATAATTTCCAGCCCATCCGAGATAGTTTATCTCGTCTCCATGTCTTGGTTGCCCTTCCAAGTTGTACGAATACACCAACACAGAAACAAGAAACAATACAAGAGGAATTGTATATCTTGATTTTTTACTAATACAAGAAACTAGACTCATCTTCATGTATTTTCATTGTTTTTTGTAATTAATTGATTTCTCTATCTGCTGGATTTCATGTCTGGTTCTTGCTAGAAAGATTATCAAATAGGCAAGTATTTTTTTAAAACACTCATGGACTTGGATGACAAAACTTGTCAATTGACATTTGATCTAAAAATATGCAAAATTCTAAACGGCATGTGGCAAGTAGCTGGGGGGCATGGTGATATTGATCCAGAATCTGCAATATCTGAAATGTTTGCATATCATGATTCTGGTCTTACTACGTGGGACATGGCAGACATTTATGGTCCTGCAGAAGAATATCTGGGAGAATTTAGGAAACGACTTGAAAAACAAAGGGGTGCAGATGAGACAAATAAAGTCCAGGCACTAACAAAATTTGTCCCAAATCCTGGACCGATGACTAGACAAATAGTTGAGCATTACATCGAACAATCAATCAAGAAAATGAATGTAAAATCAATAGATGTACTCCAGTTTCACTGGTGGGATTATAACGATACGCGATACATTGACGCATTACATCATCTGACAAAGCTTTGCGATGAGGGAAAAATTAGACACCTTGGGCTGACAAACTTTGATACTGATACGATACAAATCATGGTAGACCAAGGATTCCATCCTATATCAAACCAAGTCCAGTATTCAATAATAGACCAACGCCCGCAAGTCAAGATGGTTCCATTTTGCAAGAAAAATAAAATGCAGCTTCTCACATATGGCACACTCTGTGGGGGATTTTTATCCAAAAAATATCTAGGAAAGGCTGAACCTGCAAGATCAGAGATAAACACGTTTAGCTTGCAAAAATACAAGAACATGATTGATGCATGGGGTGGCTGGAAATTATTTCAAGAACTCTTGTCAGTGCTGGATGTGATTGCAACAAAACATGATTCCAGCATTGCAAATGTTGCTACCAGATACATATTGGACAAGCCTACAGTTGCAGGTGTAATAATTGGGGCACGACTTGGAATCTCTAATAATATATCTGACAATCTGCAAGTGTTTTCATTACACTTGGACAAAGAGGACGATGAGAAAATAAAGTCAATCACGTCAAAATCAAAAGATCTCTTTGTGGCAATAGGTGACTGTGGCGACGAATACCGGTAACTTTTTTCCAAAACCATTTTCTTAATATTGTCAATGTATTTCAGATAATTTGTGAAAGCCCTATCCTATGAACAATATGCACCTGATGATGATTATAAAAAAATCCTAAAAATAATTGATATTCCAGAACCCAAGCCTAAGCCAAACGAAGTTGTCTTCAAGGTAGTTGTTGCAGGATTAAACCACGATGATATCTGGGCAATGCGAGGAAAACCAATCCAGATACCAATGCCACACATTTCGGGAACTGATGCAGCAGGCCAAGTCACTGCTGTGGGAGAAGATGTCCATACTATCAAGGTGGGAGACAGGGTTGTTTCACATGGAAACCTGTCCTGTCGGGTCTGTGTTGCATGCACTGAAGGTCGTGAATATGATTGCAGGTTTAGAAAAATCTGGGGTTTTCAAACAGGTCCTCTGTGGGGTGGATATTGTGAATATGCTCATCTTCCTGAAGTAAACGTTGTAAAAATTCCTGATGGTGTATCATATGAAGATGCGGCTGCTGCTTCAATGACAATGACAACATCATGGCACATGCTTGTGGGCAGAGCAAAAATCAAGCCAGGACAAACTGTACTTGTCATGGGTGGAGGCTCTGGGATGGGAACATTTGGAATTCAGATTGCAAAGCTCTATGGTTGTGATGTAATCACAACTGCAAATCAAAGTAAATTAGAAGAATGTCTCAAACTTGGTGCAGACTATGCAGTAGACCACAGACAAGAAGATTGGAACAAGCAAGTCTTTGCAATATCTAAGGACTTGGCAAAAAAGAAGAACTCTAGTCCGGGAATTGATGTAATTTTTGAGCATATTGGAGGATCACACTGGAACAAGGAGCTTGCGTTGCTAAAATATGGTGCAACTCTTGTTACAACTGGTGCCACAACAGGATATGATGTAACTTCGGATCTAAGACACATATTTTTCAAAGGCACTAACATACTGGGTTCTACACAAGGAACACGCGCTGAACTTGAATCGGGAATATTTTGGATGTCAAAGGGCAAGATAAGATCAATTGTTGACTCTATCTACACTTTTGAAAATGCAGTAGAGGCCCACACAAAAATGCTAAAAGGAAACTTGTTTGGTAAAATCCTGATGAAGCCTGCATGATATCATTGACTATAGGTTTTTAGACTACGATATGTCACATAAGATATTGACACCAAAACTTGTTGGTAGTTTTATGATTATCCTAATGCTTGGTATGGCTTTATCGCCATTTACAAATACTGTGTATGCACAAACCAGTTCTAATTCTACAAATGTATCCACAAAAGGTGCAGTTGCTGAAAGCAGTAACTTTCATGGAATGATAATGTGGACAATCATAAATGGTGACAAGGGTACGATAATACTTCAATCACCAGTGGGACGCGCAATTATCCATGTTGCAATAACTCCCAGCACTACATGTGATTCTTCCATGCCGATTTGTCTATTTTCAACTGTAATAGATGCAGGAGATAATGGCGTACTCAAAGTGGGTGATACTGCAAGATTTGCCTTTGACCTTGATGCAAAAAAAGAAACAGTTTCACTACTTTCTGGCACACTGGCTGGATTTGATGTGTCAGTAGATCTTTCAAAAACCTGGAGCAAAACTACTGCACCTTCCACAAATACCACTACAAACTCTACTAGTATTGCAAACCCTGCATCAGTTTACTGTGTAAACCATGGTGGGACATTAGACATCCAGACAACATCTGCAGGCCAAACTGGCATCTGTAAATTTCCAAATGGCTCTCAATGTGAAGAGTGGAGCTATCTTAGGGGCGAGTGCTCGCCTAGTACAACCAGTTCAAACTCGACTGCATCTAGTGGTACAATAAACTCGACTTCAACAAATTATGCACCAAAACATCTTACATTGTCATTGAACGAGTCTGTAGGTATTGCTATAAAGAACTAGTAATCTATTTTTGATTAATCCTAGTTACGTTGTATTATATAATCAAGAACGACTTCGTTTAGCTTTTTGATTCTTGCTTACAAGTTGCATCAGAAATATACTATTGTCAAGGTCTGGGTCTTCATGTTTTGCCTTTTTCATTGCTCTTGCAAATTGTTCAAACGCTGCAACTTTTACTGTTATTGTCTTGTATTCTTTTCTTGGCATGATTGACCTCCGTCCGGTACGTTGATAAGTCTTCCGTAGAATTTTTTTATGAAATTGTTCTGATACTATCCAAAATGTGAAAAAGCATTTCTTATATCACCTTAAACAGAAAATGCGGTACACATAATCTCAAATGTGTTCTTATTTGCTGCTACACACAAAATTTCTAGTACTTGATAATTCTTTTTGAGAATGCAATTACTGGAATAAATGCAAGAACAAATACAATCAATGCAATTGGAAATTCTGGGACTATGGTTGTTCCATAAACTGACATGTGAACTGTATTTGCAGGAAATGAAATCACTAGTGTCCTATATGATATAGTCTTAGTCTCGCTAAACTGGGCAACGTTTTTGTCATTTGTAACAATGTATACGTCATCTGTACCATCAAGTTTCTTTGCATCAATCATGTCTCTTGGAATCTGAATGGATAGTGTTCCGGCTGTATCTGATTTTAGATTGATATTCAATGAATATGTTCCGGGGTTGATTCCGATTCCTATTATCTGACCGCCGGTAATGTCATAGCTGATTGTTGAGGTGGTATTCAAGACCGGAATCATGCCTTGGGAATGTTGTGCTGGAGTAGATTGTACAGGAGGCTGGCTTGACCCTGACTGGGTACTAACAGAGACCTGGCTTGAAGGCTGGCTTGTGCCTACGCTGCTCACTGAGGATATTCTGTAATAGTAAATCATATCCGCTTGTAGTCCTGACTTGATAAATGACATTTGAACGCCAGTGTTTGAAGTGATTATACTCCATGTGCCGTCTGCTCCAGTCTTTGATTCAATTTTAAATCCTGTTACAGGAAGTTTTCCATTATTTGAAGGAGCCACCCATGACAACAGTACAGTATTCTGGGAAATCAGCGTTGCATTGATACCAGTTGGTGGATCTGGCAATGCTAGATTTTGTTCCGGTGTTGAGGTCGGCGGTGGTTGATTGGTAGAATCAGGAGCTGATGATGTGCTTGTGGGTGTGACAGAAACAAGAGGTGATGGATTAGTCTGTGACCCGCCTGATAATTCTGCAGTTACAGCAAAAGTGTATGTCTTACCTGTTGTAAGATTTGGAATTGTATATTTTGTAACACTGCTTGTAGTGTCATCAACTGAAAGAAAGTTACCGTTTATCACTTGGTCAATTCTATATCCGTTGACAACCTGGCCATATGTCTGTGATGGTTTTATCCATGATAAACTTACACTGGTTGGAGATATTGCAACTGCTGTTGTAATGGTTGGAGTCGTTGTCTCTTGAGGTTGTGCGGTTACGACATTGGATGGATTTCCAGCACCAATTGAATTAATGGCAGTTACACGATACGAGTATACCGTACCTGTGACAAGTCCATTGTGAATGTATCCTGTTTGCGAGTTTCCGGTGTTTGAAACAAGTACCTTGTATGGAGATGTAGCATTGGCATATTCAATTTTGTATCCTGTAATTGCAGAGCCTCCATCATTTGCAGGTGCAGTCCATGACAAGCTTACACTTGTTGCTGATGCAGCAGTTGCACTAAGTGTAGGAGAGCCTGGAACTGTAAGGACTTGGGTTAGTGTTGTAGTTGCGGTATTTGACGAGTTGCCAGTTCCAATAGAATTTATCGCAAAAACTCTGTAGGTGTATGTGTGTCCTACCTGTAGTCCTGTATGTGAATAAGCTGTAAATGAACTGCCAGTGTTTGCAACTAGATTTGTAAAGTTTGCAGAATCTAGACTAAAATCAATTTTATATCCTGATACGACCGGTCCACCATTTGACTGGGGTGCACCCCATGAGAGATTTATCTGGGTTGATGAATATGCTGACGCAACAAGATTTTGCGGTGGGTTTGGAGCAATATTTTTTGGCGGTGCAGAGCTACTGGTTGGCGTGGCCAAAACTTCTGGTGATGGACTTCCAGTGCCAATTACATTTATGGCAGAAACTCTGTAAATGTATGTCTTGCCTGTGACAAGATTGATGTGAGTATACGTTGTGACATTGTTTAATGTAGCAAGAGTTGTGTATGATGTGTTTGGAACAACTCTGTAATCAATTTTATATCCTGTAATTGGCGATCCTCCATTATTTTGTGGTGGACTCCAGCCAATACTGATGCTTGTTGGGGATATTGCAGTTGCTGTGACTCCTACGGGTTGGTCTGGTGCACTTGGAGTTTGAGCAAATGACTGGCCCAAAAGAAATACAATGCCTGTTACAAGTATTGCCGATATTGCAAGTATGTTGACAACATGACTACCTCTTGTATTTTTGCCAAGACTAGACAATGCCAAATATTGATTGCTATTATTGATAAGGTGTGTGGGGAAAGTTTTTTGGATCAATCCATGAAAAGAATTTTGGCAAAAATACAATATTGGGTACGGTACCTAGATGCCCAAACAAATCCTAAATTCTGACACTATGCCATTAAACCTGACAACACTCAGATGTCCTATACCTTTTAGTCAAATCTGAAAACAGCCAACTTTATTTTAAATGAATTATTCCATGAAATTACGGACAAATATTGTACATACGATGGCCTCAAAGTGGACGCATCTCTGAGCAAACCCTGTAAACTATGCGGATATGAATATTGTAACAATCATCTCTTGCCACAGAGACACAAGTGTACCATGCTTGAAAATGTAGAATATGTAAAAGCTGATTCATTTCAAAGCGTCTCTGAACCTCCACTTCTTAATGAATCCAAAAAAACCATATCTGATGCAAATGTCATTGCAGAATCCAATGTAGAAAAAGTAAATGTAATCATGACACCAAATGTAGAAGATACTTACTGGTTGTCTGACTGTTTGAAAGATGCACAAAATGTCATAGTGGAATATCATGATGAAAAACCTGATGACCGAAACTTTGGAGACTGTACAAAATTTTTCTCAAGTAAAACTTTTGGCGTAAAAATGCAAAACAATGGAAATGCTTCTGGGGATATCAACCTGATAAAAGATCTACTCAGTCAGCCGTCATACAAAATCTATGTCCATGATATATTCAAAGATGATACTCGGGACAACCGAAGAATGGTTACAATTGTACTCATTCACCAATTACTTCATGCCCTCCATCCTTCACGAATACATGACTCTGCAAATGTACAAAAGGGAATCAATAGGCTAGAGCATGAGATTGCAAATAGGGCAAGTTATCATGATGCATTGTTGAATCTGGAAAGTTTGCGTCAGAGTGGAAAGATAACTCTCTGCAATGTCTAGTATTTCTTTTTTAATTCTCGTAGCTCATCGTATTCTTCCTGGGGTGTCTTTTTGCTAGACTTTGTCCCGGGTTTGTTTCTTGGTCTTGATCGTACCATGCAATTGCAACAGTTGCAATACAAATCAACAGTATCATCAGTTGCAGGCCTTTCTTCCTTGTCATGGCATGCCTCTCTTGACATGAATACTCCACAAATCTGGCATCGCACTTGACCTGATAAATAGCGACTAGTACCGTCTCGCGGTTTTCTAACTTTGTGTTCCTTGCACAGTCCCTTGCAGATGCCCCTGTCTTTATTCATAGGTAACACTTGGTATGGGAGAATAAATTCTCATGCATTAATTTTCCTATTCTAGTGTAATGCCGCAATCTGAACAGACTAGTATGGATTCTGCCATATGGATAGTTTCGCAATTTGGACATGTAATCATGGTATGGTATAGTGTTCTGTCTTGCATATGACAAATGTCTAAAGAATTTCATTAAGTGTTAAAATTAATTTCAAATAATAATTGGCATAACCGTTTGGTCTTGAAAATTCCTCTATTGTATATTTTCAAGATATTTTCCAGTCAACTGGCATGTTATTTTCATTATCTCTTCAATGTCAAATGGCTTTTCAACTATAACGTTTGCCTTGCAGTTGTCTAACAGTGCCTTTTCCTGATTTGAACCTGTGACTAGAACTATTTTTGCGTGAGGGTCAAACTCCCTAATTTTGCTTAATGCGTAAAAACCGTCGTGAACTGGCATTTTTGCATCCAAAAAAACAATGTCTGGACCATGTGTCTGGTATAGTGTAATTGCTTCTTCTCCATTAGCTCCGGTTCCTGCCACCTTAACTCCGCGAATTTGTAACAATTCTACAAACAGGTCTAGTAGCTCCTTATTATCATCAATGACTATGGCACTGATTCTGGTGCTGGACTTGTTTTGGTTTTCTTGGGTGTGTGACACTAATTCTGGTATTTGTTTTATGTTATATTAGATCGGCATTATTTTTAATGAACAAACTAGGCACAATCTGCCTCAATTTTTTACTACGCAAATATTTTGTACAGGTTTGTTCATCCCAAAGAAGCTACTGGTTTATTGATACACTTGCAATAAATTCTACATGTATGATACGCATTCCTTTTATCGCTTTATTGGAAATCATGAGGTAGATTAGATGATACGAAAATTTAGCACTAAAAATCCTGCAAAAACAAAAATCCTGATACTTGGAGGGGGATTTGCTGGAAGCAATGTATTGCGTGAGATACAAAAACAATTCAAGGGAAATGATGCCGAAATCACACTTGTAAGCCAGGATAACTTTTTCCTCTTTACGCCAATGTTGCCTGAAATTTCATCTGGGATGCTTCATGCAAGTGATATTACAAATCCAATCCGAACTTTTTGCAAGACTGCAAACTTTTGCCACGCAAGGATTCTCTCAATTGATGTGGAAAACAAGGGTGTTTCTGTAATTAGAATATTTGATCAAAAAGAAACCGTATTAGAATATGATTATCTTGTTCTTGCACTTGGCAGCAAGGATAACTTTTTTGGGAATCGTAACATAGAAGAATTTGCATTTACAATCAAAACATTAGAAGATGCCATTGCAATTAGAAATCATATAGTCAGTGTACTAGAGTGTGCAGACCAAGAAAGAGATCCTGTTCTTCAAGAACAATTGCTACGATTTGTTGTAGTTGGTGGAGGCTTTGCAGGAGTGGAGATTGCAACAGAGATAAACCATTTTCTGCAAGATGCAACAAAAGACTATTACAAAAATATTGATGCTGGTAAAATCAAAACCATCATTGTATCTGCAAGGGATGGAATCTTACCGGAGGTCGGTGAAGAACTTGGCAAGTTTGCACTTGATCATGTCAAAAAATCAGGAATCGAAGTAATAACAAATACCAAGGCAGTTGATGCAGGCGAAGACCACGTACTGTTGAGTGATAATACAATAATTCCATGTGCTACTCTAATCTGGGCAGGTGGAGTTACAGTTGACCCGCTTGTAGCTGCTCTCAAATGTGAACATGGCCAGTCTGGTCGCTTGGTTGTAGACCAATACCTGAGACTAAAAGATTACCCAAGCATCTTTGCATTGGGAGATTGTGCTAATCTGGTTGACCTTAAAACCAATACCGTATACCCTACAACTGCACAAATTGCAATAAGACAATCTAAACTGGTCTCAGAGAATCTAATTGCAGAGGTCAAAGGCAATCCCAATTTCATGCAGCCATTTGTATATCATAACAGGGGAGTGATGGCCACAATAGGAAAACGTACGGGTGTTGCACTTGTCAATGGAAAAAAAATACATGGATTTGTTGCATGGGTCTTGTGGCGAACATTTTATTGGTCACACTTGCCAACTCGTGAAAAGAAAATTAAAGTTGGATTTGATTGGCTGCTTAGCTTGATCTTCCGTGCTGATATAATGACAGTGGGATTCATCAAGAAAAAGACTCTGAGCAGACTAGAAACTCCAATCTATTCTGCAATAGAGCGTGGCATTGACCAGACACAAAGCGTATCATCGTATCTTTGAGAATATCAAAATCCGATTATATTATATGGATTTGATTATATTTTATAGCTCATGAAGACTCTGCTTGTAAAATATACTCCAAGAGAAGAAAGGTCTACTAGCAAAAAATTATTGGATGCTTTTCGAAATGAAATAAAAAATTCTGAGATCGAAGTTTTAGATCTCTGCATTAATGTTCCAGATATGTTTAATGTAGAAAATATGAGTGCATACATACACAGAAACTATCTAAAAGAGGAAATTTCTAATGGACAAACAAAATCCCTGACAAAAATGGATGCAATGACTAGACAAATAAAATCTGCAGATATTGTTGTAATGGCTTTTCCAATGCACAACTTTTCAATGCCTGCACCAGTCAAGGCCTGGTTTGACTCTGTCATGTTAAAGGGCCAGACATGGGATACATCTGATGGAAAATATTTTGGTCTGATGAACGGTAAAAAGGCGCTGATACTTGTCTCATCTGGCGGTTTTTATACAAAAGAGCCAATGATGAACTGGGAGCATGCTCTGTCTCTTACAAAAATAGAATTCCAATTCATGGGGTTCTCGGATATTCGAGGAATATTAAACGAGGGAATGAATGCAGGAGACCAGGCACAAGCTGAAAATCTTGGCAAATCCATTGCTGAGGTCAAAAAAATTGCAATAGAGTGGTACGGAAACTAGTCTTCTTACTCCTGTAACTGTATTCTTGCATGCTTGAAAATAGGACTTGAAACTGTTTCTATCCAAACCAAGGAAACTTTTCCTTGTCTGCCTGTTTTGGAAATTCTTCTATAATTGCCTGTCCGACTTCGGTGTGGTTGTATGTTATGTGTCTTAGAAATTTCTTTGAACCCTCGTCTGTGGGCAGGGTTTCATTTAATTCTCGAATGATGTCCTTGCATTCTCTGCATGGATTAAACTCTATGTAGAATTTCAAACTATATTCACAGGATATGTTGGATCCCACTCTTATTACTTGACTGTGGATTGTAAAACTTGGTCACACCAAGTGATCTCACCTGTGTCTATTTGGGCGATATTATTTATTCCCCTAGAGCAGAGGGTTTGTATGGCATTTCGAATTCTAGGCATAGGTTCTAGTCTTCGTGATAATGCTTCTAGCACAAATTCATTGTCCATCACACTTGATCTTGCAAAAAAATATGGAGCCGAGACTAGATTGCTAGACCTAAGACAAACTAGATTACCATTGTTTGACCCTGCTGAAAACAAATCAAATGATGAAATACAAAAAGCACAAGATGATGTAATGTGGGCTGATGCCTTGATTTTGTCTACACCGGATTATCATGGTTCCATGTCTGGTGCAATGAAAAACTTTCTTGATTATTTTTGGGCAGAGTTTGCAGGAAAGACTTTTGGTTACATATGTTCATCTCATGAAAAAGGTTTGACAGCAATGGACCAAATGAGAACTGTAGTCAGACAATGTTATGGATGGAGCATGCCATATGGAGTATCTGTAGTTGACCGTGATGATTTTACAGATGGAAAAATAGCTCCAAAACTTGAATCACGATTAGATATGTTGGCAAGAGACCTAGTTGTATATGGAAATATCTTGCGCCAACAGTTTGTAAAAGACTTGGGTGATTCTGATAATACGTTTGCATCAAGATATAGAAAATAGTTCTATCTTACAGCCACACTTTTCTATTTTACAATCAAAACAGGGCACTTTGAATGCTGAGATACGCCGCTTGCAACACTTCCAAGCAACAACTTTTTGAATCCTCCAAACCCCCGTGAGCCCATGACTATTAGGTCTACATTGTGAGATTCTGCATATGAGACCAATGAATCTGTAACTGATCTTACTTCTAGTACGTCAGTTTTGTATTGTATTTTTAATTCCTTTAATCTAGGCTCTAGACCTGATATTGATTTTGCCGCATCTTCTTTTAGTAATTTTGCTGTTTCAATGTATGCTGCTCCAAAATATGGATCTGTCGGGGCTTGTACTGAAACACATGTAACAATACTGATACTTGAATTATATTTTCCTGCAAGGTCAATTGCATATTCAAATGCACGGCTTGCCGATTCTGATTTATCATGTGGAACCATGATGTGTTTTATCACAAGCTTGTTTGATTTTGCTGTGATTTAAACAATTTTTCAAATCCTTGTTTTTTCTGTAACGGGTAAAATTACTAGTAAACAATGCGATCTAGAGCGGCAATTCTTAAGATTTATTAGAATATTGTTTAAAGTATATCATATGTTATTTGGAGTCTTTGCAGTGCACAGCCCCGATCTATGTCCATTAAATAACAAAGACAGCAAAAAAATATTCCTGCAAATACAAAATAAAATCAAGACAACTCAAAAAAAATTCAACATTACCAAAGTATTGGGCTTTTACATGTCAGTTCTTGAACATGAATGGATAATAATTCTGGATGCAAAAAATGCACATGATGTAGAACAAATGTGTATTACAGTTGGAATCTCCACCACTAGTACTGTAAAAATTGTCCCACTCAATGACTTGGAGAAAGTCATGGCGAAGCTAAAATCTACCTAGAATCTAAAATTTCTTAAAATCGTTTATTGTATGAGCTATCTTTGTAGCAAAGGTAATTGGGCTAATTTTCTTTGTGCTTGTAATGATGATGATGTTTTTGTGATATGGGAAACTGAACATGATAAAATCATCCTTGTCAGAGTGATGATATCTAATTGGTCCATACAGGTCATCAAATTTTGCACCCATTGAAATGTCAAATGTGCATTCCATGTAATGGATGTCATTCCATTTCTCTAAACTTGGTTGTAAAACTCCCCGGTGTGCCATGCTGTCAAGTAATTTTCCTTTTCCATCTAGTACTGCAACAGAGCGTATGTTTCTATCAATGTCTAGTATGGATTTGCAGAATTGGTCCAATTTTACAGTCCTTGTTATGACCATGATGGTCAGATGGATCTAGTTCTAATAAAAAGCTGATCACCTGAATTGAAATTATGTATACGTATATCTATTTTTTATAAAACTTTTTTAGCGCGCGGGTCATGTTTTGCTGGAGTCGCTTGTCTCCCACGTTTGATATTATATTGTCATAACGCAATTGTTTTTTCGGTATGGTATTTGCAATTGCAATTGCTGCTGCATAAAGTATCTTGGTATCTATTTTGGATATTCTATGGTCAAGGATTGCTCTCATGAGATATGGAAAAACTAGAGCATTGTTTACCTTGTTGTTGAATTGATAACTTCCAGTAGCAACAATTCTTGCTCCTGCTTTTTTTGCAATGACTGGATTAATCTCAGGCTCTGGATTTGTAAGTGCAAAAACTATGGAATTTTTCCCCATGCTTTTTACCATGCTCTCTGTGACCAAGTTGCTTATCCCAGAAACTCCGATGAATACGTCTGCGTTTTTTATCACCTCATCAAGTGAGCCTTTTTCTTTTTTTGGATTGGTGTGTATGGCAATTTCTTTTTTGTATGGATTCATGTTTTTTCTTCTTCCGTTGTAAATTGCGCCTGTAGAATCAACTACGATGATATTTTTACATCCTGCAAACCTGAGTAAATCTGTAATACCGACTCCTGCAGAGCCTGCACCAGCTACAATAACTTTGATTGATTCCAGTTGTTTTTTAACAAGTTTTAGTGCGTTTATCAATGCTGCAAGTGCTACCACTGATGTACCGTGTCTATCGTCATGAAATACTGGAATTGAGATATTTTTTTGTAATTCTTTTGATATTTCCAAAACTTTTGGCGATTCTATGTCTTCTAGATTGATTGCACCAAATACTGGTTCTATTGCAGTTATTGTTTCAATTATTTTTTTCTTGTCTGTTGTTCCAAGACATATTGGAAATGCAGTAATTTCTGCATATTGTTTGTACAATACTGCCTTTCCTTCCATTACTGGCATTGCAGCATATGGACCAATATTTCCAAGACCTAAAATTCTTGTTCCGTCTGTAACAATTGCTACGTTATTTCTCTTTGATGTTAGAACAAATTTTTCTTTTGGATGTTCAAACACTTGTTTTGATACTGCAGCAACACCTGGTGTGTATATTAGCTGAATTTCTTTGATGCTTAGTTTGCGTGATTTCTGCCCTAGAAGTATTTTGCCCTTTAATTTTCTGTGAAGCATGATTGATTTTTTGGCAATGTCTTTTGACGCTGTCATGGTTATCACTCAAACAATCTTACTATTAAAAATTCAAAATGAACTGTGCGGTGTTTGTAAAAAAGGAGATAAGGAACAAAAATTAACAAATTTAGAAAAAGGATAAAGACCTTTTGCAGGTCCGATTATTTTATTTCTTCTTTGCTTTTGCTTTTGATTTTGCTTTTGGTTTTGCTTTGGCTTTTGCCATGAATAATTGCCTCTGCTATCCGTATTAAGCATAATGAAATGAGTGATTGATCGATAAAGAGTCAAATTTTTGACATCAAAAACAAATTTCGAGCATTTTTATTGAGTGTCATAACATTTTACGATCAGAAGGAGGTGCGACGATGAGTTACAACGATAGAGGCAGCGGCGGTTACGGCGGACGATCAGGCGGAGGTTACGGCGGCGGCGGTCGAAGATTCGGCGGTGGCGGCGGCGGTAGAAGTTTTGATAATAGCCCAAAACCAGTAGAAACCGGAAAGGAATACGACGTTTCCATTACTGAAATCAGTAGAAAAGGCGACGGTATTGCAAGAGTAGAAGGCTTTGTAATATTTGTTAAAGACGGCAAAGCTGGCCAGAATGCTAAGGTAAGAATTACCCAAGTAGGCCAGAGATTTGCTTCTGCTGAACTAGTAGAAGGTTCCCAATAAAATAAGGCATTCAGATACAATCTGATTCCTATATTTTTCTCAATTTTTATCTAATATCTTCATTATTGCAATTTTCACGCACGATATTCTTTGATTTGTATTGATGATCTCTGTTTGTTCATAGTACCCTGACTGTTTCTTATATTATATTTCTGGCAAGTGCTTTTATTGTCAGGGTCAAGAAAAAAAGTTTTACCTAAACCAAATGTACTTTCGCATGAAAATGATAAAGTTACAGTACTGCGTGCACTGGATGTATCAATAATCAATCATGACTTGAAGACTCATCTGTCTCCAATCAAAATGTGTACTGAAATGCTAGAATCTCATATGGCAGGTCCATTAAATGAAAAACAAGAAAGAATGATTCGAACTATACATGGCTGTATCAATAAATTGGAAGCATTGGTGGGAGACGTTTCAGATATGTACAAACTTGAATTGCATTCAATGTCTCTAGAAAAAACAGATCTGGATATACCAGATCTCATGGATAAATGTGCAAACCTGTTGCGGCCGTTTATTGCAGAAAAGCAGATCGAGCTGAAGATAGAATTTGGTGATTATGGGAAGATCCACGCTGATGGCAGAAGGATAGAACAAGTTCTGGTACACTTGGTAAAAAACGCTGTAGACTATGTTCCTGAAATTGACGGCAAAATCACCGTAAAAGTTGAAAAAACCGCAGATTCTGATATTTTGTTCTGTATTGAGGATAATGGAGAGGGGGTAAAGCCTGAAGACCTTGGAAAGATATTTGACAAGTTTTACAAGGGTACTTGTGAACAATCACGAAAATATGGTGGCTCTGGAATTGGGCTGACCATATGTAAGGGAATAATTGAAAATCATGGCGGTAAAATTTGGCTTGACTCACGGCACAAAAACGGTTCCATGTTCAAGTTTACCATTCCGTTGGTACATTCCTAGATTATTCTTTTGAACTGATTTTTGAAATGGCGTCTCTTATCTCGTTTGATTTCTCAAAGATTGTCTTTCCTATTTCATCCACTTCTGGGCCACCAGGTTTTTTCCCAGAATGGACTACAAAATAATATGTTTCAAACTTGCCAATTATGGAACCATGTGTGTATCCGTAAATGTATTCTGATTCATTTTTTATTTGAAATGCCTCTTGGAACTGGGGCAGGCGAAGATTTCTGACAAGCCCTGGAATCTTTGATATCTCTTCTTCTATCATTGTATCGAGAATTTTTTTATCTTTTTTATCTAATACCATGACTGGAAGATAATTTGGGTTCAATAAAAGTATGATTTAATGATTCTCAGACTGTCTTGTCTTTTTTCTCGTATGCAGACATTACTTGTCTTATTTCTTTTGCACGGACCTCTACCATTTTTCTAATCTCTTTGCTTTCTTCAGAATCTGGTATCTTTCCATGTCTTCCAACTATGATTCCTGCAATGTATCCTTCCATCTGGCCTACCAAGTATCCATATATGAAATCTGATCCGCTTTTGAATTTCCAAATTTTCTGTAGCCGGGATTCTCCTTTTTTGAGTAAAGTCACATTTGGACACCATCCTCTGATTGCGCTTTCTATCTCCTTTCTGATGAGTGGGCCTAGTACCATAGAATATCTTTTTGCCACTTGAACTCTAAAAGGTTTGTTGAATAACTTAACATTGTATTGTGTATACAATCATTGAAACACAACTGGACGTAATCCATATGATGTGATTGTATCATTGATTCCATTTATCAGACTAGTAATTCCTGGCACCTGATCTTTATTTTTTACAAGGTCTGATTTTATCACATTCAAATAGTATAGTTTCTTTTTTACCTCTTTTGTTTTTCTTGTCTTTGACCACTGGGAATTTTTCAAATCTCTAAGATTTGCAGATATGTCGCATAACTTGATTAGTTTTGCCTCGATGGGCGCACCCCTTAGTTGTTTTACGTATTGCTCTTCTTGCACTGATCTTGACAAGGTCCTGTCCCTTGATATTGACAATACCAGCACTGCTACCTTGGAATCAAACCTCTTGTCCAGTTCATCAAAACTTGTCTCTGTATCGTTTATGGTATCGTGCAGCCAGGCTGCACAGAGTACATCTTGGTCTGTTACTCCTAGATTTTTGAGTCGTGCTACAACTGATGACAAGTGTTCATGGTGTGAAATGTTTGGATCTATTCTTACAGCATTGATGTGTCGCTCTTTTGCAAAATTTTCTGCAGACTGGACCTTTGACAATGACTGGACTCTTTCTGAAATCAACTTAATCTTTCTGATCTCACAATATAGGTCTAATTCAAAAAAATTTTTTTAAGCGTTTTTCAGCCTAAAATCTGCGTGCTGGACGATGTTTTGGTAAACATTCTTTGCAATATACTGGTCTTCCTTCTGCTGGTTTGAAGGGAACCTGTGTTTCTTTTTTACAGTCTGCGCATGTGGCAGGAAACATTTGTCTGTCTTCTGTTGACATGATCTTCGTTGCTAAATGCTACATAATAACTGTTCACTCCAAATTTTTAGACCTTTATCGCATGTTTGTCTATCTTGCGTCTGCATGAGGGGTGCAAATGTTCTACGAATGAACATGTGCTCTATTGGTTGTCTGTTTGATCTATATTCTTGGCAGACCTTTTACTCTGAAAACAACAATGATTGAAAACATGCCAATTATTAATACTGCAAGAGATACTGGAAATTCTGGAACTGGACTGGCATTACTTACAAAAAACGTATTTGCAGAATCTTCAAACAATTGTGAATTTTTGTCGATTGTGGTAGAATTGCTTGTCAAGATTAGGTTGTATTGGTTACCATTGTTGAGGAAATAATATCGGGTCTCACTTAGTGATGTGGAACTGTCACTGGCATATTTTGTGGCAGAGCTTGTTGAAACTAGTATTCCATCATTATATCTGTCTACGATTCCGTTGTACATCAGGGTTTGGGATTCGTTATTATTTCCCGCAGTCACCTCTTGGTTAATGGTTGCAAGAATGTCATTGTCTGTGTGATTGTTCAATGCCTCTATTACATTTGGTGTTATGTATCTGTGATAAATTCCAAATGTAGCAAGCTGGCTCTTGTCACCGTTTGAAAATATTACGATTGCATTGTTTACAACACTTGAGGGCAAGTTGCCAAGCACCTCCCAATTAAGGGGCGGCTGGATTGAAAAACTATAGTTGGCATTTTTGTAGGAATTGGAATCTGCATATCTCTGTGCTCCTGAAAATATTGATGTGTTGTGGTTTGTAGCATATGCAAAACCTGTGGAAAAGAGCACAAGTGTTGATACCATTGTAATCATTAGTATTACCTTGTTCATGTTTTTTCTCAGATTGCACGGTTATTTATTGTTCAAGATTATGCCAAAATTACTTTTGTGAATATTGCTTTACGATGGGTAGGCAATTGTCTATTATTCTAAGCACTTCGGAGCGAATGACTTTTTTGTCAATTGATGCCCAGACGGTATTTTTGCCCACTGCAAAAGAAATGGTCTGGACTTTCTCTCTTTCTTCCCACATGAATTGGACATCTCCTAGTTGTTTGTTAAACTGGGATGACATGCGTGTCTTGACTGCAAGGTGCGAGAATTGATCAGACGTATTTTTTATGTTAAGTAATGGCTCATGTCCTGGCCTTCTCTCATATGCCATTATCTCTCCTTTGCTATCTATTACACCTATAAATCTAACATACACGCTAATTGCCCGCATTTTTTTTACTATCATTTGGGCATCTTTTTTGTTCAACACACTCGTTCTAATTTTTCGCTATTTAACCATGTCTGATGCTGTACGATATGTGAGACTTGTCAAATGACAAAATAAAAAATTAAAATTATTACTGCATAAAGTCTCGTTTCATACTCTTTGCAGCTTCTTGCTTTAGCTGTGCTGCAAAAAAATTATCTGGCTCGTAATCTAGTAC